>JAHYZZ010000003.1:42186-96852 GCA_019424135.1 Lachnospiraceae bacterium
CACGGATACGAGCCTCCTTACGCCACAGTAACCGGATGGGGTCGTCTGGTCCCCTCTATATTCATCCTTATAAATGCAATGGTTTACTCATAGATTTTGAAAAACGAACGATCTCTTTAGATGGAAATCCCATCCATCTGACTCCTGTAGAATATAAGATTGTCGCTTTTCTTGCCAGAAACTCTGGAAAAGTCATAACCTATTCCGCTATCATGTCTAACATATGGGGTCCTTATGCCGACAGCAACAACCGGATTCTCCGAGTAAATATGGCGAATATCCGGCGCAAACTGGAGCACAACCCGGCCCAGCCGGAATATATCTTCACTGAGGTGGGCGTTGGATACCGTATGAAAGAAGACGAATACGAAGCTGGAGAAACTGACATAAAGAAGTAGAAAAAGAAAGATGCTTCCTGGTGATGAAGCATCTTTCTTTTTCCTGTTTACTTAATCATTCTGATTCAGCCATTCTTTCATCAATTCTACATATCTGTCATTGTCCTCTACAAAACACATATGTCTGCATGTGCGGAACAGCTCCCACTTAGCATTCGGAATCCTGTCATACATATACTTTGCAATATACGGCGTACACAGGTCATTTCCTCCGTTGATTACCAATGTGGGCTCCTTAATGTCTCCCAACTGCTCTGTCACATCATAGTCTTTCAACGTTCCCTGGGGGGTAAACTCATTCGGTCCCCATCCTACGAGATAAGCTTCTCCGCCTTTCTTCACCGGACGGCGAAGACATTCTGGAGAATCTTCCGTCACCTCACCTGCTGCATGGCGCAGCATGTACTCTGTCTCAGCTGCCACATAGGCCGGATCACTATAGTCTCCGGAAGAAGTTGCTTTATCGATGGCATCCTGCATTTCCTGTGGAAGGAACTTGATCATACGATGCTGTTCAATTCCCCACATCCAAGAAGCCGGAAGCGTACTGGACAGGATCAGACTCTTTAATCCTTCCGGGTGATCGTTGCACACATAGTCCAGAAGAAGCATACCTCCCCAGGATTGTCCCAGGAGATGGATCTCATCCAGACCCAGATGTTCTCTTAATGCTTTCAATTCCTCAATCCACGTCTTTGCTGTCCACAAATCCGGACGGTTGTCTACATAGGATTCTCCACATCCAATCTGATCATACATGACAAGTTCTCGGCCGTCCTCTTCTGCCAAACGATCCAACACTTCAAAATAATTGTGCGTAGATCCCGGTCCTCCATGCAGAAGTACCAGCGGCTTCTTATCTCCTGTCTTCTTTCCTACGATACGGTAATACGTTTTGTACTCCTTAAACGGCATATAGCCTTCTCTGATTTCCATGTTTGAAACCTCCTCTTTTATTCTTCAATCATCATTTTGATGATCTCTTCATTAGTCTCCTTCATACCATCTTTTCCAAGTCTTCCGATGTTATGAATCGTTGCTTCCACGCCCCTGGTCACCAGACCGTCCCCGGCATAGAACTGTTGTCCTCTCAAATACATATTATAGCCTAAAATGCCCGCGTCTACCGACTCGGCAATCTTGGCTGCACAGGAAGCCTTTGCCCCGTCACATACCATACCAGATACAATTGCAAGTGCATTGACCACTGTGTGGATCACCTCTTCGTATCCCCCGCCGCACAAATATGCAATACCGGCTCCTGCTGCAGCTCCTGCACTGACCGCTCCGCAGTAGGCGGAAAGCCGTCCGATCCCAGTCTTTTGATGGAGTGCTACCAGATTAGAAAGTGCAAGCGCCCGGTAAGTCTTGTCCTCATCTGCCCCTAATTCTTTGGCATATTCCAGCACCGGAAGAGAGCAGGTCATCCCCTGATTACCGCTTCCTGCATTAATGATGACCGGAAGCTCACATCCATTCATTCGGGCATCCGACCCAGCTGCTGCTTTTGCCTTAGCCCGTACCTTTACGTCCGCATCTCCATAAGTATCTAGCAGTACACTTCCGATATTGGCGCCATAATCTCCCCTCAGACCTTCCTCTGCAATCGCAGTATTATATTCAATCTGACGGCCGATCACTTCCCGGATATCGTCCACCTCCACGGTATTGACAAAGTCCCAGATATCGCTCATATCTAAAAGGGTCCGGTCTGTCAGCCCTTCCTCACTTTCACCTTCCACCGGAATATCCAACAATACTTTGTGATCCTTTTCAATATGTACAATATTCGTATGATAATTGGCAATGCGCACTTTGGAATAAGATTTTCCCTTCTTAAGTGTTACACCAATCTCAAAAGTAATCCCGTTGTCCACGTGCTCCACCGTTATCTTCGTGCTCTGAAGGAATTCCTTCATCTGCTGGATCTGCTCCTTGGACACCTGCGCAATCACCTCCAGCTCTTTCTCAGCCCGCCCGGCAATAATGCCGGCCGCGGCCGCGGCCGGAATCCCTTTCAGATGATTCGTGTTTGGAACAATCACGCTTTTCACATTCTTGATAATACTTCCGCTGGCCTCCACCATTACCTCATCAGGAATCTCTCCTAAAACCTCTCTTGCCTTTGCCGCTGCGTAGGCAAGAGCGATCGGTTCCGTACACCCCATAGCCGGGACCAGTTCTTCCTTTAATATCTGGACATAGGCCTGATATTTTTCATCGCTTTGCTTCACAATTCCACTCCTTTCCCTTAAGTTCTATTATATCCGCAATACGCCTGGATTCCTAGCCTTTTTCGTGATAAACCCTATCAATTGTAAAGCCCCGGCCGCTTACTTCATTGATCTGTGTTACAGTGATAAACGCCTTTGGATCGATCTCATGCACAATCTCCCGGACAGAATACAGCTTACGATTTTGTACCACACACAGGACGCCTTTTTGCTCTTTTGCTCCATAACCGGTTTCAATGTGTACCATTGTTACCCCGGCATCAATATCTTTCAATACACGTCCCTTAATCTCCTCGTATTTTTCCGAAATAATAAACAGCTGAATCTGGGCCTTCCCAAGCAGCATCACCCGGTTCATAAGAACAGTCTCTAAAACCAGCGTCATAATACCATATAGCACCTGTTCGGACGTAGAATCAAAAATCTGGCTTCCCAGAACCAAAAAGTCCACAACATAAAGCAGGACGGCCACAGGAATATGGAACCATTTGTTAAAAATCAACGCCAGGATATCTGTCCCGCCCGTGGAAGAGCCCACCTTCACGATTAAACCAATGCCGACTCCCAGAAGAACTCCACCGTAAAGTGCCGCCAGCATCATATTGTCTGTAAGCTCTGTGATACCGGGAATCATCTGTGCTACCGATAAAAACGCCGGGTAAGCAAAGGTACTCACAATCGTAGTCAAAGCAAACTTCTTTCCAAGGACTATGGTTCCCCAGACAAATAAAAACGCATTTACTACAAAAATCAAAAGGGAAAGTGGCAACGGAATCACCCTGCTTAACATCAGACCGATACCAGTTGCTCCGCCCATTATGATCCCATGCGGGACGATAAACGCAGCCACCGAAAAAGCCAGAACCGCATTTCCGGCAAGTACGCCAAGGACGGTCTGCAGCAATTTTAATTTCTTTTTCCCCATGTTCAAAACCTCTCTTTCTTTTGTCCTATGAAATCCCCTTCATGGTCAGCTGGATCCGCTTTTTCTTCAGATCCACGCTAAGCACCTTGACGTCTACCACATCCCCCACGTGTACGACCTCCAATGGGTGCCTGATAAATTTTTTATCGGTGATCTCAGAGATATGGACCAGACCGTCCTGATGTACTCCGATATCCACGAAAACGCCAAAATCAATCACATTGCGGACCGTCCCTTTTAGTACCATTCCTTCTTTCAGGTCCTTCATATCCAGCACATCTGTACGCAGAATCGGACGGGGCATCTCGTCTCTGGGATCTCTTCCCGGCTTTTCTAATTCCTTTACAATATCCTTAAGGGTGATCTCCCCCACCCCCAGTTCTTTCGAAAGCTTCTCATAATCCCGGATCGTAAGAGACAGACCTGTCAGATTGCCAGAACGGACATCCCTGGGGCTGTATCCTTGCTTTTTCAATAGCTTTGTTGCCGCCTCATAGGATTCCGGATGCACACTGGTTCCATCCAACGGATTAGTGCCATCGGTAATCCTCAGGAAACCGGCACACTGCTCATAGGCTTTGGGTCCTAGCTTTGGCACCTTTAACAGCTGACTGCGGTCTGTAAATGTTCCATTTTCTTCCCGGTAAAGAACGATATTTTTTGCAATAGCACCGGAAATTCCCGAAATATAGGATAAAAGCGGTGCCGAAGCCGTATTCAGATCCACTCCTACACGGTTGACACAGTCCTCTACTACACCGGAAAGGGCCTCACTTAATTTTTTCTGATTCATATCATGCTGATATTGTCCCACTCCGATTGCCTTCGGATCAATCTTTACCAGCTCAGCCAGCGGATCCTGCAGCCTCCTGGCAATCGAAGCCGCACTTCTTTGTCCTACATCAAACTTGGGGAACTCCTCACTTGCAAGCTTGCTGGCAGAATAAACCGAGGCTCCTGCCTCGCTGACGATCACGTACTGCACCTTCTGAGGAATCTCTTTTAACAGCTCTACGATAAACTGCTCCGATTCTCTGGATGCCGTCCCATTCCCAAGAGAAATCAAGGTCACATGATATTTTTCGATAATCTTTTTCAAAAGATCCTTAGATGCCTGGATTTTTTTTGGCGTGGTAGGGGCCGTGGGATAGATGACGGTGGTTCCGATTACCTTTCCGGTAGGACTTACCACCGCAAGCTTGCAGCCGGTCCGAAATGCAGGATCCCATCCAAGAACTGTCTGTCCGACAATGGGCGGCTGCATCAGAAGCTGTTCCAGATTCTTCTTAAACACCTGGATTGCGCCTTCTGCTTTTTCCGTCAGCTCGCTGCGGATCTCCCTCTCAATAGCAGGAGCGATCAGACGCTTATAGCTGTCTTGAACCGCAGCCTCCAGAATGGATGTTGTATACGCATTATCTGTTCTGATAATCTTTTTCTTTAAATACCGTAGAATTTCCTCTTCCGGCGCTTCCACTTTGACTGTTAAGAACTTCTCCTTCTCCCCCCGATTCAATGCCAGCACCCGATGTCCTGCCAGTCTTCCAACCGGCTCTTCAAATTCATAATACATCTCATATACCGACTCTGCATTCGGATCCTTTGCCGCAGATACAATCCGTCCTTTTTTCATGGTCGCAAGCCGGATCCACTTCCGATAGTCCGCTTCATCAGAAATCTGCTCTGCAATAATATCCTGTGCGCCGGCCACGGCATCTGCCGCGCAGGAAACACCCTTTTCTTTATCCACATATTCAAGTGCCAGTTTCTCCACCGGACACTCTGTCTTTTGTAACATAATCAGAACCGCCAGCGGTTCCAGCCCCTTCTCCTTTGCGATAGACGCTCTGGTCCGTCTTTTGGGACGATAGGGTCGGTAGAGATCCTCCACCACTACCATGGTATCTGCGGCCAGGATCTGAGCTTTCAACTCTTCTGTCAGTTTCCCCTGTTCTTCGATGCTTCCCAGCACCTGCTCCTTCTTCTCTTCCAGCCCCCGCAGATAGAAAAGCCTCTCATGAAGTGTCCTAAGCTGTTCATCATCCAATGTTCCGGTAACTTCTTTGCGGTATCTGGCAATAAAAGGGATTGTATTCCCTTCATCTATCAATTGAACTGCGGCATCCACCTGCCATTTTTTTACACCCAGTTCTTCTGTGATTTTTTGATTGATATCCATGTACTGATAATCCTTTCTGTTTTTACACCGAAATTAATTATAACGAATATTTCAGGGTTCCGCAACAGTCTCGGGCATACCGAGTTCACTCTGTTTTCTTGAAAAAAACAAGTGTCCATGCTATACTGATAACAGTTTGAAATCAATTAGAAAAGGGAGTTTCATCTATGGAAGCAAACACACAGGAACTTTCAAAACAACAGCAAAAATCACGGGAGACAAAAGCCCGCATTTTTAATGCTGCCAAACAGATCCTGCAGCAGCAGGGTTACGAAGCGCTGTCCATCAAGAACATCTGCGAAGAGGCTGGCGTATCAAACGGAAGCTTTTATCATCATTTTAAGACAAAGGATGATCTCCTTTCTTATTATATTGAGGAACAGCCCAGCATCAATCCAGACTATCTAGACCTTCCAAAGAATACAGAAGAGGCCAAATCAGCTATCATCCTCGTTTATCTGAACTACGTTCATTATTGCCGGGAACTGGGTGTGGCATTCATATCCAACTATTATACACCGAAAAACCAGTCCCTGAATCCACTGATTCGGACAGAACGTCCTTATCCTATCGTAACGGTCCACGATTATCTGCAACGGGCCATGGATGCCGGGGTGATTACACTGCCTCTCCCTCTTGAGGATGTAACGACCGATATCCGGATGATCGTAATCGGCAATGTATTTGAGTGGTGTCTGAAAAACGGGAAAGCAGACTTTGAAAGAAATATGGAACGGTCTTTAAAGGTTTACCTAGACGGCCTGTTTTAGGATGATTCTTCGGCCTGCACACCCCTTTGCACAGGGGGATACCTATAAAATTATTAACAAATGGTGAAGACTGTTGTTGATTCAATTTTTTCATGTTATAATCCATGAAGAATCCGGAATATAATACTTAGTAAAAATCAACAAAAGGAGCATCTATGATGAAAGCTATAAAAGCGGCCGGAAAAATACTGAAAAAATACAGCCACGCATGGGTGTTTTTATATGCATTGATTTATATGCCATGGTTTACTTATCTGGAAAAACGCACAAACGTACAATATACAATGGTACACTCTCCGCTGGATTCTTACATCCCTTTCGTAGAATATTTTGTAGTGCCTTATCTTCTGTGGTTTGTGTTTATAGCGGCGACCGGCTTATATTTCTTCTTTACCGAAAAGCAAAGTTTCTACCGGATGGCCGCCTTTACGATCACAGGCATGACATTGTTTTTGATCATATGCACGTTTTTCCCTAATGGTCAGAACCTGAGACCTCATACTTTTACACGTGACAATATATTTATAGATATCGTCAAGATGATCTATTCCATGGATACACCTACCAATGTACTTCCAAGCCTTCATGTGTTCAACTCTCTGGGTGCAGCTATCGCCATTGCTCACAGCAGCAGGCTGAAACAGCATCCTGCGGTACGCTGCGGCGCATACCTGTTGGCAAGTATGATTATTTTGTCTACGGTATTCTTAAAGCAACATTCCGTCACGGATGTTTTCGCTGCATTTGCCATGGCACTTCTGATCTATCCGCTGGTCTATGTGATGCAGGAAAAGAAGGCTCCAAAGCTTTTAAAGCAGCCTATATAAAATAAACACGAAACATGATATAATTGAAAAAATACCGAATACAAGGAAGGAGAATTTGTATTATGTACGCAGAATTTACGGACAAGCTGGTTACTGGAAATGAGATGATTGACTCACAGCACAAGGAACTGATCGAACGGATGAATAAGCTTCTGGAAAGCTGTGAGCAAAGCAACGAGAAGACAGTTGCTGTAAAGACTCTGGATTATCTTGCAGATTATACCGATTACCACTTTTCTGCTGAAGAACAGCTGCAAAGAGAAATCGAGTATCCCGGCTTTGCAAAACACCACGAACAGCATGAAGCATTCCGCAAAACGATTCAGGAGCTGAGCGAGATGCTGGAGGAAGAAGAAGGTCCTTCGAATGCCTTTGTAGAAAAAGTCCAGGAAAACATTGTCAACTGGTTTTACACACATATTGAAGGCTTTGACCGGTCCGTGGCAGAATATAAGTTTATGAGAGATAATAATGAACGCCTGTAAGAACATATCTATGTAAAGAAAGACCTCTGCTGACTAACACAGCAGAGGTCTATTTTTATTCTTTCTCGATACCTGCTTGACGGGTATAGACATCGAACGCCGATGGAATCGGATATTTTTTCCCGATCTCTTCTGGAAGCGCAAAAAGAAAGCCTTTTTCATTTGTTTTTTCCAATTCATCCACGAGGATCTCATATCCAGTCATATGCCACTCAATATGACTGAAAATATGCTTTGCATGATCCAATGTCCGGATACGGACGGGCATCAGGCCAATTTTTTTACTGTATGCCGCCGCCTCCTCCATGGACAATTTCCCTTCCACATTGGGGAACTCATATAAGCCGGCCAGCAGCCCTTTTCTAGAACGTTTCCGTATGGCGATGCTACGGCCATCTTTGAAAAGAAAGACCGTACGTTCTTCCTTCCTTCGTTTCTTCGCCTTGCTCCGGACTGGTATCTCATCTGTCAGTCCCAACTTTCTGGACTTACAAAGGTGTGCCAAAGGACATACTTCACACTTGGGCTCTCCATTTGGCACACAGACCATCGCGCCCAGTTCAATCAATCCCTGGTCAAAATCTCCGGCTTGTTCCTTGGGAATCACCTTTTCCAGTTCCTCTTCCATCTTTCTGCGCACAGACTGTTTCATAATATCTTCCCGACTTGCAGTCAGCCTGGATATCACGCGAAGTACATTTCCATCCACTGCCGGTTTGGGGATTCCAAACGCAAACGCACAGACAGCTCCGGCTGTATAGCTTCCGATTCCTTTCAGCCTGCGGATCTCTTCATAAGTCTCTGGAAATTTGCCGTTATAATCTACCATGATCTGCTGCGCTGCTTTCTGCATATTGCGGACTCGGTTGTAGTAACCAAGGCCTTCCCAGAGCTTTAAGAGTACATCCTCCCCTGCCTGTGCCAGCTCTTTCACTCCCGGCAGACGTTTCAAAAACCGCTCATAATAAGGTTTTACGGCTTCCACCCGGGTCTGCTGCAGCATAATTTCTGACACCCATACTCGATATGCGTCTGGATTCTTTCTCCAAGGCAAATCTCTCTTATTCTTCTGATACCACTTGACTAAAGGCTTTGCCATTTCGTACAATACTGGATTCTCCAACACTACCGGAACCTCATCTGCGATATGAATCTCATCAGGTTTCACATGGCAGTCATAGGCGATTACGTTTACTCCATCTTTTGCCGCACATTGAAGTGCCTTGGCAAATGCAGGATGGGTATCTATATTCGGCGTAAAATACCAGGCACCCTTCATCTGGATCACGAAAAACACATATGCCTGGTATCCATTTTTCACCGCCTGTGCCAGCTCCTCTACATGCTTTACCGCCCGATCACTGGGCGCATCCGGGAACCGAACCCGGCCATCTTCTTCTAGTGTCACGCCCTTGACCTCAATCAAAATCTTCTCTCCGTCTGCCTCTACGTATAGATCAAACCGAGAATTTCCGTAAACATATTCCGGCTGGATCTTTTCAATCTTCGAGAAGAGCTGACCTTCCTCCAGCCACTCTTTCACCAGACGATTTGGCGCCTGAGAATCCATGTTTACCATTCTGCTTCCTTTTTCCACTGCGATCAGATCCCATTTCGTCTTCCTTCCAAGGTGATCGGCTTCTGCCACATACACGGATGCCCCCGGTATCAACAGTTCCCGGCACCTCCCTGTATTTTTCACATGTACCGTCTCTTCTTTTCCCTGGATCTCAATCTTTGCGATAAACCGATTGGGTCGGGAACGAAAGATTCCAGGCTGGATATCTCTATATTTCATTTATGCATCTCCCTTATCTAAAGGCCTTTGTCTTCCTTCCAGCAGCGACAGGATATCTTCTACAATTCTCTCGGTCTGCGCAAGATTATCCACATCATTACAGACATATTTAGGATAGCTGCTTTTCTTAAGCCCTTCTACCAGTATAATATCTGCCTCGGGAAAATGCAAAAACATTTCTGTCTCTGTAACCCCTTCACATTCTTTTGTTACTAGAAATCGGTGATCTGAAAATACTGCCGTCCCATAGGCTCCTGCTTTTCGGTGCCGGAAGCTGTCTGTCCCCGGCACATCGGGTTCAAAATCATGGCCGTCATGTTTTACAACAGCTACCCGGTAGCCTTTTCCTGTAAGAATCGGAAGCAGCCTGGTGATCAGGGTCGTCTTCCCAGTATTTTTCAGCCCACAGATACAATAAATCAGCGGTGTCTTCCCAGCATTCTCACCCATACCTTCTCCCCCTTCCTAAGTCCGTCCCTTTGCCCCTTAGCCTCTACCAGGCAATTACACTCCAGCATAGACCCGAACACTCCGGATGCATGTCTGTCTGGGAAATAAATGTTTCCATTTTCCCATCTGGCTCTGATCATACGAAGCCCCAGGCAGGATCTGGGAAACCCACTCCTAAGAATTCCTTGCCGGTATTGGGGCTCATACCAGCTGCTGCCTGTCAGTTTTTTTTGCACCGGCCGAACCAGAAGTTCCAAATGTACCAGGACTCCAAAAGGATTGCCGGACAAAGCGATCACAGGGACATCTCCATACATTCCTGCCATCGTAGGAGCCCCCGGTTTTACCTGGACTCCGTGAAACAAAAGCCGGATTCCCAAACGTTCAAACACCTCAGGCATCAAATCTCGTTCTCCCACAGACACGCCTCCAGTGGTCAGAATCAAATCCGTTTCCCGGCTCATCTCATCGATGGATCTGGCGATTCGTTCTGCCGCATCTTCCTGGCAGACGCTTCTTACCACCTGTACTTCCATTTCTTCCAGCCATTCACGAATCAGGAAGCCGTTGGAATTGTATATCTTTCCAGGCGCCAACTCCTCGCCTGGTTCGCAAAGCTCATCTCCCGTAGCAAGGATACCGGCCCGGATCTTGCGCCGTACTGGTATTTTGTCATATCCCATGGCGGCAGCCACCCCGACAGCGATAAAATCCATATGTGTGCCTTTCTTCAGAAGAATCTCTCCCTTTTGAAAGTCTTCCCCTTTAAAGCAGTAATTCTCGAAAGGCTTTAGGGGCTCATAAATTTCCACAAGATTCTGCCTCTCTGCCCCTGTATGCTCCTGACGGATTACCGCATCCGCTCCTTGCGGTATGGGAGATCCCGTCATCAGCCTGACCGCTTCCCCTTCACCGACTGTCACTTTTGGAATTTCTCCGGCAAAAATCTTTTCTGTCACTTTGAGGCGTACCGGACAATCCTTAGAGGCTCCTTCGCTGTCTTTTGCCCGTAGGGCATACCCGTCCAGAGGCGATCTGGAGAAAGGCGGCTGATCTGTCTTTGCCGCCAGATTTTCTGCCAGGATCCGCCCTTTTGCCTCCGAAAGTGATACTTCCTCCGTCCCCATCATTTCTTTTACAGACTCTTCCAAAAGTTTTCCTGCTTCTGAAACAGAAATCCACTGGATCTTTCGATATTCTTCCGGCCTGTTAATATTCATTAATTCCTTTTCTTGCGGTCTTTCCACGGCAACATAGTCCTCCTTCTCCCACAGGCTCCTAAGCCGGTAATCACCTGTCTTCATACAGGTTTCCATCTTGGGCAGCATCCCCTTGGTATAGATTCCCGGCAAAGGGGATAAATCTCCTTCATTCTTTTCTTTCAATATCACTGGCAAACCGGTATCCTCATAGGCACACTTCATCTCTATCACAACTTTCTCTGATAGAAATATCATATCACAGGGAATCACAAATACGGCCTCTTCTTTACATTTTTTTAAGACAGAAGCAATCCCTCCCATCGGACCGGTTCCCGGGAAAAGATCTTCCACCACTTCAGCTTCCTCAAAAGGATAGCGCTCAAGTTTCTCTACAGACAGATAAATCCGGGGAAATGCATTTAAATTTCCCCGGATCAAGTCCAGAAAACGCGTTCCCCGGTAAGTTAGAAATCCTTTCTTTTTCCCACCCATCCGGCGGTTCTGTCCGCCTGCCAGGATACAGCCTGCAATCTCTCTCATGGGTTTCCTTCCTCCATCTGTAATGCCCCTGTGCAACAGACGTTCTCGCAGGCCGGCCTGCCACCCTGGCGCAGTCTTTCGATGCAACCGTCACATTTTTCTACCTTCCCGTCTGAATTCAAAAAAATCACATGCACAGGACAGGCCCGTTCACAAGCCCTGCATCCGATACACTTCTCCTGATCCGCCAGGATCAACCCGTATTCCTTCTCCTTGAACAGTGCGCCGACAGGACAGACGTTCATACATGCACCGCAGTGAATACATCCCAGACAGATTTTTTTCTGAAATCCGGCCTCAGTATCCACCACCTTTTCAATTCTGCGGAAGCTGGCGGCATCCCTTTCCTCGGGTCCATGATGCTGTGCAATACAGGCCACATAGCAGGCAAAACATCCGATACACTGATTTCGATCAAATTTTACGTTCATAGTACCCTCTCTATTCTGCAGAAATAACTTTTGAATCCTGGGAATCCAGATATGGGATCCAGATAATCCTTTCCGATCAGCTCATTTGCATCACCCTGGGGGCTTCCGTGATAGATGTATACCACCCCTGGTCTGCCACCTACATGATAAGATGCTTTCGCCATCACCTCCCCGGCCGGGGATTCCACCCTAACCTTTGCCCCGTCTTCAATCCCGTATCTTTTCCCATCCTCTGGATGGATTTCCACAAGGGGCGCGTCTTCGATTCCGGCAAGCCAGCTTACCCGGTACACTCTTGAATGGAAAAACTGTGGCTTTCTGCTGCCAGTATTCAAGATCAGGGGATAGCGCTTTTGATCCACATCTGCTATCTTACGAAAATCCCGATAAACCGGAAGTCCATGATAGCCATGACTGTCTGTATATCGTTCCAGTACCAGGGAGCGAAGCTCTACTTTTCCCGACGGCGTGGCAAACGGTTCCTTCTCATACATCTTTTCAGCAGGCGGGTAAAGTTTTTTTCCCAGCATTCCCTCCGGGTGCATCTTTAACTCTTCCAGGGTCAGTCCTGACGGCTCCAGGATATGCTGCATATATGCTTCATATCCATGGGAAAGAACTTCATCTTCCAGACCCATACGATTCATCACTTCCATAATGATCTCAATATCGTTTTTGGCCTCTCCTAAAGGTTCTACTGCCTGACCGGAAAAATAAAATCTCCCTCCAGGCTTTACCTGTACTTCTTCCCGTTCATAAGAAGTACAGGCTGGGAGCACCAGATCCGCCACCCTTGATGCATCTGACCAGAACATATCTGTATTTACATAGAAATCCAACTTTGTGAGTGCCTCCAGAAGGTGCCCTGGCTTTGGCCACATCCGATGGTTCATGCCCGCGGCAAATACAGCTTTAATTGGATAAGGATCTTCCTCTAAAATAGCATCCGCCAGTCTGATACACTGGGCCTCCTGGCAAGGAAGGTCAAACCAGACGGGAAAATCCTTTTGTCCGATGGCTTCTTCCCCGTCATACCGCTTCACCTGGCCAAACTCACCTGCCAAAGAGGAAGGTCCGGGCTTTGGCCGGTTTCCTCCCTCCACGTCATAATTTCCTGTCAACGCGATCAGAGAAAATACCGCCCGGTAATTTTGCACTCCATTGATATGATGTACGACAGGGGACGCAGAAAACATCAGCGCTGCCGGTCCATTTGTGGCATAAAGTCTTGCTGCTTCACGAATCCTGTCTGCCGGAACACCGGTGATCTTTTCTGCCTTCTCTGGCGGAAACTGTTGCACGTATTTCCGGTATTCTTCAAACCCAAATACATAGGTTTCCACAAATTCATGATCATAGAGATCTTCTTCAATGATCACCTGTCCCATGGACAATGCCAAAGCACCATCTGTCCCCGGAGTCAGCTGGAGATGAAGGTCGGCATCGTGGGCCGTCACCGTATGCCTGGGATCCACATCAATCACCTGAACTCCCCGCTTTTTCAATGCCTGAAAACCGGCGCTGGCAGTTGTTTTAGAATGATATAAATTCGAGCTCCAGATCAGCAGCGTGTTTGTATGTGCCAGATCCGGTCGGCAGATTGCATTTCCATAAATCGACCTCCAGGCCAGAGCCGCCGCCTGAAAACAGGTGCTGGACTCTGTACAAAAGTTTGGCGACCCATAAGCATTGGAAAGGCGCAGCATAGCCGGACGGAACCACTTGGGGTACCCCACATAAAACACAGTCGACTTCGCCCCATATGTTTCCCTGACTTTCAGCATTTTTTTTGCAATGAGATCATATGCCTCGTCCCAGGAGATCCGCATAAACTTTCCTTCACCCTTCTCCCCGATACGCTTCATAGGATACAGGATCCGTTCCTGGTTGTACTCAAACTGAGCAGCCGCAACTCCCTTGGCACACATACCGCCCTGCTGCATATCTGTGTTTTTTCCTCCCTCGACACTGACCAGTCTGCCATTCTTGACATAGGCGTCAATCTCACAGCATGCCCCGCACACGGCACAGGAAGTTTTTACGATCTTTGTTTCCCCCATCTTTTCTCCTCCTTCCTGCTCTTTGACTTTATTCATTTATGCATCAGCTGTAAGCTTTTCAATCTCAAGGTTCACGCGATTTCTCAGCGTGATCAGATACATATCTGACTTTGGATATCGGCGGAAGGTCAAAGGTTCTGCCAGATCTCTTTCCACCAGCTCCATAACATTTAGCTGTTCATAACTTTGAAGGAACGGTTCTCCAGCATAAGGTACCCCATTTACCGGACATACAAATGTACCGCCCAAAACTTCCGCAATGCCCCTGGTATTTGGACCTATTACGATACGGTCATACCCATAGTAATTAAATGGCAGCAGTGCTGCTTCTGCCATCTTTTGGGAATCATGCCAAAAGTCCCAGACACTGATTCCGGAAAAATAACATTGGAACTCACTCATAAAGGGAACCGCAGGATAGCGGTCAAAATCTCTTCCCTCATCCATTGCTTTTTTTCGCTCTAAGGGTGTCATCTCATCTGCCGGATGTTTTCTTGCTATCATCAAATACTATTCCTTTCCTCTATCTATATCAAAAATAGAAACGCCAAAAACAAAATACTTTGCGGATATTATAACACAAAAATCCCACTCTACCAGAAAAGAAACCTTATATCCTTGGCTGAATTGTCCAATATTTCCATTGTTTTCCTTCTCTTCACATGTTACGCTATCCTAAAAAGAAACGGAAAGGAAGTATTTCATATGAAAATGATTACCTCTGACAAAATTGCACCTTCAAACGGTCCCTATTCTCAAGGCTATATCCACAACGGCTTTTTCTTCAGCGCCGGTCAGATCGGCGTCGAGCCTTCCACCGGTGAGCTTCATGTCCACACCATTGAAGAACAAACTGACCGTGCCTGCCGCAATATCGGCATTATGCTGCAAGCTGCCGGCACGTCCTTTGATAAGGTTATCAAGGCAAACTGTTTTATCGCAGACATGGATGATTTTGATGCCTTCAATCAAGTGTACGCCCGGTATTTTACTTCAAAACCGGCCCGTACCTGTGTGGCCGTAAAAACACTGCCGAAACATGCCCTTTGCGAAATCGAAGTCATCGCTGCACTGGAAGACTGACTTGCTTAGCACAAGAAAAAAAGAGCGTAGCAGCCAAAAAACTGCTACGCTAAAAATCTAACTTATGGAAAGTTTCTCAATTCCTACTCTTTCTCCAAATTCCAGCGTTCCAGCATCTTACCGATTCGTTTTGCAATCAGACCTACGAAAATAGCAGCGGCAACCGTTCCTTCCCTCACCCCCTGAATCTGACCGGTAAAAACAAATGAAAGCAGACAAGCTATTATCACCAACGTCACATCAAATCCGACTTTCATATAGCCAAATTTGATCGGCAGCACCTTGCATATTGCAAGCACTACCCCTTCTCCGGCCAACACTACAACACCGGCCTTCACTTCCAGGCTGACCCCCACTGCCACCAGAAAAATCCCGATTATACAGATGATCCATTGCTGCCAGTAAGTATCATAGCGGATTCCCTGAACCGCCCAGACTCCAAAATCTGTCAGATAGCCAAAGAAAAATGCAACCGGAAGCTGCATTAACTGAATCGGATGATAATTTTTCCTCAGGATCAAGATCTGTATGAGAATAAACACACAGTGCATGGCTATCGTTGCCGTTCCAACTGTCAATGGTGTAAACAGGCTGACCGCATAAGGCACACTGGAAATCGGGGAAGTTCCAAGCGCTGCCTTGATAGAAAACGCAACCCCAAACGCCATAATAGAAAGACCTATTAGAAGAAGCAGATAACGCTTCAAAATATAAACTGAAATTCGATTCAACTGTCTCATCCCTTTCTCGTCTTTCTATTATTATATCACTTCCATCCCTGATGTCAAAACTGTCTGCTCCCATAAAGACAGATAAAAAGCCAGGCAGCTAACTCCTGGCTTTCATAAATAATCTCTATTTTATGATTCTTCCTCAAGTCCTTTTGGCCTCTTGCCAAGTCTTGCACCTCTTCCATACTTTCTGGCTGCATAGATAAATGCCTCCACATTTGCCTTTGGCGTTCCGATGGGAAGCTGGCAGCCAGTGTTCAGGATATACCCGGCAGGATTATCTGCGCATTTTTCCAGACATTCCCGGCAAGAGGCAATCACCTCATCGATGGATCCCTCCTTCATCACATCTACAGGCGGCACATTTCCAGCGATTCGCATCCGGTCACCTACCGCTTTCTTTGCCTCCGCCAGATCCTCACAGTTATCAATACTGAAAGAAAACAAACCCGCATCCGCCAAATCTTTCCAAATCGGGCTGGTTTTGCCGCAGATATGGGCTCCTGGTCTCGATCCCATAATTTTTTCTGTTCCATCAATCAGCTTTTTGATATATGGAAGCGAAAATTCATCAAACTGAGATTTACTGATCACATCCATACAGGTCACTGGATCGGAAAAATTGGTAGAAACCGGTCCAAACTCATGGGCAAATGCTTCAAACCATTTCAACGAGCACTCTACCGTCAAGTCCAGAAGCTTATGCAGCATTTCCGGATTCTTCCGGGTATCCTTTAATACTTTTTCCACCGGCCGAACCGCAATCGCCGTAGACATAGGACCCGCCACACTGGTCGTCATACTTACATCCGGGAACCGGTCCTTGAGCCTCTTTGCACTTTCAAGGATCGGCCGAAGCACAGGATTTTTATAGGGATCCGTCACCTCCAGCTTATCAAAATCTGCATAATCCTGGAGCACATGTTCTGCCACATAATCAATCCCATGCTCCGGAGCAGCTAATTTTGACCCCAGGGCTCCTCCGATGGTCTTAAGCCCCAGCCCCACATTGAAGCTGTCCAGGCCAAATTCTTCCTTCCGTCTGCGGATGACCTCACTTTTCACCTCAAAGTCTTTTGCAAACTGTGTCGTGGTAAACCCAAAGATATCTGCCATGGCTGGGTCTGGCGCCTGCAGGGTATAGGGGATATGGTCTACTTCCTCCCCCGCATTGTAAGCCTTCATCCTCTCTTTGGCTGTCATCTCTACTTTCTGTTCTTTCATCAATCGTTTTAACTCTTCATATTCCATATGCGTTCTCCCTCATATATCAACGTCTGGTTCGTCTATGGGAAAATCATGCTGTCGGTAAAGATCCGTTCATAATTTTCTGTCTCGGCAAGTTCCATATATTCCATTTTTGATGCCAGCTCTTCCATCTCCTGTTTCGCCTTTTCGGACATCAAAGCCATGTAAGCTCCCGTCTTGGAGGAATTTCCTACATAGACCAGCTTATCCTTCACCGCCTCCGGAAGGATTCCTATTCCGACCAGTGACTCTGCCGGCAAATGGGCTCCAAATTGTCCGGCAATCATCACCTTGTCCAGATCTTCCATGGTAATTCCTGCCTTCTGCAAAAGGGCGGTGAACCCGGAAAGAATAGCGCCCTTCGCCAGCTGAACCTGCCGGATATCCCCTTGCGTCACCAGGATTTCCGGCGTTTCATGCAACACAAACTCCCTCTTTGTTCCATTGATGCGAATCAATGGGAAGCGATAGTCTTCCTCTTTTAACTTCTCTTTCTTGATAAACGCTCCCGTCTTCCTTACTATTCCTGCCTTTCGCAATTCCTTTACTACAGCCAGGATGCCGCTTCCACAGATTCCAACAGGCTCCTGATCGCCAATGACTTTGATCTGATTGCCTTCCGACGTAATCTTTACATCTTCGATGGCGCCTTCAGCCGCCCGCATTCCAGAGCTGATGTTCATACCTTCCAGTGCCGGGCCGGCAGCGCAGGAACAACAAAGAATCCTGCCCTGACTGGCCAGCACAATCTCACCGTTGGTTCCAATATCAATGAACAGTACACGTCCCTTTTCTTTTTGCAGTGTACAAACATAAGCACCTGCCACAATATCTGCTCCTATATATCCCGACACCTGAGGCAGACAGTACAACAAGGTGTCTTTTCCTGCCTCCAGCCCGATCTTGGAAGCGGGAAGCCGTTTGGCTTCTGTAAATTCCGGGCGATACGGCGCCCTTCCAATACTCCTTGCATCCACTCCCAGCAGCATGTGCATCATTGTACAGTTGGCCGCCACATCAATCTCCCTGATCTCTTCTTTTGAAATTTCTCTTTCCTCACATACCTCTGTGATCATGCCGTTGATCGAGTGTACGATCGCATCCTGAAGTTCCCGGACTCCCGTCTGCGGATGTTCATATTCATAAGTAATCCTGGTAAGCACATCAAGACCATAATGCTTCTGTGCATTGATCATGGATGCGCTTGCCATCTCCTCCCCCGAAGCCAGATCAATCAGTGCTGTCACTACCGTCGTTGTACCGATATCGATTACAATTCCATAACCTCCATCAAACGTATCCCGGTCAAATTCCGGCAGATACCCCTTCGTCAGAACCTGGTGCTTCCGCTCCTTTTTCAGAAGTTCTACTTCCACATCTCCAAAAACTTCCGTCAGGCATGCCAGACGGATTCCTTCCTGGATCTCCTGCTCCTTCAGCAGAGCTCTTTCCGTGTCTGATGGTTCACAAGTCTTCCCAGACAAAATTCTAACCTTGCATTTTCCACAGATTCCCTTACCGCTGCAGGGATTATCTACAAAAGCGCCTCCACGAAGCAACTGATCCAAAAGATTGGCTCCCTCCTGGCAGACAATCGGGCTGTTCATTTGTTTTACAATAATCCTGGCCATTTTCTTATGCCTCCTCACTGACGCATGCAAGAATTGCCTGAATATTTGAAAGAGGCGATTTCATCCCCAGTCCACAGGCTGGCGCAATAATATCTGACCCGTTTCTCATGCAGCTTTTTGTCAAGGTCCTTACTCTTGCCGGATCGCCGAACTCCAACGCATAGGTACTGACATTTCCCATCAGCACCCGGTCCGGAAGGTGCTTTCTTGCCTCCTTCATCGGAACAATAGAATCAAAGCTCAATGCACTGCTTTTCACTTCATTGATCTCTTTATATACCGGACTCATCTGTCCACAGATGTGGACAATGGTGCCCATTTTCTCTTTCTGAAGCGCATCCAGAAGCCGGTTGATATAAGTTACCGCAAATTCTTCAAAATATTTTGGTCCCAGAATCTCGCCCGTTCCGCTTGGATCGGAAATTGCGATCACGTCTGCGCCCGCCTCGATCTGCGCCCTTCCGAAAGCAATCAGCTGATCTGTAATAAATTCCATGTATTTATGAGCTTCTTCATTGCGTTTGCGAAGCTCCTTATAAAAAATCACCGGTTCCATCACCGAACTTGCCGTGCTGACTGGTCCCGTCAGGTTTCCTACAATCGGTACATCCCTTGTCTCCTCTTTGAGGATACGAATGGCATCTGTCACCACCTTGGCGCGTCCCTTCGCCACATCTACCGGAGTCAGCTTATGATAATCTGCTACCGAGTCAATGACATATCCAGTGACATGGGGTTCATAAATATTCGTCCCCAGATCTACTTTAGCGCCCATCTCCTGTGCTTCTACAGTCATGCAAAAGGGCACACCGTAATTTTCAAAACATCCTTTTTCATAAACCGCCTTTGCCAGGTCCGCCATTTTTCTTGCATCCGTATGTGCTTCTGGAAGATAAACATGAATGGAGTCCATCAGATCCGATGTTACCATATTCATCATTCCACCAGGGCAAATACAGGCAGGGCGGTCAACTTTCTGCCCGTCAAATATTCGTTTCAATCTTTCTTTTGGTGTCAACATCTCATCTCTCCTACGCAATATTCAACAATCTCTTTGCCAGCTTAACTGCCTCTACTGCATTCTGGGAATATCCGTCCGCACCAATCTTATCCGCATATTTCTGGGAGATTGGACCTCCACCGATCATGACCTTTACCTGATCACGGATCCCTGCCTCTTCCAGCAGATGAATCACGGTCTCCATACCGCCCATGGTGGTCGTCATCAAAGTAGACAAACATACCAGACTTGCATGCTCCTCTTTTGCCGTGTCAACAAATTTCTGTAACTCTACATCTCGTCCCAGATCAATCATCTCAAAGCCAGCTGTCTCCATCATGATCTTTACCAGATTCTTCCCAATATCATGGGTGTCACCTTCTACAACACCAATCACAGCCTTTACCTTTTCTTCTCCGGAAGTATCCGGCAGATAAGGGCGTAAAATATCAAGACCTACATACATGGCATCCGAGCAAAGCAAAACATCTGTGACGAAATATTCCTCCTGTTCATAAAGCTCGCTGGCACGGTTCATTCCGTCTACCAAACCTTCCATGATCCCATCAAACGCCGGATATCCGGCATCCAGATATTCCTGTGCTGCCTCTGCCACATCGTCTTCTTCCATTTCCAACACGCCGTCCGAAAGCCTCTTTAATAATTCTTCCTTTGAGCTCATTTTCACTCTCCTCCTTTATATCAATTGTAGTTCTTTAAAAATGCCATTTTCTAACTGATATCCTATATTTTTGATACACATCTGCCCGGCAAATTTTGCCTTTCCGGTCATCTGGATACACGCTTCTCCATAGGATGTGCCCGGTGCGATCAAATGATCTTTAAATTTAGCATACCCGGTTCCAATCAGCGCAAGAGAAGTTTTAGGGCAGAGCAGTATCATCGTTTTATCGTCTGCAAGCGCTTCTGCCTTCTTTAAAAATTCATAGGTGAAATCTTCCACCACTTGTTCAGCCATTTTCGGTCCCAGAATGTTCACCCCGCCGGAAGAATCCGCATAGCTGATCAAATCTACGCCATACTTTTTTCCTTCTTCCATAAATCTTAGAATTTCGTCTCCCAGCTTCCAGAAAACCTCCTTCATAACCTCCGGTTTCTTTCTCATTCCTTTAAAAACATACCGGGCATCAATCAAGACATTCAAGATCGTAAACGGTCCGGACACCTGGAGAACCACATGCTCTCCCTGATTTCGAAGCTCCTGGCAGGCCATAAGAACCTCATGGATCCTGCCTGTCCCAAAGTCAATGGACGGCAACTCCAGAATCTCTTCCGGCTTTGTACAGATATATTCCTTTGCCCGGGGACCAGTCCTATCATTTCCATAATTAACCAATCCTCCCATAGCCTCCGCCTCTACCGTATGACAAAAAGGCAGTTCACAAAATGCTGCGCCGTCGTGTTCCTTGAGAGCCTTTGACAATTCTGCCATCGTCTCATGATGAAGATAGGCGTCTGGAAAAGACAGATTTAAACGTGCTGTTACTTCCTCATTGATTCCTGCTGAATTATCATAGGTACAATTAAAATCTTTCACTTCTCCCAATTCATATTCCCCCTTCTCTATTGGTTTCCAAACAGCACCTTTTCCGCATCTTTTGCCGCACGGACTGCTGCCATCACATTCTCGTCTGGTGTCATCGGCGATACATCACAATCTCCGCTTAAGATAAACCGTCCGTCTCTCGCCCCGTCCATACACTCCTGATAAGCATATTTATAAACTTCCTCCGGTGTCCCTTCCATCAAAACTGAAACACAGGGAATATTTCCCATTAAAGAAACCTTATCTCCATATTCATCCTTTACCTTCTTTGTCTGAGTATCAGAAATGTGCCATGCGTCTCCCGACTCCTTCAGCACCAGATCAAACCGGTCGTCGTAGGGACCACAGGTATGAATCACGATGTTTGCACCATAATCTTTGATTCGCTTATTCGCACGGATATTGCTCTTAGAAATACATTTCTCATATGATTTTCTGGAAATACAGTATCCGCCGAAGTTTGGCATCGGAAACCAAAGAAAATCAACACCGGCATCCCATAGGATTTTTGAAGATTCTACTACGGCATCTTCCACATGATCCTCCAGGGCCAAGAAAAGTTCAGGATTTTTAACCATTGCTTTAAACGCAGGTTTCGCTCCCAGCAACGTAAACGCCACGGCCGCCGGCACATGCAGGATCACATAAAGGGGCTCATCCGGCTCTTCTTTGCGCATCAATTCAATAGTTTCCACCAGATTTTTCAACTTCGGACACTGTTTTGGATCATAGGGTCGCAGCTTTTTGATGTCTTCCATCGAGTGTACCACATCATCTCCATCTCCTACAATATTTCCTTCACTGTTAGGAAGATGTCCACCCATCATTTCCGCAATACCGCCGTAAAACCCTGCACACATACCATCATACCCTAATTTTCTGCGAGTCCCGGCCATACATTCTGTCATCTTCTTTGGATTTGCCATCACCTCGGGCATCGTATAACCATAACGTGCTACCGGAAGGGAAAATGCATTCATGATCACCGGGATTCTGTCTGCGCCTTTCCCTTCCAGTATTGCTTTTACCGCTTCTCTTTTTCCCATCATGCTTTTTCCCTCCTTACGCCGCTCCTACCAGTTTCTTTGCAAATTCTACTGCTTCAATCGCATTCTTCGTATATCCGTCTGCGCCAATTTTTTCCGCAAAAGCAGGAGACACCGGTGCGCCTCCCACCATGATCTTTACCTTATCACGAAGGCCGGCCTCTTTTAGCTTTTCTATCACTGTCCCCATGCCTGGCATAGTAGTAGTCATCAAGGACGACATACATAAAATATCTACATCATGATCCCGGACATAATCCACAAAACGATCAAGCGCCACATCTCTTCCAAGATCGTATACATCAAAACCTCCTGTCTCCATCATGATGCGTACCAGATTTTTCCCAATATCATGAGTATCCCCTTCCACTACACCGATCGCTACCTTGCCGATACTCTGCTTTTCTGTATCTGGAAGATACTTCTGAAATTCCTCGATTCCGGCATACATGGCATCTGAACAGACGATGAGTTCTGGTACAAAATATTCTCCCTCCTCATAGAGAACACTGGCACGTTTCATTCCATCTACCAGACCTTCCAGCATGCCCTCCTGTGGATCATAGCCGCCAGCGACATATTCTTTCACCACATCTACAACTTCTTCATCCTCCATGTCACATACACAGTCTGACAGTCTGCTTAATAATTCTTCCTTGCTCTGCATTTTGTCTTCCTCCTTTGATGTTTATATATTATCATCTTTATTTTTTATCCCTGACCTCTTTGGCAGCCTGACCTGGCTCTTTTTCTGAAATAATTTCTCCAGTTCGGGCCGGTTCAGTGCGGATCCTATGATTACAATTCTGCTCTTCTTTTGGTCTTTCGTTGACCGAAAACCAGCATGTGACATTGTAACATCCACTTGCAGCTTTTCTCCCGATGGTGTCTCTATCATCCCTTTTGCTCTTAAGATTCGGCCATACTTCCGATCGCGCAGTTTTTCCAGAAATTCTTTCATCTCCGGCTTTGTCATTACGGGAAGATCACGAAAGCTGACACTGGAAAACGTAAGCTCTGCTGCCCCGGAAATATTTCTTTCTTCTACTTCTCCGGATATCTCTGTATCTGTTGTATCTGCCTTGTCTGCCATCTTTAAAAGCCTTAGAAGTTCTTCTCCCTCCAGCTTCCGAAAGTCTCCTTCATAGATCACCGCATCTGGATTTCTCTTCCTGATATCATCCCGAATCCAGGCTTTCTTCTCTTCCGTAAGCTCCTCTATCTGGCTGCAGAAAATAATCTGCGCCTGTTGGATCTGATCCAGATAAAACGCGCCAAATCCGTCCACATACTCTTCATAAGAACTTCCATCCAGCAGGGCGATACGCCGGATGGCCTCCAGTTCCACGCCATCCCTGTCTCTCACCTTCTCACATACTTTGACAATATCAGAAAGCTTGCCCACTCCGGATGGCTCGATCACGATCCGGTCCGGCTGATACTGTCTGGCGATCTCCCGTATTCCATTCCTGAAATCTACGGCCAGACTGCAGCAGATACATCCTGCATAAAGCTCTTTCACCGGAATATCAGACTGGATCCTATCTCCGTCAAGTCCGACGTCCCCGTATTCGTTTTCAATAACCACTGTCTTTCCGGAAAGCAACGGAAGATATTGATTCAGAAAGGTGGTCTTTCCGGCCCCCAGAAAACCGGATACAATCTCTATGTCCATGCCGTCTCCTTTCTCCGCATAAAAAAAGGTGCGAAAAGGCACAGCGTAACCGCTGTCCTTTCCCCACCGAAAAAATCATCTTACTATATAGCAGGTCTCCTGACTCGATTTCATCCAGCACTTCCGCCTTCCCCGTTTTGCGGGTGGCATATCCGGAAGGCTGTCCATCACACAGTAGAGCGGGCTGTTCCGGATTCCCACCGGATTCCCTTTTCAATGCCTTGGCATCACTATATACGTTACATGATAATCATATCACAAAGGACTTTTCCTATCCTAATTGATAATTCACATGTTTTTATAGCCATTCCCTATAATATAGATATTACTTTGCCTCTTCTGCAGCTTTCTGAGCAAACGTTTCATTAACCAAATCATCCTTTGCAATTGGCTCTGTGATCAGGCCGGAGGAAATCGCCATATTATTGATTGCCTCTACACCGCTGTCTGTGAAAATTCCATCCGCAGACCACAGGCTGTTTTCTTTACACTCTGTCACAATCTGTTCTAAATTTTCCATCTCAGAAAACTGACCCTGCAAGGCATCTACGATCTCAGGCACCTCATGATTTTCCAGATACTGAGCCCCTTTATAACATGCATTTACAAATGCCTGGGTGACTTCAGGGTTTTCGTCAATATAGCTCTTTTTCCCGAATACAATATACATCTCATAAGTTTCAGAGCCAAGTAGTTCTTTATGCACTTCTTTATCATATATATCTACTGTTACATCATATCCTGCATCGATCAGCTGAGCTCTCAGTTCCGGGGATGCATAGGTGGCACTTACTTCACCGCTCTCAAGTGCTGCAATTACCGCACTGTTATCCATGTTTGCATAAGTCACGTCATTATCTGCATCTAGCCCTGCATTATTGATAATAGAGCGTACAAATGCTCTCGGTGAAGATCCGCTGTCTGCACCATTAACAGTAGTTCCTTTCAAATCTTCAATCGAATCAACGTTTTTCCCTAAAAAGAATGAATATGGATATGTGTCTGTACAGGTATAAATCAACTGAGTATCCTGCCCCTCTGCTACAAACTTGCAGATCATTTCCGGGCCATACAGGCCAAACTGCGCTTCATCAGCTAACACCGGAGCCGTCGGCATGTCACTTTGTACGGTTGTGATCTCTACATCAAGCCCTTCTTCTTCAAAGTATCCTTCTTCCAGTGCTACATACACCGGTGCCCAGAGTATCCCTCTTACTGGTTCACACACCGTAATTTTCTGAAGTTCGCCATCTCCCTGTCCTTCTGTTGTTTCTCCTGCATTATTTCCTGTTTCCGGACTGTCTGAAGATCCACCACATCCCATCAACATGGCTGTTGTCATGGCAGTCGCCAATAATGCTGCTAATACTCGCTTTTTCATAAGCTCCTCCTTACATGAAAACCTTTTTGTTATTTATCTATAGTGGGGCGCCATTTCAGCACCTTTCTATCGATCCATGACACTGCTGCATTTAAAATAAACATAATAATCATTAGTATAATCACGCAGGCAATCACTCTTGTAATATTGTAATATCCTCCTGCCATCTGAATAACATATCCAAGCCCGGCGGTCGCTCCCAGATATTCTCCTACAATTGCTCCAAGAACAGCAGCTCCCACTCCTGCTTTCAGACTTGCCATCAGCCATGGAATACAGGAAGGCATAATCACCTTTGTCATAATCTGCACTTTATTTGCACGCATCAGCTGAAGGGTCTGTATCAGCTGAATATCTACATCCTTAAATCCTGCATAAATATTAAAAAATACCAGGAAAAACACACTGATTGTCGCCATAAATATTTTGGACTTAATTCCGATACCGAACCACACGACAAACAATGGCCCCAGCGCCAGCAGCGGAAGTCCATGAATCCCTACAAAAATAGGTTCCACAATATGGGAGAGTGTTTTATAATTTCCTACAATCAACGCGATCAATGTCCCGAAAACAATCCCATAAAACAGACCTAAGAAAGCCGCATACAATGTAATCCCGATATGAGGAAGAATATATCCGGTGGAAAACATTTCCACAGTGTCTGCCCATACTTCTTTTGGGGAGCTAAAAAACATCGGATTGATCAATTCCCTGTCTGCCAGAAACTGCCAGAGAATTACAAATACAATCAAAAGGATGACCAGATAAATATGAGAGCGTAATTTTGTCTTATCTATTTTCATCTAATCCACCTCTTCTTCCGTCAGTTCATCTTTAATATCACTCCAGATTTCTTTTTCCAGTTCCAGAAACTTAGGATTGTATTTACATTCTTCAATAATTCTCGGACGTTCAATATCTACAATATACTCATTTTTAATAACTGACGGACGTCTGCTTAACAGCACGATCCTGTCTGCCAGTGTAATCGCTTCTGCAATATCATGCGTGATATATACAATAGTATTTTTCCGCTCCGTCCACATCCGCAAAATCTCTTTTTGAAGAGTCTCTCGTGTAAACACATCCAAAGGTCCGAAGGGTTCATCCATAAAAATAATATCCGGGTTCTGAATCAATGCCCGTATAATGACCGCTCGTTTTCTCATACCACCGGAAAGCTCAAACGGATACATTTTTTCAAAGCCTTCCAGGCCGCTGACTCTCATCATCTCCCTGGCTTTCTCCAGTCTCTCCTTCTTTGGTATCTTCTCAATCTCCAGCCCCAACGCCACATTTGATTCAATCTTTCTCCATGGAAGAAGCGTGTCTGTCTGAGAAATATATCCGATCTTATGTTTATTCGATCTGACTGACTCACCGTCAATTTTCACTTCTCCTTCTGTCGGTTCAATCATACCGCACATAATATTTAAAAGCGTACTTTTGCCACATCCGCTTGCACCGACAATAGCCAGGAATTCTCCATCTTTTACTTCAATGTCTATATGACGGATCGCTTCTGTCTGTTTTTCTCCCCCATAAATATGATGGATTCCTTTTAACTCTAGTTTATTCTTTTTCATCTGCATTCCTGTTCTCTCAAATCACCTTTTATAAAAGCCTACAAATAACTTAGAAAAGTTTACCACTACCCCCCCCCCCGGTCAAATTGAAAATCATAATCAATTAGATTTTTTATTATTTTTTTCTATAAAGCAAAAAACCGATTTCATTGATTCTCTCATTTCTACGCGATATAGTAAAAGTAGATTAAATTTCTGGTTTTATATACAAAGGAGGTCCTGTTTTATGCACAAAGATGACCAGATGACACCAAAAGAAAGAGCCTTTGCTCTTTTTGCAAAAAAACCGGTAGACCGTATGCCTATCAAGATTTTTTCTCCTTATATCGGAATGAATTTTGGTGCTTCCTATGATGAGGCTTTTAACGATGCCAGATCCCGTGCTCACTGGCTGATTGAAGGATACCGCCGTTTCGGGCAGGACGGCCTAAGCGTCAACTACAGATTGGACGGAATTCCTGTTGCCTTTGGCGCCGAGTCCACCTACGATCCCACAGGTATTCCGATTGTAAAAAATCCAGTTATCAAAGAGCTGACAGATATCTCTGAACTGGATCTTACAAACTTAAGATTTGAAAATGATAAAAATGCACAGATTGCTTTTGACGCAGTGCAGATTGTTCAAGAAGAGCTCCAGGATGAGGTCTTTACCGGTGTCGGCTTCATGGGGCCTTTTACCACCGCCGCTAACCTGGCCGGAGCCACCAAGATTTTAAAGGCCATGCGTAAGGATCCGGAAAACCTGCATCGCCTTCTTGACTTTGCCGCAGATGCAACCATCGAAGTCGGGCGAAAATTTGTAGAAAATCAGATTGGCATCGGCCTGGCCGAACCGACTGCCTCTTTATTGTCTCCAGGACAATTCCGTGAATTTGTCATTCCTTATTATAAAAAGGTCATGGATCAATGGAAAGAATGGGGCAGCCGGGGCGCAGGCTTCCACATCTGCGGAGACACCACAAAGCTTCTGGAAACTTTCCCTGAAATGGGCATCCGCGGCGTCAGCATCGACAGTGCTGTAGACATTGGTTTTGCCAAAGAAACAGTTGGTGATAAGATGTCGATCATGGGGAATGTTTCACCGATTGAAATCCTGGAAGGCACTCCAGATAGTATCCAGGCGGCGGTAATAGACTGCTTCCGGAAATGCTGGGATAATCCCTGCGGCTTCACGATCGCCCCAGGCTGCGACATCCCGGTACAGGCTCCTCTTGAAAACATAGATGCTTATATGAAAGCTGCCCGGATGTGTGCAAAATATCCGGTTCAGCCATCGAACTGGGAATAACGGAACAATGGGGACGGGGGATTTTCGAAAATCCCCCGTCCCCATTGTTCCGTTATTCTACATCCTTCAGCGCTTCAAAATCTTCTTCTCCCGTACGTACCTTTACCACCTTATGTACGTTATATACAAAGATCTTTCCATCGCCCAGATGACCGATGTAAATTGTTAAAAACCCGCAAATTTTTCTCTGTTTTGCCCCTGCCAGACAATTATAATTGCTCTGATGTCCGTGCATCCTCCCGATAATATTCCCTCAGGCACTGATACCCAAGCTCAAACATTTTTTTCTGCCTGTCATATATCTCCCGGTACTCTTCTCTTGGACAAAAGACCCTGTCCGTTTTCACAAACTGATGCACTACGGAAAAATCCTGAAATGCTCCGACGCCCACACCGGCGATCACCGCAGCAGCGATGGAAGTCGCTGTTTCCACATGATCCAGCCGGTGCAGTGTTACCCCCAGCACATCTGCCAGGATCTGCGCCAGCACGTCTCCCTTTGCTCCACCGCCGGTCAGGACCAGCTCCTTCCCTTCTATGTGCTCTCTCTGCGCCTTTAAAATCACATCCAGATTCATGGCAATTCCCTCCAGCACTGCGCGTACATAATCGCATTTCTGATGCTCCATCCGGATTCCCAAAAAACTACCGGAGGTATCCGGATTCCATCTGGGACTTCTCTCTCCCAGCAGATATGGGAGAAAAATCAACCCTTTTGCTCCCGGAGGAGATTGACACACCAACTGGTTCAAAAGCTCATAAACGGATTCTCCCCTTTCTTCTGCCAGCCTTTCCTCTTCCTGACACAAAGCCTCCCTAATATAGGAATAGGAACTGCCTGCCGCCTGCATGGTTCCACAGGGCATATATTTTCCCGGAACCACATGCCCAAATCCAATCAAAGACTTCTCATGGTCCAATTCCACTTTGCCAGACGTACCTGCTATCCAGGCGGAAGTACCAAAGGACAAAAATAGCTGTCCATCTTCAATACATCCTGCTCCCAGGGCGGAACACGGACCGTCCCCGCCTCCTAAGACAACTTTCGTTTCCCTGGTCAGTCCCAGCGCTTCTGCCGCTTCCGCAGTCAGCTCGCCAATCACATCTGTGGAGGCATGAAGTTCTGGAAGTTTATCGATATGGATTCCCGCTGCTTCCAAAATCTCCTGAGACCACTTAAGGTTCCGCAGATCAAATACATCTGTCCCGGAAGCCTCTGAATAATCGGTCACAAATGCTCCCGTCAGACGACAAATGATATAGTCTTTTGCCAACAGCATCTTATAAGTCTTTTCATAAATTTCCGGCTCATGCTCCCGGATCCACATTAGTTTCTCAATACTGTAGCTGGGGCTGACACGATGTCCGTTGATTTCATACATTCGATCAAATCCGATCTTTTCTTCCAGATATTCAGCTTGCTTCTCTGCCCTGTGATCCGCCCAGATCATGGCAGGACGAAGCGCCTTTCCTTCCTGGTCAACCACGATACAAGCCTGCATCTGCGAGGAAAAGGAGACAGCCAGCACATCCCGGGGATCGATTCCTTTCACGATCTCTTGAGTAGCCTGACACACCGCCTGCCACCAGTCCTCTGGATTCTGTTCTGCATAATTTTTATGAAAAAAATGGGCCTCGTAGGGAATGGTGTGACTCTCGATCAATTCTCCTTTTGTGGAAAACAGCGACGCCTTGTTGCTGGATGTCCCAAGATCATGTGATATCAGATATTTTCCCATGTTCACGTTCCTCCTCCTTCGTCAATTTATAGAAACACTTTTAAATCTTTCCATTTTCACCATCTTATCATATGTCCCGAAAAATGTAAATTTCGAAATAACATTAACTTTCGTACGAAACTTAATATATTGACATATAGTCTATTTTTTGATAGGATACTCTCAGAACCAATAAGGAGGGTTTTCCATGAAAAAACGGCACAGTGAAATTCTGGAATATATCACTTCCCATGGCAAAACGCAGGTCTGTGTACTGGCAAAACAGCTCCAGGCTTCTGCTGTTACGATCCGTAAGGATCTGGATTACCTGGAAGAGCGTGGCATGCTGAAGCGTGAGCGTGGTTTCGCTGTCCCCAATGACCCTGGAGACATTTTTTATCGCATGGCCTTCCATGCCGATAAAAAGCAGCGTATTGCCAAAACTGCCGCCGCTTACATCGAGGACGGCGAGACTGTCATGATCGAATCCGGATCCACTTGTACTTTACTGGCTGAGGAACTGGCACGCACCAAAAAGAGCGTGACAATCGTTACTAATTCTGTCTGTCTGGCAGAATATGTCCGCTCCTATCCCAACGTTCAGCTCATTCTTCTGGGCGGGATCCTGCAGATTCCCAGTCAGTCTCTGGTAGGCCCATTAACCAGACAGGCCGCCAGTTCTTTCCATGTAGATAAGATTTTTACTGGAATCGACGGATATTCTCGTTCCTTTGGATTCACCGGAGATGACCTGACAAGGGCCGATACCTTGCATGCCATGATTGGATCCGCCAGACATGTCTTTGTCCTGACAGATTCTGATAAATTTCTGCGTCCAGGAGCCGTCTCCTTCCTTCAGCTTGATCAGGTCTATGAAATCATCACCGATGAAGGAATTTCCCAGGAGGAAAAAAACTACCTGGAAAACCAGAATATCCGTGTCACCATAGCAGACAAATAATTCATACTTTTTAAGGAGGTTTCACCATGAAATATTTATTAGACACAGCCAATCTTGCAGATATCCGCCGGTTTTATGATATTTTCCCTATTGCCGGCGTCACATCCAATCCTTCTATCGTAAAGCGAGAAGGAAATGTTGACTTTTTTGCACACATGAAGGAAATCCGTTCGATCATCGGACCTGACAAAGCGCTCCACATCCAGGTAACTGCACTGGATACAGAAGGAATGTTGCGAGACGCCGACACGATTCTAGAGAAAGTTGATCCCAATGTTTATGTCAAAGTACCTGTTACCATGGAAGGCATAAAAGCAATTAAGCTAATGAAGAAAAAAGGCATCCGCGTAACTGGAACGGTCGTTTACAGCAAGCAGCAAGGTTTTCTTGCCATGGAAGCCGGAGCTGATTTTATTGCGCCATATTTTAACCGGATGGAAAACTTAGGTATTGATCCTGATGATGTCATCTCTTCCCTTGCAGAAATGATTGCTCTCTATGATTATCCCACCCAGATTCTTGCCGCCAGCTTTAAAAATGCAGGACAGGTAAACCGCGCATTCCTGGCCGGAGCTCAGACTGCCACCATGGACCCTTCTATTCTGGAAGGCACCCTTGCCCAACCGCACATTACCGGTGCTGTAGCCACTTTTGATGCGGACTGGAAATCCATTCATGGAGATCAGCTGATTTGCGATCTATAATTTATAGATAACTTCTATTTGGCAGATTGAGACATTACAAAAAGCAATTTGATATCTCCGATTTCCAGGACTATACTAATTACTAGATATGAATAAGGAGGTAAGCGTAATGTCAATTACTGCAGAAACTGCAAAAGCACATGTGAATGATCCAGCTGTTTTATGCTGCAGAGCGGAAGCTGGTATCACCATTGAAGCTTCAAATCTGGAGGATCCGGCTATTTTTGATGAACTGGTAGACTCTGGACTGTTAACCTTGGACGGCTGTCTGACAATCGGACAGGTACTGGGGGCAAAGTTAACAAAAACAAGTGATTCTTTAGCACCATTAACCCCGGACAATGTGGAAGGATACAAAGAAACTGTATCTGCCCCAGAAGAACCGGAAGAAGACACTGACTCTGCTGCATCCTCTCAGCCTGCAGAAGTAAATGTTGCTGGTGCGGTTACAAAGATTCAACATGGAAAAGTTGTAATTTCTATCAAAGAAGGAAAGGATATCTATCTGGAACTTCCAATATAAACAAAACCATTACCTTTTTATGACATATTTTCCCTTATGTTAATGCGCAGCAAAAAGACCGGAACGAAAGAAAACGTTCCGGTCTTTTATTTCTTTGATAATGACTATAAAATTTTGGACAGAAATTCTTTGAGTCTCGGATCTTTTGGATGTTCAAAAAATTCTTCCGGATCTGCTTCTTCCTTGATCCGTCCTTCATCCATAAAGATTACTCTGGAGGCCACTTCTCTTGCAAATCCCATTTCATGAGTCACGACCACCATGGTCATGCCGTCTCTTGCCAGCTCCTTCATCAAATCAAGAACTTCTCCCACCATCTCCGGATCCAGCGCAGACGTGGGCTCATCAAACAAAATCACATCCGGATCCATGGCCAGAGACCGGATAATCGCAACCCGCTGCTTTTGTCCACCAGACAATGTGGAAGGATAGGCATCTGCCTTATCATCCAGACCGATCCGTTTTAATAGTTCCATCGCCCGTTCTCTGGTCTCTTTGATAATCTGATCTCTCGTCTTATCAATGGGAACGCATTCTTTTTTATCCGTTCCACGGAATAAATTCTGGAACCGGATCTTCCTGTTTTTTCTTTTCGCCTTTTTTAGATCTTTGCACTTTAAATAGGCAGGGGCCATCATGACATTTTGAAGCACCGTTTTGTTCTGAAACAGATTAAAATGTTGGAATACCATTCCCATATGGCGTCTGTGTACATTGATATCCACTTTCATGTCTGCAATATCTACACCATTGAAGATAATACTCCCGGATGTGGGATCCTCCATACAGTTCAAGCACCGCAAAAATGTACTCTTCCCAGAGCCAGAAGGTCCGAGCACTGCCACAATATCCCCTTTATTGATCGTGATATTGATGTCTTTCAGCACTTTTGTGTCGCCGAAATCTTTCCTTAAATTAATTACTTCTATCACTCTTCTTCAGGCTCCTTTCTAAGATTTTAATCAACAGCGTGATCACCAGTACCAACACAATATAGATCAGCGCCATCACCAGGTACGGAACCATGAACTCATAGCTGTTGCTTCCAATATAGTTAAAGGCAACATACAGATCCGCCGCTCCTACGAAACTGACGACAGATGTTTCCTTGATCAGTGAGATAAACTCATTTCCCAGCGTCGGCAGAATATTTTTTACTGCCTGCGGGATCACGATCTTACACATACTGGTCCCAAAGCTCAACCCAACGGCCCGGCCAGCCTCCATCTGTCCTGGATCTACCGACTGGATTCCACTCCTCATGATTTCCGAAATATAAGCGCCGCTGTTTAAACCGAATACCAGCATAGCTACCTGAACACCGGTAATCTGCCATCCAAGAATCGGCAACAGCACATAATAAAACACCAGCAGCTGTACAACCATCGGCGTTCCCCGGAAAAGTGCCACATAAAAACTGCAGATCCCGTTTAAGATCCTGGGCAGTCGTTTATACTTTGGCAGCACCCGCACCGTCGCAATGATGGTTCCGATCAAGATACCAATCACAAGTCCGGTCACTGCGATAAGCAAGGTATTCTGAAGTCCTTCCACGACTTTGACATAGCCGTTCTGCTCCAGAAATATCTCCATAAATTTATCTACTTTCTGGCCAAAATTTCCCATAGTCTTCCCTTCTCAAAAAGAGGAAGGCCGGTTCTGAAAAGACTGCCTTCCTCATATTGCCTTCTAAATTCTACTTCTTACTGCATCTCATTGATTGCTTCTGTAATCGCTGCCGCTGGAGCCGCGTCAATAATCACATACTGAATATTTCCATGCAGCAGATCCTGTACTGCCAAAGATCCACTCTTATATGAAACACATTCCGCAGGAAGTCCTTCAAATCCCCATTCTTCATCGCCTTCCACATAATACTGTCCGGTCGTTCCCTGCTGTACACCAATCTTATCGGAAGCCTCAAGCTCTCCAAGCTTTGCTGCTACAGCATCCGCATCTTTACAGTCATCAAAGGTACTGTCATCGCTGCGCACAATCAGACGCTGGGAAGCCTCATAATATGGATCAGAAAATGTTACATACTCTTCTCTTTCTTTATTAATTGTAAGCCCGGCCATCGCGATATCACATTTCTGCTGTCCCACAGACAGGCAGACTGCATCGAAGTCCATGTTCTGGATCACCAGTTCCTGTCCCAGTTCTTCTGCCATCAATGCTGCAATTTCCATATCGATTCCATAGTACTGGTCGCCTTCTGTATACTCAAACGGCTCAAATGCCGCATTGGTCGCTACTACCAGTTGATCCTTGGAGGAATCCAACTGGGCAGACTCTACTGCCTGAGGCTCTCCGCCGCCAAAATATCTGTCGCAGATCTCATCAAAGGTACCATCCTCTTTAATCTGCGCGATAAAACTGTTGACCTGCTCCAACAACTCCGGCTGATTCTTATCCACACCAAACGCGTATTCCTCGCTGGTCAAATCCACGTCAATAACCTTTGCTGTTACTTTTTCGTCTCCAGACCCTTCTCCACCTTCAGAACTGTCACTGCTTCCGCCGCAACCGGCAAGCATACTGCAAGCCAAAGCAAGAACAAGTCCCATTGCTAATTTCTTTTTCATCACATATCCTCCCTTATTTTCCTGTATAAATATACAAATCATTCTCATAATTATAGCATGCTTTTCTCAAAAAGCAAGTTTTATTTCTCCTCCTCATCCAGGGCGCCCGGCATCCGGCCTATCCGATCACCAGCTGAACCAGGGATACAAGAATAATCAATGCTCCCAGCACAATCCGATAATATCCGAATACTTTAAAATCATGCTGCTTAATATAGCCCATCAGGAATTTGATTGCCACAATGGAAAGCCCAAAGGAGACCACACACCCCAGCAGCAAAAGGCCAAATTCCCCGGCAGTAAAGGCGAAGCCAAACTTTACCAGCTTTAATAGACTGGCGCCAAACATCGCCGGGATGGCAAGGAAAAAGGTAAATTCCGCCGCCACCTCTCTGGATACACCGATAATCAGGGCTCCTACGATCGTTGCCCCCGAACGTGAGGTTCCAGGAATCAATGCCAGCATTTGGAAAAAGCCGATCCATAAAAGCATCTGAATACTCAGTTGAGAAATTTTTGTAACAGACGGCCTTCTTCCGGCATTCCGATTCTCAACAATAATAAACAAAACTCCATATACGATCAGCATAACCGCCACCGGCAATGGTTTATAAAACAGCCGGTCCAGCACATCATCAAACAAAATACCAACCACACCTGCCGGAACAGATGCAATCAGCACCTTGATCCACATCTGCCAAGTCAGCATCTTCTGACGCTGGGTTTTTTTCGGCGAAAATGGATTCAGTTTATGAAAATACAATACAACGACTGCCATAATCGCACCAAGCTGGATCACTACATTGAACATTTCCATAAACTCGTCGCTCATACTGGGCGATAACAGATCCCCCACCAGGATCAGATGTCCGGTACTGCTGACCGGAAGCCACTCCGTAATTCCTTCTACAATCCCAAGGATGATTACTTTCAATACGTCTAACATTTACTTCTCCCTTCTCTGGCTTACAGCACATACTTCTCTATAAATCCGGCGACTCCCTCTTCGTCGTTGGATCCTGCTATATAGTCCGCTGCTTCTATGACCTCTGGAATGCCGTTTGCAACAGCCACTCCAATACCGGCCATCTTTACCATCTGTATATCATTCACCGCATCTCCGAACACCAACACTTCTTTCACAGGGATGTTCAACATCATCGCAAGCCGACAGACGGCTCTTCCCTTATTGACTCCTGCTGCATTAATCTCAATATTATTTTCCAGAACACTCGTCACTTCAATATCCGGAATCTCCATGATCTGCTTCAGCGCCTGATCCCTCTCTCCGGGAAGCGCAAACAGTCCCTGCAGTTTATCTACGCCTCTCCCTTCCTGTTCAAACTTTTCCATCACATCGCCTACAGGCGTCCTTGTGGAGGCCACGTACTGTGCCATGGGAGGATAAGAAAGATACTTCTCAATCTGCGCAAGATATATTTCCGGTGCATACCCGATCCCGTCAAAATAAATCTCCCGCATGGCATCATAGTCTCCTATAATCTTGAGAATTCGTCTTGCTGTATCTACGGGAACCAAATCTTCGTGCAAAACTTGGTCTTCTTTGCAATCTACAATTCTTCCACCGTTTGCAGAAATCACATATCGGATGCCCGGAATCGCCAACAGCTCTTCTGGCACCCCGCACAGAGGACGCCCGGTTACAGGGAGCACAACCATTCCCAGATCTGCTGCCTCTTTTAAAACCTCTACCGTATGCGGCAACAGACGCTTATCCGTCGTCAAAAGTGTTCCGTCCAGATCTGCCCCGATCATCTTCACCTTAAGTTTCATCGGTAATCAATTCCCTCCTGTCCGCCAGAAACCGGAATCTATTCAGACTGATCTGATCATGACTCTGTTCAAAGGCCATCTTCGCATGATCCTCCATTTTCTTTACCACCTCCGGCTGCCCTGCAGGGGCAAATAATACCGTATCTTTTGCCGGAATGATGATAAGCAAATCGTCCTTTAGCTTATCCACGCACACCTGCCAGATATGCTTCAGACAGATAGAACTGGCTTCATGATGACCGTCCGCCAGAACGGCAAACGCGCCATACCAGGTGTTCCCGATTACAAACTCCACATCCCGCACAAGATTTTCACAGGATTTGTGGTAGAGTGCTTCCATGTCACAGTCCGGCGGCAGCATAGAATCTTTCAAGATTTCAAAGACGTCTGGCTGCCTTTTTATTACAAATATAATCTTCAGCCCTCCCAGAAATGCTACTACCGGCGCATCTTTCTCCGAAAAATGCTTTCCGTTCAGCGCCTGTGTATCTATCAGGTCTTTTTTTACCCAGGGATAAATATAATCCTCAATGGTTTCCCACTGATAATGAGGCTCTTTATATTTTTCCATTTAGCTTCTCCTTACCATTCTACATTTTCCTTATCATTTTAACAAAAATCGCTTTATAAAGCAATTTCTTAATGATATGATGATTAGAGATATTGTTAAAACACAAAACTTGGGAGTTATCTGGTATGAACACTGAGAGTAAACCTTCAAATCCGATCACTGATGGAATCATCTGGAAACAGCTTCTGATCTTTTTCTTTCCGATCATGGTCGGCACTTTATTTCAACAGCTTTACAATACCGTAGATGCCGTAATCGTAGGCCGTTTTGTGGGGAAACAGGCCCTTGCCAGTGTCGGCGGATCCGCCGCCGTTCTTTCGAACTTTGTAATCGGCTTTTTTACCGGCCTTTCCGCCGGAGCCACCGTCATTATCTCTCAATATTACGGTGCAAGGGACGAAAAAAATCTAAACAAAGGATTGCATACCGCCTATGCCTTTTCCATCATTGCAAGCATCTTCATTTCTATCATAGGCTGGTTTGCTGCCCCTGGACTTCTTCGGCTGTTAAAAACACCGGCAGATACGATTCCTGATTCTATTCTCTATTTACGGATCTATTTCCTGGGGATTCTGTTTACTTTAATCTATAACATGGGATCCGCCATTATGCGTGCACTGGGCGACTCCAGACGCCCCTTGTATTATCTGATGGTTTGCTGCTTTTTTAATATTGTTCTGGATCTCTTTACCGTTGTTGTCCTTGGAATGGGAATTGCCGGTGCAGCCATCGCTACCGTGCTTTCACAGGCAGTCAGCGCGGTTCTGGTTACCCGGTCTTTGATGAAATCCTACGATCTGTTGAAGCTGCGTCTGAGAGCGATCCGGATCCACCCGGACCTTCTGCGGGCCGAATTCCGGATAGGACTGCCAGGAGGCCTTCAGTCCTGCGCCTACAGTATTTCCAATATCATTATCCAGACCGCCATCAATGACTTCGGCACCAATACCGCCGCTGCCTGGGCGGCTTTTGGAAAGGTGGATGCCATCTTCTGGACCATCACCGGATCTTTCGGTATCACAATCGCCACCTTTGCCGGGCAAAATTACGGCGCCCGGAAGTATGAACGTATCAAGAGAAGTGTCAGAGTCTGTCTTGGCATGTCCCTGATTTTGTGCGGTAGCCTTCTGGTCTTCTTATTTACCTGCTGCCGGATACTCTATTATGCATTTACCACGGACCCAACCGTTGTGGAAATCGGTGTTTACATGCTCAGGCTGATCACACCAAGCTACCTGATCTACATTTTTGTAGAAATTTTTGCCGGGGCACTTAGGGGTATTGGCGATGTGCTGCTCCCTACTCTCTTTACGCTGGGCGGCGTGCTCATCATCCGTCTTTCCTGGATCCTTTTCGTCACGCCAATGACTGGAGAACTGTCCACACTTCTTTACAGCTATCCGTTGGCATGGGGTACTACGGCATTGCTTTTGATTCCTTATTGTTTTCGGACTTTCCGTTCCCAGTTATCCAGATAAGCTTTATTTTAACGAATAGTTATCCTCTTTTGCCTATGGTATATGTACAAAAAGCCGGATTCCGTAAGCCTTATGAAATCCGACCTTTTGTATATATATTTATTATCTTTTCCTTACTTCTTCAAAGTCTTTAATACATTTGGATGATATGCATCAATTTTCTCATCTTCCAATTCATCATCAATAAGAATGGTGCCAATTCCGACCTCTTTTCCGCTTGACTTAACAACCTTAAATAAAATCATATATATCACTGCAGACAAAAGAATTGACCACACTGCTGTCGGCATAAAAGACGGAATCCAAATCTGGCTAATCACAAGTCCCAAAACCGCTGATGCAAATGACCACCAGTTCCATTTTGGCAATCTTGCATCCAACACTTCTGGTTTATAGAAATATCTGTTTTTATTTAAATAATAGTCCAGAATAAGAGGACCCATGAATGGCGGAAGTATTGTCCCCGAAAAATTTAAAACCGGAGTGGCAAATCTGGAAAACCCTGCTGCTCCCAAAATGGCAATTAAGATTCCCCAAACTACACCTACTGCACGAATACTTCCATTTGTAATTGATGCAATCGGGATCTGTATTAAATAAATATTTGTTAATATAGTAGTAAATAAAGCCAGAAGAAAAGCTATTGTACAAAAAACACCAAAAATCGCATTTATTGTTCTCGCATACTCAACAAAGATATATGTTTTCACCAAGATTACGGATAAGGATCCAACTACTGCCAAACCAATCTGAACTAGGAAAAATGCAAGGAATACAAACCCAAACATAGATTTTTTCGTTTTACAAAACCTGGTAAGCTGTCCATTTGTACACGCACCGAGCGTCCAACTCCCAATAACTACGTTCATAAGATAAGTCGTATGAGGAGAATTCGAATGATCCATTTTATTAATATATGCGTTAAATTCCTCAATTCCCCCTATATCCATCAATCCTTTAAAAAGACAGACAAGAACTGCAAGGATAAGAAAAGCGATTGCTATATTTGCTACAGTTTCCAATCCTTTTATCCCTTTAATCGTTGCTAAGATCATCAAAAATCCCGCAGCACAACAAGTTAAAATAAAAGGCAGACTCCCCATGGGAAAAAGCACTTCCCCAAAAGTAGACGTTTGAAATCCAATGTGTAGTGTAATCAACAGAACCATAATTACAGACGGCACAATATATCCATTCTGCCCATACGTATATTTCATAAATATCGTTGTATTACAACCTGTCATATATGCCGGTATCGCAACAACAAACCCTATCAATGTCAAAATTGCATATCCAACAATCAAAATAATCCAATATTTCAGAGCACTTTCTGCCTTAATCATATCTTGCCCCACAATGAACCCCGTAATTGTATAGCCATATGCAATAGCTAAAATCCAAAGACCTAGCGTTGAACGTCTTTGCTCAGGCTTAACCGATGTATAAATTGCATCTGCACTTTGAGCAGCTTCCTCAGGCGTAACAAACCAGAATCTTTTTAACATTTCGAGCATACACTTTCCCTTCCTTTCTATATTCCAATCTCTACTACCTTCATCTTCAAAATTTCATTGTCCATTTTCTAGGAATTTCAACTCTTATTTTTCCTATATTTCGCGCGAACATTTTTATGGCTTTATATTACTATTTAATATTATTCGTGTCAATAATAAAAAAACACCATTTATATGCTTTTAGTTGCTTAATTTATTTAATTGTGCTATATTACAGTTATGATATATGCACGCGCGAACATTTTTTTATTAAAACATGTGAGATTCTTATTTATTTTTAGAAAGGAGTATAACTTATGGCTCTTGACAAACTTTTTACTAATGCGTGCATCGTAACTGCGACCGGACGCTATATGGGCTCTATCGGAGTGCAAAATGGGAAAATCGCTATGATTGGTACTTGCGATCTTTCATGCGATGCTGTTGAAATCATCGACTGTCACGGCAAATATATACTTCCAGGTTTTATCGACGGGCATATTCATCCCTGCGATCCTGGCCCCACATACCGTGATGATATTACACATATCACAGCCTCTTTAGCTGCAAACGGGTCAACACTTGGCTTAATGATGCCTATGAATGTTCCTGTCGTAGTTGATAAAAAAACTTTTGAAGAAACCATCCAAGGCTATGAAAATCGCGCATATGTCGACTACGGACTTCACGGAGCTGCCATTTCAACTAATCTCGATACAGCAGATAGTCTTTGGAAAGAGACCGGGGCCACGGCTATGAAAATGTTCATGTGTTTTTCCACCGTCGATGCTCCCTTTGTCAACGATGATCAACTATATTCTCATCTCCAAATTCTTTCCAAAAATGGAGGAATCGCTCTCATTCATTGCGAAAATAATGATATTCTTACAAAGGCAGAACGGGACCTGAAAGAACAAGGAAGAAATGACGGTATGGCCTATAACGCATCACATCCGGCATTTGCAGAAATTGAAGCCATAGGAAGAGCTCTGATCTTTTTAAAAGAGACTGGAGCAGCCGCACTGATTGTCCATGTCAGTACAGCAAAAGGTCTTGAAATGATTAAACATGCCCGCGAAAAGGATCATGTAAAGGTATGGGCTGAAACATGCCCCCATTTTCTCCACTTTGTTGCAGATGACATGAAAAGATTGGGTGCAAAACTCAAACAATCTCCCCCTATGCATGATGAGGAAAATCGCAGACAGATGTGGAAACTTCTTGCAGAAGAAGGTTATGTTAGCACGGTTGCTTCTGACCACTGTCCTTTTTCTGCAGAAGAAAAATTTGCAGATTTAAATAATATTTGGGAAACCCCAAACGGAATCCCTGGAATCCAGGCTGTTGCTCCCGTACTGTTAAATGGTGTAAATGAGGGAAGACTTACTCTGGAAAGAGTTGTAGAACTAACTAGTTTGAATGCGGCTAAATTATATGGTATATATCCCAAAAAAGGTGTGATACAAATTGGTTCAGATGCTGATTTCGTACTTATAGATATGGAGTTAGAAAAAACATTTGCTGAAACAGACAACTTTTCTAAATGTAACTGGTCACCTTATTTCGGCGATTCTTTTAAGGGATGGCCTGTTATGACTGTATGTCGCGGTGAAATTGTATATCGTGACGGTAAAATTGTTGGGCGCAAAGGTTTTGGACAGTTTGTTCCCAGAACCAAACTATAATCACCCTATTTTCTTATATTTCTTGTTAAGAACACGAAAAGACCTCTGGATGCATGTCCAGAGGTCTTTTTGCTTAAAACCAGCGATCATAATCTGTATATGTTTCTTTTAAATATATAATACAGGTAGGATCAATCACTCCATATTCCACTTCATCCGGCCGGTAAAAATATCTGAAAAAATTATTCGTCGCCACTGCTCCGATTATATATGGGCGAACAGATACAATAGCATTTATTGTACCGTCCATAAGATAATCTTCCACTGATTCATTCACACCATTGCTAATCGTAATGACCTTATGCTCTTTATTATATTTTTTTAAATACCTTGCTACATATTCTACATGGTAAGGAGCGTAAATCGCTTCTGGGAAACCGTCTTTACATTCCTCATCCAGAGCTTTCTCGTACGCTTCATATGACATTTCGCTCAAATCTATATTTTTTAATTCTATCTTCTCATGTTCTCTAATCTTGTGAAAGAATCCACCCATTCGGTTTTTTTCCATATCAAACCCCTCATCATAACTCAGAGTAAGAAGCTTACCGGAATTTTGCATCAAATTTGCCATCATAGCCCCACAATACGTACCCAAAACAAAATAGTCCGACCCGACATGGCAAAATTCATCATGAATATATAGGCAATCCAAAGACATCAACGGAATGTCTTTTTGCTTACAGATTTTAGCAACCCACTCCAGATTTTCTCTGGTAATTGCACTAAGAATAATTCCATCTACTTTTTTTGTATTAATCACTTCAAAGAATTGTTCCATTTGCTGCTTTGAAGGATCCTCCCCCCGCAAATCTGTAGTCTGTATAAAAATTTGAAAATTATATCCTGACCAGACTTTAAGACTGTCCTTCATTCCAGAGATAACTTTTTGATAATATCCCTCATCGATAGTTGCCATTAAAAAAGCATATATTGTAACTCGCTTTGTAGATGCCAGTCCTGCTGCAATAAGATTTTTCTCATATCCCATTCTCTTTGCTTCTTCTAACACCATCTGTCTAGTAGATTCTTTTACTGATTTTCCAGACAACGCGCGTGCCACCGTTGTCCTTGAAATATTTAATTTTTTTGCAATATCCTCCTGAGTTACCATATTCGTTCCCCATTTTCTAATTTTTGTTCTGTCCCCATACAGTACAACAAATATACACAGTATTTTTTCTATTATATCATACGCCCTATTACGTCACAACACTATCGTCTTGCTCAAATATTATTACCCATGCACTCTTTTCCCCTTTCGCCACATTCTTATACTTGACATCCGTCACTTAAGTCATATAATAGTATTTATGGATTTTAGTTTGAGTTCAAATCATTTGAATTCGAATTATTTTTTTTGCATAAAAAGGAGGAGCATCTACCATGGAACATTCCTTCCACCATCTCATTATGGCGGAACACTCTATTTTTCAAAAGAAATTGCTGGCTATGCTAAAAGATACGGGTCTCACAATCGGGCAGCCAAAAATTTTGGATTATCTTTTGGGCCACGATGGTACCTCTCAAAAGGATATCGCCCGGGGATGTCATATAGAACCAGGAACCCTGACTACACTTTTAAACCGTATGGAAGAAAATCATCTGGTAGAACGTCGTATGAGAAAAGGGAATCGTAAGAATTCCTACGTTTTTTTAACAGATGCCGGAAAAGCCCAGGCAGAACTTGTGGCTGATATTTTCCACACACTGGAATCCGAGGCTTTTCATGGCATATCTTACGAGGAACGTTCCCGTTTTATGGATACTCTTTTTCACATTTATCAAAACATTACTTTATAACAGAAAGGTTGCGACTACTATGAAAAAACTGAAACGATATCTTGTGTTTTTAATTGGGCTGTTTATCAATTCTCTTGGGGTCAGCCTGATCACTAAGGCAGATCTTGGCACCTCGCCGATCTCTTCCATCCCTTATGTCCTCAGTCTGAATTTTCCCTTTACACTTGGAGAATTTACCATCATTTTCAGCCTTGTTTTGATTTTCATTCAGCTTCTGATTTTACGAAAAAACTTTAAGGCAGAACATCTTCTTCAGATTCCGATTTCCATTTTATTTGGATACTTTATTGATCTTACTATGGACATGCTGTTTTTTGTCCACCCAGAAACCTATGGTTCCAGCCTGATTTATCTGCTGATCGGATGTCTGATTCTAGGATTTGGTGTATACACAGAGGTTCTGGCAAATGTAGCTATGCTCCCTGGCGAGTCTTTTGTACGTGCAGTCTCTTCCACTTGGAAAACAGATTTTGGTATCACCAAAATTGCCTTTGATGTTTCTCTTACTGTCATTGCGGCTGCACTCTCTTTTGGATTTGCCCATCGTTTAGATGGTGTAAGAGAGGGTACGATCCTTGCTGCTCTTTTGGTTGGCTTCATTGCCAGACTATTTGGCAGAAAACTTGCTTTCCTTGCCGATCTTTTGTTTACTCTGCCACAAACACAAGGTGTCAGCTCCGATACCGAAGAAGAGGTATCTTTGCCATCCTTCCCTCCGGTTATTGTCATTGGCCGACAGTACGGAAGTGGTGGGCACGAAATAGGCAAGAACCTTGCCAAGAAGCTCGGGTTTGCCTTCTATGACAATGAAATCATCCAGATGGCTGCCGGTTCCACCGGGTATCAGCCTCAGTTTATTAAAGACCGTGAAGAAAATATGACGAACAGTCTTCTCTATGATCTGATGAATCAGATGTACATCTATTCCGACAACCGAGAATCCCCCCGGGATGAAATATTTGAATCGGAGGGAAACGTCATCCAGAATCTTGCCGCCGAAGGAAACTGCGTCATTGTTGGACGGTGTGCGGATTACATCCTTCGCAACCGCCCGAATACACTAAAAGTATTTCTTCAGGCTCCAGAAACACTCCGCATCAAACGTATTATGGAAACAGAACAGCTCTCCAGGGAGGAGGCTCTTCAAAAAATCCGTCAGACAGACCGCCGCCGCGCAGACAACTATCGATATTACACCCACCGTATCTGGGGGCTTTCGCAAAACTATGATCTAACATTAAACACCTCTGTGGGATTTGATACTGTTCTTACAATAATCGAAACCATGCTATAATCTGCTTATCAGGCCAGTCCATGTGATTCCAGCCAATCCATTAACAGAGGCTTTCCAGCCTCTATTCTTCTGGTCCTGATTTTAAATTCTATCAAAGTCAGAACAGAAAAGACCAAAAACAAAATCAAAAGAAATATCAGGCATCCGGTAATATCTTCTCCTTTACTGATTGTACTGCGGAAGGCTTTTACCGTATAGGTAAATGGCACCCATCCGTGAAGATATGGGACAAAATCTCCCGATACTTCCAGCGGATACGTTCCTACTGATCCTGCCAGCTGAATAACCATAAAGATCAGCATGAAAAAACTCCCTACCTTTCCAAGTAAATTAGTAAAGAAATACATCACAGACATAAATGCCAGTGAAGCCAGACAAGCTGTCAATATCGTCTTTGGCCAATCTGCCGGCTGAAATCCGTCAAACAAACGGAGTGCTCCAAGCATGACAAGAGCCTGAGCGACAGCGACCATATAAAGAACAGAAGCCTTACTTCGCCACCATGACTTTCCGGAACGTAGTTTCCCACTATATCTGTTCAGAGGGTACATCAGACTGAAGGCAATACACCCTACCCACAATCCCACTGACATCATATAAGGTGCCATGGCATGTCCGTTATTTGGCATATCTGTCATCTGAATCTCTTTTGTATCCACCGGTGCTGCAAACATATCCACCACGTCATCATCATGTTTTGTACTGCGAATTTCCCGGCTGCCTTCCCTTAAGCTGCCGGACAAGGTATCGGTTCCCTCCTGAAGATTTGAGATTCCCTCTCCCAGCTGGCTGCTGCCATCTGAAAGCTTGTCGGCTCCGTCAGAAAGCTGTCCGGCTCCTCCCTCCAGGGAAGAGGCCCCTTGTACAAGCGAAGGAGATGCCTGATTCAGCAGCTTTTCCCCTTGCGAGAGTTCTTGTACTCCACTGTCCAAACCCTCAATCCCAGTCTTTGCCTGGGAAAGTTTTTCTTTTAAGGTCCCCACACCCTGGCACAACGTTTCGCTTCCGTCTGCCGCCTGATTGACTCCGGCCGTATAGGTCTGTATTCCATCTGCCAGCACCTTAGACTTCTGGCTCAGCTCCTGGGCATTCAACGCCAGCGTATCTATGCTGCTTCCAGAAGAGATACCCGCCAAAGCATCCCCCGCATTATTTAAGGTTGCGGCAGCATCCAAAATCTGACCTTTCATCTGACATCCGCTTTCATAATTGGTCTGGGCTGCCTGCAGGGCCTGCTGGGCGAGCTGGGCAAGAGCTTCCGTATCCCCTGCTGCTCTGGCATTTTCTACCTGTGCCGCTAATGCCTGGGGATCCGTAAGTTCCAGATTCCCATTCAAAGAGGCTGCCGCTCCCTTAAGCTGCTGGGAATACGCAGAAACATCTGTGGAAGATGCCTGTCCAAGAGCGTCCGAAAAGGCCGCCAATCCATCACTGAGCTGACGGGATCCGTCCGACAAAGCCTGGGACTGTCCATGATCTTCCCCTACAATCTGCTTAAGTCCATTCGTCAATTGATTGGCTGCGCTTTCCAGAGAAGCTGCTCCCTCCTCCAACTGTCCCGATGCGGACTCCAGTTCTTTCGTTCCCTCTGCCAGCCTTTCGGTACCCAGTGCTGCTTTTTGTATGGCATCTGTATAAGTTTTTAGTCCCTCACTTAAGGTGCTGGCGCCGCTTTTGAAGGTTAGCGTACTGTCTGCCAGAAGGGAAAGGTTTTTCGTTATGCTTTCATTTCCCGCGGCCACCTGGGACACACCTTCTCCGATTGTCTCCGCGCCCTTTGCCCCAACTTCCATTCCGTCTGCAGCTTCCAAAATACTGTCAAACATAACCCTGGCATAAACCTTGGTCACTTCCTCTCTGACAGAACTTTGCAGTTCCTTCATGGCACTCTCACTCATTTTGGAAGCAATATAATTTGTTCCCGGGTTCGTCTCATATGTAAGTTCCATTTTTTTTGGCTGATCCTGTGTCAATGTCGCCGCATGAGCGGAAAAATTTTCCGGAATTGTAAGAACCATATAACAACTTCCATCTTTCAGCTGTTTCTGTGCCTTTCCCTCATCCATGAACCGAAAATCCAGAGCGTCATTCTTTTTTAGTTCTTCGGTCAGTTCCTCACCAATTCGAATCTCTTTCCCCCCATAAGATGCAGGTTGATCCTTATTTACCACTGCTACAGGGAGCTGATCCGTCTTTCCATAGGGATCCCACATAGATCCGAGAAATAATGTTGTATAAATGGACGGAATGACAATCACTGCGATTACCACCAGCAGCAGTATCTTGTTCTGAAAGAGTTTTTTCCACTCCTGTCTTACCATCTGTCTTACCCCTTTCCTTTTCAAGACATCTATTCTATTAATAGACGTTGTGTTGATTTTCTGAACAAAATGAATTATACTGAAATCAAAAGAGGCATGCAACCATCAGATAATAGAGTCTGTGACGGTTAATAGACATTTTTATCCATGACTGTGGTTTGTTTATACTTTTTTCATAATTCAGGGGAGGGAAAATAACATGGCGCAGAACGACCGGCGGGTAAGAAAAACAAGAGCACAGCTCAAGCGCGGGCTGGCGGAACTTTTGAAAGAAAAGGGAATCCAGGAGATTACGGTCAAAGAACTGACAGAAAAAGTCGATATCAACCGCTCCACTTTTTATCTCCACTACCGGGATATTTACGACATGATGGAAAAAACAGAAAATGAGCTGGTAGAAAAAATTGAACGGCTGGTACAATCCCATCCCGTCAGACCTTTCGGTGAAAACAGTTTTCCATTTATCGAAGATATTTTTTCCATCTTGTCAGAAAACAGGGAAATCTGTGCGGCTCTCATGGGAACCAACGGAGATATCGCTTTTCTTCACAGAATTGAAGGAATTTTGTCAGAACACAGTCTGGGGGTCCTACAAGATACCATTCCCGAAAAAAAAGAAGACCTCAAATACTTCTATTCCTTCTGCCTTTCCGGCTGTGTTGGTCTGATTAAAACCTGGCTTTCCCATGAATACGAAGAAACTCCTCAACACATGGCAAGGCTGACTTTTCAGCTGATCATGAATGCCCTCCATGATCTTTCTTAAAGCACAGATTTCTAAAAAACCCCCGAAAGCTTCCAGAAAACAGATGAGAAAGAAAAAGGAGACTGTCTTGTATTGACTCCAGATCGGATAAAAGTCTGAAGTATACATGAAAGTCTCCTTCCTGTTTTTCTGTTAGAATTTCTCGTAATGAACCTTCTCCATCGGCAGTTGATCCAGTTCATATGCCGGCTGTTTTACTGCAGGCATACCAAGAACCAAAATCGCCTGAAGCTTATACTCTTCTGGGAATCCCAGTCTTGCACGCACATATTCTTCTGTTGTAGTATCTGCATCTGCGTTCCGGAGTCTTCCCTGCAGCCAGCAGCTTCCAACACCAAGGTGATCCGCCATCAAATGCATGTTTGCCATAGCTACAGAACAGTCTTCTACCCACACATCCTGAGCCTTGGCATCTCCAATCACAACAATCGCACATTTTGCTTCTTTGAGCATAGCCACACCGCCTTCACGGCATCCTGACAGATCCTCCAGCATAGCTTTATCTTTCACTACGATAAATTCCCACGGACGTTTTGCCTTACCCGATTCCGAAAGCAATCCTGCCTGCAGGATCTTGGTAAGTTTTTCCTCCGGGATCTCCTCCTCTGTATATTTCCGGATGCTCCGGCGTGATCTCATCATGTCCAATAATTCCATCATTAACGCTTCCTTTCTTAAAAATATGTGTTGAAATATGTATGTATATCAAGCAGCCGCTTTCGCCCTGCTTACTGGCATTCTTACCCAAAATCGGGAAGGATTGCTGCCATATCTATTATAACAACAATCCTTCCACTTTGCATTATATATTTGGAGGGACTACAACTCCAGGTAAGCCTTCAACACTTCGTTGAGGTCTGCCGCGATTCCATAATCTGCAATATTGTAAATCGGGGCATTTTCGTCGGTATTGACTGCAACCATAAGTTTGGTGTCCTTGATCCCTTCTGTATGCTGGATCGCACCGGATACTCCAAGTGAGATACAAATCTTTGGCCGGATGGTAAATCCCGTCTGCCCAATCTGATTCTGAAACGGAATCTGTCCAGTATCTGCCAACGGTCTTGTCCCGCCAATGGCAGCCCCGATCTTCTCCGCAAATGCTTGCAAAAGTGCAAAACTTTCTGGTTCTTCGGCTCCTCTTCCACCTACAACAACCACATCTGCTGCCAGAATGCTGTCTGTCTCGGCTTCTGCCGGAACGGCTTCTGTCACTTCAATCTTAGATTGGGGAAGAAAAATATCCTCAAAACAGGTAACCTTAGCTTCCCCCTCTCCTTCATACGGAGTGTAGACTCCGGGTCTCACTGTCATCATCTGGGGATAATAGCCTTCTTTTGTCACAATCGTAACAAAAACATTTTCGCCAAAGGAAGGTTTGTTTTGTTTGATATAGTAAGACCCGTCTTCTCTTTTGTCTACCAGAAGTTCCGTACAGTCTGCTGTCAACCCGCAGTTCAGCTTTACCGCCACCCGTGAAAAAATAGAGCGGCCCATCGTCGTTGCCGGGATCAGCACACTGGTCGGATGAATCCTTTTCAGCATTTCCGCAATTACCTGGCTTAGCGCATCATCTTGAAACGCACAGTCTCTGTCCGTCTTCACTGCGTAAACCTCATCCACACCTGACGCCTTCAACTGATCAACGAGAGCTTCACATTCTTTTCCTGCGACAATCGCCTGAATCGGCTCATTCGTCGTCTCCTTGATTTTATGTGCCGCGGAGATCAGTTCAGCTGTGACAGGCTCAATTTTTCCATTATAATTTTCTGCATAAACGCAAATTCCATTCGCCATTACTCTTTTCCTTTCTCCGTCTCAATCAACTCTTTCAGTTTCTTCGCCAGTTCTTGTGGTGTTCCTGTCAGGAATTCTGCCTTTCTGTCGCTCTCAGGCTCAAAGGAGTCTGTCACAACTGTCGGAGATCCTTTCAGTCCCACTTCTTCCGGATTCATACCCATCTCCACATTGGTATAAACGGCCAGCGGCTTGGATTTCGCCGCACGTTTGGTACGAAGCGTTGCAAGTCTTGGCTCGTTGGCGCCAAAGTTTACGCTCACAACTGCCGGCATGGCTGCCTTGATGGTTAGATCCAGTCCCTGGAACTTTTTGATCATCGTTACCTTGTCCGGCTCGCTCTCGTCATAAGAAACGGACTGGATCTCTGTCACATGAGGGATATCCAGAAATTCTGCAACCATCGCCCCTACCTGACCAGTGGCGCCGTCCGCAGACAACGCACCTCCCATGATCAGGTCAAATGTGCCATACTTTTTAATTCCCTCTGCAAGGACCTTGGCTGTTGCAATGGTATCTGCGCCACCAAAAACACGGTCCGTGATCAGACAGCTTTCATCACAGCCTAACGCCATCGCGTCTCGGAGTGCCTTTTCTGCATCCTGTGGTCCCATGGTAAACACAACGACCTTACCCCCTGTCTGCTCTTTCAAGACAAGTGCCGCCTCAATAGCGTTCAAGTCCGAAGGATTGATCATTCCTTCCGAACTTGCCCGCACCAGCGCGTGTGTTTCGGGATCTACAGATACATCGTTCGAAACCGGAACCTGTTTAATCAGTACTGCTATATTCATACTATTCTCTCCGTTCTACTTATTTCATCAGCCGCTTAAATGACCAGTCTTCCAGTAATGGGGTAGACTCTCCTCGCATAATCAGTTTTGCAAGATCTCTGCTGGCTGCAGGTGCTTCAATAACGCCATTTCCGCCGTATCCTGTCGCAAGAATATATCCCTCTACCGGAGTCTCTCCTAAGATCGGAAGGAAATCCTTGGGCTCTGCCCGGTAAGACAGCCAGGAAGACACAAGACCGCTGTCTACAATGCCAGGAACCTTTGCTTCCAGCTGATCTAACAGGAAGTCAATGAAGTAATCATCTGTTCCGCCTGTTGCAGGAAGCTTGTCCGGATCCCACTGACCTGCATGCATTGGATTATTCAGATCCATAGAAAGATGTGATTTACAGATAAAAATGTTGTCTCCGGCTCTCAGTGCATAGAATTCTGGGTATTTCAATACCGGGAAGGTATAGTTTAACTTCTTTCCTGGAGGACAAAGGAAGAATGCTTCCGCTTTTGTATGCCAGATCGGCACATCCATTCCGACCATATCGCCGGTAAACTTGCTCCATGGTCCGGTACAGTCTACCACATAGTCAAATTCATAGGTCTCTCCTTCATCAGTCTTTAGACCTTTGATCTTGTTATCCTCCACCATCACTTCTGTTACTTTTACACCCGTTTTAATGATTCCGCCATTCTTCTGCATTTTCTTTGCATAAGTATTGGAAATCATAGTTCCGTCAAAATATCCGTCATCCTGTGTATAACCTGCTCCCAGAATATTTTCAGTGGAGATGTCCGGCAGGATTTCTTTGATGCGGTCTTTATCGGTAATGTACTCTCCTGTATATCCTGCTGCCTTTGCAAGTGCGATACCCGTTTTAATCGTAGCTTCCACCTGCTCGTTCGTAGCGACGACCAATGTTCCTGTCTTATCGAATCCGGCAGACCCCTTTTCCTCTGCTTCCATCTTCAGATATGACTCAAAGCCGTAGAGTCTTACATCCCAATATCTGTTCTTCAAAGAATCATCAAACAGACATACTGTTCCCGCTGATTTTGCTGTGGAAGCTCCTCCGATCGTATCCTTCTCAAACACGATTACCTCCGCATTATCATAGAGGCTTAAGTGATAACCAAGACATGCTCCTGAAATACCTCCACCAATAATACCAATTTTTTTCTTTTCCATACCATTACCTGCCTTTCTTTTTTTATTTATTTAACATGGCCATCCATGTTATCAACTTCTAAGATGGTACGCAGTAAAAGCTGCGCTCCTTGTTCAATATCTTTATCTTCCGTAAACTCATATCTGGAATGGCTGATGCCGTCCACGCTGGGGACAAAAATCATGCCTGTCGGAAATACGCTTGTCATGATCAAAGAATCATGAAATGCTCCGCTTGGAACCACCTTGTAATCTACACCCATTTCCTGAACCGTTTTCTCAATTGCTCCTTTTACCCAGTCAGACATGGGGGCTGGTTCATGATAGGAAATCTGCGTGAAACTATATTTCTCCCCCATCTCTTTGCAAACCTGACCCAGATATTCTTCTGCTTTTCTTTCTATGCATTCGATCACACCCGCATGTTGGTCGCGGATCTCCAGATGAAAAGTACAGCTGCCCGGAACGACATTGACAGAATTAGGCTGAACCTTGATTGTTCCTACCGTTGCCACGCTATATTCATTTCCGTTTTCTTTTACGATCTTTGGCACCTGTGCAATAAATCTTGATGCGGCTACCAATGCATCCTTACGATCTGTCATGATCGTACTTCCTGCATGGTTTGCCTCGCCTGTGATCACAATCTCATAACGGCTGACACCTGCAATCGAAGAGACAACTCCTACAGATGTGTTGCTCTTATAAAGGGATGCCCCCTGTTCAACATGAAGCTCCATAAAACAATGGACATCTCTTGGATCTATTTGGGCTTTCGGAGCATCCATCACTGTGATTCCATAGGCTTTCATCACATCCGCTCTTTTATTCCCATACAGATCTTCGTCCGACTCCTTGATATCCAACTCCTGTCCGCAAATTGCACTGCTTCCAAGAAGACCACTTCCAAAGCGAAACCCTTCTTCGTCAGTAAACACGATCACCTCCAGAGGATGGCGAAGTTTCTTTCCATTTTCAATTAATGTCTCTACAGCTTCCAGTCCACAAACGCATCCTACCACCCCGTCATATTTTCCGCCGTCCGGTACCGTATCCAGGTGAGATCCGGTCATAATCGCCGGAAGCGTAGGATCTTCTCCTTCCAGTCTGGCACGAATATTTCCGGCCTCGTCCACTCTTGGCTCTATTCCCAGTTTCCGGAAATAGTTCATAAAGGTTTCCCTTCCTTTTACATCCTCCGCAGAGTAAGCCATCCTGGTAAAAGTTCCGTCTTCTTCCTTGCCGCACTGATAAATTTCTTCCAGACGGGAGTGAATTCTTTCAATGTTTACTTTCATAATCTCCCTCCATTTGTCTCTACAACATGCACAGTTTTGCTCTTTCATTTATATACTAATTCTCTGTTTTGCACATTATTATAGATAATTTTTTAACAAAATACATCGGATTAAAAAGATAAAAAAAGAAAGATAATTTATCTATCCTGGATAAACTATCTTTCCCTTCTGTTATATGCGCAATATTATATGAAATCTTTGTTATACTTCTCAATCATCTTATAGACTACAAGCCCGATCCTGAAAGCCAGCACCTCATTGGCATTGTCAAAGTCCACTCCTGTAATCTTCGCAATCTTCTCAATTCTGTAAGAAGCTGTTTTGTAATGTACAAAAAGATCCTGAGCTGTTTTTGACAGATTCAAATTGCGGTCCAGATAGGTCTTCAATGTAATCAGAAGATCATCTCTTTGAGGTTTTTTATAATTATACAGCTTCTGCAGTCCCTCCGGCACATATTCAAGCAGCTGTTCCGGATTATCCAACTGGCATAAAAGCTTAAAAATCCCAAGATCCGCAAATAATGTAACCTGGGAATTCCCATCCTCGGAGATTTCCCCTGCGATATCCACAAAGGTAAACGCCTCATTGGCCTCCTTAAAGCTTTCCGGAAGATTGATAATCCCTTCCACCACTTTCCCGACTCCTGCCTTCACCTGAAGCTCTTTATTATGTCTGGTAACATAGGTCTGTACCTTTTCTACCACACTTCGGATCTCCGTTCGGTATTCTTCCTGTGTCTGTTCTTTGTCTACCTCCTGTACCACCACGATCCGGTCCAGATCATTATATACCTTTACACTTGCAAAATGGCAGGCGATGGCATCACTCAAAAGATTCGTATCGCTGATCTTGGACTTGAAATCCTTTTTTTCTCTGTCCTCACCCTTCATTCCAAATACAACAACCCGGAAAAAACCGTTAATGGGTACTCCCAGAAGACTGGTATTCTTTTGCAATTCCGCGATAGAATCAATCTTTCCATGGAGGATATTGTGCATGATATCATTTTGAAACTTCTTTTCAAGCTCTGCTACGGAATACTGCCTCACCAGTTCAAACTGCAGTGCCCAGATGGCACTGTCTGTAGCGATGCTGTCCATAACATCAAACGGGCGGTTCCTGGCAGTAATCACAAGATACAGCCGTTCACGCAGGTTCAGTTTGACTTTCACGATATACTGATCATCTTCCCCCACTTTCTGCGTCAAATACTGATAATTTGAGTAGATCCCTGGTTCATAGACCTGCGCTTCTTTCTGGATTTCCATTGTCCTGTCTGCATTTTCGGAAGCGCCAAGACAATCTAACTGACGGTTAAACGCCGCCACCGGATTTTGGATCAGCTTCGCAAGCACATCCAAGATATTGTCCACCGCTATAT
>JAHYZZ010000003.1:96862-117710 GCA_019424135.1 Lachnospiraceae bacterium
ACCCAAGGACAAGGGCTGAGAAGTTATCATGGGTCGTCTTAAAATACTTCAGCCTGGTAACTTCCTCATCGAACAGCCTCTCCATGATTGCACTCATCACATCACGAAACGATGTCTCAAAAGGTACCTCCAGGACAGGGATTTTATTTTTCCTTGAAAAATCCTTCAGATACTGAATTTTTCCGTCGGCATCCTCCACAGAACGGCCTCGTTTGAGAATCAATCCACTGATGTCTTTTTTCAGCAGTTCCTCAATATATCCTTTAAATTCTTCTATAGAACAGGAGCGGAATGCATATAGACCTGTCAGAAGGACTTCCCCGCCGTTGATAAATTTTACGATATCAGGCGCCTCGATGATGGTGACTCCTTTGATCTCATTTCCCAGTCCCTCTTCACCACTAACGACCTTTACCCCTTTCATCGCCGTTTCTTTCAACAGATCTTTCATATATAATCCCATTCTTTCTCTCACCGTCCTTTTTCCTTTCGTAACCTCAGCTTTTGTCCATTATAGCACAAAAAAGGCGCTGCCGTACAGTGCTTTTCCAACGGCCGCGCCCATGCTTATTATGTGCTTGTCTTATTTTTCCAGATAATTCTTTGCCAGATCCTTCATGATCGTTGCCGCCTTTGCAAACTCACTGTATTTAGTGAATTCTACCGGGCAGTGGCTTCTTCCATCTTTACTTGGTGTAAAGATCATGACCGTCGGAATCACCTGACCAATTTCCAGAGAATCATGACCGGCGCCACTTGGCATTCTCCGATAGGAATATCCCTTTTCCTTGCAGTCTTCTTCCATGAAGCTAAGCATTTCCTCAGACAGATGTACCGGTGTGATGGTCAGCTTGTTATCCATCTCATAACTTCCGCCATATTCCGCAACTTCTTTATCCAAAGCTTTGCGGATCCGGTTTGTGATATCATTGATATTGTCATTGTTCATAGAGCGGATATCTACCGTAAACTCAACCTTTTCTGCAACGATATTCATTCCACCAGGAACCGTATTGATATATCCTATTGTAGAAACAGTCCCGTCTGCTTTTTCTCTTGCCCAGTCAGCAATCTTAGAAATTACCTTTGTGGCTGCATCTACTGCATCCATTCTCATGTCCATTGGTGTCGTTCCGGCATGGTCTGCTCTTCCATGTACGGTTACCATGTACCTCTGAATTCCTACAATTCCGTCTACCAGACCAAGTTCTGTTCCCTCTGCGTCCAGTACCGGTCCCTGCTCGATATGAGCCTCCAGGAAATGACCGATGGATCCTTTCTTCCATGCAGCCTCTTCAATCTTCTCCGGATCCAGTCCATAGCCCTTCATCGCCTCATAGATGGTAATGCCGTCTGTATCTGCAAACTTCTTGGTGTATTCCACATCTCTGTGTCCGAGCATGGCTCCTGATCCAAAATATCCGGTTCCAAAACGCATACCTTCTTCATCACAGAATCCTACTACGACAAAGTTTCTCTTTGGAGCTACTCCTTCTTCTTTCAATAATCTGGCAACTTCGATGGCACAGATCACACCAGCGATGCCATCATAATCCCCGCCGTTTACTACCGAATCATAATGGGAACCCATCATCACGCATGGCTCATCCGGATTTTCACCTTGCAGGATGCCGATCACGTTTCCGGCAGCGTCCTCTGTCACTTCCAGTCCTGCTTCTTCCATCAGTTCCTTTAAATAATTAACTGCTTCTCTGGCCTCCTTGGTAAATGGAAGTCTGGTGCAGCCGTTCCCCGGAGTCGCTGTATATTGTTTTAAGTGCTCCAGATCCCTCGCAATTCTTCCTGTTACATCTTCAATTCCCATTCGCATACCCTTCCTTTCCCTTCCTTTAGGGAAGACTTTATTGTTTTTTGTCTATGATAAACACCTTAACCGGTGAATAAAGCATAGATAGGATCACCAGTACAAACCCAACCATGGCAAGTCCGTTAGTTCCTGTCTTCAGACCAGTCTGAATCAAGAAGAAGGAGATCATGATGATGATAAACGCGATTGTAAGACCGCCTTCTTTTGTCTTAAAAAAGCTGTTTTTCATTTTATATGCCTCCTATTCTTATAAAATCGCTGTTATAAATACGATCAGACCGATCACGACTGTTGTGCCAAGTGCAATTGGCATCAGTCTCTTTAAGACTTCCCCTTCTTTTCCGAGGATTCCAGCCGTCGTCGTTCCTAAAATGATCTTGCTCGGACTGATCGCCGCTCCAATGGCTCCGCCGGCTGTCTGGGCTCCTAGAACCGCTGCCTGATTTAAATTCAACAGGCCTGCAGTCGTAGACTGGAATGCACCAAACAAAATATTCGATGACATATTGCTTGCTGTCATAAACGTTCCAATCAAACCGACAACCGGTGACAAAATCGCATACGCTTTCCCAAGTACCCTTGAAATGCCATCTGCCAGGACGTCTGTCTGTCCGGTTCCTCCCATGATCCTGGACATGATCACCAAGCCAATCACTGCGATCCCAGAAGGCACCGACATTGTCACAGATTTTGCAAACACTTGTTTTGTCCCGCCTTTTTTGATCCATCCGTGACTTCCATAATATACCAGACCAACAATCGACGAAAGAAACAGGAACATGCTTGCATGGGTAAACGGAACCAACGGTGAAAAGCTTGTTTCTGCCTCATTTACAAACCCATATCCTGTGGAAGTCTCCGGGAAGGAAAATCCAATCGAAAACTGACCCAGGAACTCATTAATTGGTTTCACTACCAGCACAACGATTGTTAAAGCCGTCAGAATAAAGTATGGCACAAATGCCTGCAAAAGAGACATGTCTGCAGGGCCTTCTTCTTCCTTGGCTTCTACCTTCGTCCTGTTCATGATTGGACTGTCCTCCAGTTTCCACTCCTCCCGGTACATCTTCATTCTTCCGATCAAGAATAATGCGACCAGAGAGATACATGATGGGATAAAGCAGGATAAGGTGGTATTCACCTGACTGAGCAAAAGTTCTCCGCCGCCTTGGATGACTGCCAGAATCAAAACTGCCGGAAGCCCTTTCCTTACGCCTTTTCCTTTTCCATAGAACCAGCACATGATAAGGCCAGTGATCACATCCCAGCCAAACAGGAAAAGACTTGCCCAAAATGCTGTTGCAAAATATTCCACACTTCCTGCTGAAAGTCCCGCTGAAGAAGCCAGGGAATCCCAGGCTGCTGCCAGTGTTCCAAATGTATTACCCCAGGACTGTCCAAGAAGCGGCAGAATCACTGCCCACATCGGGTTCATTCCAATCCCGATCAAAAGCGGAGCTCCTACGGCTACCGGTACTCCAAATCCGGTAATTCCCTGAAGAAAACTCTCCAGGATCCATCCAAGCGCCAATACAAGCAAAAGTTCATTGGGCAAAAGCTTACGCATTCCGTTCCGTATGACCAAAAACGCCTTTGCCTCATCTGCCACCTGATACAAAAGTATGGCTGTCCATACAATCAAAAGGATGGGCAGAGCGCTCCATATCCCTTTTGCAGTCTCTGATGCCAGCAGCGTAAAATCCGCCTTATAAAAAGCCACCGCTGTAACAATCGTAATTAAAAGCCCAATAGGGGCGGCCTCAGTGGCGCCCCATTGGAACTTGATTAAAAGGAGTAATAGTACGATAATCGGCAGACACGCCATTATCCACATAAACAGATTTGTTGGTACGTTCATTTTCTCTCTCCTAAACTACTTGTGTATTACCGTTCCAGTCTCACCGGCAATTCCAGCAGCAGCCTTGTCAAGAAGTGTAATCAGCGTACGTCTTCCTTCTCCCGACTCTGCAAAACGAATTGCTGCTTCAATCTTCGGAAGCATGGATCCTTTGGCGAACTGTTCCTGGGCAATATACTCTCTTGCCTGTTCAACAGTCAGATCACTTAACCATTCCTGGTTCTCTTTTCCAAAATTAATCGCCACTTTCTCCACGGCGGTCAGTATGATGAGGTAATCCGCACCAAGTTCGGCTGCCAGAAGGCTGCTGGCATTGTCTTTATCAATGACCGCATTCACGCCACACAGCTTTCCACCCTCATCTACGACGGGGATTCCCCCGCCCCCGCAGGTGATCACGATATGTCCCGCATCCACCAGCGTTTTAATCGTCAATAGTTCCCGAATCTTTTTCGGCATCGGAGAAGCAACTACCACGCGGTATCCTCTTCCTGCATCTTCCATGCAAGGAATTCCGTTTTCCTGGTTTTTCTTTGCTTCCTCCTCTGTCAGAAAACGCCCAATGGGCTTCGTCGGATTTCTGAACGCTTCATCATTTTTATCAACTTCTACCTGGGACAGAATGGTAGATACCTTCACATCCATCCCTCTTTGATGTAATTCATATTTGATCGCATTTTGCAGATCAATCCCGATATATCCCTGACTCATGGCCACACACGTCGGCAGCGGTGTCTCCATATAATTATCTGTATAGTTCGTAGCCAGCTCATCCATTGCTTTCTGGATCATACCGACCTGGGGGCCGTTCCCGTGGGTAACCACAAGATCCAGCCCTTCAGCCGCCAGGTCTACAATAACCTTCGCTGTCTTTGCTACTGCTTCCTTCTGCTCCTGTATATTATTGCCAAGAGCATTTCCGCCCAAAGCGATTACAACTTTCTTTCTTTCCATAGCATTCCCTCCTAAATCTATTCGGGATCATAGCCAAGTTTCTTTGCATAAGCTTCAATCGCTTTCTCAAAGCACTCGATGGGCGGATGTACCGTACCTGCACCGATCTGTCCGTATCCGGCGATCTTGTGTGCAATACCTGTATTGATCACTGGTGTAATGCCTTTTTCTACTACCTTTCTGGCATCAATTCCCAGGCAGATTCCCTGGAAATTCCAGGTAGGAACTGTGAAATTCGGATTTCTATCGATCACGATCTCCATCATCTCATTGCTGGTGCGAAGCGCATCTTCGTATCCGCCTGCCCCAACGAATCTTGTAACCGCCGGTGCGGCAATCATAGCCATACCGCCTACACCAAAGGTCTCTGTGATCGCACTGTCTCCCATATCCGGACATGCATCCTCGCCATCATATCCGGTAAAATACAGTCCCTGGGGAGTGTTGACCGGTCCGGTAAACCACTCATCACCCATACCTGCGATACGGATACCAAATTCATATCCGTTTCTGCACATTGCGGTTACGATCGTACCGTCAGTTCCGGTACGCGCGTCATCCATAACAGCTTTTCCTGTTGCCATCATGATATTCAGGAAGAACTGATCCGTATCAGCCAGGAACTTGATGACATCGTAGCGGTCTTTTTCGTCCATATCCATCTTTGTGATAATCGGCGCCACCTCTTTTAAGAATGCAAGGGAGGCAGCAATATTTCTTTGATGGAACTCATCACCCATAGCAATCGCTTTGGCGATCAGTGGATTAACTGCCAATCCGTTTTCCATGGAACGAAGGGCTTTTCCAAGAGTCGGTCCAAGGATATCTCTCATCCAGCGAAGACGATCAACCACCTCTTCGGAGTATGCGCCAAACCGAAGCACTTTTCCGATTCCTTCATTCATCGTACAGTAAGCTCTGTTTCCAGCAGTCTCATCTTCTACTACAAATACTGCCATATTCGGAGAGGTGATTCCGCCCATCGGTCCAACCGCATTCACATGATGACATGGGATAAACTTAACTTCTCCATTCTCCAGCATCTTTCTTGCATCTGCTTCATTATCTGCCCATTCCTCAAACAGGACTGCTCCCACGCAGGAGCCCTGCATTGGATCTGGCATGTTCTGATATTCTACCGGTGGGCCTGCATGCAGAAGTACTTTTCCTTCATTTAACTCCGGAATCACTTCTTTCGCACGGACATTATCTTTCAGGACAGGCTGGCTGGCCACTACTTTTGCGATTACTTCACGGTTCTTCTCATCAATTCCCTCGTAATTTCTCAGGAAGTTCAGGATCTTGATCATCTTTACATTTCCACCTGCCGGCGGCATCCAGTCATACTGAACCACTTCGCAGCCAAACTCTTCTACAACTTCTGCAAAACTCTTTAAGCCTACATTGATGATTCTTGGCTTTTCAGAAAGCAGTTCACGCAGCTTTTCGGATGGCTCCGCCTTCGGGAAATCTGCCACCTGTTTCGGGCGAATTTCCTTTGCCGGTTCCTGGAAGTCTCTTCCAATCGCACGGATGGCCGTACGGCATGCAAGCTTGTTGTTCTCGCATACAATTACACCTGCGTCTTTTAATTTGTTTACTGCTTCATCGTATCCCTGGAAGTCTCTTCTTGTTCCACATACGGTAGCAACAAAAAACACTTTTCTTCCCTGTCCTTCTGCCTTGGCCATCAGCTCTTTGATGGTCGGGAGCAGTGCACCGGCCATGTCTGCATGAGAACCATATCCAAGCATAATATCAAACAGAACTGCTCCCGTAGACTCATCATCTACCGCTTCCTGCATACATTCGATACGCTTTGCAGGATCGATCATCGGATGAGGCTTACCCTGTGTATATGCATCATCGCCAAGATCCACAACTACGTTGCCATCTAACTGCAGCATATAGCCTTCGATATCTTCCGGCGGAACCTTTACGTCCATAGCATCTTTGATCAGCATAGCCGCCTCATTTGCCAGAGTACCACCTGAATAGTATGCCTTGATGGTCTTCTTATCCTCTGCTTTGTAGAACTGAGACTCATCCACATCCACAACTGCCTCTGGGATCTCTTCTCCTCTTACCAGGCCGACTGCCAGTCTGGCAGCCTCGTCCAGTGTATATGCATGATAGAAATTCTCTTCGTGATATTCCGGTTTCTCGCCTACGAATAACGTAACGATCGGCTTGGAGAAATTGCTCAGACGAGCAGCAATTTTATCACGTACTTCTTTTGCCGGCGGTTTGGAAACGATCACCAGTACTTTGACTGCATCGTCGTCTTCCATGGCATCGATCATATCCATCATGGTAATTCCGCCAACAGCCGCATTCAGGTCACGTCCGCCGATTCCGATAGCGTTTGTCACACCTTCGCCCAGTCTGTCGATGATCGTTGTAAGTTCCTGGATTCCTGTACCGGAAGCTCCAATGATTCCAATAGAGCCAGGAGCTACATTATTGGTAAATGCAATCGGAACGCTCTGAATGATTCCAGTCCCGCAGTCAGGGCCCATCACAGCAAGCCCTTTCTCATGTGCTTTTTTCTTTAATTTTACTTCATCTTCCAATGTAACATTGTCGCTGAACATAAACACATTCAGCCCCTCATCCAGCGCACGATCAGCCTCCAGTGCCGCATAGGCTCCAGGAATGGAGATTACTGCCAGATTAGCATCAGGCTGTTTTGCCAGTGCTTTTTCCCAAGACTTTACACTTTCAGCGCCTTTTTTCTCATTACTTTCTGTGGACTGTTTTTGGAAGAACTCCTCCATCTCAGCCTCAATCGTATCCAGAAGACTGTCGTCGTCTACATCTGCAACGATAACCAAGTCGTTGGCGGATGCCGCTTCCAACTCTTCCGTAGCCAGACCACTCTGTCTGTAAATATCTTTATTGGCAGGAGTCGCCATCATGATAGATACCTTTTTCACACCTTCAATTGTTGAAATCTGGTTGGTCAGAAGCATGAGGACAACAGAATCATGATAACTCCCTTTTTTTACTACTGTTTTTAACATACTTTCTCCTTCCCTTATATCGACTATTCGGCAAATCTGTTCTTATGGTCATATCGGTTATAATGAATATCATCACTCTTCAGATATTCATAGATCTCGTCCACAATCTCTACGCCGCCTGTTGCATAAGCTTTTTCTTTTCTGATCATTGCGCGTTCTCCCGGATAGTACACTTTGTCATATCCATCGGCAGTTGGCATCTCACCCAGCTCATCCAATGATGCAGACATAGCTTTTTTGAACTCTTCTGCTCCTACAAACCGGGCCGGATCGATTACGATGTGCATCTGCCCCAGTTCCCTTCCCTTGGAAAGATCGTGATACATGGAGCTTACATGTTTGCCAAACGGCACACCAAGAAGTACGCCGGAAAATACGTCTACCATCATCATCAATCCATACCCCTTCGCGCCTGAGATAGGTAGAAGAGCATTGACATGATTCGGATCTGTAACCGGATTTCCTTTTTCATCAACCGCCCAGGTATCCGGGATGCTCTCATGTCTGGATCTCTTATCCAGGATCTTCCCCCACGCCTGTACCGTTGTCGCCATATCGAACACAACCGTCCTCTCATCTGCGGTTGGCGCCGCAAAAGAAATCGGGTTGGTTCCGTAATACGGTTCTGTTCCGCCTACCGGTACAGCCATCGGATCAGACTGGCAAAAGGAAATAGCCAAAAGTCCCTGCTCAGCCGCCATCTCTGTATAGTATCCAATTGATCCGCTGTGAGACATATTTTTCATGCCCACAACAGCAATTCCGTTTTTCTTTGCCATCTCGATGGCTTTGTCCATTCCATATTTTGCAACCGCATATCCACAGCCATTATCTCCCTCAAAGACTCCAGAGCACGGTCCGGTTTCCTTCCACTCAAATTTTGGATTTGCGGTAATTCCACCCTTGGCGATACGCTCCGCATAATATTCTACACGAACTGCTCCGTGAGAATGATATCCTCTTTCATCAGACCAGGTCATGACTTCTGCTGCAATATCAGCGTGATCTTCATTCAATCCTGCCTTCATCAGCTTATTTTTCATTAAATTCTTTAATTCATCATGCGAAAGTTTCATCTCTCTATCCATCCTTATTTCAATATTTTATAACTGAACGTCCCTGTTGCAGTCTTTGGAATAAATATAAGCAAATTCCTCTTCCCGTCCTACTGCATAACATGCCTGTGGAACATATGCATCCAGGAATACATAGTCTCCCTTCTTAACCGGAACCCACTCGTCATCCAGTCTGTACATACCTTTTCCAGACAGGAAGTACATGCCATGTTCCTGGATATGTGTCTCGATATATCCATGAGACGCTCCCAATTTAAACTTCAGGATGTGCATGTTCATATCGAATCCAAAATCTCCTGCTGCCGGGAGAAGATCCTTGATATGGCAGTTGTCCATTCCTTCGTACTCGACCCACTCCATATCGTTGACATTCGCAACAACTGTGTGAGCGCTGTATCCTTCAATCCTGTCATATCTTCTCTTGTATACATACATCTTTGTATCCTGTCCGCTCTTGTTCTCAAAGGCAATCTTATTTCCTTCTGGTGAGAAGATATATCCGCCCTCTGTCAATGTTGTTTCCTGATCGTCATTTTTTACTGTCACTTCACCAGAGATTACATACAGGAAAGACTCAATGCCTTCTCCACCGATACCCGTATTCTTTCCACCTGCTTTTGCTGTTACCAGATAGTCTGCAAAAGTAGCACCCATTGCAGGGGATCCAAGGATGGTTACGTCACAATTCTCATATCCAGGGATCGCATTCTTTACAAGTCCGTCTGGTTCGAGCAGTACATAGTTCTCTTTCTTCACTACAGAACGTGTCATCAAAAGTTCATCGCGATAGCCTACCTGATTGTTTAAATAACTCATACTAATACCTCTCCTTTTCTTATGGCTGGTCGACCATGTATTCTATTATTCATTATGACAATAAACCCCTGTTTTTTCAATCAAATTATTAGACAAAACATGCAAACACTTTTTATCCAGTTTGTACCCTGCTGTTAATTTTTTCACATCACACTCCGGCGATTGTCTATGCTATAATAGATCTAGTTATATATCAGATTTTATGGGAGGTATCCTTATGTTTGAAAAGAAAATCATCTCTATTGACAATTCCATTTATGATAAGTCAGCGATTATCTATTATGACCAAAAAATCACTCCAAAAGCGTGTATTTTATACTTTCATGGAGGTGGGCTGTTATATGGCCATAAAGAAGACCTTCCAGAAGGCCATATTGATGCGTTTACCCAGGCAGGCTATATGATCATTTCCTATGATTATCCTCTGGCTCCTGCCGCAAAACTTCCTATGATCCTGGACGATGTCCGTACATCCATCCATCATTATCTGGATCACCAGGAACTATATGGGGTTCAAAATCTCCCCTATTTTCTCTGGGGTCGTTCAGCCGGAGCATATCTGTGCCTGATTGCTGCGGCATATGGACATTTCAAGAGGGCTCCTCTTGGAATTCTCTCTTACTATGGCTATGGGTTTTTATGTGACCACTGGTTCCAGACCCCCAGCAGCTATTACAGTTCTCTTCCGTCCGTGGACGCTTCCTGTCTGAGCAGTCTGCCCTCCGGATACGAAACCTCCGGCGATCTTGCCACCCATTACAGTATCTATGTCTACGCAAGACAAACCGGCAAATGGTTTTCCCTCCTCTACGAGGGCCGGGAAAAGTACTTTTATCTGGACTATACTCTTCGAACCTGTGACACTTTGCCATGTCCGCTGTTTGCCGCTCATGCCACCAACGACACCGACGTGCCCTTCAATGAATTCCAGGAACTTACCAATCGCTATCATCCAAAGACCTTTATCGCGGCCTGTGATGTCCATGACTTTGACCGGGAAGAAGACAATCCTTTCACGGCAAAGCTTTTAGAATCTTCCCTTAATTTCCTGGATCAACATGTATAATAAAAACGACATCTGTCTGGAAGAAGCAAACCCTTTCCAAACAGATGTCGTTTTTAATGTTTCTTTTTATATTTTTCCAGATACTTTTTCATGACACTCCAGTGAACCTTCATCGTAAACCGAAAGACGGTCTCTTTTCCATCTTCATCTGTAACACAGATGTACAGATCATCTTCTGCGTAGATGCCGGACTTGCTATATTCTCCTTTTTGCAGACAGAGATAATCCTTTACCCGGATAATTCTTTCAACTTCTCCAAACAACCCAAAGCTGCTCTCCAGGCGGACAATAATCCCTTTCCTTCTGTCAAGTTCCAGCCTTCTGAGCCTCCTTATGATCTTGCCGCCATGTCCGATTTTTACTTCATAGGCCGGATATCTGGTATCCATGAACCCCATACCGCTCATCCTTTCCGCGGAAGCGCGCTCTAAATATATAACTTAATTTTTTTGTTCACTTTCCGGAGTTCATCCATAAAAGCCTTATTATCCTTGAGCGACACTACAACATTTTTCTTATTCTTACACGCAAGCAGTACCACATCTGCAGACGCACAGAAGGACAGGGTAAACCTGTCCGCTCTGTGCATCGCTGTGATGTCTTCCACCAAGACTTCTTCTTTCGAAAAACCAAAGCGTATGAATAGTTTCTTTTTGTCAATTTCCACATAGTTCGCAAAACATACCGGTATCAGATACAGATCTAGAAGTCCTGCCGGTAAAATATAGAAATATGAAAGATAATGAAGCCCATATTTCACAATCAAACCAACCAGCGCAATATTTAAGATCACGATAATCAGATACCACCAGACTGCAACTTTTCCTTTAAACTTCATATAGCTCCCTATTTTTCAAAGATTGTTCCAACACGGAATCCTTCAGCACTCTTCATTGTCTTCATCAGGAAGTAATAAACAACTCCAGTAGGAATCAGGCTGATATACCAGGATAACTGCATAATCAGCAGCGAACAGATGGATCCCACAACAATCGCAATAATCGCTGCCCAGTTCACTCCCTTATACGGTCCTGTCTTGTCATACATACGGTTAATATCCAGTTTCTTCTTACGAAGAATAAAATAATCTACTGCCATAACCGCAAAGATCGGTCCTAAGAATGCTGAATAGAACTGAGTAAAGAAGTTCAGCCCTGCGGCAGACTCTGCAGTAACCAGTTTCCACGGCATTACAACTACGGACAGAACGCCAACCAGGATGGTTGCATAAGACCATTTTACCTTGAAGGATTCCATCAGCACGTATGACGGAGGCACGATATTGTTCAATACATTTGTCGTAACCTGTGCAAACGCAATGAAAAGAAGTGTCAGGATGGTAAGGAATTTACTGTCCATCGTGGTCGAGAATACCACTACCGGATCACTGTTTCCTGTTGCTGCTGTTACTAAAAGTCCGATCAGACCCATAAACAAAGTGACAGGAAGAATTGCAATCGTATAAATGCTGGCAGCCTTCACCGGTTTAATATCATCCGTTGCATTCCGCGAGTAATCGGATGCGTTGATGATCATTGTAGAGTAAATTCCCAGGAAGGATGTGGTTGCTGCCCAGAAAGGCATTCCCCATGTTCCCTTGATACCAGAGAATACATCGCCGATCTCGGTGGAGAACTGTGTATTGACTACATAAAGCATATAGATCAAAATTGCGATGATAAAGATACAGGAAATGTTTTCCATCCACTTAATTCCCTCAAATCCTTTGATCGCCAATGCCACCTGCAGAATCGTAAATAAGCCATAAATGACCGGCAGATTGTCAAATCCAAACAAGATGCTGAAACAGCTGTTAATCGCACCTGCGCCAACCCAGCTTTGATAGCCAAACCATACAATAGCCGGAAGGCCACGCAAAACACCAGGAATCTTAACGCCTGTAAATCCAAAACTGCTTCTTAGTTGTACCGTGAATGGGATTCCATAAACATGTCCACATTCTCCAATAATCGCCAAGGCAACCGCAATGACCAGACATCCGATTGCCATGGCAAGAACCGCCTGCACAACAGTCAGTTCACCGATCAGTCCTGCTCCCATGGAAAATGTACCGATGGATACACAGCCTCCCATAAAACTTGCCGCATAGGATACCTGTCCCATAATACGTTTTTTCGTCGGCTGAAGATCCGGATCTACATCTTTTACAATTTCCGGATTTAAAATTTGATTTTCAACTAATGCCATTGTCTCTCTCCTTCTCTTTTGCCCTTTTATTTTTTGATCTTCTTAACCAGATTTCCAAATCCCTTCTGTCCGACAATCTCGCCGTCCTTTGCAACTACCTCGCCGCGGACGATGGTATATACCGGGATTCCTTTCCCTTTTAAGCCTACAAAGGCGGAAATTTTGTTCACATAGCGCAGGGAGTCTGCTGTAATCTCCCATTCTTTCTTTGGATCAACCACCAGAAGATCCGCATCAAATCCAGGCTTGATATCCCCTTTCTTGCCATAGATTCCAAATGCTTTGGCAGGCTGTACAGACATGCTGTTTGCAAGCACGGTCGGACAGATGCCTCTCTTCACAACACCTTCGCTGAATGCAGTCTGGAAACCGCTCTGGATACCAGAACATCCGCCCCATACATCAAACACGGTCTCAATCTTATTTCCAAGGATCTCATTGTATTTTTCATCATAGGAACACGGCGAGTGGTCAGAAGCGATTCCGCTGAATACTCCTTCTTTTACATACTCCCACATTTCCTCAACGGCCTCTTTGGGCTGAAGAATTGGTGCACATTTAAAGAGGGGACCATTTTTAATCACATCTTCATCCGTAAAGGTCAGATAATGAGTACAGGTCTCTGCCGTAATATCATAGCCTTCATCCTGTGCCGCCTTAATCTTTTTTGCAACTGCCGGATGAGATACATGGCAGATATGGGCTTTGCATCCTGTTGCTTTTGCAATCTCAATAATCGCATCTGTTGCAACGATCTCTGCCACAACCGGACGGGACTCCAGATATGACTTCCAGTCATTGCGCCCTGCTTCTTTCATTCTCTTTTCCTGATTCTTGATTATGGAATAATCCTCACAATGAAAGCCTGCACGTCCGTCAAACTCTTTGATGATATCCATGGCTTCTAACGCCTGTCCATAGCTCAAAGATTCATAATCCGGAGATACTGGACCGATAAAAGACTTAAATGATACACAGCCTTTGTCGTCCAAATCCTTCAGATCGCCAAAATTATAGCTGGTAAGTCCGCCCCAGAAACAGTAATCTACATACGCGTTTGGAGAGACTTTGTTCTCTTTAAAATCAAAAGTTTCCGCATTGGTCATGCAAGGGTCATTCTGAAGAGGCATATCGATGACCGTGGTATATCCTCCCAGTGCTGCTGCGGCTGTTCCATGCTCATAATCTTCACGCCACTCATAGCCGGGATCATTTAGATGTGCATGTGTGTCAATTGCCCCGGGGAATACATATTTCCCTTTTGCGTCAATGACTTTTTCTGCCTCTGGCTCGATCCCCGCCTCTAAAACTGCAGCAATCTTTCCGTCTTTTACTGCAACATTTCCTTCTGCTATGGCATCAGCTGTTACAATTTTCCCATTTTTAATTAACAAATCATACATACAGGAATACCTCCTATTTTATAAAAATCATTTTAACCCCAAGGAGAGTCGAATGTCCCTCCCCGGGATCATTTTTATTTATCAAGCGTAGTCCCTTTTCTGAACCGCTCACAGGACTTCATATACTTCATACAGAAGTAGAATACCAGGCCTGTCGGAATCGTCGCCGTAAAGAAGGACACGTCTACATTAATCAGACCAATCACTGCACCGACTGCGATTGCGATAATCGCCGCCCAGTTCACTCCTGCATGATCCCCATTTGGATCGTACAGATCCTTCAACGCAGCCTCACTGTATTTTCTTCTATGTAAAATGAAGAAATCGGTAATCAGCACAGCAAAGATCGGTCCAAAGAACGCCGTATAAATCTTACTGAACAATGCAAGGCCTGCTGCAGAACTATCGTTTGTCAGAACCCATGGACAGGTACATACTGCCAGAATACCGATCAAGATTACCGCTGTTTTGTGTTTCATCTTGAATGCATCCATAAATGCATATGCCGGCGGGATGACGTTACTTGCCAGATTCGTAGTCAGCTGCGCAAAAATGATGAACGCCAGTGTGACGATCATAACCACCTTATTGTCAACCATCTGTGCAAACGCATTAATCGGGTTTGCAACCCCCGTAGCCGTAGAAGCCATTGCTCCAATCACACCAAGAAGAATGGTTGCCGGAACCATCGCAAGGAAATAGGATGTTCCACGTTTCATAACAGACATGCCGTCCTTCATCTCACGAGAATAGTCACCAGCATTCAGCATAACCGTAGTACTGTTTCCAAAGAATGCAATGATTGCCGCAATAAATGGCATTCCCCATGTTCCTGACTTATTCATCAGATTCTCACTGACCGCATCTCCGTACTGGGTGATACACAGGAATAACAGATACAGCATTGCAATGGAGATTACAACGCCACCGATATTGCCGACCCATTTTGCTCCCTGGAATCCTTTGATGGAAAGCAAAATCTGGATAACCTGGAATACGATAAACCAGAGCCAGATATTATCAAATCCAAACAAAGCTATGGAAATGTTGTTGATCGCCGCGCCGCCAAGCCAAGTCTGGTAGCCATACCAGACGATAGCCGGAACTCCACGGATCAGGCTTGGTACAATATTACCCTTTGTACCGAACGCGCTTCGAAGCTGTACTGCATAGGGGGCACCGGTCTGATAGCTGAACTGGTCGTTCAACGCAATGCCAATGACCAAAATAAACGATCCGATAGCCACAGCCAGAAACAACTGTAAAAGATTCAGGCCGGCCTCCAGCTGTGCCGATCCCTGTGCCAGTGTACCGATGGAAATACATCCACCCAGCCACAACATGGTGTTAGACCCCCAGCTCATAATTCGTTTTTCTTTGGGGATCGGTTCCAGCGAAGCTCCCCCCTGTTTTGATTTTTCATTCGTCTTTACTTCACTCATCTCTTTACTCCTCCTTGGATATTCTGCTATTTTACGGGTGTAATATATTCACCATATCCAATTGCATCCTCTTTATAAGTCTCACCGTCAGCGACCACCTTTCCACGGATCACCGTGCAGACTGGAGCCCCTTTTCCTTCCAATCCGTCAAAACAGGATACATGTCCTTTGGTCAGAAGCTTGGTCTGATCACATTTCCATCCCTTTTGCGGGTCTACGATAACGATATCTCCGTCAAATCCAAGCTCAAATGCGCCTTTTCTTCCATAGAGTCCGAAAATCTTAGCAGGATTATAATCCATGACCTTGGCGATCAGGCTCGGGCTTAACCCTTTCTTATTCACAACCATATCAAACATCATGGGCAGGAAGAATTGAATCGAATTGAGTCCGCCCCATGCGTGCCAGATATCTTTTGTCGCATTGTCTTTTTCTTCATCGGCAGCTGGCGAATGATCACTTCCTACACAGGAAAGCGTGCCATCCAAAACATAATCCCAAAGTTTTTCCATTGCTTCCTTATCTCTCATTGGAGGGGTGCATTTTGCAGGAGCACCTTTTTCAAATACGAAGTCTTCCGTGAATCCAAGATAGTGAGGACAGGTCTCTGCAGTAACCGGAAGTCCTTCATGGATCGCATCTTTTACCACCTGGGCAACCATTGGATGGCTGACATGGCAGATGTGAACACGTCCACCTGTTGCTCTTGCCATATCAATCACGTTTTTAGTAGCCACATATTCGGTCCAAACGTCATGAGAATCCAGGAAATCACGGATCTTTTCTTCATTACTCCGTCCTTCCTTTGCCTTCATCTCTTTTTCTCTTTCCAGTACCTGTCCATATTCTTCACAGTGGAACCCACAAAGAGCATTATAGGGCTTGAGAATCTCCAGAGCTTTTCTGACATTTCCAAGGTTTACGGTAGGGAACAGATCACCGTTGGGACAGGTAAATCCTTTGAATGCCGCCACACCGCAGTTGTAAAGATCAACCAGGTCTTTCATGTTGTTCTTCACTGAATCCGGACTGTCGTCATAGTCGCCCACAAGACCTCCCCACAGCGCATAATCCACCAGGGAGTGTTTGCTGATCTTGCCCATTTTCAGATCAAAAATCTCTTTGTTCATCAACGATGGATCATTGTTCAGTGGCATGTCGATCAGGCAGGTACATCCGGCAACAACCGCCGCTCTGGAACCGGTCTCAAAATCCTCACGGTACTCAAATCCAGGCTCATTTAAATGCGCATGGCAGTCAATGATTCCCGGGAATACATAACAGCCTTTTGCATCGATGACCTCTTTTGCTTGTGCCTCTGTTCCTTTTGCGAGAAAGGCTGCATAAACACCGTCTTTCACTGCAATATCGGCTTCATAGATACGGTCAGGAGTCACGAGTTTTCCATTCTTAACCAACAAATCATACATAAAACTTTCCTCCTATCAAGTTTTCTGATTTTAGCTTGAACTACATAAAACTTATAATAAATTAGGTCGACCAAACCAATATTATAAAAAATATTTTATTCTAAATTAATACGAAATACAATGGAATAAAAGAGGGAAAAATTCTCCTTTTTTTGTCTAATATGTATAATTTTATTTTTTTATTTCTCTGTTTATTGTAAATATTCGCCTTTTTTTAAATGCCTTTGTATTTTGTATTTATTTTTGCTACAATCAATAGATAAAGGTATAATAACAGGAAAGGAGTCTATCCTCGTGCAAGTGAACATTACGGATATTTCCAGTTATGCAGCGAATTTAATACAATCATCACCTTCTGGCTTTATTCATTCTGTCTATCAACACACAATAAACATTCAGACAGACAAGGGGCTGATTGCTCTCCAGTCTTCCGGTTCAGTCATTTCTCCCATCAGCCTGATTGCCGGTCTGGATCTTGATACTTTGGGGGCATATGGGATATCCCGGGGGGTTCCCGTCCATTTGGCCGAAAATTTCATTCAAATCATGTCACCTGTTTTCGTAACTCTCTCCCTGGAGGCCCCCACCTACCATACTCCATTTCTGTCTGCCCACTTGGAAAAGTCTAAAACAGACCTGTTTTCCCACAGGCTGTTTCAAGTTCTTTCTTCTTCATCTGACCTGGGATTCCGACAAATTTTGACCTCGCTTCCTGCGTCAAATGAATCGGCTTCTCCTATCATATCAATGGCAAGTCAGTATCTCGAGGACTGCTCCAGGTATTTGTCAAAGAAAGCTTATCGGCCTGCGGCAAAGTCGGCAAAAAAACTGATCGGCCTGGGCATCGGCCTGACCCCCTCGGGAGATGACTTTCTTTGCGGCGTGCTGGCCGGCCTTTCACTTGCGTCTTTGGAAAATCATCCTTTCACCGATGCATTAAAAGAAGAAATCTCCTCTCACCTTTGTGATACCAACGACATCAGCGCCGCCTTCTTATCCTGTGCATTAAAAAACATGTACAGCCAGCCCGTACTCTCCTTAGTCTCCATGAAATCCCCCTCCAAAATCGGCCATGAATTTTCCAAAATCGGCCACTCATCGGGCATGGACACACTTTGCGGGATCTATTATATCCTTACTCAAAGAGAACGGCTAATTGGTTGACCTACGTTTATTCTCAGAAACAAAAAAACTCCCTGAGCATGTACAACTTTGTACAAACTTAGGGAGTTTCTATTACCTACAAACTAAACAAGTTCGATAAGGACTTCCATTGCAGCGTCACCTTTGCGCTGTCCAATCTTCACGATTCTTGTGTATCCACCGTGACGATTCTCATATTTTGGTGCAATCTCATCAAAAAGTTTTGCAACAAGATCTACTTCCTTTGTATTTTTCTTTCTTCCAGCCTGTGCTGCAGGCACTTCCTTTACTGGATAAAGTACCTTCAACATCTGACGGCGTGCATGAAGTCGGCTTGGCATATCCTTTTTGATCTTCTTATCAACTTCGTCATATACGGTTACTTTTTTACCGTCTACAACTTCTTTTACCCTCTTACCGTCTTTGTCTTTGCGGGCAACTTTTGCTTTTACAGTTACTTCCTCAAAGTTATCCTTTTCTTTTACAGCTAATGCAATCAGCCCCTCGGCGATCTTACGGATCTCCTTTGCCTTTGCTTCTGTCGTAATGATTCTGCCATTGTTCAAAAGGGCAGTTACCTGATTTCTAAGCAACGCTTTTCTCTGGCTGGATGTTCTGCCAAGTTTTCTATACTTTGCCATTTTAATTTTCCTCCATATTCTACACTTGGTTATGCTTCTTCGGGCTTACTAGCCAAATGCTCTGTCATGCTCCTTGGACTTACTGACAGAAATCTTTGCATAAGACTTTTATTCCTCTCCTCTGCTGAGGCTTAAGCCTAGCTCGTCTAACTTTGCAAGGACTTCTTCCAGGGATTTTCTTCCCAGATTCCGCACCTTCATCATATCTTCCGGTGTTCTGTTGGTCAGTTCTTCAACCGTATTAATTCCGGCTCTCTTCAGACAATTGTAGGAACGAACAGACAGTTCCAGTTCGTCGATGCTCATCTCCAGCACCTTTTCCTTTTCATCATCTTCTTTTTCAATCATAACTTCAGCAGCCTGAGCCACCTCCGACAGATCGATAAAGAGTTTCAGATGCTCGCTCAGCACCTTTGCCGCCAGACTGACTGCCTCATCCGGAAGCAGGGTTCCATCTGTATATACATCCAGAGTCAGCTTGTCAAAATCTGTAATCTGACCTACACGCGTATTTTCAACCGTCAGGTTAACGCGTTCCACCGGTGTATAGATGGAATCAATCGGAATCACCGCAATCGGCAGTTCCTCGTTTTTATTTTTATCAGCGCTTACATATCCCCTGCCTTTTGTAATGGTAAGTTCCATGTATAATTTACTGTCTGCTCCACCGTTCAATGTAGCGATCACGGTCTCTGGATTCATAATCTCGATATCCTGATCTGCCTGGATATCTGCTCCTGTGACAACGCCCTCGCCCTCAAACTCGATATAAGCAGTTTTCGGCTCATCTGTCTCAGATGTATTCTTGATTGCCAGAGATTTCAAATTCATGATAATCTCCGTAACATCTTCTTTCACACCCGGAATGGAACTGAACTCATGAAGAACACCATCAATCTTCACCTGGCTGATCGCAGCCCCCGGCAGAGATGAAAGCATGATTCTTCTCAAGGAATTACCCAATGTTGTTCCATAACCTCTTTCCAAAGGCTCTACAACAAATCTTCCATACTTTTTATCTTCTGATATTTCAGTTATTTCAATATTAGGTTTATTAAAATCAAACACTTTTGCCCCACCTCCTGTGGTGTTACGGATTATTATTTAGAATACAACTCGACGATCAGCATTTCGTCAACCGGAACATCGATTTCTTCACGTCTTGGAAGCTCTTTTACAGTTCCTTTCAGATTTTCCAGATCAGCCTCCAGCCACTCCGGAACAAGACGACCTGCTGTTACCTCCGTGATACCTTTGTATCTCGGTGAGCTTTTGTGTTTTTCTTTGATCTCAACCACATCCCCAGCTTTTACAAGATAGGACGGGATATTGATCTGTTTTCCATTTACCAGTACATGCTTGTGGTCTACAATCTGTCTTGCCTCACGTCTGGTTCTTGCAAGGCCAAGGCGGAATACCACATTGTCCAGTCTGGACTCCAGAATTCTCATCAGGTTTTCACCTGTCATTCCGTTCATGCGCTGTGCTTTTTCAAAATAGTTTCTAAATGGCTTCTCCAATACACCATAGATAAATTTTGCTTTCTGTTTTTCACGAAGCTGAAGACCATACTCACTCATCTTTCTGCTAGATCTTTTCAGCTGTCTATTTGACTTTTTATCAATTCCAAGATATACAGGATCCATTCCAAGGGATCTGCATCTTTTCAGAACCGGAACTCTATTTACTGCCATGCTTTATTTTCCTCCTAATTTGTTATGGAATATTCGCAATCTATTCGCTGTTATATCAGATATCCGCAGCACTATTAGACTCTTCTGCGTTTCGGCGGACGGCATCCGTTGTGCGGTACCGGAGTCACGTCCTTGATGCTTGTTACATCAATTCCGCATGCCTGAAGGGCACGAATTGCCGCCTCTCTTCCGGAACCTGGTCCCTTTACCATAACGTCAACGGTCTTTAAGCCATGTACCAGCGCTGCTTTTGCTGCAGTCTCTGC
>JAHYZZ010000030.1:0-8517 GCA_019424135.1 Lachnospiraceae bacterium
ACTGTTGTCAAATTTTTCTGTTGGATTCTAAACCGGCACAATTTTTCCCATACATAAAAATCCTATAACAGCTCTTCATATTTGCGGACAAAACCTTTTTTTACAATGGTCGCCAGGACCATATAACCAGTCAAAAATGCGGCGAGCCACAGAAAATAAATTGGCGGAAGTGCCATCAGTCCCAATGCAGTTCCAAGAGGCGTAAAGGGAATGACGGTAACCACACTGATCCCGGCAACAGTAAGCATAGTTACTGGCAAGGAGGCCCGGCTTTGTACAAATGGAAGTTTGGGTGTACGGAGCATATGAATGACCAACGTTTGGCTCCACATGGATTCCACAAACCATCCAGTTTGAAAAAGAGAGACATACAATGCTTGCATGGCCGGATCATGTAATTGCGTGAACAGCCTGCCGCCTGTCAACATAGGGCAAAGAAGGAAGTACATCAGAAGGTAGGTAGCGATATCAAACACTGAACTGGTTGGTCCGATCCACAGCATAAATCTACTAATTCCGGATGCATTCCACTTCCGTGGAGTCTTCAAGAAATTGGCATCTACATTGTCCCATGACATTGCCGTACAGGAAATGTCATAAATCAGATTCAGCAGGATCAGATGAAGCGATGCCATGGGCAAAAAAGGCAGGAATGCACTGGCTGCCAATACAGAGAACATATTACCAAAGTTGGACGAGGCAGTAATCTTAATATATTTGATCATGTTCGCGTAGGTTTTTCTTCCTTCAATGGCTCCTTGTTCCAGCACCCTCAAATCTTTTTCCAGCAAAACGACCGAAGCAGTCTCTTTGGCAATGTCAACCGCTGTATCTACCGAGATCCCTACATCTGCTGCCTTCATGGCTGCTGCATCATTGATGCCGTCCCCCAGATACCCCACACTATGTCCATTATCTCGCAGCACGCGAACGACACGGGCCTTCTGCTCCGGTGAAAGCTTTGCAAACACCGTAACGGATTCTGCCATCATTCCCAACTCCTGGTCGTTGAGTGCTTCCAGCTTGGTACCTAAGATGATCTGCTCCACATCCAGTCCCACCTGACTGCAGATGGTGCGGGTAACCTTTTCATTATCCCCGGTCAGGATCTTCACACGGACACCATACTCCATCAGCGCCTGGATTGCCGCCCGCGTCGTCTCCTTTGGTGGATCCAGAAAGGCCAAAAAACCGATCAATACCATATCAGACTCGTCTGCTATGGAGAACTGTCCAACGGGAGCAGGATTCGTCTTCTGTGCCACGGCGATCACCCGCATTCCCTCCTCATTGAGTTCGTCTGACTTAACCAGCACCTGCCGGCGCACTTGATCCGTCAGTGGATGTACTTTACCGCCACATTCCGCCCATGCGCAGCACTTAAGCATCTCTTCTACCGCGCCCTTAGTGACCAGCTGCGTTTTACCACTTTGATCTCGAACCACCACACTCATCCTGCGGCGCTCGAAATCAAACGGGATCTCATCAACCTTGATATAACGGCTGGTCAGATCATCCGATCCCAATTCCTGCTGCTTTGCAATGACTGCAAGATCGATAAGATTTTTTAATCCTGTCTGAAAATAACTGTTCAAAAATGCATGACGAAGGACACGATCATCCTCCTCTCCGTCAATATTCAAGTGATATTCCAACACCACTTTGTCTTGAGTCAGGGTACCGGTCTTATCTGTGCAAAGAATATCCATCGCACCCAGATTCTGGATGGAATTCAGATTTTTAATAATCACTTTCTTCTTACTCATGACCAGTGCACCCTTGGCCAGGGAAGTGGTGACAATCATGGGAAGCATTTCCGGGGTCAAACCCACAGCAATAGAAATGGCAAACAACGCTGCCTGCATCCAGTCTCCCTTGGTAAAACCATTGATCAAAAACACCACTGGAACCATGATCAGCATAAAACGAATCAGCACCCAGGAGACAGCGCCGACACCTTTTTCGAACGTGGTCTTTGGCGGCTTAACATTTAAGTTCTTTGCCATGTCCCCTAACATCGTATCATTTCCCACCGCAATGACAATCGCCTTCCCGCTTCCGCTCACCACATTACTGCCCATGAACGCAAGATTTTCCATATCAGTCAATGCATCCGTCTGGCAAGCGGCAGTCCCCAGCTTTTCTACCGCATCACTTTCCCCAGTCAGAGCAGATTGGCTGATGAACAAATCCTTGGCTTTGAGAATCCGCAGATCGGCAGGAATCATATCGCCGGCGGAAAGATATACCAGATCCCCCACAACAATCTCTTCCATGGGGATCTCCTCTTGTTTCCCCTCACGTTCCACACAGGCCGTGGTATGTAACATACTGGTCAGCTTTTCTGCCACATGACCGCTTCGGGTCTCCTGGACGAAACGGAGATTTCCGGAGACAATCACCATGACTGCAATGATGAACACCGTAACGTAATTGCGGTCGCCCGGATCAGCCAGAATAATATCTGTGAATGCGGAAATGGCTGCAAGAACCAGAAGGATCACAGTAAACGGATTGATAAAGGCAAAAAAAAGTCGGTTCAAAATCGAATCTTTTTTTCCATAGGTGAGGATATTATTTCCATGCTTTTCTCTGGACTGGTCTGCCAATTTTTCTGTTAACCCTTCCTTGGGGGTTCCATATTGGCTTAACACCTCTGCCTCCTCATGATCAGCCGCCCAATACAGGCGCTCACGGATTGCATCTGTATATGCCATATGTTCTGCCATATGCGACATCGTAATTCTTTTCATAATCTTCTTCATCGTTCTGTACCTCCAAATAATAAAATTGTGACTTTGCAATTTAGAAAAGGGTACAGTGCAGAAAAGAAGGATCGTTTTTTCGATCATTTTATCAACAACGTCTGGCCGTCAGAAAGGAACAGACAAAAAAATATATGTCCTTTCCGTCGGCGATCCTACTTCGTTCCATCGAATCTGCACTCATACTATTTCCCGTATCCATTCCTTTCACCTCTCTTTATCAGAAACTAAATCTATTTGATCTTTAATCGCCCGAAGGCGTTGTTTTAAAAAAGGGCATAAAAATACCACCGGTTTCAAGGATATCCCCTAAAAACGGTGGCTGTAAGCATCAAAAAACCGGCAACGGATGTGTGTACATCCGCCACTGCTTTTGCGGCCATCGTTTTTTAAGGGATCTATAACTTCGACCTTGTTCCATCATGCACACACCTCCTTGCGAAAATAAAAAATCCCGTATGTCCGGTGAACATACGGGAATGAAATCCTTTTTTGTATATTCGTCTGAGCTTTAACTCTGCAGGGCGGTGAAACTGTGTTATGATACACCTTGAACTCGATGTATCCTGTTCAAACCAACTCATGGTGTCTCCACCATTTCGCGGCAACAGTCCGTATCCCTGTAGTAGCCTTACCTACCGAACGCCATCATATTATCATGGCCTCGATCGATTGTCAAGCGATTTCTCAATCTAAAAACAACAAAACATTATTTTACCTCAACCAACTCAATCTGGAAATTCAATTCTTTGCCAGCCATCTCATGATTGGCATCAAACGTAATCGTCTTCTCTTCCCTTGCCACTACCTTCACTGGGAAGGGCTGCCCGTATTGATTGGTCAGATAAACCTGCTGCCCTACCTGAGCCTCTTCAGCGCCAGGAAGCTGCGCAATCTCAACAGTAAATACTGCATTAGGATCCGGCATACCATAAGCTTCTTCCGGCATCAGATGAACATTTACCACCTGTCCTACTTCCATGTCTGCCACAGCTGCATCAAACCCAGGAATCATCTGGCCTGCTCCACACACAAATTCCAGCGGTTCTCCACGGTCATAGGAAGAGTCAAACTGCGTCCCATCGTTAAAAGTCCCCTTGTAATGTGTACGGCAGGTCTTCCCTACATTGCGCCCGGTAAATGCGGGCTGAGAACTACAGCCTCCGCCGCAGCTGCTTCCACAGCCTCCCTGGCAGGAATGTCCTTCCTCATGATCTCCACAGCTGTGCTCTTCTCCATGGTGATGGTCACAGTTTGCTCCGGTGGATACCAGATCGCCTCTAAGATAAGCCTCTACTGCCTGGTCTGTGTTCCCCTCAGCGCCAGCGCACAGTTCTACGCCAGCTTCCTCAAGGGCAGCCTGCGCTCCGCCGCCAATCCCCCCACAGATCAGCACATCAACGCCTTGCTCAGACAAAAGTCCTGCCAGAGCGCCATGACCGATGCCATTGGATCCAATCACTTCGCTGGAAACCACTTTTCCATCTTCCACCTCATATACCTTGAAAGATTCCGTTCTTCCAAAATGCTGAAAAATATTTCCGTTATCATAAGTAGCTGCTATTTTCATACCTATAATCCTCCCTGATTGTTTTCCTGATTATTTTATCATATACTGTTTTTTTTGGGAATGCTTCTTCCATTCTTTTACGGCAGAATCTGTGCCGGACAAAAATTAAGATAATCTCCGGAAACCAGATAATACTTGATCCCTCCAAAATCCCCCCGGATGCTGTCCCCGAATCGACTTTTCCCATGACAGTGGGAATACACCACAGCCTTTGCTCCATATTCCTGTGCAATTTCCGTAAATGCCGAAGTGCTCTCCAGGATATTGGTGGGCGGATAGTGCAAAAACATGATAAACTTCTCATATCCTTCCTCTTTTGCTTTCTGAAAAGATTCCCTAAGACGCTTCATCTCTCTGAGAACCAGTTTCTGTGCCTGCTGTTCTCTTTCCTGATCCCATCCCAGAATCTGTCCTTGTTGGTTCAAATAGAAAGGACCTTCAAAAGTAAAGCCTTTCGTCCCCACCAAAGCATAATCCTGGTAAACAGCAAAATTATTCTGAAGGAAAAAAAGTCTTCCTTCAAACTCATCATTCAGCCTGTTTGTCTTTTTCGCATCCCAGAACATATCATGATTTCCCCTAAGTAAGATCTTATGTCCTGGCAGCTTTTCAATAAACGCCAGATCCTCAAGGCACTGCTCCAGATTCCTTCCCCAGGAATGATCACCGGTAAGTACAAGCGTATCCTCCGGCCCTACCGTCTGGCCGACATATTTTAAAATTTTCCGTTCATGGTTTTTCCAGACTTTTCCAAACTGATCCATCGATTTATCCGTCTGGAAACCAAGATGCAGATCCCCTAATGCATACAATGCCATCTCATATTCCTTCCCATTCCAAACCGCATTCTATTATCTGATAATTCTGTATATTTATATATTTTATGTTTTTTTTCAGATTTTCTATTGACATATCCCATTTAATGAGTTATTATAATTACATCAAAAGAAAAGGAGGACGGACCACCAAAAACAGTATTTTAACCTCATGATTTTAAAAAGAAAAGAGGCATAGACCAATGGATTTAGTTGAGTAAAAGTCCACTGTACGAAAGCAATCGATACAGTGGATTTTTCTTGTTATATCACAATCCATTTTCATATACATCGTTCATCACTGCCTGAGCCTCTTCCATCTCTTTTTTCTGAATAATCTGCTGCCTGTCGCTTAAAATGGCCAGCATTTCATCCACCAGGTCCTCGACTTTGGGCTGGCTGATCCGATAAAGATACCCCAGCATCCTGACAGCTGTATAATCTGTATTCATGTGTTTATATGCAATCTCCTTGCAAAGTTCCTCCGGGTATCCTTTACTTAGCAAAAGTTGATACAACTCTTTCGTTTTTTCGGATGCCATCAGGCCACACCTCCTCCATCTATAACATACTCCCAGTCTAGCCCAGCAGAGCGCGCACCATGTCTGCATCGAAAAGAACAGATTTTACATGATCTACCTCAATCTGATATAAGGCATTGGCAGCCAGATGCTCAGCAGCCTGTTCCAGGTCTCGGATTCCGCTGGTTTCTTTATGAAGGTCAATGACTGCATCCAGCCCATCCTTTGTCAGCGTACATTCCTTTTCCTGCATTCCGATTCTCTTAAGCACCTTAGGCAGTGCATATTTTGAGAAAATCACCTTCTTTTCTTCCGGTGTATAATCGGGGATCTCAATCACTGCAAACCGTGACATCAAAGGTGCACTGATCTGATCCTTATCATTGGCGGTGGCGATTGGATACACGCCAACGGTCGGAATCATACACTCAATATAATTATCCGTAAATCCCAGATTATCAAGCAGTGTTAAAAGTACGTCTGCAGGATTTCCGTTCCCCTTGCCGGCCGCTGCTTTATCAAGCTCATTGATGATAAATACCAGATTCGATTCTCCTGCCATAGAAAAGGCATCCATGATGATCCCTGGTTTCGCATTGGCATAGATCCTGGAACTTCCTGTCAGCTGCTCCGGATCATTAATCGAGCTCATATCAAGCGTCGTCCACGGAAGTTTGAGGATTCTGGCCACCGCATAGGCAATCTGCGATTTTCCGGTACCGGCCGGTCCTACCAGTAAAAGTCCATAGGCCGGCAGCGTATGGGTCCGGTTGATCTGAATAATGGTCTCAATGATCCTTTGCTTGACCTGCTCCATCCCATAAAGCTCCTCATCCAGGATCCTGCGGGCTTCCTTGGGGTCAATTGCCTGGAAATAATCACTTTTCCAGTGAATATTCATCATAATGGACAGCGCCCTCTGAGCATGACGCCGTTCTTCCTGGGATACTTCATTGGATCTGGCTACAGCCAGGTTCCTTCTGGCCCAGAGCCGGATATTATCAGGAAGTGTCCTTCCTGCACAGTTCATAAAGTCAGTAATACTCTGGATACTGGTCAGCTTCATGCTGTCACCCATCTCCTCTTCATCTTCATCCGGAGCCTCCTTAGACGGCGCATCACTTGAAAGCAGACGTTCGATCATAAACTGCAAAAATCCGTCTTCCGCGGACAACTTCGCCCCGCCGCCAAAGGCCATCTCCCGAATCTTATATACTGCATATCCGTCTTCTCTTACTATACCTGAAAGACGCACATTGATATGATTTTCTCCCAGCCACTTCAAGAGACTTACAAACCGTGCATCGATCTTTACAATATCCGCACTGACCGTACCTTTTTCACTTTTAAACTCAAAAGCTGTCTTTCGGACTGGATTTGTAAAGGTACCGTTAGAATGATGTTTAAGCTGACCTTCCTGATTGTCCAGCACCAGCATTGGATGCCCGGCATTTGCCTCTGGATAACTGGAATAAAAAATTTCATATGTACATTCAGAGGTTTTTGCCTCCTCTGGTGAATTTTTAAAATCAAAAACTGGCATAATAACTGTTCCTGCTCTTTCTTTGTTTTCCTATAGTTTAACATAGAAATGGCGGCGGTACAATCTTCTTACCCAGTCCGCCGCCAGAATAATGCCTGCCATGCCTGTGACCGTCAGCCCGGCCATTTTTCCTTTCGCATGGTACTGAATCTCAACCTTATGCTGTCCGGACTTTACCGGTACCCCCAAGAATCCTCCATTCACCATTTCCGGCTCTTTTTCCTGGCCGTCCACCAGAACAGTAAAGCTGTCATCATACGGAATGGACGTGATCAGATAGCCATCGGTCGGTGTCGTAAAACTACCGGTAAGGCCATCCCCATCTCTGTCCAAAGAAAGGCCTGCATCCACGATCTCTCCCGTAACAGCTGCACTCCCGCCATCTATCCTTCCGTACCAGGCCTCTACATCAGCTATTTCGTAGGAACCTTCCCCAAAAACAATCTCCAGTTCATCCACATTTTCCAGACTACATGCATAATAAAAGGTCTTGTTGTCGTTAGAATAGGCGTAACCTCTGTCCGCACTCTGTTTGTTGATCTCTCCGTTCACTGTAATCGACACGTCTGAAGACCGATGCAGATTCTTCACATCAAAACGCAAGAAGAGGTACTGATCGTTCTCTTGTCTGTCTTCCAGTGAAATCGTCTGTCTTTCTTCTCCTTTGGAAATCTCATACTTCTTTTCCAGGGATGACAGATCCGTTTCGTGCACATGGGAAGACAGTACGGTATGGTCACTTTCTCCGGCCACCGCAGTCTGAGCAAGCGCCAGTTCTTTTTCCGCCCAGGGAAGATCTTCAAAGGTCTTCCAGGAGAGAACCTGGTCCGTCACATACCCCACCGGAAGTGCACTTTCATTTTCATAAATCTCTATGTTCCCGGTCTGTCCGATTTTTTTGTATCCTTCTGGCGCCAACGTTCCACTTTCCTTTCTTACCAGAAGATATTTTACCCCCATCATGTTTAAAAAAACAGGATGATCTGTAACCTCCTGCATCAGATCATTTCTGGCTGGGCGATTCAGATGAAGGATCTCTTCCCGAAATTCCTGATACGCCTCATTTCCAATGGAAGAATAAACCGTTGTAAGATTCTGCCCGGGCACCACAGACTGATTATCCGCCGCTTTTTCCTGCTCTCTGGTTCCCCGGACCTCCATCCTGTAAAGTCCCAAATCCTTTCTTTGAATCTGCTCCATTGCTTTTTTAAGGTCGTTGTCTTGAAATTCCTTCATCCATTCTGTCTCAACCAGATTCCCTTTTGCTTCCTTTACCTGGCAGACGCACGCCACCGACAGACAG
>JAHYZZ010000030.1:8527-15630 GCA_019424135.1 Lachnospiraceae bacterium
CACGGCTCTTTTCCACAACCGAACTCCCATCAGAAGCAGAAGGCCACACAGAAAAAGGTCTGCATACACAACATTTTTTTCGATTTCTTCTATTCCCTCCTGCCTGCTTCCATACAGCAAAACCGCTGCGGCAAGAAGGTACCCTGCCAGAAGCCTCCCATTTTCCAGGCTTTTCTCATAAAATTTATGGAAAAAGGATGCAGCCAGATAGGCAAACAAGGGAAGAAACGGTATGTACGCCTTCATCCGCAGATATAACCCTCCATTCAGTAAAAAGGCCGCCATCGGAAAGAGTAGAAGCACTACAAGACAGACCGCCAGATATTTTTCTTTACTTTTCCGGTAGAACAAACTGACCGCAAGAATCACCACTGCCATAGCAGTCAGCCCCATTCCATACGGGCTATAAAGTACTTTCCACAGACTGATCTGAGGAAGCAAAAGCTCTTGAAAGGTGTAATGGTTTCCATCGCTTCTTCCGCCAAGCATAGCAAAAAACACCGGTACCAGGTAGAAAAAAGATAAAAGACCGCCAAAAAATGCAGGATAAAACTGCCTCCACAAAGACTGCATCAAAACTTTCACAGAAGAAGCCCATTCCTTCCTCCATCCACACAGACCATAGATCAAAAGTGCCACTACAGCGCCCACTGCAAAGTAAAAGCTGGTCAGCACCATGCAAAGCACTCCTATGGTCATCAGCGCATATTTCCCCGTGCAGCAGTACCTGTCATATCCGATCAGAGTAAGCAAAAGAAAGGGAAGATAGCTGACAAACATGATCTGCATAGAGGTATGGTACACCACTGGCCCTGCCATAATCATGAGCAAAGAGGCAAAAAAGCTTTCCTCCTCCCGGAAATGTTGTCTGGACAGCCAAAGATAACAAAGCAGCCCATCTGCGATCCAGGTTATCAGCATCATACCTTGCACATAAACCGCCATATCTACAAAAGGAAGCAAAAAAGAAAGCAAATACAAAGGATTGTAAAGTCCATAGTATCCAAAATTATAGAGATTTTGTCCGCCTCCGATCTCCATGGCAAAATCCGGGAAAAGATTTCCTGTTTCATAAAACCTCTGCCGGAAATATTCCGGGAATACAATATGCTGGGACAGCCAGTCTGTCTCAGATCCCGCCAGATATCCTCCGCTTACTTTCATCAGAAAGAGAATCACGGGGATCGCTGTGAGAATGAGGGGAAACAAAAGTCTTTTGCTGTATCTGATCTTCTTCATCACTGGAACTCCTTAAAATATAGATTGGCCGTCCTTTCATCTCTGTATAAGCCCTGGCAAGATACTGGCCGATGATTCCAAGGCACAAAAGCTGGACACCGCCGATAAAAAAGATGACACACATCATAGACGGCCATCCTGCCACCGGATCATGCCAGAATATATTTTTAATTACCAAAAACAGCATCAAAGCAAATGCCACGCCACAAAAAAGAATTCCTCCATAGGATGCCACAGACAAAGGGACAGTGGAAAATCCCAGAATTCCATCCAAAGAATAACGAAACAGCTTCACCATAGACCATTTGGTATCTCCTGCCGCCCGTTCCACATTATGATAGGGAAGCCACTTGGTTTTAAAGCCCACCCATCCGAACAGTCCCTTGGAAAACCGATTCCGTTCTCCAAGAGCCAAAATGGCATCTGTCATCTTCCGGTTCATCATCCGAAAGTCCCTGGCTCCTTCTTCAATCTTTACTTTTGAAAGCCGATTGATACATTTATAAAACGCCCCGGAAAAGAAAGACCGAATCCTTGCCTCTCCGCTCCGATCTTCCCGACGGGTTGCCACACAGTCATACTCTCCCTTTTTCAGCGTCTGAAGCATCAAGGGAAGATATTCCGGCGGATCCTGAAGATCCACATCCATCACTGCCACATAGTCCCCTCTGGCCGCCTGCATTCCCGCATACATTGCCGCTTCTTTTCCAAAATTTCGCGAAAATGACAGGTATCGATAACTGTCTCGTTTCTTGTGGAACTGCTTAAGAATCTTTGCTGTCCGATCTGTTGATCCGTCGTCCACAAAAATAATCTCCACATCCGCAGTCTTCATCGCCTTCATGATCTTTTCCATTGCATGGATGTAGATTGGAAGCACTTCTTCTTCGTTAAAGCAGGGGACGACGATGCTTACAAGTGTTTTCCTGTCCCTGTTCATACAAAAACTCCTTCCTGTCTCTAATCGCACAATACTCTACTCCTAATTTGTTATGTTTTTGTGAAAAATAATCTTAAAGATTTCTAAAGATTCTATTTACTTCCATAATTGACTATCTAATCAGGAAAACCTATACTATTGATCAGGAGTTCTGTTAACAAATGATAATCAGGGAGGTTTCACATGAAAGATCATCATTATAGTAAGGTACCAATATTTGAAAACGGGCTTGCACAGCCGGTTTTCCCGTTTACAGATGGAAAAAGCGGAAAAGACTATGATCCCTCTACGTCTGATATCGTAAGATATTGTGTCTATGTAGAATCAGACTATGATATGGATTTAGATGGGAAAAGAGACATGATCAAAGTACTTGTTCAAGTACCAAGAAGTGCAGTGGAAGGAAACTATCAGGCTGCCTCCTTGTTCGAAGCAAGGCCATACTGCGCCGGTGTTCAGGATGATGGCTATGAACACATGAAAGAGGTGGCAGACAAAGAGTACCGAAAATTTGATTTTGCAGACCTTGATCGCAAAGTTGCCCCACGCATCCCCGGCGGTTCCATCAGCGCAATGGAACTTGCCCTGAAGGCAGATCCTTCGGATTGGTATTATCCAGATAAAGGAAACCATAACAGCATGGTTTATGAAAACCTTGACAACTTCAATTATTATCTTGTCCGTGGATTTGCCGTGATCATAAGTGCCGGTTTCGGCTCGCTGGGGTCTGATGGTTTTAACTATGTGGGGTCGGATTACGAAAGGGATGCTTTCAAATCCGTCGTAGAATGGCTGCACGGAGACCGCACTGCCTATGCAGACAGAGAAGGAACCCTGACAACCAGGGCCGACTGGTCAAACGGCAAGGTTGCCATGACAGGAAGATCTTATGCAGGAACCATGCCCTTTGCCGTAGCCACAACAGGTGTGGAAGGATTACAGACGATTGTTCCCGTGGCCGGGATCTCTGACTGGTACAGCCAGCAGAATATGCAAGGGGCACAGCGTTACTGGCCAAAAGAGATGCTAAACAGCTACCTGGCATACTACTGCTCCAGTCGCTATCACGATGAGACATTATCGGAACAACAGCTTGATGACATTGCCGCATTCCATCATGAACTAAGTCTGAAGCAGCTAAAATGTGGCTTCGATTATGATGAAGCATTCTGGGGAAGCGGGAACTATCAATTACATGCAGACAAGCTCCGGTGCAGCGCATTGATCGTACAGGGATTAAACGATGAAAATGTTTCTACGAAACAGTTTGAAATGATGTTGAAGGCATTTCAGAAATCTGGTCAGACCGTCAAGGCAATCCTTCATCAGGGACCACATATGACACCCACCATGCCCAATAAAAACTATGGGTTCCTGATCAATGGCAGATTCTATGATGATATTGTCAACGAATGGATTTCCCATTATCTCTATGATGTAGAAAACGATGCAAAGACAATGCCTGCGGTTCTTGTGCAGACGAATGATGACCAGAAGAAATGGGAAACCGCAGACTCCTGGGATACAGAAAATACTATGAAGCTTGAAAGTAAAGGCACCGGAACTGCTGTCATCGATACCGACTGGGAGGCTGCCAAAATCAGCGCCAAGAACTTTGATGATGTGATGGCTGTAAAATCTACAAACATGAACATACGCTATGTAACAGCTCCATTCGAAGAACCTGTGACGATCCAGGGAACCGTTTGTCTGAATCTGAGAGCGGCGTTAAAAGACGGAGATATGGAAAACGATTTTAATCCGGAAAACCGGAATGATGTAGATACACTGACGATGCAGCTTGGCGCCTCGAAGGTTTCCGGAAGAATGGATGATGTGGAAATTGCTGTTCTTCTGTGCGATGTATGTGATGAGGCCTTTGACAGCATCCAGACAACCGATCCGGAAAGAAATATCATTCCAGTGAAAACGATAAAAGAAGAGGGGATCATAAACGGCGGAGACCTTCCCTCCTTTGACGAAGTAGAATTTTCTACCGTACATAAAAACTACCGTGTCATTACTCGTGCGTTTGCAGACCTTTGTAATCCGCAGGCAGGCTATGCTCCAGAGTCAGCTACAGAAAGCATTGAACTAAAAAAAGGAGAGTATCACGATTACCATGTATACTTATGCGCCACAAGATATACCATAGAACCAGGCCACAGCCTGGCCCTGGTAATCGCCACCGAAGATCCGGTAAACTGTATGATCCATAAAACCTACTCCATCGAGATTGACAATGCCTCTGTAAATGCGGCTGTTCCTGTGACCAAAGAAACAAAGAACCGCCCGGTAAAACCTGAAACCGTTGATGCTGGCTAATTTGTCACGCAAACTGATGGCACGCCACAAAATGTTTCGGAGCCGCCTCTCTTAACTGACAGTTTTCTTTACATGTTTCCTTTGCATACGGACATCTGGGAGCAAAACGGCATCCGGGCGATGGATTCACCGGGGATGACACTTCCCCTTGAAGGGTATGTCTGGTCCGGGATCTCCTGCTAAGATCCGTGGTGGGAATTGCTGACAGCAATGCCTTTGTATATGGGTGCAGCGGATGACGAAACAGTTCGTCTTTTGAAGCGTACTCCACCACCTGCCCCATATACATCACCATGATGTCATTGCTGATATGTCTCACCACGCAAAGGTCATGGGTAATAAACAGATAGGACAGCCCCCTTTGTTCCTGCAGGTCCATCAGCAGGTTCAGGATCTGCGCCTGAATGGATACATCCAGTGCAGATACTGGTTCATCACAGACAATAAACCGAGGTTCTACTACCATAGCGCGGGCCAGTCCTACTCTCTGCCGCCGGCCGCCGTCCAGTTCATGAGGATAACAATTGGCATAACGAAGCGGCAGTCCGCACAGTTCCATGATCTGATGGATCTTTTCTTCTGTTTCCTTCTTCCCACAGGCTTTCCCGTATATCTCATGAACCGGCTCCGCGATCAGGTTGTAAACAGACATTCTGGGATCCAGCGAACTATATGGATCCTGAAAAATCATCTGCATATTCTTATGCACATCTTTCATTTTCCTTTTTCCATACTTTAGGATATTCTCACCCTGGAACCAGACTTCCCCGGCTGTTGCCTCATGCAAACGCAGAACCGTCCTTCCCAATGTTGATTTCCCACATCCGGATTCCCCCACAACTCCCAGCGTTTGGCATGCATTGATCCGAAAGCTGATATCCTCTACTGCGTGGAGCATGCCCCCTGGTGTTTTAAAATATTTTCTGAGATTGATTGCTTCTACTAATGGGTTCGTCATATGGATTCCTCCTGCCTGTCAAAAAGATGACAGAATATTTGATGTCCGTCCTCCTCATACATCTGTGGCTGCACTCGTTTGCAGATTTCCATGCAATGAGCGCATCTGTCCGCAAAATAGCACCCCTGCGGCAGGCAGGTCGGGTCCGGCATCTGCCCGGGTATGGGAATTAAGCGGGCCGCCGTACTTTCCAGATCGGGAATGCAATTCAACAGCCCTGTCGTATATGGATGATTTTTCGTACGAGAAAAGACCTGTTCCACAGTTCCTTGTTCCACCACTCTCCCGCTGTACACTACCGCAACACGGTCACAGAACTCAGCGACCACGCCAAGATCATGGGTAATCAGGATCACTGCTGTGTTAAATTTTTCTTTCAGGCTGCTCATCATATCCAGAATCTGTGCCTGAATGGTGACATCTAATGCTGTGGTGGGTTCATCTGCCAGCAAAAGCTCCGGCTGAGCGATCAATGCCATTGCAATGACAATTCGTTGTTTCATACCGCCGGAAAACTGATGCGCAAACTCCTTTTTTCTTGCCGCCGGAATGCCAACCATCGCCAGGATATGATCTACTCTTTGCTGTTTTTCTTCCTTTGTCATTTTAGGAAAATGTAGATCCAGTACTTCCAGGATCTGATCTCCTACGGTTTTCACTGGATTCAGACTCGTCATCGGATCCTGAAAAATCATGGAAACCCTTTTCCCTCTCAGGCCAAGCATATAGGCTTCTTTTTGCTCCAACAGCTGATCCCCGTCATAGCAGATGCTTCCAGAAGTGATATGCCCTGTCTTCTCAGGAAGCAGTTGCAAAACCGATAAGGCCATTGTTGTCTTTCCGGCTCCCGTTTCTCCCACAAGTCCTACCTTCTCTCCCCGGTCCACCCGAAGTGTCAGCCCGTTTAACGCATGTACTGCGGCATCTTCTGTATCATACTGCACATAGAGCTCCCGAATCTCCAACAAGGGCACTGTTTCCACTTTCTTTGTATTCTCTTCCATATTGATTCCTCTCATTTCTTTGACTTAGGATCAAATGCATCCCGCAGACCGTCACCAATAAAATTCACCGCCATCACAACAAGACAGATACAAATGCCCGGTGCAATTGCAAGATAGGGGCAGTAACGAATATTCAACTTGTTTTCTGATATGATCGTTCCCCACTCGGGCATTGGAGAAGCAACCCCAAGTCCCAGGAAGCCCATCGAAGAAATACTAAGAATGATCTGCCCCAGAGTCAGCGTCGCAGAAACGATAATCGGGCCGATCCCATTTGGCAAAATGTGTTTCACAATAATTTTCAGAGAACTACAGCCAAAGCATCTTGCCGCCTGCACATATTCTACTCCTCTCAAAGTCAGCACCGCCGAACGCACCACTCGGGCAAACCGGGGGATCTGACTGATAGCCAGAGACAGAATCAAATTTACGAGTCCATTTCCCAGGGCAGTGAGAATCGCCATTGCCAGAAAAATAGGTGGAATCGCCATCAACATATCGATAATCCGCATAAAAACCGTATCAATCCTCCCGCTAAAGTATCCGGCAGCCACGCCAATCAGACATCCTCCAATAAATGCCAGGATAAACGTTGCCATCCCACCATACAAAGAAACGCGTACGCCATACAAACTCC
>JAHYZZ010000031.1 GCA_019424135.1 Lachnospiraceae bacterium
AATTAGCCCTTATAGGGCGAGAACAAACCACCGGCTAAGCCGGTGGTTCTGATTATGTTTAAAAGCCATGTGACTTCTTGGGGCGGTCTGCCCTGTTGGCGATTCAGGAAAAGAATTAAGAAAATCTTTCGAAAAATCCACCATAAGTATTTGGTTTTATCCGATATGCTATGAGCACATAGGAGGAAACCGTATGAACAACATAATAGAGGTCAACAACTTATATAAGCTGTACCGGGTAGGCAATGAGGTGGTGCACGCTTTGGATGGCGTCAGTTTCACGATCCCTCAGGGAGAATTTTGTGCGATTGTCGGGACATCCGGATCAGGGAAGTCTACGCTGCTCAACATGCTGGCAGGGCTTGAGAAGCCAACGATAGGGAAGATAAAGATCGCAGGGCAGCAGATTGAACATTTTAGTGAGGATCAGCTGGTGTCCTTTCGAAGGAAAAATGTGGGGTTTATCTTCCAGTCGTTTCATCTTTTGGGGACGATGAACGCGCTGGAAAATGTGGCGCTGCCCTTAAGTTTTCGGGGGATTCCAAAAGAGCAGAGATTAAAAGTGGCAGACAGGATGCTGGATCTGGTAAATTTATCCGGACATAAAAAACATCTTCCAAATCAGATGTCCGGCGGACAGCAGCAAAGAGTTGGAGTCGCAAGAGCGCTGGCTGTGAATCCCAGCATCATTTTTGCGGATGAGCCTACTGGAAATCTGGATTCTCGCACATCCGGAGAAGTGATGGAGCTGATGCATCAGGTAGTGTATGAACAGAAAAAAACACTGGTAATGGTAACCCATGATGATAAGCTTGCATCTTTTGCAGACCGGGTTCTTCGTATCAGTGACGGAAAGATCATAGAGGTTGTAGAAAATCGTAGACAGAAAAATAAGGAGAAGGGGGAAACAGTGATATGAACACAGTGATGGGAAGGAAAACAGGCAGGATGATGGTGATTGGTGCATTGGCAGCAGCAGTGGGGGTGTTGGCTGCCATGCTGATCTTGTCTTTTGCGGCGAAACCGATAGAAGTAAAGGCGGCGGAGCCGGAAATCACACTGGCGTCTAAGGGAAATCAGGTGCCGGTGTATCAGGCAGGGAAGGAGCAGAGCTGGACAATTGAGGTGACAAATCACACAGATCAGAACATCTCTGCAAGGATTTTTCCGGAGATGGGAAATACCAATGAAGAATGGCCATTTGTGACGGACACGCAGAACTATAGCCAGACGGTGGAACTTCCTGCCGGGAAAATGGTAGAGGTAGTATTTCGCTTCACGCAAAGAGAGGATGTGCCGACTGCCAGATATACCATTGCATTTTCCGTGGAGACGGCAGAGGGGATGAAAGCTTGCCAGAAATTTTATGTCAATACCACAGCAAAAGAACAAAAGCCTGAGTCCGACGGACAAAAGCAGCCTTCCTTTGGAGGCGTGACAGAAACACAGCCCCAGATGCAAACACCTCTTAGCGCAGATGCCGGAGGATTCAGCAACGGAGCTGCCATATACAGCAGCGAAGCCGGAGGCGGCGGGGCAGAGTCCGGAGGAGGAGCTACGGGCAGCGACTCGGTTCCAAGAGTGATCGTGACAGGATTTTCTACGGATCCGGCAGAAGTTCGGGCAGGCACGGATTTTACCCTGACCATTCATCTGAGAAATACTTCCAAGGCAACTCGGGTTGGAAATATGCTGTTTGACCTGCAGGCTCCGACGGAAGGATCAGAAGATACGCAGGCTCCGGCGTTCCTGCCGGCATCAGGTTCCAGTTCTATCTTTTTAGATGGCATCCCGGCAGGGCGCACGGCAGACATTTCCATAAAACTAAATGCCCGGGCGGACTTGCTGCAGAAGCCTTATAGTGTCAATTTGTCCATGAAATATGAGGACGGCAATGGGCAGCAGATTGAGGCAGCCTCCCTGCTTTCAGTTCCGGTGAAGCAGGATGCCAGATTTGAATTTAGCAAATTTGAGCTGAGTCCGGAGAGCATTGCTGTAGGAGAAGAGGCAAATGTGATGACCAGCCTTTATAATCTGGGACGGACAAAACTGTATAATGTAAAGGCGGTGTTTGAAGGCTCTGGTATTGAGACGGAAGAAGTCTTTGTGGGCAATGTGGACTCCGGGGCATCGGCATCCATTGATGCCATGCTGGAAGGAAAGAAGGCGACAAAAGGACCGTCCAAGGTGACGATGAAGATGATTTATGAGGATGAGGCTGGAAATCCGTCGGAGACAACAAAGGATTTGGAGCTGGAAGTGATAGAAGACGAAGGCAATATGGAGGCATCAGCTCCCCTGGAGGAGGAAAACAGCGGATTTCCACTGCTTCCGGTTGCAGCAGGGGTCGTAGTGGTTCTGGCAGCAGGGATCACAGGGGGGATTTTGGTACGGAAAAGGAAAAACCGCAGCATAGACGAAGAGGAGGCGTTTTTGGATGAGCTGGATAGATCTTTTGAGGATGAGCAGCAGTAATCTGAAGCGGAGAAAGCTTCGGACGTTCCTGACGGTTCTTGGTGTGGTGATCGGTACGGCATCTATTGTCGTGATGATTTCCCTGGGTCTGGGACTTCAGCAGTCTTTGTACCGGCAGGTGGAGCAGTCGGGAGGGCTGACTATGATCCGTGTGACAGGGGCGGATTCCGGCAGCGCCATGATGTACTCAAATGAGTCAGAAAAAGTGGAAAAATATATTGATGATAAACTGATCAAAGAGCTGGCAGGACTTGAATATGTAGAAAGAGCGGCTCCGGTCTATGAAATGTCGGTTGCGCTTCTGAAGGGATCTTATGTGGGGCAGGTACAGCTTGTGGCAATGCCGCCGGAGGCTTTGCAGGCCATGAAGATTCCTCTGGCAGAAGGAAGACTTCCTCAAAGCGGGAAGAGTCAGCTGGAACTATTATATGGAAATGGGATTCCCACCATGTTTCATGAAAAGGGAAGTGACAAAGGGTATTATGAGACTGGGATGCTTCCGGATATTGACTTTATGAAAGACTCCTTCTTCCTGGTGTTGGATGCAGATGCATATTTCAGACAGCAGGAAAAGGAAGCAGGAGGTCAAAGCGTGGCTTCTGGAAAGGAGGCAGAGTCAGGGGAAGGAACAGGAGGAATCCAGGCCCAGAGTCAGACGGTGGCAAAGCATATTGTAGGAGCCAGCGGTATGGTGGAAGGAAGTCCCGATGAGTATAATCCCTACTATTATAATGTCTACTGTGACTTGAACACGCTGAAGCAGATGTTGAAAAAAGAATTTTCCGGCCGTGCGATACCGGGGCAGCCGACGACCAAGTCTGGCAAGCCATACTCTAAATTCTGCTATTCGTATGCGCAGGTGAAGGTAACGGATATGGAACATGTAGATACGGTGGCGGATGCGATCCGTGGGATGGGATATAATGTAGAGACAAATGTGGAATATCTCAACAGTATGAAGGGACAGTTTAAAATTGTCCAGGCCGTGCTGGGAGGTATTGGAGCCGTATCCCTTCTGGTCGCTGCAATCGGCATTGCCAATACAATGATGATGTCCATTTATGAACGAACCAAAGAGATTGGTGTCATTAAAGTGTTAGGCTGCAGCTTGAAGAATATCCGTCAGCTCTTTTTACTGGAAGCTGCATTTATCGGTTTGATTGGCGGCGTGGCAGGAAATGTGCTAAGTCTGATCATGTCGGCAGCGATAAATGTGATTACCGGCCATGGAAAAGCCATGGGATTCGATGGAAACATATCGTACATTCCTCTTTGGCTGGTACTCGCCTCCATGCTCTTTGCCATGATGGTGGGTATCACAGCAGGATATTTTCCGGCCCTTCGGGCAATGCGGTTGAGTCCACTTGCCGCGATCCGGGGCGATTAACTTCATTGGGGACGGGGGATTTTCGAAAATCCCCCGTCCCCAATGTTATTCTTCGATGACCTGGATCTCCAGATAGTCGAAATCAATGGAATCTACAAAATGATCTTGAGTGAATCGTGCCTTGGAGTGGCGCTTAAATTCTTCGATTGTAGCATCCAGCCAGATTGGTTTACTTAAGTCAAATTCATAGCAGATTTCATCCAGTGCATGAAAGATTTTGTGGGTCCTGGTATCGTCAGAATCGTCGCAGACCACGGTGTCTTGGATCATCCGGTTATCTTTAAATTCTTTTCCCCATAAACGAAACATGGTACTTCCTCCTTTGGTAATGAATATAGTATAAAAAGTTTCAATGGCGGTGTAAAGCCCCAATCTTGGATTTGAGAACATGGAATTTGAAATCCCTGCTATACATTTTTCACTTATCTGATTATAATAAATGATGAGAAAAGATATGAAGATACGGATAGAAAGCGGGGAAATCAATATGATGGGCACAGGAAAGATCCATCTTTATTATGGAGACGGAAAGGGAAAGACCACGGCGGCCATGGGACAGGTGATCCGGGCGGCAGGCGCGGGGCTTAAGGTGCTTGTGTTTCAATTCCTGAAGGATAATTCTTCCAGCGAACGAAGGATCCTGGAACAGATCTCAAATGTGACCTGCCTGCCGGGAAGAGAGCCGGTTAAGTTTGTCAGCCGGATGAACGGGCCAGAGAAGGCAGAGCTTAAGCACTATAACAACAAAGCCTTAGATGAGATCGTCAAATTTTGTTCTCCCTTTGACCTGCTGCTTTTGGATGAAGCGATTTGTGCCGTGCAGCTGAATGTTTTAAGTGAAGAGAAGTTGATAAGTTTTCTCAAGCATAAGCCCAGAGGACTGGAAGTGGTGCTGACTGGCCATGAGGCTTCGGATGCGCTGCTAGAAATGGCGGACTATGCAACGCTGATGACAAAGATCAGACACCCCTATGACGAGGGTGTCACTGCAAGAGAAGGGATTGAGTTTTAATTTCTTAAATAAGTGTGAAATTCATGACACACATTCGTCCAATATGTTATACTATGTAACGTATGGAAAATGCTCTTCGAGAAAGAGAGGAGAGAGGACCTTTGAGTATGGAAAACGCCATCAAGAATTACGAAGACGTGGACAGCTGGAAGACGATTATGTTTCTGTACACTTCCGCACTGAAGGAGGTCGGGACGAAGCTTGAGATCCTCAACGATGAGTTTCAGCACGTGCACCAGTACAATCCCATAGAACATATTAAGACCCGGGTAAAAACACCGGAAAGCATCGTCAAGAAACTTAGAAAATACGGATATGAGATTTCCATCGAAAATATGGTAAAATATGTCAATGACATTGCCGGAGTCCGGCTGATCTGTTCCTTTACCTCGGACATTTATCAGCTGGCGGAGATGATTGGAAATCAGAGCGATCTAAAAGTGCTGTCGATCAAGGATTATATCAAGAATCCAAAGGCCAGTGGATATAAGAGCTATCATATGCTGGTATCTGTTCCGATTTATCTGTCAGACAGCGTGGTAGACACCAAAGTAGAGATACAGATCCGGACCATTGCCATGGACTTCTGGGCAAGTCTGGAACATAAGATTTATTACAAATTTGAGGGGAACGCACCGGAGTATATCAGCCGCGACCTAAGAGAGTGTGCAGAGATGGTATCTTCGCTGGATGAGAAAATGCTTTCGCTGAATGAGGCGATCCAGAAGTGTCTGGAGGATCAGGAGGCCGAAAAGAAAAAAGCGAGAAAAAAAGGATATGAGCCGCAATGAGCGGCAGGAAGCAAGGGCCTGAGCTTACCAAAGCTTTGGGCCTTTTGTTTTCTTTTCGATACCTATTGTCAAACGCTCTGTCAAATGCTAGAATGAGTGCGGATTGAGAAAGTTTACATCATTATATGATTTAGGAAGAAATGTGAAAGGAAAGGGATTAGACATGTGGGGGAAATTAGATGCAAAACAAAAATTGAAATTGATCCAGGCAGTTTATGCGGTGGTGGGAAGCCTGTTGTTTGCGCTGGGAGTCAATCTGATCATCGTGCCTATGAGTCTGTACAACGGAGGCTTTATGGGTATCGCCCAGCTGCTTCGTACATTCATCGTTGATTTTCTGCACGTGCCGGTACCCTCCGGCATGGATCTGGCAGGTATGATTTATTTTGTCATGAACATTCCGCTGTTTTACATGGGATACCGTGTACTGGGAAAGGGATTTGCCGTAAAGACCCTGGTGACAGTAGCCATTCAGAGTATCTTTATGATGATTGTGCCGATCCCGTCACAGCCGATCATCGAAGATTACCTGACTGCATGTATCATCGGCGGTATTGTGGCAGGAACCGGAACCGGACTGATCTTAAGAGGCAGAAGCTCCGGCGGCGGGCAGGACATTATTGGTCTGTGCTGCTCCAAGCGTTTTCCCAATTTCAGCGTAGGCAGGATTAACATTCTTATGAATTTTTTCGTTTATGCGATCTGTCTCTTCCTATTTAATATAGAGATTGTCATTTACTCACTGATTTACGCAACCGTACTGTCCCTGGCAATTGACCGGGTACACATCCAGAACATCAACACCAGCGTCATGATCTTTACCAAAAAGGCTGGCATCTCCAAAGCCATCATGGAGCAGATGGGCCGCGGAGTCACCAACTGGGATGGAGAAGGCGCATACACCAACAAAACATCTTACATCCTGTTCGTCCTGATTTCCAAATACGAAGTCGGACAGCTCAAACAAATCGTACACAGCATCGATCCCAGAGCATTCATGATCTTCACCGAAGGATGCTCTGTAGACGGCAACTTTGAGAAACGACTGTAACATTTGGGTACAGGGCATTTTACAAAAAGGTACAGGGCAAAATGCAAAATAGGACGTAGACCTTTGCAAAAGGTCTACGTCCTATTTTACATAGATTTAACATTCGCGCCGTTTCAGATTTTACATTTCACCAGTATAGTATCCCTTGTGAAGAAGATAATTAAAATTTGAAACAAAGGAGACTATGAATGATGAAATTGAAAAAGTTTATTGCAGTTATGGCAACAGTAGGAATGGTTGCAAGTCTTGCCGTTGGATGTGGCGGATCTTCTGATGAAGATACATCAGCAGAGGGAGGAGATGCAGCAGCAGAAAGCAGCAGCGACTGGGATTCTTCTATGGATATCACCATCGTATCCAGAGAGGATGGATCTGGTACCAGAGGAGCTTTCGTTGAGCTGTTTGGAATCGAAGAGGAAAAAGATGGAGAGAAGGTTGACATGACGACCGAAGAAGCACAGATCACAAACAGCACTTCCGTTATGCTGACCACAGTTGCTGGTGATGACTATGCTATTGGATATGTATCCTTAGGATCTCTGGATGACAGTGTAAAAGCTCTGAAGATTGACGGAGCAGAGGCAACAGCAGACAATATCAAGAGTGGTGACTACAAAGTATCCCGTCCATTTAACATTGCAACAAAGACAGACCTTGACAACCCCACAGCAGAGGACTTCATCGCCTTTATCAAGAGCCAGGAAGGCCAGGATGTGGTAGCCGAGGAAGGATATATTCCGCTTGATGGTGCAGAGCCGTATGCAGGAGATGCTCCGGCAGGCAAGGTTGTCGTTGGCGGTTCTTCTTCCGTATCACCGGTGATGGAAAAACTGATCGAGGCATATGCTGAGGTGAATCCGGATGCAGAGATCGAGCTTCAGACGACAGACTCTACGACAGGTATGGAATCCACGATCAGCGGTGCGTATGACATCGGTATGGCTTCCAGAGAAGTAAAAGACGAGGAGCTTTCCGAAGGCCTTGAGGCACAGGTGATTGCAACAGATGGTATCGCAGTAGTCGTAAACAACAACAACCCGACAGATGAACTGACAAGTGATCAGGTAAAATCAATCTATACGGGCGAAGCTCTTACATGGGATGAGGTAGTAGAGTAATATGAAATCAAAAGCATGGACTGAAAAATTCATGCGGGGAGTGTTCTTCATTGCCGCCTGCGCTTCGGTGCTGGCGGTAGCTCTCATTTGTATCTTTTTGTTTGCAAATGGTGTCCCCGCAATGTCGGAAATCGGATTTTTGGACTTTCTGACCGGTACAATGTGGAAGCCCAACAACGATATCTACGGAATCCTTCCGATGATCGTAGGAAGTTTATACGTGACAGCAGGAGCGATTGTTTTTGGCGTCCCCATCGGGATTCTGACAGCGGTATTCATGGCCTTCTATTGTCCAAAACAGATTTATAAACCACTAAAAACAGCAACAGAGCTTCTGGCGGGCATCCCGTCAGTTGTATACGGTTTCTTTGGATTGGTCGTACTGGTTCCCATTGTCCGTCAGCTGGGAAGAGACTTGGGATTTGGAGGAAATGGAAGCAGCATGCTGACTGCCTCCCTTCTTCTGGGAATGATGATCCTGCCCACCATTATCGGGCTTACCGAATCCTCTCTTCGAGCAGTACCGACACAGTATTACGAAGGAGCTGTGGCATTAGGAGCCACTCACGAAAGAGCCATCTTCCGTGTGGTTCTTCCGGCAGCAAAATCGGGAACCGTGGCAGCCATCGTGCTCGGCGTGGGCCGTGCCATTGGCGAGACCATGGCCGTGATCATGGTAGCAGGAAACCAGGCAAGAATGCCCCAGGGCATTTTCCGTGGAATCCGTACGTTGACAGCAAATATCGTGATTGAGATGGGATATGCGACAGACCTCCATCGAGAAGCGCTGATCGCGACTGGTGTGGTCTTGTTCGTATTTATCCTGATCATCAATTTCTGCGTAGCATTATTGAACAGGAGGGACAGCCGTGAGTAGTAAAAGCCCAAGCACACAAGCCCAAGGGGTCAATGAAGTGACCTTTGGACAGAAGCTGAAAAGTTATACCAGAACTCCGGGATCCATGGTGGTCATGCTCCTGGTCATGTTATCCGCAATTATCACCTTTGCGGTGTTGATCTTTTTGATTGCCTACATTCTGATCAACGGGGTACCGTATCTGAAGCCGTCCTTATTCTCGCTGGAGTATTCTTCCGAGAATGCATCGCTGATGCCGGCGCTGATCAATACCGTGATCATGACAGCGTTATCACTGATTATCGCAGTTCCTTTTGGAATCTTTTCTGCCATCTTCCTGGTAGAATACGCGAAGCGTGGTAACAAATTCGTAGAAGTGATTCGTCTTACAACGGAGACGCTGCAGGGAATTCCGTCCATCGTATATGGTCTGTTTGGAATGTTGTTCTTCGTCACCGCCTGTGGATGGGGATTTTCCATCCTGGCAGGTGCATTTACCCTGTCTATCATGGTGCTGCCGTTGATCATGCGAAGCACGGAAGAAGCGCTGAAAGCTGTGCCGGACTCCTACCGGGAAGGAAGTTTCGGCCTGGGGGCAGGGAAGCTGCGTACGGTATTTCGTATCGTACTGCCTTCCGCCGTTCCAGGGATTCTGGCAGGCGTCATTCTGGCCATCGGACGTATCGTAGGAGAGACGGCGGCGCTGATCTATACCGCGGGAACTGTTGCTGATATTCCAAGCAGTGTCATGAGTTCCGGACGAACCCTGGCGGTACATATGTACAACCTGGCAAGCGAAGGTTTGTACATGGATCAGGCATATGCAACTGCAGTCATTTTGCTGGTACTGGTGGTTGGAATCAATACCCTGTCCGGTGTGGTAGCAAAGAGATTAACGAAAGCTTAGTGAGGGAAAACAATGTCAAAAATAAGTATCAAAAATCTGGATCTTTACTACAGTGACTTCAAAGCACTAAAAGATGTAAATCTGGAGATTGAAGAACATAAGATCACAGCGTTTATCGGACCTTCCGGGTGTGGAAAGTCGACGCTGTTAAAATCCATCAATCGTATGAACGACCTGGTAGAAGGCTGCCGGATCGAAGGAGAAATCCTGCTGGATGGAAAAAATATTTTCAAAGAAATCGATGTAAATGTGCTAAGAAAAAGAGTGGGAATGGTATTTCAAAAGCCCAATCCTTTCCCGATGAGCATTTACGACAACATCGCCTACGGACCAAGGACTCATGGTATCCATTCTAAGGCAAAGCTGGATGATATCGTGGAGAAATCCTTACGCGACGCTGCGATCTGGGATGAATGTAAAGACCGTCTGAAAAAGAGCGCTCTTGGCATGTCCGGCGGACAGCAGCAGAGACTCTGTATTGCAAGAGCTCTGGCCGTACAACCGGAGGTCCTATTGATGGATGAGCCGACATCTGCGCTGGATCCCATTTCCACATCCAAGATCGAAGACCTTGCGATGGAACTGAAAAAGGACTATACTATTGTCATGGTCACACACAACATGCAGCAGGCGGTCCGTGTTTCTGACAATACCGCTTTCTTCCTGCTGGGAGAAGTCGTAGAGTACAATGATACAGAAAAACTCTTCTCCATACCATCGGATAAGAGAACAGAAGACTATATCACAGGGAGGTTCGGTTAAATTATGCGTAATAAATTTGATATGCAGCTGGGCATGCTGAATGAACAATTGATCCACATGGGGGAACTGTGCGAACTGGCCATCAACCGCGCTACAAAGGCATTGCAAAACGGAAGCATTCAGGAGGCAAAAAATGTCATCGATGCAGACCAGGAGATTGATCAGATGGAAAAGGATATCGAGCGGTTGTGTCTGAAGCTTCTCCTGCAGCAGCAGCCGGTGGCAAGAGACTTAAGACAGATTTCTGCAGCCCTGAAAATGATCACGGACATGGAGCGTATCGGCGACCAGGCCAGTGATATCGCAGAGATTATCATTTCCGAAAAGAAGTCTCAGGTCACAGACCTTAAGAAGATCGCAAACATGTCAGAGGCGGCGGCAAAGATGGTTCGCGACAGTGTGACTTCCTATGTAAATAAAGATTTGGAGCTCTGCAGACAGGTGATGGGGGCAGACGATGCCGTGGACATCATGTTTGAGGAGACGAAAAAAGAACTGATCGAGGCCATTGCCCACAATAAGGGCGATCAGGGAAGGGAAGCCATCGATCTGATCATGGTTGCCAAGTATTTGGAGCGTATCGGTGACCACGCCACCAATATTGCAGAGTGGGTAGAGTTTTCAATCACCGGCATCCATAAAGACAGCCAGGTGTAAAACAATAAGGAGATACAACATGATATTTTGTGTAGAAGATGACAGCAACATTCGGGAACTTGTCGTATACACTCTTGAGACCACGGGCTTTAAGGCGCGTGGTTTTGAGGATGGCAGGGAGTTTTTGGAGGCACTGGCTTTGGAGACGCCGGAGCTGGTGCTGATGGACATCATGCTTCCGGGGGACGACGGGCTGGAACTGTTGAAAAAGTTAAAAGCATCCCCCAAAACCAGGGACATCCCCGTGATCATGGTCACAGCCAAAGGCGCAGAGTATGATAAGGTGAAGGGCCTGGATCTGGGGGCTGACGATTATGTGACCAAGCCTTTTGGTATGATGGAACTTGTGTCCCGCATCAAGGCAGTCCTAAGAAGAAGCAGGAAGGATGCACAGGAGCCCCAGGATATCATTGCAGTGGGAGAGATTGAGATCCATACGAAGAAACACGAAGTGACGGCAGCGGGGCAAGTGGTAAATCTTACGCTGAAAGAATATGAGCTTTTGAAACGGCTGATGAAAAATCCCAATATCGTCATGACCAGAGACTGCCTGCTGGAAGACATCTGGGGATATGATTTCGATGGAGAGACCAGAACCGTAGACGTCCATGTCCGGACTTTGCGGCAGAAGCTGGGCCGCTGCGGAGAAAAGATCGAGACTGTCCGGGGCGTGGGATACCGGATGAGTGAATAGGAGCACAGTTGGGATGAAGCTGAAAACAACGATTCAGAAAAATATGATTGTCATTATCGGGGTGACGCTGGCAGTGGCCTATGCCATGACCACGTTTCTGGTCTACCAGCAGACGGTAGACGTGATGGAGGAGGAAGTCCGCCAGGAAAGCAGTTACATTCAGGCAGCCATCGAGACCTCCGGGATGGAATACTTAGAAGAGTTGGACGCGGTGCAGGAGAACACACGGATCACATGGATCACACAGGAGGGAAAGGTCCTTTATGATTCCGGCCATAAGGATGCCTCCTCGTTATCGAACCATGCAGACCGCCCGGAAGTGCGGGAAGCACTGGAGCATGGGGAGGGAAGCAATGTCCGTCTTTCGGATACCATGGACGAGGAAATGTATTATTATGCCGTAAAGCTGTCTGACGGCACGGTCCTTCGAGTGTCGAAGGCCATGGATACGGCGTTTCGGACAGCGGTAGAGGTACTGCCCGGCATGGGTGTGATCGCTGTCTTGATGCTTTTGCTTGCGGCGGCCCTTTCCAGGCGGCAGGTCGCCAGGATGATCCGGCCCATCAATGAGCTGGACCTAAATGTCCCTTTAGAAAATGAGATGTATGAGGAATTAACACCATTGCTGAATCGTATTGATGAACAGAATAAACAAAAAGATGCCATCGCTGATATGCGAAAAGAGTTTTCGGCGAACGTATCTCATGAATTGAAGACTCCTTTGACCTCCATTTCCGGCTATGCGGAGATCATGAAGAATGGGCTGGTAAAGCCGGAGGATATGAGAGCCTTTTCCGAGCGTATTTATAATGAAGCCAGCCGTCTGATCACCCTGATAGAAGATATTATCAAGCTGTCCAAATTGGATGAGGGTGAGATCGAAGTGGAAAAAGAGGACGTAGATCTCTATGAGCTGACCCGGGAGATCGTAAGCCGCCTGGCGCCTCAGGCAGAGGGCAGGAATGTCCATGTGGAGGTAACCGGAGAGAACGTGATCTACCACGGCGTACGACAGATCCTGGACGAGATGATCTACAATATCTGTGAAAATGCCATCAAATATAATAAGAAAGGCGGATCTGTCAGCGTATGGGTGGGAGCGACCCTAAAAGGGAAAAAAGTCATCGTGACAGACACCGGCATCGGGATCCCGGAAGACCAGCAGGAGCGGATCTTCGAACGGTTCTACCGGGTGGATAAGAGCCATTCCAAAGAGACCGGTGGCACCGGACTAGGGTTATCCATCGTCAAACATGGTGCCATCATGCACAATGCAAAGATCCATGTGGAAAGTAAAATGGGAAAAGGGACTAAGATGGAACTGACATTCTAGATTATCATATTATAATAAGAAGAGAAGTGTCTTTTGATAAATTTATCAAATGGCACTTTTTTTGTGCCCCTTTATATGTCATATTTATAGACTAAGACCTGTCATGAAATGGAACGGAGTGTGACATAATAACAAAAAGGAGGGCGTCTAACATGAAAAATACAACATTTTATCTTAAGAGAAACGACATCGAGGAATTCCGGTACTATCTGCAGGAAAGGGAGAGTGCGAAAGCTACGATTGAAAAATATATCCGGGACGTGAAAAAATTTATGGAATATGTGGGGAAGGAAAGAGAAATTGATAAAGAAAAACTTTTGGATTACAAGCAGTGGCTGGTGGAACATTATGCGGTCAGCAGCGCCAATTCCATGCTGGTGGCATTGAATCAGTTTTTGATCTTTTTGGGGAAAGGATCCCTGCGCCTTCGGCGCATCCGGGTGCAAAGAAATGATCTGTTGGGGATGGATAAGATGTTAGAAAAAGAGGAATTTCACAAGCTGGTGAAGACAGCAAGAAGACAGGGAAAAGAGCAGATTGCTATGATCATGGAGACCATGTGCGCCACAGGAATACGGGTGAGTGAGCTGAAGTTCTTCCGGGTGGAGCATCTGAAGACGGGAATGATACGGGTCTGGAATAAGGGAAAATACCGAATCGTCATCCTGCCGGAAGCACTGAGAAAAAAACTGCTGGTCTATACAGGCAGACACGGGATCTCTTCCGGACCTATTTTTTGTACCAGAAATGGAAAGGAAAAAGACAGGTCCAACATCTGGAGAGAGATGAAGCGGGTGGCAGAAATGGCAGGAGTACGGCTGGAAAAAGTCTTTCCGCACAATCTGCGTCATCTTTTTGCACGGACTTTTTATCGAATGACAAAGGATCTGATTAATCTAGCGGATATCTTGGGACACAGCAGTGTGGAAGTGACGCGGATCTATGCCTCCGACAGCATTCATGAGTGGAGGAAGAGTCTGGACAGGATGAAACTCCTGGAAGATTAGCAACATAATATTAATTATGTGGTAAATTTCTTCCTATTATAAAGAAGTGTTCGTTTTACCT
>JAHYZZ010000032.1 GCA_019424135.1 Lachnospiraceae bacterium
GTATTCTGTCATGATATTTCCCTGGCTCAGCCGACTGTCATGGTGCAGATCGTAGGTCAGGACAGACAGCTCAAACAGTGGCGAGGACTGAATTTCTTCTACAGAGAAGTCAAAGAGGGTACGATTGTCAGTTTTGAATTCTACAGTCCCTTCCGGGGAAAGCACATGGTCATACAGAGTAAGGAAGGTGTTTGAGGTCAGACGTCTCCTTGCATGTCTGGCTTTCGGCCAGGGATCTGAAAAATTCAGATATATTTTTTCTATTTCTCCGGGAGCAAAAACATCAGAAAGCTGGCGTGCATCCATGCAGAGAAAGCGAATATTTGAAGGAGCTCCTTGGGGAGTTCTTTTGGATTCTGTGTATTTTTCCACGGCCCGGAGAAGGACGCTGGAGTAGCGTTCAATGCCGATATAATTAATCTGAGGATATTGTCTGGCGAGGGAGAGAAGAAACTTTCCTTTCCCCATGCCGATTTCGATATGGATGGGCTGATTGTTATTAAAGACTTCTTTCCAATGTCCCCGATATACCGATACATTTTTAACGACTTCTTGGCAGTCTTCAAGAACTTTGCTGGCGCGGGGAATATTTCTAAGGCGCATAGCGATTCCTCCCTAAAATTCAACTTTTTTTACGCATTATAGTTTATATTTTCCAAACCCAAAAGTCAATGCATGGTCTGGTTTGGGATTTTTGACTGAAATATTTGTGGAAATTTTAAAAAAATCAGTGTATTATTATAAATATATTCTAATCTTGGAACAAAAATGGGGGACAGGGTATGGATTCTATCGTTGAAAAATTGGCGGAGATCGAAAAGACTGCCGAGGCAGTTGTAGAACATGCCATGGAGCAGAAGTCTGAAGTGGAAAAGGAAATCCAGGAAAAACGGGATGCATTTGACCAAAGACTTAAGGAGGAGACCAATCAAGAACTGGAGCGCATCCAAAGTGAAGCGAAGGAACAGATGGAACAGGTGCTGGAAGAGTTAAGGGTTAAGAACAGATCTTTCATTGAGGCATTAAAGAAGGAATATGAAAAGAATCATACACAGTATGCGCAGGAGATCGTGAAAAATATTTTAGAGGTGTAGCTTATGGGAAGTGTCATGAGATACAGCGGGATCACGACAAAGATACGGGCTATGCAGGCGAAGCTTTTGACAAAGATGGATTTTGAACAGATTGCCGGGATGCACAGTGTTCCAGAGGTGATCGAGTTCCTAAAAGGAAAGCAGGCATATGCCTCTTATCTGGAGCGGATGGATCGTGCGCTTTATCACAGGGGAAATGTGGAGAAGATCCTCTATCAGTCATTGTTTGATGATTACAGCAGGATTTTTCGGTTCTCCGGTATGGAACAGAAGCAGTTCCTGAAAACCTATTGGAAGCGTTACGAGATTGATGTGATCGATTACTGTCTGAGGATTGTTTTTAATCACTATCAGATCCCGTTTGATCTGGATTATAAAAAAGAGTATTTCCAGAGATATTCCCAGATATCGATCGATGCACTTGTGTCGTCGAAAAACGTTACGGAACTGGTGGATAATCTTAAGGATACAGAGTATTACAGGCCGCTTGGGAAAATTTGTGAGATGGAGACGGCCGGCCTGTTTGACTATGATATGGCGTTGGAGCTATATTATTTTACCACGCTTTGGAGGCGGCAGAAGAGGATTTTGAAAGGGAAAGAGCTTGAACTGTATGCGAGAGACTGTGGGACGAAGATTGATCTTTTAAATATTCAGTGGGTCTACCGAGCGAAGAAGTATTACCACATGCTTCCGCCGGAAATATATTCGTTGACCATACCGATCCATTACCGTCTGAGTGTGGGGGAATATAAGACGCTGGTAGAGGCGCCGAGTGTGGAGGAGTTTTTAAGGCAGCTGGAGCAGACGAGGTACGCAAAAAAGTTTGATCTTGAGGATGGCAGGACAATGGAACGTGCCTATAAGGATTGCTTAAAGAGGCTCTACCTTGCAGACCGCAGGCAGAATCCCTATTCGATTGCATCAATCTATACCTATCTTTTTCTGAAGGAAGAGGAGATCGATCAGCTGACGACAGCCCTGGAGTGTATCCGTTACGGGCTGCCAAGAGGCGATACGCTTGCGTACTTAGGAGGTGTGAAACAATGATTGTGAAGATGAAGTTTTTAAGCATCAGCGGACCAAGGACGGATATAGACCGAGTATGCCAGGTGTATCTGTCTAAGCATGAGATGCAACTGGAAAATGCCATCGCTGAGCTGAAAACGACGGAAAATCTGCTTCCTTTTGTGGAAGTTAATCCTTACAGGGAGCCACTGAATAAGGCGGAAGAATTTGCCGCATTATTGCCGGACGGTACGGTACAGCCGGACCTGTCCATGGATCAGGATGCGATGATCGGGCTGATTCGGGATTTGAATCATCAGTATCTGGAGCTGATGGAGAGAAAGGAACGTCTGAAAAAGCACAAGAAGGAGCTGACAGAAAAGTTGAATGTGCTGGAGCCCTTCCGACCCCTTGAAGTAAACCTTCACGATGTGATGAGCTATCGGTATATGCGGGTGCGATTTGGACGGATCAATGTAGATTATTATCGAAGGCTGGAGAAATATTTATATGAAGATCTGAATGCAATCTTTCTGGAAGGTGTACGGAATGAAAATTATGTATATGGCTGCTATTTTGTGGCAAATGCAGATGCGGGAAAAACGGATGCCACATTTCATTCTCTGCATTTCGAGAAGATTCCCCTTTCGAAGGAATATATCGGGACTCCGGCTTTGGCCTGTGAAAGTCTTAAGCAGGATATCGAGCATGCCGATGAACAGATGGAAAAGGTGGAGGCTGCGGTAAGAGAACTGATTAATAGCCATGCGGCACAGATAAAGGGGGCACAGCGCAGGCTGGAGGAATTGGCCGATAACTTTGACGTTCGCAAGATGGCTGCCCGGATGGAGAATGACGAGGATAAGGAAGATTACTATATCATCTGTGGATGGATGGGCGAAGAGGATGTGGAGGAGTTCTTAAAGGAAACGGAAAAAGATGACAAGATTCTGGTGGTAGTGGAAGAAGACCGGGAAAAATACTTCGGGGATCCGCCCACGAAGCTTGAAAACCCCAGATTTTTTAAACCCTTTGAGATGTTTGTCCAGATGTATGGCATGCCGTCGCCAGGTGAGATGGATCCGACAGTTTTTGTAGCACTGACATATACGTTTATCTTCGGAGCAATGTTCGGAGATGTGGGACAGGGATTTTGTCTTTTTGCTATTGGAGGGATTTTATACCTGACAAAGAAGATCAGTCTGGCGGGCATTATCTCGATTGCGGGACTGTTTTCTATGGTGTTCGGACTGCTGTTCGGCAGTGTGTTCGGATTTGAGGATGTGATTCCGGCGCTGTGGCTTCATCCGGCAGCGGCCATGACAAACCTTCCGTTTATTGGACAATTAAATACCGTGTTTGTAGTTGCAATTGCATTTGGCATGGCGTTGAATCTTTTGGTTATGATTTTTCAGATTATCAATGCATTTCGCAGTCATGATACGGAGAATGCCTGGTTTTCCAGCAATGGTGTGGCGGGACTCTTGTTCTATGGATTTCTGGTACTGACGGTGGTACTGTATATGACCGGGCATAAGGTCCCGGGAAATATCATGATGGCGGTGTTCCTGGGAATCCCGATTTTGATATTTCTGTTTAAGGAGCCACTGACAAATCTGGTAAAGCATAATCACAAAAAGATTGAGGGCGGAAAGGTGATGTTTTTGGTTCAGGGATTTTTCGAACTATTTGAGACTTTGCTCAGCTATTTTTCTAATACGCTTTCTTATGTACGTATCGGTGCATTTGCAGTGAGCCATGCGGCCATTATGGAGGTGGTGCTGATGCTGGCAGGAGCCAGTGAAGGATCACCAAACTGGATCGTAATCGTGATCGGGAACATTGTGGTCTGCGCCTTGGAGGGCCTGATCGTCGGGATTCAGGTGCTGCGTCTGGAATATTATGAGATGTTCAGCCGGTTTTACAAGGGTGGAGGAAGAGCGTTCCGCCCATTTAACGGCAGGAAGAAAAAGCGGTAACGTTTTATGATAAATGAAGGAGGATATGAATCATGACATTAACGGTAAAATTTTTACTCATTGGGACGCTTATTTTAAGCATCATTATTCCGTTTGGATATTTCCTGATCGGGGAGAGGAATAAAAAACGTTATAAACGGGCGGTGGGGACGAATGTATTTTTCTTCTTCGGAGCATTTGTGATCGCAGGAATCATGCTGTTTGGAGGAAGCCCGGTTCAGGCAGCAGAAACGGCAGATGCCGCGGCCTCTAATGCAACGGGATTCGGATACATAGCGGCAGCATTGTCCACAGGACTTTCCTGTGTAGGCGGAGGAATTGCCGTAGCCAGCGCGGCCAGCGCAGCCCTTGGAGCTATCAGCGAGGACTCTAGCGCGCTTGGAAAATCTTTGATTTTTGTAGGTCTTGCAGAAGGTGTCTGCCTGTATGGGCTGATCATCTCTTTCATGATCTTGGGACAGTTGTAAGATGAAGATGTATCTGATCAGTGATAATGTCGATACTTTGACAGGGATGCGGTTGGCTGGCGTGGACGGAGTAGTCGTACATGAAAGGCAGGAGCTGAAATGTGCGATTGAGAATGCGATGAATGATAAGTCCATAGGGATCATCCTGCTGACGGAGAAATTCGGGCGGGAGTTTCCCGATTTGATCGACGAGATCAAATTGGAGAGAACGATGCCGCTTCTGATAGAGATTCCTGACCGGCATGGAACCGGACGAAAGAAAGATTTTATCACTTCCTATGTAAATGAGGCGATCGGCCTGAAATTATAGAAAAGAAGGTGACACGCTTGACGATAGAAGAAAAGATGTTTCATCTGCAGACCGCAGCGATGGAGGAGGCAAGAGCAGAAGGGAATGGAATTATCCGGCAGCATGAAGACGCGCTGAACGGCGTGTTCGAGCAGCATTGTGCGGAAGCGAGGCGACAGTCCCAGACACGGATTAAGGCGGAAAGGGTCAGCGCAAACCAACAGCTGAATATGGCATCCTCCAAGGCTCAGCTGGAACTGAAGCGGGAGTTGGGACAGACGCAGGCGGAGCTGAAGAAGAAGCTTTTTGAAGAAGTAGAGAGTCTGCTGGAGGATTATATGAAAACAGAAGACTATCTGAATCTTCTGATCGGATATATTGAAAAGGCGGCGGCTTTTGCGGACAAAGAAGCAATGACGGTCTATATCAATCCGACAGATGCGGATAAAAAAGAATACCTGGAAGAGCATACAGGGCTTGAGCTGACAGTGAGCAAGGAAGATTTTAAAGGCGGTATCCGTGCAGTGATCAGAGGGCGTAATATTTTGATCGATCATGCATTTAAGGGCGCTTTGGAAAATGAATATCAGAAATTTATATTCAGAGGAGGTGACGGGGATGCATAGTGTCAGGATTGGGAAAATCTACGGCATTAATGGACCGGTCGTCTATCTGAAAGGGAAGACGGATTTTAAAATGTCAGAAATGGTATATGTGGGAAATGAGAGGCTGGTAGGAGAGGTCATTTCTCTGGATAAAGACATGACAACGATCCAGGTATATGAGGAGACTTCGGGACTTCGGCCTGGGGAGATGGTGGAAGGGTCCGATGCAGCGGTGTCGGTTGTTCTTGCTCCCGGCATTTTGAATAATATCTTTGATGGAATTGAGCGCCCTCTGGAGCGGATCGCGGACAGCGCAGGTGCATTTATCACCCGTGGAGTCAGCGTGGATTCTCTGGATACAGACCGGCTGTGGGATACGCATATTACGGTAAAGACAGGGGAAAGGGTACAGGGAGGAACCATCATTGCCGAGGTGCCGGAGACACGGGCTATCGTTCATAGGTGCATGGTGCCGCCGGATGTAGAAGGGATAGTGACGGAGGTAAAACCGGACGGAGCCTATCGGATCATCGATCCTTTGGTGTCTATCGAACTGGCAGATGGAACGAAAAGAGAACTGCCGATGATGCAGCGTTGGCCGATTCGGGTGGCGCGCCCCACTCATCAGAGATATCCGGCCAGTGTACCTCTTATTACCGGCCAACGGATCCTGGATACGATGTTTCCAATCGCAAAAGGAGGAACAGCGGCTATCCCAGGAGGATTTGGAACGGGAAAAACCATGACCCAGCACCAAATTGCCAAATGGTCAGATGCGGACATCATTATTTATATCGGATGCGGCGAACGTGGGAACGAGATGACTCAGGTACTGGAAGAGTTTGGAGAGTTGGTGGATCCAAGGAGCGGCAATCCTTTGATGGATCGGACAACTTTGATCGCCAATACTTCTAATATGCCGGTAGCGGCCAGAGAGGCATCCATTTATACGGGTCTTACGCTGGCAGAATATTATCGGGATATGGGGTATGACGTGGCGATCATGGCGGATTCTACTTCAAGATGGGCAGAGGCTTTAAGAGAGCTGTCCGGGCGTCTGGAAGAGATGCCGGCGGAAGAAGGGTTCCCAGCTTATCTGGCATCTCGCCTGTCGGCTTTTTATGAGCGGGCAGGAATGATGCAAAATCTAAATGGAACGACAGGATCTGTGTCGATTATCGGGGCGGTATCCCCCCAGGGCGGTGATTTTTCTGAACCGGTGACCATGAATACCAAGCGGTTTGTCCGCTGTTTTTGGGGGTTGGATAAGTCTCTGGCATATGCCAGACATTTTCCGGCTATCCACTGGCTGTCTAGCTATAGTGAGTATCTGACGGATTTAAGCGGTTGGTATACAGACTATGTATCTCCGAAATTTGTGGATTACAGGAACCGCCTGATGGCTCTTTTGAACCAGGAGAGCGCTCTGATGGAGATTGTGAAGCTGATTGGCGCAGATGTGTTGCCAGATGATCAGAAATTGGTGCTGGAGATCGCCAAGGTGATTCGTCTGGGATTTCTGCAGCAGAACGCGTTCCACAAAGATGATACCTGCGTGTCGCTGGAGAAGCAATTTAGGATGATGGATGTCATTTTGTATCTCTACAAAAAATGCCGGGAACTGGTGGCGGTTGGAATGCCGATGTCTGTATTGAAGGCAGAGGGAATCTTTGAAAAGGTAATTGCCATCAAATACGATGTTCCAAATGATAATCTCCAGCTTTTAGATCTGTATAAACGAGATATTGATGATTTTTATCATCGTGTGATAGAGAAGAATGGATAAGGGAGGCATGCGAAAGGTATGGCAATCGAATATCTGGGGTTGAGCAGTATAAACGGACCTCTGGTGGTGCTGGAGGGCCTGCAGGATGCATTCTATGACGAGATCGTGGAATTTACAGTGGACAGAAATGTCCGGAAGATGGGGCGTATCATTGAACTGAATGAAGATAAGGCGGTGATCCAGGTGTTCGAGGGGACAGAAAATATGTCCCTTCAGAATACACATACAAAGCTTACCGGACATCCGATGGAACTGGCAGTGTCCCCGGGAATGCTGGGAAGAACTTTTAATGGAATCGGCGTTCCGGTAGATGGACTTGGTCCGATTGTATCTACAGACCGGCGGGATATCAATGGCCTCCCACTGAATCCGGTAAGGAGAGAATATCCAAGAAATTATATTTGTACAGGAATTTCAGCCATTGATGGTCTGACAACGTTGATCAGAGGGCAGAAGCTTCCGATTTTTTCTGGAAATGGTCTTCCCCACGACCAGCTGGCAGCGCAGATTGTGAAGCAGGCATCTCTTGGGGAGGGATCGGAAGGAGAGTTTGGGGTGGTATTTGGTGCCATGGGCGTCAAGCATGATGTGGCAGAGTTTTTTCGGAAGACGTTTGAAGAAAGTGGAGTATCGGATCATGTATGCATGTTCTTGAATCTTGCCAATGATCCGGTGGTAGAAAGGCTGATTACGCCGAAAGTGGCTTTAACGGCGGCGGAGTATCTGGCGTTCGAGTGTAATATGCATATTCTGGTGATCCTTACAGATATGACCTCTTTTGCAGAGGCGATGAGAGAGGTCTCGTCTTCCAAAGGGGAAATTCCGTCGAGAAAAGGATATCCGGGATATTTGTACAGTGAGCTGGCAACGATTTACGAGCGTGCCGGCATTGTAGAGAACTCTAATGGTTCCGTGACGCAGCTGCCGATTCTTACTATGCCCAATGACGATATCACTCATCCGATTCCGGATCTGACCGGCTATATTACAGAGGGGCAAATCGTGCTGGACCGTGCTTTGCATGGGCAGGCAGTGTATCCTCCAATCAGTATTCTGCCGTCTTTATCTCGTCTAATGAAGGATGGCATCGGAGAAGGATATACCAGAGAGGATCATCAGGATCTGGCGAATCAGCTGTTTTCTGCTTATGCAAAGGTGGGAGAGGCCAGGAATCTGGCATCTGTCATCGGAGAAGATGAATTGTCACCGATAGACAAACAGTATTTGAAATTTGGAGAAGCTTTCGAACAGCGTTATATTGGGCAGGGGTCGAATGAAAACCGGACGATCCAGGAGACGCTGGATCTTGGCTGGGAGCTTCTTAGGATACTTCCAAAAGAAGAACTGGACCGTATCGACACGAAGCTGATCGAAAAATACTGGAAGTAACCAGACCGGAAAGGAGGCAGCATATGGATCCGCGGGAATTTCCGACAAAAGGGAACTTGATGTTGGCAAAGAATTCGCTTGCGCTTGCACATCAGGGATATGAGTTAATGGATAAAAAGAGAAATATTTTACTGAAGGGGCTGATGGGACTGATTGAAGAGGCAAAAGACATTCAGGAACAGATTGATGCTACTTTTACAAAAGCATATGCGTGCCTGCAGAGAGCAAATATTGAACATGGCATCAGCAGAGTTCAGGAATTGGCCTATACAGTTCCGATTGAGGATTCGATCCGTATCCAGACTCGCAGCATTATGGGAACTGAAATCCCCCATATCAAATATGATGATAAGCAGAATGATCTGACGTATTCTTTCGGGACGACCCATGAGTCGATTGATATTGCAAGAGAGGCATTTCGGGAAGTCAAGGAGCTGACAATCAAACTGTCGGAAGTGGAGAATTCGGCATATCGCCTGGCCACGAATATTAAGAAGACGCAAAAGCGGGCCAACGCGTTGAAAAATATTACAATACCGATGTATAGTAATCTGGTGTATACAATTAGTAATGCGTTGGAAGAAAAAGAAAGAGAAGAGTTTACCAGACTAAAAGTAATAAAAAAGATGGTGTAATGTTTGAAGATTGAGCCGGGGAATTTTAAAAATCCCCGGCTTGATTTTATAAGTTCCTTGATTTTTCGGTGGCTTTGTTGATGCAGTCTATGACGGCAGCACGCATACCGCCCTTTTCCAGAGCTTCGCATCCTTCGATGGTAGTTCCGCCCGGTGAAGTTACCATATCCTTTAACTCTCCGGGATGGATTCCTTTTTCCAGGAGCATTTTTGCAGTCCCAAGACAGGTCTGGGCAGCCAGCCGGTAGGCTGTTTTGCGTGGCAGGCCCTGTTTTACCCCTGCGTCAGCCATCGCTTCGATATACATGGCAACATAAGCGGGGCCTCCTCCGCTTAATCCGCAGACGGCATCAATCAGATGTTCGGGAATGAATTCCACGATGCCAATAGATGAGTAGATTGCCGTGGCTGTCTTAAGCTCTTCTGCCGTGAAGTCGTTATCAGAACAAAGTGCAAAGGCTCCCTCAAAGACCATGGCAGGTGTGTTCGGCATAATACGAAGAATTCGGGGGGTGCCGTCGATCATTTCCTGAAGACGTGCAACGGTGACACCGGCCACGATTGACATCATGGCCTTTCCGTCCAGTGCCTTCTTGCACTGGGAAAGTGCTTCTGCGGCATTTTGCGGTTTGACTGCTAAAAGGATTACATCGCTGTTTTGGCAAACATCTTCATCATCCGTGGCCAGATGGACACCAAAGCTTTTGGCCTTTTCCATCATTTCTGGATTGATATCATAGACATAGACGTTTTCTTTTGACAGAACACCGCTTTCCAGAGCTCCATAAAGAATCGCACCGCCCATGTTTCCGCATCCGATGATCCCGATTTTCTTTGTGACTGACATAGTAAAGATCTCCTTTCATATTTACGGGTACAGCCCCTCCAGTACATCCAGGTATTCCTTCCCAAAGGTATCGACATAATCTTCAAGTGCCATGGAAACAGCTCGTTGACCGTCCTCACCCAGATAATTAATAAGGAAACGGCTGATGGTGTATTTCAAGTGTGCTGTATGGAAGTTAAAGTCTTTCATACAGGATGTGCCCAGTTCTTGTTTCTTTTTGATGAGCTCCTCTGCCTCCTGAGGAGAGATGGGATGTCCCCAGTCGAACTTGCACTGCTCACCGCCCCAACTCATTGCCTTGGACAAATGGGTACAGACAAAGTCGGAACGAAAGCCTTGATAGACAGCATTGTCAACATTTACGCAGTAAAGCTTGCCATATTCCAGCAGGCCGTGTTTTTTCCATGCATCACACCATGCGCATTTGGCTATGTAAGTCTGCAGTGTGGGTTCGGTCTGGATCTGTCCAAATTCCATCTGGCCTTCATAATCTGGCTTCCATTCTCCATAAGCCTGATTGGTCATGGTGGTGAGCGGATCACCGTGTGCTAAAGCATTTTGTGCCATCCGCATACCCCGTTCATTTCCATAGGCAGTCATACCGGCCAGGATTGCTTCACGGCCATCATCGCCGCATTGTTGGATCGCATGCTTTGCCAGTAATGCAAACAGAACAGCATGGTGTTCAATCTTGCAGCTGGCAGCTTCATTTTTCATAGTGGTTACTCCTTCCGTAAGTGGTTCAATGAACTTTATAATTTGATTATACTATATCTGGTGGGAAAAACAATGGGAGATTCAAGGGATAGCAGGTGAAAATAAAAAAACTAAAAGAAAAGACGGTCCACAGAAACAAGACCATTGCCGGGGATGGAACAAAATTTAGAAGCTGATAAAAATAAGAAGACATCCCAAATGCTGTCAATACGCTAAGACAGAAAATCAAAAGATCTATAATAAGAAAATTCTGTCCTATTATACCGGTGTAGGTATAGAAAAGCACGATGATAGAGAGAAGACCGCAGATTACGCCGAGAAAACGAGAATAGAAAAAGAGAACCGGATCCATTTTGTACCGGCGGTAATACCAGAAAGAAGTCAAAAGAAAAGGGAAGTATAAAAGCTTCAAATGCTCCCAGGTTGATTCGTTGATTGGGCAGAACAAAGCGGCCAGGGCAAGACCGCCGGACCAATCATAAATAAAGTGGCAAAGACTTCCCAAGAAAATGGTAAAAAGAATGAACAAATAATCTCTTTTTTTAATGTATTTAGATAAAAAATGCTGCATGATCATCACTCTCCTGCCAAAGTATATGAGGAAATTAAAAAAAATATGAATGAATCAAGAAAAAACACTTGCATTCTAAAAAAAACTGTTATATAATATTACTTGCGTTGAACAAAAAACATAAAAACAAGAAAAGATGCGCGATTAGCTCAGCTGGCAGAGCACCTGACTCTTAATCAGGGTGTCCAGG
>JAHYZZ010000033.1 GCA_019424135.1 Lachnospiraceae bacterium
TGGGTATCTGTTGTAGCAAGAAAGAATGCCTAGAGGAGTAAAGAGAAAATGCAGCATTTTTTTGTAGATGCCTCTCAGGTATCGGAAGAAACAATCCGGATCGAAGGCTCTGATGTGAATCATATGAAAAATGTGCTCCGTATGCGAATTGGTGAGGAAGTGACGGTCAGTGACGGTCAGGGAAAAGAATATCTCTGCCAGGTTCGGGATTTTGAAGAGGAGCAGGTGCAGTTGAAAATCGTAGAGACGAAAGCTTCAGATACGGAACTCCCATCAAAGATCTATCTGTTTCAGGGGCTCCCGAAGCAGGAGAAGATGGAATTGATCGTGCAGAAATGTGTGGAGCTTGGGATCTATGCGGTAGTCCCGGTCTCCATGAAGCGGTGTGTGGTGAAGCTGGATCAAAAAAAGGCAGACCGAAAGGTCCAAAGATGGCAGCAGATTGCAGAAAGCGCGGCAAAGCAGGCTGGAAGAGGTTATATCCCTAAGGTGGAGCATGTGATGACATGGAAGGAGGCGCTTGCCTTTGCCAAGAAGCTGGATATTTGCCTGATCCCTTATGAGCTTGCAGAAGGGATGGAACATACCAGGAGTGAGATCGAGGGGATCCTGCCGGGACAGTCGGTGGGAGTCTTTATCGGACCGGAAGGCGGCTTTGAAAAAGAAGAGGTGGAATATGCCGTGAAGGAAGGTGCAAGGCCTGTCACCCTGGGAAAGCGGATTTTAAGGACAGAGACAGCAGGACTTGCCGTGTTGTCTGTTCTGATGTACCGCTTGGAGTCATAAAAACATATTCTGATAATGAGAAGAATTTAGGAGCAGGAAGTGAAAATATGAAAGAAATATATCTGGATAATTCCGCTACGACGATGGCCTACCCAGAGGTGGGAGATCTGGTTCGCCGTGTGATGTGCGAGGATTATGGCAATCCTTCTTCCATGCACGCCAAGGGCGTGGCGGCGGAAAAATATGTGAAGGAAGCCAAGGAAAGGCTGGCAAAGCTTTTAAAAGTGCAGGAGAAAGAAATCTTTTTTACTTCAGGAGGAACGGAGAGTGACAATCTGGCGCTGATTGGATGCGCCCGGGCGAATGCAAGGAGAGGAAAACATCTCATTACCACGTCCATCGAGCATCCGGCCATTTTAAATACCATGCGCTATCTGGAAGAACAGGGATTTACCGTCACCTATCTTCCGGTGGACCGGTATGGAAGGGCAAGCCTGGAGGCCTTAAAAAAAGCCCTTAGCAGCGAAACGATCCTGGTATCGATGATGTATGTGAACAATGAAGTGGGTTCGGTGCAGCCGGTGCAGGAAGCAGCCAGTCTGGTGAAGGCTTACCATAAGGATATTTTATTTCATGTAGATGCCGTGCAAGGATTCGGTAAGTACCGCATTTACCCAAAGCGGCTGAAGGTAGATCTTGTGTCTGTCAGCGGCCATAAGATTCATGGACCAAAGGGCATCGGAGCGCTTTACATTAATGAGCATGTGAAGATCCAGCCCATTGTGTTTGGGGGAGAGCAGCAGAAGAATATCCGTTCCGGGACAGAGAATGTGCCAGGCATCGCAGGGCTTGGGTTGGCGGCGCAGATGGTTTATCAGAACCTGGATGAGAAGGTGGGACGCATGAGAGAGTGTAAGCAGCGTTTTATCGAAGGGGTCCGGAAGATTCCGGATACAACGATCCATGGCTTGTACGATGAGACTTCGGCGCCCCACATTGTCAGCGTGGGGTTCGCCGGGATCCGAAGCGAGGTGCTCCTTCATGCGCTGGAAGAGAAGGGCATCTATGTATCAAGCGGATCTGCATGTTCGTCCAACCATCCTCAGATCAGCGGAGTGCTGAAGGGGATCGGGGCAGGTCAGGAGTTCCTGGATGCAACCCTTCGGTTTAGCCTGTCGGAATTTACGACTGCAGAAGAGATTGACGAGACGCTTCAGACACTATATAATATAGTACCGATGCTTCGGAGATATACCAGAAGATAGAAAAACGAAGGAGATTCGTGCAGATGAGATTTCATACATTTTTGTTAAAATACGGGGAGATCGGGATCAAAGGAAAGAACCGGTATCTGTTTGAAGATGCGCTGGTGCGCCAGGTGCGCCGGGCGCTTGCGGATGTAGACGGAGAGTTTCACGTCTATAAATCCCAGGCAAGAATCTATGTGGACTGCGAGGGAGACTATGATTATGAAGAGGTGGTGGAACATCTAAAAAGGGTGTTTGGACTGGTAGGAATCTGTCCGGTGGTGCGCATGGAGGATCAGGGGTTTGATCAGCTGAAAAAAGACGTGGTGGCCTACATGGATGAGATGTATCCGGATAAGCATATGACATTTAAGGTAGAGTCCCGGAGAGCAAAAAAGTCCTATCCTAAAAACTCCATGGAGATCAGCAGAGATCTGGGAGAGGCGATCTTAGATGCGTTTCCAAAGATCCGTGTGGATGTCCATCATCCGGATGTTCAGGTCAATATTGAAGTGAGAAATGAGATCTATGTGTATTCCCAGATCATTCCAGGTGCCGGCGGGATGCCTGTAGGAACCAATGGAAAGGCTATGCTCCTTTTGTCAGGCGGAATCGACAGCCCAGTGGCTGGCTATATGATTTCAAAAAGAGGGGTAGGCCTGTGCGCGACCTATTTCCATGCACCGCCGTATACCAGTGAGCGGGCAAAACAAAAGGTGGTGGATCTGGCCAGGATCGTATCCCGTTATTCTGGACCGATCAAGCTTCATGTAGTAAATTTCACAGATATCCAGCTCTATATCTATGATCAATGTCCCCATGATGAGCTGACCATTATCATGCGCCGTTATATGATGCGGATTGCTGAACATTTTGCCAGGGAAGACGGATGCCTGGGACTGATTACCGGAGAAAGCATCGGACAGGTGGCAAGCCAGACCATGCAGAGCCTGGCGGCGACCAATGATGTATGTACCATGCCGGTATACCGGCCGGTCATCGGTTATGATAAGCAGGAGATCGTAAATATTTCAGAGAAAATCGGAACCTTTGAGACGTCCATTCAGCCCTATGAGGACTGCTGTACCATATTTGTGGCAAAGCATCCGGTGACAAAGCCGAATGTAGAGGTGATCCGCCGATCAGAACAAAGGCTGGCCGAAAAGATTGATCAGTTGATGCAAGAAGCAGTAGACTCAGTGGAGACGATAGAAGTGGGAGAATCTTCCTAGTTTTTGGAGATTCAGGGAAAAGAAATAGAAAGAAAATAGGTCAGACCCTTTTGGGTCTGACCGGATTATTCACAGATATATGAGGTAAGTGCTTCCAGGATGGTATCAACATCGGCAGCGTTGTCAGCATGGATATTCAGATCAATCGGTTTGGAAAGATCCAGACTGAAGATACCCATGATGGACTTTGCGTCGATGACATATCTTCCGGATACCAGATCAAAATCATAATCAAATTTTGTGATTACATTTACAAAAGATTTTACTTTGTCGATGGCATTTACAGAAATTTTAACTGTTTTCATTGGATAATTCCTCCTTGATTTTCATTTCTTTATATACCATCTTAAGAGGATGCGATAGAAAAGTCAAGGAACATTTTGGAAAAGGGGACGTAAATTATGAGGAAAAAAGCTGCGCTGCACAATCTGGGATGCAAGGTAAATGCCTATGAAACAGAGGCTATGCAGGAGCTGCTGGAGAACAGTGGCTATGAGATTGTGCCCTTCCATGAAAAGGCAGATGTATATATTGTCAATACTTGTACGGTAACCAACATGGCCGACAGAAAGTCTCGTCAGATGTTGCACCGCGCCCGGAAGATGAACCCGGATGCCATTGTAGCAGCGTGCGGCTGTTATGTACAGGAGAAGGCCGATGAAGTGGCGGACTGTGTGGATCTGGTAATCGGAAACAACCGGAAAAAAGAGATCGTCCGCATCCTGGAGGAATATGAGAATAGCCAGGGGAAGATGCACAAGGAGCTGGTGGATATTGGCCATACAAAGGAATATGAGGACATGCATCTGACAAAGACGGCAGAGCATACACGGGCTTATCTGAAGGTGCAGGACGGATGCAACCAGTTTTGTTCCTATTGCATCATTCCTTATGCAAGGGGAAGGGTCAGAAGCCGTGCCATGGACAGTGTGATTTCAGAGGTGAAAAGCCTGGCGGACCATGGATATCAGGAGGTCGTACTTACAGGAATTCATTTAAGCTCTTATGGGATAGATACAGGAGAAAGTCTGCTGTCATTGATTCAGAATGTTCATGAGGTGGATGGAATCAAAAGGATTCGGCTGGGATCTCTGGAACCAAGGATTATCACAGAGGAATTTGCATCTTCCATTTCCGCGCTTCCTAAGATGTGTCCCCATTTTCATCTATCGCTGCAAAGCGGCTGTGATGAGACGTTAAAGCGGATGAACCGGCGTTATACGGCGGATGAATATTATGAGAAGTGTCAGCTTTTGAGAAAATATTTTGCACAGCCTGCGTTGACTACAGATGTGATCGTAGGATTTCCGGGTGAGACGAAGGAAGAGTTTGAGGCTTCACGGGCGTTTGTGGATCAGGTCGATTTCTATGAGACCCATGTGTTCAAATACTCCAGGAGAGAGGGAACGAAGGCGGCGGCCATGAAGGATCAGGTGCCGGAACAGATAAAGACAGAACGAAGTGCAGTGCTTCTGGAACTGAGCCGGAGAAAGCAGGAGGCCTATGAAAGGCGTCTGCTGGGGACAACAAAGGAAGTTCTTGTGGAGGAACAGGTTGAAAGAAACGGGGAGCTCTATCAGGTGGGACATACCAGGGAATATGTGAAAGTGGGAATAAAGTCCGGGGAAAATCTGGTGAACCGCCTGGTTCAGATAGAAATAGAGAATCCTTTTCAAATAATTCATTGAATTTTCAATGCTTATCATGTAGAATAAAAAATGAAGTATGATTGGAGGACGTGAGTATATGAAAGATTTAAGCAGCACTCAGTTTTTTCAGGTAGAAAGCGGTCCACAGATTCAGGCAAAAGATATTCTTGAGATTGTGTACAAGGCTTTGAGCGAAAAAGGATATAATCCGGTGAATCAGATGGTAGGATATATTATGTCCGGAGATCCGACATATATTACCAGCCATAACGGCGCCAGAAGTCTGATCATGAAGATGGAGCGGGATGAACTTGTCGAAGAGATGCTGAAGACGTATATCGAGCACAACGGCTGGGGATAATGAAGATGAGGATCATGGGATTGGATTATGGTTCCAGAACCGTAGGAGTGGCGATCAGTGATCCCTTAAGGATCACTGCCCAGGCGGTGGAAACGATTACCAGGAAGGATGAAAACAAGCTGAGAAAGACCTGCGCCCGCATTGAGAAGCTGATAGAGGAGTATCAGGCAGAGCGGATCGTGCTTGGCCTTCCGAAGCATATGAATAACGATATTGGGGATCGGGCAGAAAAATCTATGGAATTTGGGCGGATGCTTGAAAGACGGACCGGCCTTCCGGTCGTGATGTGGGACGAGCGTCTGACGACGGTGGAAGCAGAACGGACGTTGATCGAGAATAAAGTAAGACGTGAAGACCGCAAGAAGTATGTTGATCAGATTGCGGCTGTTTTTATATTGCAGGGATATCTGGATTCGATCCGGAATGAAGACGTGTTCGGGGTGTAAGAATATATGGAAAAAATCAAATTCATGTCTGAAGAGATGCAGGAAGCAGAGTTTTTTGTGCTGGAACAGACCAGGATAAACGGAATGAACTACATTCTGGTGGCGGATTCAGAGGATGACGAGGCGCAGTGTCTGATACTAAAGGAGACATCGAAGGATCAGGGAACAGAAAGTGTCTATGTGATCGTGGATGATGATGTAGAGCTGAATGCTGTGTCCAAGGTGTTTGAGGAACTTCTGGAAGATGTAGAGATTGAAAGGTAATATACAGACATGCCTATCAGTAAAGAAAAATTTAAAGAAATGCTGAAAGAAAAAGGTTTAAAGGTGACCAATCAAAGGTTGCTTGTGTTAGAGGTCCTGGCAGATCACCGTGACAAACATCTGACTGCTGAGGATATCTACGAAATGGTAAAAGAGGACTATCCGGAAATCGGACTGGCCACTATTTACCGGACCGTGCAGTTGTTGCTGGAAATGCAATTGGTGGATCGGATCAATTTAGACGACGGATGTGTGCGCTATGAAATCGGAGAGCCGGAAAGCGGCGAGGGCAGGCACCATCATCATCATTTGATCTGTAAGACTTGTGGGAAGGTACTGCCTTTTTACGATGATTTATTAGAGGAACTGGAACATCGGATTGAGGAAGAAACAGGGTTCCATGTGTTAGACCACGAATTAAAATTCTATGGACAATGCAAGGAGTGCCAGGTAAGGCAAAATAGTACGGAAAAGCACATGGAGGTGTAAATTTGAAAAAAGAAAACAATGGAAAACTGCGTATCATTCCGCTTGGAGGCCTGGAAAAAATCGGAATGAATATTACTGCCTTTGAGTATGAAGACAGTATTATTGTTGTGGACTGTGGACTTGCATTCCCGGAGGACGATATGCTGGGAATTGACCTGGTGATCCCGGATGTGTCCTATCTGAAGGAGAATATCCAGAAGGTAAAGGGGTTTGTGATTACTCACGGACATGAGGATCATATCGGGGCCTTGTCTTATGTACTAAGGGAAATGAACCTGCCTATCTATGCTACAAAGCTGACGATGGGGATTATTGAGCGGAAACTGGCGGAACATAATCTTCTGCGCAGCACCAGGAGAAAGGTGGTCAGACACGGACAGTCCATCAATCTGGGACATTTCCGTATCGAGTTTATCAAGACCAATCATAGTATTCAGGATGCGGCTGCTCTTGCCATTTATTCTCCAGCCGGAATCGTGGTCCACACCGGAGACTTTAAGGTGGACTATACCCCGGTATTCGGAGATGCCATCGATCTGCAGCGGTTTGCAGAGATTGGCAAGAAGGGGGTACTGGCTTTGATGAGTGACAGTACCAATGCAGAGAGAAAGGGATTTACCCAGTCAGAGCGAACAGTGGGGATTACCTTTGGTCATATTTTTGCGGAGCATCAGAACACCAGACTGATCATTGCCACATTTGCATCCAATGTTGACCGGGTGCAGCAGATTATAAATACTGCCTGCAAGTACGACCGGAAAGTGGTGGTGGAAGGCCGGAGCATGGTCAACATCATCCAGGTTGCCCGTGAGCTGGGATATTTGAACGTGCCAGACAAGACGTTGATTGAGATTGATCAGATGAAGAATTATCCACCGGAGAAGACGGTGCTGATCACTACCGGAAGCCAGGGCGAGTCCATGGCGGCTCTGTCACGGATGGCAGCGGATATCCACAAGAAGGTAACGATTATGCCGGGCGATACAGTCATTTTAAGTTCCAATCCGATTCCTGGAAATGAAAAGTCCGTATCTCGTGTGATCAATGAATTGTCGGCAAAGGGCGCAAACGTTATTTTCCAGGATGTGCATGTGTCGGGACACGCCTGTCAGGAAGAGTTAAAGCTGATTTATTCCCTGGTGAAACCCAAATATGCGATTCCGGTGCACGGAGAATACCGGCACTTGAAGGCCAATTCAGAACTGGCGCTTTCTCTTGGAATTCCAAAGGAAAATGTCTTTATTCTTCAGTCTGGAGATGTGCTGGAGTTAAACAGCCAGGAGGCCAAGGTGGTGGACAAAGTACACACCGGCTCGATTCTGGTCGATGGGCTTGGAGTGGGCGATGTAGGAAATATTGTGCTGCGTGACCGTCAGCATCTGGCGGAAGATGGTATCTTAATCGTAGTGCTGACATTAGAGAAGGGAAGCAACCGCCTGCTGGCCGGTCCGGATATTGTATCCCGCGGTTTCGTCTATGTCCGGGAGTCTGAAGGATTGATGGAAGAGGCAAGACATGTGCTGATGGATGCAGTGGAAGACTGCCTGATGCATCAGCGAAACGCCGACTGGAGCAAGATTAAGCTGGTGATTCGCGACACGATGAATGAATTTATCTGGAAGCGAACCAAGCGCCGTCCGATGATCTTGCCGATCATCATGGATGTATAAATGTGAACAAACTGTGAAATAGGACGTAGACCTTTGCAAAAGGTCTACGTCCTAAATTGCGAAGAGGGGTGTACCCAAATGATGAATTATGAGAGGCTTGCGACGTATCTATGCTCGCTGGAGAGGCCGGAAAAACCCTATCTTGAGGAGATTGAGCGTGAGGCGCTTGCGGCTTATGTGCCCATCATCCGCAAGGAGACGCAGAGTCTTCTTAAAGTGCTGCTGGAGCTTATGCGGCCGCTGCGGATCCTGGAGGTGGGGACAGCGGTGGGGTTTTCCGCACTCTTGATGAGTGAGTATATGCCGGAGGGCGCCCACATTACTACCATCGAGAAATTTAAGAAGAGGATCCCGATTGCCCGGGAGAATTTCCGCAGAGCAGGAAAGGATGAGGTGATCACGTTGATCGAGGGGGATGCCATGGAGGTGTTAAAGTCCCTGTCTGGTCCTTATGACTTGATATTTATGGATGCGGCGAAGGGTCAATACATTCGCTATCTGCCAGAGGTCTTAAGGATTCTGGTGCCCGGAGGTGTGCTGATGTCAGACAATGTACTTCAAGAAGGAAATTTGATCGAATCCCGGTTTGCGGTGGAGAGACGGGATCGGACCATCCACAGTCGAATGAGGGAATATCTATTTGAACTGAAGCACCGGGAGGATCTGGAAACGTCGATTCTTCCTCTGGGAGATGGGGTGGCGCTGAGTGTAAAGAAAAGGAACCTGCAGGAAAGTATGAAGAGAGGAGATATGAATTCATGGAACGGAAACGTCCGGAATTATTGATCCCTGCCAGCAGTCTGGAAGTTTTGAAGACCGCAGTGGTCTTTGGAGCGGATGCGGTGTATATCGGCGGGGAAGCTTTTGGCCTGCGAGCGAAGGCAAAAAATTTTTCAATGGAGGATATGAAAGAAGGGATTGCATTTGCACATGAACATGGGGCAAAGGTGCATGTAACGGTTAATATCCTAGCGCATAATGATGACCTTCCGGGAGTGGAGGAGTATCTGAAAGAATTAAAAGAATTAAAGCCTGACGCTTTGATTATTGCAGATCCAGCCATTTTTGAAATGGCAAAAGAGATCTGTCCGGAGATTGAACGCCATATCAGTACCCAGGCGAACAATACGAATTATGGCACCTACCTCTTCTGGTGGAAGCAGGGGGCAAAAAGAGTGGTTTCTGCCAGGGAACTGTCTTTAAAAGAAATCAAAGAAATCCGCAAGAAGATCCCGGATGAGATGGAGATTGAAAGCTTTATTCATGGAGCCATGTGCATTTCTTATTCTGGTCGGTGTCTTTTGAGCAATTATTTTACCGGGAGAGATGCTAATCAAGGTGCCTGCACCCATCCTTGCCGCTGGAAATATGCGGTAGTGGAGGAGAAAAGACCTGGAGAATACATGCCGGTCTATGAAAATGAGAGAGGAACCTACATTTTTAACTCTAAGGATTTGTGTATGATCGAGCATATTCCAGAGATGATCGAAGCTGGGATCGACAGCTTCAAAATCGAAGGCCGGATGAAGACTGCTCTTTATGTGGCAACAGTGGCAAGGACTTACCGGAAGGCCATCGATGATTATCTGGAAGATCCGGAAAAATATAAGGCAAACATGCCCTGGTACCTGGATCAGATTTCGAACTGCACCTATCGGCAGTTCACAACAGGATTCTATTTTGGAAAACCGGATGAAGAATCGCAAATTTATGACAATAATACGTATATTAAAGAATATACGTATCTTGGCATTGTCGGTGGAGAAAAGAATGGTTTGTACCGGATCGAACAGAGAAATAAATTTTCGGTGGGTGAAACGATTGAAATCATGAAGCCTGATGGAGAAAATATTGAGGTGAAGGTGCGGCGTATTTTGGACGAAGATGGTCAGGAGATGGAGAGTGCTCCGCATCCGAAACAGGTCCTTTATGTGGAACTGGATGGAAACGCTGATCTGTATGATATCTTAAGACGTGCAGAAGTATAAGAACAAAAAAGGCGTCCCGGGTTTTGGCCCGGGACGTTCGTTGTCTTTTATTGAAAAAGAAGCTCGTCAGATTCCAACGGTAACTGCAGGAGAGGTCTTTATGGTTTGCTTTTTGTGGCTTCTAAACACAAGACTTCCTGTGAATCCGGCCAGGATTCCACCGGCAATGGCAAGGACAAGAGCCAGAATCACCTGAAGCGGCGGATTGAAGGCAAAGGGCGCCAAAAGTCCAGGAATAGGGGATGCAGTTCCCGGCGCATGATTGACAATGTGAAAGGCTGCGGCAGAGATCCCGGCCAGACCACCGCCAAAGAAATTGGAACAATAGATGGGAATTGGATTCGTAGTTATGATATCTGCCTGAGTCAGTGGCTCAAGCATAACAGAGATTACGTTGCTTTTATTTCCCAGTTTCAGTCTTGTAAAGATGATGCCGTTTGTGAAAGAACCTCCCACACAGGCAATGGCAGCAATTCCCATGGGAAGACCGGACAGTCCCAGCATGGCTGTCAGTGCCATGGAGCTTAACGGAGAAGTACAGATCATTTTCATGATACCGCCAAGCAGAAAGCCCATGACGATGGGGGACTGATCTGTGGCGGCGGTAATGGTTCCCCCGATTCGGGTAAGCACAACCGTGACTACGGGATCTGCTGCCCAGGCGATGAGGTGGGCAAAGGGAGCAATCAGAAGTGCACCAAGGATGATATTTAAGCCTTCCGGCAGCTTTTTCTCAATGAACGGAGAGATCATGCCGACCAGATAACCGGCGATAAAACCAGGCAGGATTCCATAGGAACCGACAGCTACCCCTGCCACCACAGAAAGAACAGGATTGGCGCCCATGCTTAAGGGAACCATAATTGCGGCAGCAACTCCTCCCAAACTGCCGGATGTCGCACCAACTGTGTGGAAAAACTCAATGCCCAATAGATCACCGGTGATGTATTTGTGGATTGCCTCCACAAGGAAGGTTGCAACTGCGGCGTTTGCCATACCGGACATTGCAAGCTGGCCCTTTGGCATTTTTAGACTGAAGAGAGAAAAACCAGCCAGTGCCACTAAGAGTAAACCGATACCAGATAAGATTGTAATCATTTTGAGTCCTCCGTTTCTTGTTTGTTTATTTAATAAATCCTCACTATTTATTGATGAAATAAATATAAATGGTGAGTTTCAAAAAGTTTCAAACAGTGTCAAAAAGAACAATAAAAAAAGAAGTATCGGAATAAATTTGTGAAAGATATACAAAAATATACCGATACTTCATTGAGATGAAAAATTTATTTGTGCACGCTGTATACGACCAGGGCATTCAAAAAATTTTTGATCTTTACGTTTCCATGCTTATCACCTTTCCCGCGGATATAATCCATC
>JAHYZZ010000034.1 GCA_019424135.1 Lachnospiraceae bacterium
CGACATCTTTCGATGTCTGTCTCTGAATTATTCTTCTCAAAAGAATCTTCAGGGTTGTTGTCTATTATTCAGTTATCAAAGTTCTTTGTGTTTCTGCTGTTTTCGACAGCCATATTAGAATATCACATCTTCAAGCTCTTGTCAACAGCTTTTTTTATTTTTTTTCGCTGTCCTTTCTTGTAAGCTGCGCTCCCACGCCGCTCAACTGCGACAGCTGTGTTAGAATATCATGTATTTAGAAAAATGTCAACACTTTTTTTCATTTTTTTGATATCTAATTTTACAGCATATTAATCACCTGGTTCACCGAACGGACTCCCACCACCGAAATTCCCATCTTATCCATTGGTTCACCGAACGCCTTCATGGATACCTCAGGAATAATACAAGTCTTAAATCCAAGCTTTCTAGCTTCCGCTACTCTTTGTTCCGGCATAGAAACCGCGCGAACTTCGCCGCTAAGGCCTACTTCGCCAAACACAATGGTGTCTTCCGGAACCGCCCTGTTTTTATAGCTGGAAGCAATCGCCAGCACGATCCCCAGATCCGCAGCCGGTTCATTCATCCGAATTCCACCGGCAATATTGACATAAGCATCATAATTTGACAAGGGCAGCCCAGAACGCTTTTCCAAAACTGCCATCAGAAGATTAACCCGGTTATAATCTAATCCGGCAGCCGTCCTCCGTGGCATGCCAAAATTACTTCGGCATACCAATGCCTGGATTTCCATTAGAATAGGACGGGTTCCCTCCAGTGCACAGGCCACCACAGAACCAGCTGCATTTTCCGGTCTGCCGCTAAGCATAAATTCTGAGGGATTTTCCACCTCTGCCAGCCCCTCCCGGCGCATCTCAAACACACCGATCTCATTTGTCGAGCCAAATCGGTTTTTTACTCCCCGCAAAATTCGATAAGAGGCATGACGGTCTCCCTCGAAATATAGAACCGTATCCACCATATGCTCCAACACCCGCGGACCTGCCACCGTTCCTTCTTTGGTCACATGGCCGACAATGAAAATCGCAATATTCATTCCTTTTGCCAACTGCATCAGTACATTCGTAGATTCTCTCACCTGTGACACGCTTCCAGGAGCCGAAGTCACTTCCGCGTTATACATAGTCTGTATCGAATCAATGACTACAATATCCGGTTTTTGTCTCTCAATCGTCTGCCGGATCAGATCCAGATTCGTCTCACACAAAAGATAAAGAGAGTCTGAAAACCTTCCCATTCGGTCAGCTCTAAGCTTGATCTGTTTTAATGATTCCTCCCCGGAAATATATAGTACCTTTTTTGCCATATCCGAAAGCCTTTGACATACTTGTAGAAGAAGGGTGGATTTACCAATTCCTGGGTCGCCTCCCACCAGTACCAACGACCCCTGGACGATCCCTCCGCCTAATACACGATCCAGTTCACCAATACCTGTCCGGATCCTCTCATCTTCTTCGGCTGTGATGCTGGACAGCGTCACAACATTGGAAGATGCACTTCTTCCTGTTTCAGTCTTTCCAGCTGTAATTCCCTTTAACACCGTCACTCTTTCTTCCACGAAGGTATTCCACTCTTTACAAGCCGGGCACTGCCCCAGCCACTTGCTCTCCTCATGTCCACAATTCTGACAGAAAAATACGGTTTTCTTTGCTTTTGCCATCTTAAGCCTCCCCATGAACGCGCATATCTATATCGTATATCATACCATTTCAAATGTAACAAGGCAGTCCGTTTGGGGACTGCCTTGCTGCTATTTCTGCTGCTATTTCTTGACGATCCTTATGGAAACCGCCTCTTCTTCTCCCAGTTCAACACTGACACTTAACTTACCGCTTAAGTTCGTTTTCATTTCTCCGATACTCGCCCCGTTCATGTACACTTCGTATTGCGTATCCGCCTCCATCTCCAGTGTAAACTGAGCATCCTTTGGCCCTGACACCTGGAAACTTACTTCTTCTTCGGATGCTCGGAACTTCTCAACCGCCGTTCCCGGCACCGACTCATATACAAACATTCCGTTACGTTCCAGTTTCGTAATCTCTGCAAATGTCTTCACCTTGTAAATGTCCCCTTGATGCTCAAAGCCATCCAGCTTTGTCTTGCTCTCCAGCGTATAGTCTCCAAAGCTCAATGTTCCATCTGCTTCAGCTCTCAAAAGTTCTTTCACTGCTGCCATGATAATATCCTCCTACGCTTCTTCATTTGTACCCCTATTATATCTTAAATCAAGGTTATTTTGTAGCCTTTGTCATAAATTTTATTTCTTTTTTAGACATGCCTGCCACAACCTCAAAACCTTCCTTAATCTCACCTGCAAGCACTGCTTCTGCCAGCTTATCTTCCAGCTGGTTCTGCACTGCCCGGCGCAGAGGCCTGGCTCCATACTTCTGATCCGTACCAGTTTCTACAATATGTTTCTTGACGGAATCCCGAATTGTCAAGTGAATATTTAGCTGATCCTTGGCACGCTTAATCAGATCCTGGCACATCATACCAACAATCTTTTTCATTTCCTCCTGAGTCAACGGATGGAATACAAGGATTTCATCGATCCGGTTTAAAAACTCTGGTCTAAAGATCAGTTTCACTTCATTCATAACATTACTCTTCATCCGCTTATAGTCCCCAGCTGCATCCTCTTTTACATTGAATCCCAGTTTCTTAGGGTCGATGATGGACTGGGCTCCCGCATTGGAAGTCATAATGATCACCGTATTGCAAAAATCTACTTTTCTGCCCTGAGAATCTGTAATGTGTCCGTCATCCAACACTTGTAGAAGAATATTAAACACATCCGGATGCGCTTTTTCAATTTCATCAAACAAAATCACCGAATACGGATGTCTGCGCACCTGCTCACTGAGCTGTCCCCCCTCTTCATGCCCCACATATCCCGGAGGAGAACCGATCATTTTAGATACGCTGTGCTTTTCCATATACTCGGACATATCAACACGGATCATTGCATCTTCTGTCCCAAACAAAGCCTCAGCCAATGCCTTAGAAAGCTCTGTCTTTCCCACACCCGTAGGACCCAGAAACAGGAATGACCCAATCGGACGCTTCGGATCTTTCAGACCCACTCTTCCTCTCTTAATGGAACGGGCCACCGCCAAAACGGCCTCATTCTGCCCCACTACGCGCTTATGAAGCGTCTTTTCCAGACGATTCAAACGAGTGCTCTCAGACTCAGCCAGCTTTTTCACCGGTATCTTCGTCCACTGGGATACCACTTCCGCAATATCCTCCTCTGTGACTGTCAGCTTCTTTCCGGCATTTTTCTGATGAAAATGCTTTTTTTGCTGCGCCAGCTTTTTCAAAGACTCTTCCCGTTCCTTCCGAAGCAAAGATGCCTCTGCCACATCTCCCCGTACCAGCGCATCTTCCAGATCCATCCCAAGCTCCTGAGAAGTCTTTTCCAGATCAAAAATCTTTTCTGGGACACGAAACCCTTTCAGGCTCACCTTAGAACAAGCCTCATCCAACACGTCGATGGCCTTATCTGGAAGAAACCGGTCACTGATATATCGCGCCGACATTTTGACCGCCGCCTGAAGAGCCTCTTCTTCAATCTTCACATGGTGATGAGCTTCATATCTGGAGCTAAGTCCCTCCAAAATCTTCAGGCATTGTTCTTCGGAAGGCTCTTCTACGGTAATTGGCTGGAAACGCCGCTCCAGAGCTGCATCTTTTTCAATATATTTCCGGTATTCACCAATAGTCGTCGCTCCAATCAGCTGCAACTCTCCTCGGGCCAGTGACGGTTTCAGAATATTAGACGCATCCATAGCACCTTCTGCGCCTCCGGCTCCTATAATCGTATGCACTTCATCCAAAAAGAGAATGACATTTCCTGCCGCCTTCACCTCCTGGATCAAACGTTTCATCCTCTCTTCAAACTCTCCTCTATACTTAGAACCAGCAATCATAGCTGCCAGATCCATCGTCAAAATCCTCTTATCTTTCATACCGTCCGGTACGACTCCTGCTGCAATCTGAGCAGCCAGCCCTTCAATGACCGCCGTCTTTCCAACCCCAGGTTCTCCCACCAGACAAGGATTATTCTTGGTCCTGCGGCTTAACACCTGCATCAGACGTCCAATCTCATCCTCTCTTCCTATCACCGGATCCAGTTTCCCTTCTGCCGCCTGAGCAGTCAGATCTGTTCCAAACTGGCTTAACACACCTTCCTTTCCTCGTCCGGCCTCCTGGGCAAGTTCTTCTTGATATTCTTTGGGATCCACTCCCAGCACATCAAGAATCTCCTGGTATACCTTCTGCAGATTGATATTCAAGGTCAAAAGAATCCTGCATGCAACACAGTCTACATCACGCATCAGGGCCAGCAGCATATGCTCTGTCCCGATTTCTTCTGAGCGAAAACGCAGTGCCTCTTCTTTACTGTCTTCCAATATATATGCAAGCCTGGGACTGATCTCCGGGCGATATGCAACAGCCATATCACCCACTGGAGAAACCAGTTCTTCCATCACTTTTAAAATTCGTCCTTCCTCCACTCCATTCGCATCCAGAATCTGACCTGCGACACCGGTATAAATCTGTCTTAAACCAATCAGGAGATGCTCTGTCCCAATATACGGGTGATTCATTCCCTTCGCTGTTTTCTCAGCAATCTTTAATACTTCATTAGCCTGTCGTGTATAGTTCATGTTGTCTGCTATTCCTTTCCATACTCATCAAAAATATCATCCACCAGGGCATGTACCTCTTCTCGTGAAATATTCTTACAGCACCCTTTAGCCAGCAGGATTCTCAAATTTTCCCGCATCTTAATGAGCGATTCTGCCTTATCGATATCCAAGGCGATCACCGCTCCCCTTCTGCGATCCAGACGGATAAATCCTTCCTGCTTTAATACAGTATACGCCTTGTTAACTGTGTGCATATTAATGCCTACGGTATCCGCGAGCTGGCGCACTGACGGCAGCGTATCACCCTCCTTGATCAGATCCATAGCGATTCCCAGGATAATCTGATTCTGCAGCTGCACATAAAGCGCCTCTTCACTATTAAAATCAATCTCTATCATCATATGCTTCACCCGCTTTTGTATCCCTCTTTCTTCATTTGTTATATTTGCAGTATAACACAACTAAAAGGAGCTTACAACCGAAATTGTAAGCCCCTTTCTGCAACTTGAAGGAATTAAGTTTGGAAATGTCTGAATTTGTCTTTTAGCAAAGAGTCTTAATGTCTGTATATTCATAGCAGTCGAAGCTGTCTGCCACGTTCTTGCATGTCAGCTTTCCGTCATAAGTATTGATTGCGGAATAAATAACTTCATTATCCTTACATGCCTGCTCCAATCCTTTATTTGCAATCTGAATACCGTAACTTACGGTCGCATTGGTCAGTGCAATGGTGGAAGTTCTTGGAACTGCACCCGGCATATTTCCTACACAATAGTGAACGACACCATCTTCAATAAAGATCGGATCATCATGGTATGTAACCTTCGTCGTCTCTCCACATCCGCCCTGATCAACAGCCACGTCTACGAATACTGCTCCTGGTTTCATCTCTTTTAAGTATTTTTTCTTAAAGATCTTCGGAGCTGCTTTTCCAGGAATCAAAACGGATCCGATGACAAGATCAGCTTCCTTTACAGATTTTTCAATGTTTGCATCGTTCGAAACAAGAGTCTGAACACGTGCGCCAAACAGGTCATCCAGATAAGCAAGTCTTGGAAGACTAATGTCCAGAATCGTTACATTAGCACCCATTCCCACTGCAATCTTGCAGGCGTTAGTTCCTACATTTCCGCCTCCAAGGATGACAATATTCGCCTTCGGGGTTCCAGGAACACCTGCCAGAAGAACTCCTTCTCCTCCGAATCTCTTCTCCAGATATTTTGCGCCTTCTTGGATACTCAGTCGACCTGCGATCTGGCTCATCGGTGCCAGCAGCGGAAGTCCGCCCTGCCTTGGATCAAACAGTGTCTCATAAGCGACACCTTTTACTTTCCCATTCAAAAGAGCATCTGTCTGCGGTTTATCAGCTGCCAGATGAAGATATGTATAAAGAATCAGTCCTTCATGGAATAATGGATATTCTTCTGGAAGAGGCTCTTTTACCTTAATCATCATCTCAACCGTATCCCATACTTCTTTCGCAGTATCAATCATTTTTGCGCCTGCCGCTTCATACTCTGCATCTGTAAATCCAGAACCAAGTCCAGCGCCTTTTTCGATATAAACCTCATGCCCTGCGCCTGCGTAAATCTTAACATTATCCGGTGTCATACCAACTCGGAATTCATTATTTTTGATCTCTTTTACACATCCTACTTTCAATGTCTTTCCCTCCTAATTCTCCTAAAATTGTGAATACATCGGCGCTCTCCGATGCCCGCTTCTTTCTGAACAATATTTTTCACTGTAATTACTTCTTTGAAGAATATTATTCATTTGTTTCTAAACTTATACTATCACAGGAATGTATAACATTCAATAAAAGTTATTTTTTTCACAAAACTTTTATTTTGTTTTTTATTTGCTAATTGTTTTTACAATTTTGTTGCATATTTATGAATTTCATGATTAAATCTATATATAGGAAACAATAGAGTGGGGAGGACAGCAAGTGTGAAAGAACTAAGAGAAACCATTCATAATGCAACCCTTACAAAAACGCAAAAAATAATTGCTAAATACGTTCTGGACAACTCTGCGGATGCCTGTTTTATGACATCCACGGAAATCGCCTTAAAAATCGGTGTCAGCGAATCTTCTGTCATCCGATTCAGCAGATCCTTAGGCTACAGTGGTTTTGTGGATTTCCAAAAAGCTCTCCGGAGGGATTATCAGGATAAAGTCTTAAGTATTTCCAGCAGCATTACCGTACCCTCTCAACGAATTGCAAAACGGGCAAAGCTGAATGACAACGCCGAATATCTGAAGCGCCATCTGAAGAATTCTGCTAAAAATCTGGAATCCATTTTTGTCAACAACACCATTCAATCCTTTGAGGAAGCGGCAGACACCATTATTTCTGCCAAGCACAAGTACATTGTCTGCTCCAGAGGCAATTCTTGTCTGGGTGATTATTTCCTATTGTATTTAAAACATATGGTTTCCAATGTTGAGGCAACTAATGCGTCTCCTATCAGCCCCATTGATCATATTTGTAATATTTCCAAAGATGACTGTCTGATTATCTTTAGTTTTCCACGCTATTCTTCCCTGGATAAGCTGGCGGCCAAAATGGGAAAAGAGGCAGGTGCAAAGATCGTTGTTATCACAGACAAGCCTAGCGCACTTCTGTCTGAATATGCCACCGTTCTTCTGACAGCTCCTGTCAACAGCAACAACTTCTTCAACTCCATGGTCGCCCCACAGTTTGTGTCAGAAGCACTCCTGGAGACGATCAGCCATAAAGTACGCGGCGTTGAAAAGCGGCTGAAAAAAATCGACCGCTATATTGAAGAACTTGGCACTTACTAAATAAATGTTTCTAACATTTTGACTGTTTTTTCTAACATGACAAACTGTCTTCCCATAGTCTTTTCTTCTATAATTTACTTTACACTAAGCATAGGAGGAAAAGATCTATGGGAATTATTTTTCATGAGGAAACAAAGACATTTCATCTATTCAACAAACACATCAGTTACATTATGACTGTTCTTCCGAATCACCAGATCGGTCAGCTGTATTTCGGAAAGAAGATTCATGACAGAGCTGATTTTTCCTATCTTCTGGAAACAGCTCCTCGCCCGATGGCCTCTTATCTATTTGAAAATGACCGTAAATTTTCTCTGGAACATATTCGTCAGGAATATGGGGTCTACGGTTCTACAGATTATCGCTGCCCTGCGGTGACTGTCCTGCAGGAAAACGGCAGCCGTGTCTGTGATTTTCAATACGAAAGCCATACGATCACTTCAGGAAAGCCTAAGCTTTCCGGTCTCCCTGCTACTTATACAGAGGATGAAAGCGAAGCTCAGACCCTGACAATTATCTTAAAGGACCCGGTCACCTCCGTCCGTCTCCACCTCATGTATACTATTTTTTTCAACGTGGATGCCATCGCAAGAAGTGCTGCTTTTTACAACGATGGTTCTTTGGCAGTCCATCTTCAAAGGGCCATGAGCCTTTGCCTGGATTTGCCGGACTATGAATATGACATGATGCACTTTTCAGGTGCATGGGCAAGAGAACGATACACCAAGGTACGCCGTCTGGAAATGGGAATTCAGTCTGTTGGCAGCACCCGGGGACACTCCTCTCATGAACACAATCCCTTCTTCATCTTAAAACGCAGACAGACAAATGAATTTCAAGGAGAAGCAATAGGATTTAGCTTGGTTTACAGTGGGAATTTCCTTGCTGAAGTAGAAGTGGACACCCATGACACGACCAGAGTTCTTTTAGGAATCCATCCAGAATGGTTTGACTGGAAACTGGATCCAGGCACACAGTTCCAAACTCCCGAAGCCGTCATAGCCTATACCGACAAGGGCCTTAACTCCTTAAGTCAGACCTATCACCAACTGTATCAAAAACGGCTGGCCAGAGGATACTGGCGCGACAAAGCCCGTCCAATTCTGATCAACAACTGGGAAGCGACTTACTTTGATTTTACCGAAGAACGCCTGGTTGAAATTGCCGCGAAAGCAAAAGAATGTGGCGTTGAATTATTTGTCCTTGATGACGGATGGTTCGGTGCAAGAAGAGGAGAACACGCAGGTCTTGGCGACTGGGTCGCATCCCCTTCTCTTCTCCCCCACGGGATCAAAGGGATTGCTGAAAAGATCGAGTCTCTTGGCATGAAATTTGGTCTCTGGTTTGAACCTGAAATGGTCAATAAAGACTCCGATCTCTACCGGGCCCATCCAGACTGGATTCTGAAGACCCCGGGACGCACAGCCTCCCATGGACGTTTCCAGTATGTCCTCGATTTTTCCCGTCCGGAAGTTGTGGACTGCATCTATCAAATGATGGCAAATATCCTATCCAAAGCGAAGGTATCCTATATTAAATGGGACATGAACCGCAGTATTACAGAATGCTACTCCTCGGCTCTTCCTGCGGACCGCCAGGGAGAAGTGTTCCACCGCTATATCCTCGGCGTATATGACTTGTACGAACGGCTGACCAGCCAATTTCCAGAGGTATTGTTCGAATCCTGCGCCAGCGGCGGCGCCCGTTTTGACCCGGGAATGCTGTACTATGCGCCGCAGGCCTGGACCAGTGACGATACAGACGCCATAGAACGCCTGAAGATTCAGTATGGTTCCTCCTATTGTTATCCCCTCAGCAGTATGGGCAGCCATGTATCCGTATGCCCCAACCACCAGCTGAACCGGAATACACCTCTTTATACCAGAGCCAATGTGGCATATTTCGGAACCTTTGGATATGAACTGGACTTGAATAAGCTGACAACGGAAGAACAAGAAGAAGTAAAAGACCAGATCCGGTTTATGAAACAATACCGGCAACTGTTCCAGTTCGGAACTTTCTATCGTCTTCAGGATCCATTCCAGCATAATGTAACTGCCTGGATGGTTGTAAGTGAAGACAAAACGGAAGCCATTGTCGGCTGGTACCGTATCCTGAATGTTGTAAACGAGGCATTTCATCGTCTCGCCTTAAAAGGACTGGATCCAGATCTTTGCTACACCAGCTCAAAAGATGGCCGTTCCTATTACGGAGACGAACTGATGAACGCTGGTCTGATCACTTCTGACGCTTCTGCAGGAGAAGTGACCCCCGAAAAAACTCCAAGCTGTGATTTCGATTCCAGACTGTATATTCTGAAGGCTAAGTAGCAAAACAACGCTTATATTTCTTTAAAGAAAAAGGCGGTAAAAAAAGACTCTCCGATTGCGGATTTGTCCTTCTTTACCGCTTTTTTTCACGCGTTTCTTCATACCATTTTCTAAAATTTCCAAAAATATTCTCTTCAGCTTCTGCTCTTGCTTCTGCCGCATCTTCAATCCGGTCATAGCCGCCCAGATAATAACATTTCTGCCGGAACATAATTTGGGCGATCCATTTCTTCCGTTTTTTGCTGAAATAAACGCCTTTCACACCACTGGTATTGGTTTTATACATTACTTCTGGCCGAAGCATCTCAAGACAGGTCCCGTTAATATAATGCAAATTTTTCTGCGGACTGCGCTGGCAGCCGCAGCTCTTTGTCCACCCGTTCTGCAGGTTGGACTGTCGGACGTTCACCTCATTCCCACAGTCACACCTGCAGTGCCACACATGAAAACCGTTTTCCTTGCGGGCATAGGACAGAACGGTGAGCATCCCGAACCGCTTACCCACCCAGTCTTTTAAAGCTGGTCTCCTTCCACAGCCGCAGCTTCTGGTATTTCCCGTGATCAATCTTCTTTTTGTGGTCTCAATGGTATTCCCGCAGTCACATTTGCAGAGCCAAAGTGAATTCCCGTCCCTGGCTTTGTTCCCTGATCTGTCTAGAACGGTCAGTTTGCCAAACCGCAGTCCGGTAAGGTCCTTTCGATTCTTGTCGGCTTCATTCGACGACGGTTCACAGCCGCAGCTGTAGATTACTCCCGTCTTTAACCGACGGCTCTCCACAAGGATCTCGTTTCCGCAATCACACCTGCAGCGCCAGACAACAGCATTCCGCACGCGCTGTTCTGTCGGCTCAAGGACTGTCAGCTTTCCAATACGCAGACCAGTAAGATCCTTATATCTCATCCCTGCCTCCTCCTTAAAACAAAGAAAATGCATTTACACCGGTTTTCCGGTCAATGTCTGACATACTTCCTGATCCGGAACCATACTGCAAACATCAGTTTCCGGATTGGAAACAGCGCCATCCAGATCTGTGACATAACGTTCCACTTCCAACCGCTGCACTTAACAATCTTCCCGTTTCGGACCAGACTGACCACCTTCGCCCTGATACAGGAAAAAGGAAATTCGCCATCCCTGAAGCAGTTG
>JAHYZZ010000035.1 GCA_019424135.1 Lachnospiraceae bacterium
ATTAGCCCTTATAGGGCGAGAACAAACCACCGGCTAAGCCGGTGGTTCTGATTTAAAATGGAATTTTGGCCCGATGTTTTTCCAGAAGTGCATGGATTCGGTCGGTAGGATTCAGGACAGATCCAATGGTGATGTCATGGTTGAAAGAGTCAATGATTAAAGCGATAAATTTGCTCATATCAGCTACGGCAAAGTATGGCCTGGAAAGCGCTTCCGGAGGAAGATAGGTCAAGTTTGTGGTGATTACCCGATTAATATAGCCGGATTTATAATAATCATCGAATTTTTCAAATCCATCTGTGAAAAGACCAAAGGTGGTACAGACAAACACGCGTCCTGCGCCCCGTTCTTTGATCTGCTTTGCTACATCCAGCATACTTTCACCGGAAGAGATCATATCATCAATGATAATCACATTTTTACCGCGGATGTCATCGCCTAAGAACTCATGGGCAACGATAGGATTTTTCCCGCCGATGATCGTGGAATAATCCCGGCGTTTATAGAACATACCCATGTTCACACCCAGGACGTTAGAAAAGTATACGGCACGGTGCATAGCACCCTCATCCGGGCTTACAATCATAAGGTGGTCTTTATCCACGATCAGATCCGGCTCTGCGCGGAGCAGAGCCTTCATGAACTGATAAGGTGGATTAAAATTGTCAAATCCATGAAGCGGTATGGAATTTTGCACCCGTGGATCATGAGCGTCAAAGGTGATGATATTGCTGACTCCCATATCTGCCAGTTCCTGAAGAGCCAGGGCGCAGTCCAGGGATTCTCGTTTTGTCCGTTTGTGCTGTCGGCTTTCATAAAGGAAAGGCATGATCACATTTAGACGATGAGCCTTGCCGTTGGCCGCTGAAATGATTCTTTTCAGATCCTGATAGTGATCATCCGGGGACATATGATTTAAGTGTCCATTCACAGTGTAGGTCAGGCTATAGTTGCAGACGTCCACCATGACAAACAAGTCTTTCCCCCGAATGGTTTCACCTAAGAGGCCCTTCGCCTCTCCGGAACCAAATCTGGGGCATTTGCAGTTGATCAGATAATTATCAGACTGATAGTCACAAAACAATGGGGAGTGGAGAGATTCTTTCCGTGTATCCTTTCGGAACTGAACGATATAGTCGTTGACCTTTTTCCCTAATTCTTTGCAGGAATCCAGTGCAGCAATCTTTAAAGGCGCCACAGGGAGCGCGTTTTCCATTAATTCTACGCTTGACATAATGTTCTCCTATCTTTTATCTTTCTTACTATGATATTTATATCACCTTTTCCATAAAAAGGTCAACTACTGATTGGACTAATCCGGCCTGGTGGGGTATAATAAAAAGGTAAATGAATAAAACTGGGGGAAATATATGAAGCATGAACATAAAATTAAGGCAGTAGTTCCGGGAAGCATTGCCGAAGAGTTGGGTGTGGAGTCAGGCGACAAATTACTGTCTGTCAATGGAAATATAGTGGAAGATGTATTCGACTATCATTATCTGATACATGACGAAGAAGTTGTCCTTTTAATTGAGAAGCCAGATGGGGAAGAGTGGGAGTTTCAGATCGAAAAAGACTATGATGACGATCTGGGGATTGAATTTGAGCAGGGACTGATGGATGAGTACCGGTCCTGCCGCAATCACTGTATGTTCTGTTTTATTGATCAGATGCCAAAAGGAATGCGGGAAACTCTTTATTTTAAAGATGATGATTCCAGACTTTCTTTTCTGCAAGGCAATTATGTGACACTTACCAACATGAGCGATCATGATATCGACAGAATACTGAAATATCATCTGGAGCCTATTAATATTTCGATTCATACAATGAATCCGGAGCTTCGCTGCAAGATGCTGCATAATCGTTTTGCGGGAGAGGCTTTAAAGAAGATGGATAGACTTTTTCATGGGCAGATTCAGATGAATGGACAGATTGTATTATGCAAAGGGATCAATGACGGGGAAGAACTAGAAAGGAGTATCCAGGAAATGAGCCGCTACCTTCCATATCTTCAAAGTGTGTCCGTGGTTCCGGTAGGGCTTACCAAGTACCGGGAGGGACTCTATCCGTTAATGCCTTTCTCAAAAGAGGATGCAAAAGCAGTGTTGGAAACGATCCACCGATGGCAGAATATGCTGTATGAAAAGTATGGGACGCACTTTATCCATGCCGGGGATGAATGGTATCTCCTGGCAGAAGAGGAACTTCCTGAGGAAGAGCGGTACGATGGATATCTGCAGTTAGAGAATGGAGTAGGAATGCTGCGGCTTCTGGAAGAGGAATTCACGGAAGCATACGAGAAGCTTGCAGAAGATAATATCAGACGGGAAGTATCCATTGCGACCGGATATCTGGCATATCCCAGTATTGATAGGATGGCACAGCGCTTGGAAGAAAAATGTACGGGGACAAAGATACATGTTTATCCGATCCGTAATGATTTTTTCGGAGAACGGATCACCGTGTCCGGCCTGATTACAGGACAGGATCTGATACATCAGCTTCGTGGAAAAGTGTTGGGAGAAAGACTTCTTTTGCCCTGTAATATGTTCCGGAGTGAAGAAGACATATTTCTGGATGATGTGACATTGACAGAGGTACAAGAGACTTTACAAGTGTCGGCAGATATTGTAAAATCAAGCGGACAAGACCTGATAGAAGCAGTGACAGGAAAGAAGCAGGATACAGGAGGTTGCTATGAGTAAACCAGTTGTGGCTGTCGTAGGCAGGCCAAATGTGGGAAAGTCCACACTTTTTAATGTGCTGGCAGGAGAAAGGATTTCCATTGTAAAAGATACGCCAGGCGTGACCAGAGACCGTATATATGCAGAGGTCACCTGGCTTGATCAAGGATTTACATTGATTGATACCGGCGGAATCGAGCCGGACAGCAGGGATATTATTTTATCTCAGATGCGTGAACAGGCGCAGATCGCCATTGATACGGCAGATGTCATCATTTTTATTACGGATGTCCGTCAGGGACTTCAGGACGCAGATTCTAAAGTCTCGGATATGTTGCGGCGTTCTGGAAAGCCGGTGGTATTGGTAGTCAATAAGGTGGATAATTTTGATAAATTTATGCCGGATGTTTATGAATTTTATAATCTGGGAATCGGAGATCCGATTCCAATTTCTGCTGCGTCCAGACTGGGAATCGGCGATATGCTTGATGTGGTTGTATCCCATTTCCCAGAGCATATGTCCGGGGAAGATGAGGACGAGCGGCCAAGAATTGCGATCGTGGGAAAACCCAATGTGGGGAAATCATCTATCGTGAACAAACTTGTAGGGGAACAGAGAGTGATCGTATCTGATGTAGCTGGAACTACCCGTGATGCCATCGATACGGAGATTACACACAATGGAAAAGAATATGTGTTTATTGATACTGCCGGGCTGCGGCGGAAGAACAAGATCAAAGAGGAGCTGGAGCGATACAGCATTATTCGTACCGTGACGGCGGTAGAGCGAGCCGATGTAGTACTGGTGGTGATCGATGCCGTAGAAGGTGTAACCGAACAGGATGCTAAGATTGCCGGAATCGCTCATGAAAGAGGCAAGGGGATCATTATCGTTGTAAATAAATGGGATGCCATCGAAAAGAACGATCGAACCATGCGCGAATATGAACAGGAGGTGCGCCGGATTCTTTCCTTTATCCCCTATGCAGAGATTATGTATGTATCTGCAGTGACTGGTCAGCGTCTGGTAAAGCTTTATGATATGATCGACATGGTGATCGAAAACCAGACGATGCGTGTGGCGACCGGAGTGCTCAACGAGATTATGGCGGAAGCAGTTGCCATGCAGCAGCCGCCGTCAGATAAGGGCAAGAGATTAAAGCTATACTATATTACACAGGTGTCGGTTAAGCCGCCTTCGTTTGTGATTTTTGTCAATGATAAGGAATTGATGCATTTTTCGTATACCAGATATTTGGAGAATAAAATACGGGAGGCATTTGGATTCAGAGGTACTTCGCTGAAGTTCTTTATACGGGAGAGAAAGGAAAAGGACCGGCCATGATAGAACGTTTTATTTGCCTGCTGATCGGATACATATTTGGTCTGTTTCAGACAGGATATATTCTTGGAAAGCTTCATCATATTGATATCAGAAGCCAGGGGAGCGGCAATGCCGGCACCACTAATGCACTCCGAGTGCTGGGGTGGAAGGCAGGGCTGATCACCTTCCTTGGGGATGCGTTTAAGTGTATTTTTGCAGTAGCTGTGGTTCATCTGATTTTTGGAAGAATGCATCCGGATCTTGCGCCTTTGTATGCCATGTACGCAGGAATCGGAGCTGTGTTTGGACATAATTATCCATTTTATATGAAGTTTAAAGGAGGAAAAGGCATCGCCACGACGGCAGGACTACTGGCAAGTACGCTGCCGCTACCGATGGTACTGGTCTGTCTTGTGGCATTTCTTTTGATCGTGGGAGTAACCCGGTATGTGTCAGTGGGCTCTCTTATGGTGGTAACGATTTATCTGATTGAGATTGTAGTTTATGGACAAAGGGGCGGATTTGGAGTGCCAGAAGAATCTTTGTGGGAAATGTATGTGATTGCTGCGGTTCTTCTATTGTCTGCTTTCTTTAAGCATCGGGCAAATATAAAAAGGTTATTATCCGGCACCGAGAATAAGCTGAGTGTTGGAAAGAAAAAATAAAGAGAAAGGGAAGAAATACTATGGCAAATGTAGGAATCATGGGGGCAGGAAGCTGGGGAACTGCGCTGGCCCTGTTGCTGCACAAGAATGGACATCAGGTAACAGTCTGGTCAATTAATGAGGATGAAGTAAAGATGTTATCTACGAAACGGGAGCATGAAAGCAAACTCCCGGGCGTAAAGATTCCGGAGGATATGGTGTTTACCTCTGATCTGGAAGCGGCGGTAAAGGGAAGGGATTTTCTGGTTCTTGCAGTGCCGTCTCCCTATACCAGGAGTACGTCCCGGAACATGAGTCCTTATATTCTGGAAGGACAGATTATTGTGGATGTGGCAAAGGGAATTGAAGAAAACACATTGATGACTTTGTCCCAGCAGATCGAGCAGGAAATCCCTCAGGCGGACGTAGCAGTGCTGTCCGGACCAAGTCATGCAGAGGAAGTGGGACGAGGACTTCCCACCAGCGTTGTGATTGGGGCAAAGACCAGAAAGACGGCGGAATATCTGCAGGGGATGTTTATGAATGAAGTGTTCCGGGTCTATACAAGTCCTGATATCCTGGGTATGGAGCTGGGAGGTTCCCTTAAGAATGTGATTGCTCTGGCAGCCGGTATTGCTGACGGACTGGGATATGGTGATAATACAAAGGCAGCTTTGATTACCCGGGGCATTGCTGAAATTGCAAGATTGGGAGTAAAAGCAGGCGGAAAGATTGAAAGCTTTACCGGGCTTACTGGCATTGGAGATTTGATTGTTACCTGCGCAAGCGTCCACAGCCGCAACCGTAAGGCCGGATATTTGATCGGTCAGGGAATGTCCATGCAGGAAGCTATGGATGAGGTTAAAATGGTGGTAGAAGGTGTCTATTCAACCAAAGCGGCCGTCAAGATGGGAGAAAAATACGCAGTGTCACTTCCCATTATTAATCAGGTAAATCAGGTTCTGTTTGAAGGGAAGAATCCCGGCGAGGCGGTCAAGGATCTTATGTTAAGGGATAGCAAACCAGAGATTTCTTCGCTCACATGGAAAGAATAGAGAACACAGAAAGTAGGTTCTAAAGCCGGTACCCCCTTGCATAGACTGTTATCAGCACAGCAAGGGGGTAATTTTGTATGAATACAGAGCAGTTGTATCAGGATATACAGGCAAGGACGGGGGGAGAGATCTACATAGGGGTAGTGGGGCCGGTCAGGACAGGAAAGTCTACGTTTATCAAACGATTCATGGATATACTGGTGCTGCCGCAGATAGCGGATGAACATGGGAGAACCAGGGCCAAGGATGAACTGCCCCAGTCTGCATCGGGAAGAACAATTATGACGACAGAGCCGAAATTTGTTCCTAAGGATGCTGCCGAAATAAAACTGTCAGAGGATGTATCTGTAAAGATTCGGCTGATCGACTGTGTGGGATATATGGTAGAAGGAGCGTCGGGGCATATTGAAGGCGGAGAAGAAAGGATGGTAAAAACACCCTGGTTTGACCATGAGATTCCTTTTACCCAAGCAGCCGGAATCGGGACCAGAAAAGTAATCCATGATCATGCAACGATTGGAATTGTAGTCACCACTGACGGAACCATCACAGATATCCCAAGGGACAATTACCGACTGGCGGAGCGTAAGACCATTCAGGAGCTGCAAGGCATTGGGAAGCCGTTTGTCGTGCTGGTAAACTCCAGGAAGCCTTATGCAGAGGAAGCAAAGAAAACGGTGAGAGAGCTAAAAGAAGAATTTCATGTAACAGCAGTTCCAATGAACTGTGAGCAGTTGAAGGAAGAAGATATTCATCAGATCTTGGAAGCGGTATTATATGAATTTCCGATTTCAGAAGTGCAGTTTTTTATTCCCAGGTGGGTGGAAATGCTTCCGGTGGATCATAAGATTAAACAGGATCTGCTGACACAAGTCAAGGAAATGATGGATGGACTGGAAGAAATCAAGGACGTGTCTTCCCTTTCTTTTTCCACAGAC
>JAHYZZ010000036.1 GCA_019424135.1 Lachnospiraceae bacterium
TAACGTCAACGGTCTTTAAGCCATGTACCAGCGCTGCTTTTGCTGCAGTCTCTGCCGCCATCTGCGCTGCATAAGGAGTAGATTTCCTTGAACCTCTAAATCCCAGACCGCCGGCACTTGCCCATGAAAGAGCATTCCCCTGTGCATCAGTTAATGTCACGATTGTATTATTAAAAGATGACTGGATATGTGCCTGTCCGTGTTCAACGTTTTTCTTGACACGTTTCTTTGTCACTTTCTTTGTAACTTTCTTTGCCATAATAAAACTAACCTACACTTTCCTTTTTATTAATTATTTTTTCTTGTTTGCTACTGTTCTCTTCGGACCTTTTCTGGTTCTTGCATTGGTCTTTGTTTTCTGACCGCGAACCGGAAGTCCTTTTCTGTGACGGATTCCTCTATAACATCCGATTTCCTGTAATCTCTTGATGTTTAATGCGATCTCTCTTCTCAGATCACCTTCTACTACCTGTGTCTCATCGATCACTGCACTGATTTTCTTTACATCATCATCGGTCAGGTCTCTGCAGCGGATATCCGGATCTACTCCTGCCTCAGTAAGAATACGGTTAGAGCTTGCTCTTCCGATTCCATAGATATAAGTAAGTCCGATCTCAACACGTTTGTCTCTTGGTAAATCTACACCTGCAATACGAGCCATGTGAATTTCCTCCAATTTCTTTGTTTGTTTTTGATACTGTCTTTAATAGGGATGGCCTTGCCGCCATCCAGGTGTGTCGGTATTCACACCCTTTCCGGCCGCCAGTGTTTCCTGGCAAGATGACTGGCCGGCATTAGAAGCAATATACGAAGGAATGCCACCGGCTACAGGTGCTCCTTGTATATTTAAATAGTCTACACACCGCCTGGCGTGTCAACTAACCCTGTCTTTGTTTATGCTTCGGGTTTTCGCAGATAACGCGAATGCTTCCTTTTCTTTTAATTACTTTACACTTTTCGCAAATTGGTTTTACTGATGATCTAACCTTCATGGGGGATCCTCCTTTCATCCATTGCTATCTTAAAGCTCCTGCGCTTCCCCCGATTAATAATCAGCCGCCGGGGCATGGGCATAAAAATGCCCGGAAACGCGCCTATATATTATAGCACCAGCCGTTTCCCAAAGTCAATAGTTTTTTATTTATCTCTCCAGATAATTCTTCCTTTCGAAAGATCATAAGGAGATAACTCCAACGTTACCTTGTCTCCTGGCAGAATCTTAATAAAATTCATTCTCAGCTTTCCACTAATATGTGCGAGTACCTGATGTCCATTTTCCAGTTCTACCTGGAACATTGCATTTGGCAGTTTCTCTACCACAGTTCCTTCAATTTCGATTACGTCAGCTTTTGACATTCTTATATTCCTCCTGTTATCCTTCTTTCTGATTCCATGCTTTCAATATCTGCCTAATCTTTATATCATCAGCTCCGGCAACGTCATGACGCTCCAGTATAATCTGCACATGTTTTTTCTTCTTTTTTTTCGGATGATTCAGTGTCCGTATTTTTCCATCCACTAAATATACGTATGCGTCTTCGACTCCTGTAATGACATAAACCCGGCCTTCGTCATGACCAGCCTTTGACCTGGCAAGCAGTCCTGTTTCAAATCTATCCATAGTTGTTCCTCTGTTTTACACTAAATCTCCGCTGAGTCAGTAAGGCTTAATATCTTCGGCTCGTTTTCTGTAATCAGCACTGTATTTTCATAGTGGGCAGACAGAGAATGATCTCTTGTTACAACCGTCCAATCATCATCCAACCAGTCCACTTCCCATCCTCCAATATTGATCATCGGTTCAATCGCCAGTGTCATGCCGGCCTTTAACATCATGCCCTTCCTGCTCATTTGATAATTCGGAATCTCCGGAGCCTCATGAAGTGCCGTTCCGATTCCATGTCCGCACAGGTCCCGCACAACTCCATATCCACGCTCCTGGGCGTATCTGCCAATTGCAGCCGAAACATCAAATAGATGATTGCCTTCTCTGGCATATTTTATACCTTCAAAAAAGCTTTCCCTTGTCACTTCGATCAGCTTTCGGGCTTCCTCGCTGATTCCTCCGATGCCATGGGTACGGGCAGCATCCGAGTGATAGCCTTTGTAGATAACACCGGCATCCAAACTGACGATGTCCCCCTCCCGGATAAACCGGTGGGGGCTTGGGATCCCATGAACCACCTCGTCATTTACGGAAACACAGATTGATGCAGGATAACCATTATAGTTCAAAAAAGATGGGATACATCCGTAACTGCGTATCAACTCTTCCCCCAGCTCATCAATCTGCTTTGTCGTCATTCCTGGATGCAAAGCCTTTCCAAGCTCATTATGAACACGTTCAAGTATCCGCCCGGCCTGTGCCATTAATTCGATTTCTCTTGGCGACTTTACTGTAACAGGCATGTCCTTACTCTCCTAAAATATCAACGATCGCCCGGAATACATCCTCAATATCAACGGTTCCGTCAACTGTTTTAAGGATTCCGGCATTTGTATAATATTCGATCAGCGGCTGTGTCTGCTCATGATAAACATTCAACCGTTTTTTTACGGTTTCCGGTTTATCATCATCTCGCAGAATCAGCTCGCCTCCACACACATCACAGATTCCTTCTGCTTTTGTGGGGGCGTATTCCAGATGATATGTAGCTCCGCATCCTACACAGGCACGGCGTCCGCCCATACGGTGTATGATGTTCTCGTCTGAAACATCTACATCGATGGCATAGTCCATCTTCTGTCCCTGCTCTTTTAGCGCTCTGTCAAGTGCTTCTGCCTGTGGAATTGTCCGCGGAAATCCGTCCAACACATATCCATTCTGGCAGTCCTCCTGATTTACTCTGTCCACCACCAGGTCCACCACCAGTTCATCTGGAACCAGCAGTCCCTGATCCATATAGGTTTTGGCCTTTTTGCCCAGTTCCGTACCATTCTTAATGTTTGCACGGAAGATATCACCCGTGGAAATGTGTGGAATATGATACTTAGCGGCAATCTTCTTTGCCTGTGTCCCTTTTCCCGCTCCCGGAGCTCCCAACATCACAACCTTCATACAATACCTCCTCCTTTTTCCAGTTATCAATTATAACTCTTTATAGTATTTTAACCCGCGGAAAAAATTTCCGCGAGTTGAAAATTTACCTGTTTAAAAATCCTTTATAATTACGTACAAGCATCTGTGATTCAATCTGCTTCATCGTTTCTAGTACAACGCTGACAATAATGATCAAAGATGTACCTCCGAAGGAAACCCGAGCGCCCAGCCATCCATTAAAGAGAATCGGCACGATCTGAACCAGTATCAGGCCGCAGGCTCCGACAAAGATGATATAATTCAAGATCTTTGTCAAGTATTCCACTGTTGGTTTGCCAGGTCGGATTCCCGGGATAAAGCCGCCGTTCTTTTTTAAATTATTGGCGATCTCCATCGGATTAAATGTAATTGATGTATAGAAATAAGCAAAAAACACAGTCAGGATAATATATACAACTAATCCCCAGCTGTACTGCAGCTGATCCGGATCACACCAGTAACTCTGGTTTAATCCTCTTAAGATCTGACTTCCAATGCCGTTTCCATTTCCCTTTCCCATAAACGATGCAATGACAACTGGTGTCTGCATCAAAGAAGAAGAAAAGATAATCGGAATTACGCCGGCTGTATTAACCTTCAGAGGAAGATTGGAAGACTGTCCGCCGACAGATCTTCTTCCTACAATCTTCTGAGAATACTGTACGGAAATTTTTCTGACACCATCCTGAAGGATAACAATGAATACCACCAGCGCAAGAATGATTGCAAGGATGATTGCAGCTGCAAGGCATGCCGATGCGATTGGTTTGTCCTTTACAAACTGCTCATAAAGCGTAGCCATATCGCTTGGAATTCTTGAGATAATATTGATCACAAGAACAATAGAAATGCCATTTCCCACGCCCTTTTCCGTGATTCTTTCTCCGATCCACATCAAAAATGCAGATCCTGCCGTCAATGTTAATATCACAATCACGATATTGACAAAATTGTATTCGACCAAAAGACCTTGCCGTCCAAATCCGATTGCCATAGCAGAGGACTGAATCAAAGCAAGAAGCACTGTCACATAACGGGTAATTGCAACAATTTTCTTCCTTCCGTCCTCTCCTTCTTTTCTCATCTCTTCCAGCTTCGGAATCGCAATGGTCAAAAGCTGCATGATAATAGAAGACGTGATATACGGCGTGATACTAAGTGCAAATACCGACATCTGTTCAAAGGAACCCCGGTGAAAGCGTTAAACAAATTAAACGCTTCCCCGGTGTTCTGTGCGAAAAAATTCTGAATAAATTCTGCGTTTACACCCGGTGTCGGCAGCTGTGAACCTATCCGGATCACCACCAGCATCAAAAATGTGTATAAGATTTTTCTACGGATATCCTGGATCTGAAATGCCCTTCGGAATGTATCTAACATTAGATCACCTCTGCTTTTCCACCTAACGCTTCAATTTTCTCAACAGCTCCTGCGCTGAATGCATTTGCCTGCACGGTAAGCTTTTTCGTCAGCTCTCCGTTTCCAAGGATCTTTACGCCGTCTCTTGGATTTTTTACGATTCCCTGCTCGATCAGGGTTTCTACTGTTACAACTGCATCGTTGTCAAACACTTCCAGTGCGCTTACATTAATTCCAACGATGGTCTTAGAGTTTCTATTTGTAAATCCCCTCTTCGGAATACGTCTGTATAATGGCATCTGGCCGCCTTCGAACCCTGGTCTTGTACCTCCAGAACGAGCTTTCTGACCTTTGTGTCCTTTTCCGGCTGTCTTGCCGTTGCCAGAACCGTGTCCGCGTCCTCTTCTGAAATTATCACTGTGTTTTGCCCCGTCAGCAGGTCTTAAGTTTGATAAATCCATGGTGACACCTCCTTCTTTCGAAATATGATTCCTATGCTTCTTCTACTTTTACCAGGTGCTGCACCTGCTTGATCATGCCTCTTGTTGCCGCATTATCCGGAAGTTCAACAGTCTTGTTGAGCTTCTTAAGCCCCAGTGCTTCCACGGTTTTTCTGTGTTTCGGCACGGCACCGATCGTAGATTTTACTAATGTAACTTTCAAATTTGCCATCTTGGTTTCCCTCCTTAACCTACAATCTCTTCAATTGATTTTCCGCGAAGTCTGGAAACCTCCTCCGGAGTCTTGATCTGGCGGAGTCCATCGATTGTAGCAAGAACAACATTCTGCTTATTGTTGGATCCGAGAGATTTGGTACGGATATTCTTGATTCCTGCCATCTCGATCACGGCACGGGCCGGACCTCCGGCAATCACACCAGTACCTTCCGGAGCTGTTTTGAGCAGTACAGAAGCTCCTCCGAACTTTCCGATAAAATCGTGTACGATACTTTCGTTTTCATTCATCGCTACTGTGATCAGATGCTTTGCAGCATCTTCTTTTCCTTTGCGGATTGCCTCCGGAATTTCAGTAGCTTTTCCTAAACCTGCACCAACATGGCCATTTCCATCGCCAACAACTACTAAAGCTGTGAATCTCATATTACGGCCACCCTTAACAACTTTGGTTACACGTTTAATTGACACTACTTTTTCATTTAACTCTAACTGACTAGCATCAATACGTTCCTGTTTCATGTGTGCTCCTCCTTCTAGAAATTCAACCCAGCTTCTCTAGCTGCGTCTGCTAATGCCTGAATTTTTCCCTGGTATATAAAGCCGCCTCTGTCAAAGACAACATCCTTAATACCTTTTTCCAGCGCCTTCTCGGCGATTACTTTTCCAAGATATGCTGCTGCATCAACGTTGTTGGTTTTTTCCAGATTTGCCTTCACGTCTTTCTGAAGAGTGGAAGCAGATACGAGAGTATTTCCAACTGTATCGTCAATGATCTGTGCATACATGTGATTGTTGCTTCTAAACACAGCCAGACGCGGGCACTCAGCCGTACCGCTCAAACGGTTGCGGATCTTTCTGTGTTTATTAACACGAACTACGCTTCTTGATTTTTTGCTAACCATTTTCACACTCTCCTTACTTATTTTTTACCAGTCTTACCAACTTTACGTCTGAT
>JAHYZZ010000004.1:0-67127 GCA_019424135.1 Lachnospiraceae bacterium
AGAATACGAAGAGAAATTTTCTGCCGCTGGAAATCCTATCTGTAAATTAACCTTCAGAAGGAAAGCTTAAATTCTCTCCTGCATATAATAATAAGGAAATATAAGATCTGGAGGGAAATATATGAGACATCGAAGCAAAAAAAACCTGAGCCAGAAAATGTGCGAATTCACTTATCGCTGCCCTCATTTCCGCCAGGGACTCCGTCAACTGAACACTTCTATAAAAGAAGTTTTCCGTATATTAAACCCCAGATGCTAGGAGGCCAATTACCATGCGCCATTTGACCACAGAAAGTTTTTATCAGGTAATCCAGGGTTCTTCTGTGCCAGTTATTGTTATGTTTTATGCCAGCTGGTGCACCAAGTGTGCAATGATGAAGCCGGTTGCGGAAGATCTGGAAACTGAATTTCAAGGACAGATTCTTTTTTGTGATATCGACGTAGACGAGTCCGCAGTCCCAGCCAGAGAGTATGCCGGTGAGGTCGTTCCTGCTTTCGTATGCTTCCGCCACGGTTCCTGCCTGGGCAGTATGAGCGGAATCATAGAAGAAACGTTGTTGAAACAGCGGATACAGAAAATCTTCAGAAAGACTTAATGTAGATTTTATTTGCAATTATAGGCAGATATGTTATATTGATTAATGTATAAATTATGGAAAAGGGGGCTTGGTGAGTACACCACGCATATGAAAAAAATGAAAAGAACATTACCGGTATTTCTGGCTGCTGCCCTTTGTACGGCATCTCTTCCACTCGCCGTACAGGCTGACAGCTCCAAAGTTGTAACTTTGGGTGCAGACCTGTCACAGGAACAAAAGACTTCCATGTATGAATATTTCGGAACATCTTCCGATCAGGTCCAGACAATTGAAGTCACAAATGCGGATGAACGCCAATATATGGAAGGAATTGCAACCGAAGAGCAGATCGGTACCAGAACCTACAGCTGCTCTTATGTAGAGCCTACTTCTGACGGCGGTATCCAGGTAAAGGTTGCCAACCTGACCTACGTGACCAGCTCTATGATTGCCAGCACACTGACAACCTCCGGCGTTGAAAACTGTAATGTGGTTGCAGCCTCTCCGATCGCCGTATCCGGTACCGGCGCTCTGACCGGCATCATGATGGCATATGAGACCGCCAGCGGCAAAACTCTAAATGAAGGTCAAAAGGAAGCTGCCACAGAAGAACTGGTGACTACCGGAGAGTTAGCTGACGCTGTCGGCGATCAAGCTGCTACCGGTCTGATGAATGATGTCAAAGAACAAGTCATTGAAGATGGCATCAGCGATCCGTCCAAAATCCAGGACGTCGTCAATGACGCTGCCAAGACCTACAACATTACACTGACTGAAGATCAGATGAACAAGATCACCTCTTTGATGGAAAACATTTCCCAGTATGACTATGACGTCAACGCTCTAAAAAGCACACTGGATAATCTGAACGGAGAAAGTGGCGGATTCTTCTCTAACTTATGGGATTCCATTACCGGATTCTTTGGCGGAGATTCCACAGGCGGCATTATCAACGACACCAAAGACGATGTCTTAGGATCTGATGTCGTAACTGACAGCACCTTAGATTCTTCCGAGTCGGAAAGTACAGACGATTCTGAGAAAGAAAGCGGCGGATTCTGGAGCAATATCGTAAGCTTCTTTGAAAATCTTTTCGATGGCGGCGATGACACAAACACTTCGGACGACACCACGGACACCACCGATGAAACCACCGATGAAACAACAGGTGAGACAGAGGATAGTCTTACGGATGAGACAGCTGGTACAGACGAAACAACCAGCGAGGCAGATGAGAGTACAGTCCAGGACGCAGATGCTGAAACCGACTCTTCCAATGATACTTCATCAGACACCACTACCAGCTCAGACACTGATACTACCGGAACTAACGGTACAACGGACAATACCCAGACAACGCCATAAATTCTGATCTGATATTGTCATTCCTAAAAAGAGCAAGAGCGCGGGGCATTTGCCTCGCGCTCTTTTCCAATCCCTTCATGCTTTATCATCAAGCAACTCCATCCCTAAAATTCAAAAATTGCAACGCCATAGGGTGATAACGGATAAGCAAAGGAATACGGTCTTCCGTCACATTCTTTCTTTACCGCTTTATATACCGGCTTCTTTTCTCGACCGTTTCCACCGTATTTTTCTTCATCGCTGTCCAACACCAGCTTGTACTGCTTTCTTCTAGGTACTCCTACCCGATAATCCGCCCACTCCATCGGAGTAAAATTACAGATAAACAATAAATTCTTCTTATTATCTTTGGAGTGCCTCATAAAACTGAAAATGCTTCTATACCGGTCATCCGCATTGATCCACTCAAAGCCCTCCCATGAATCATCCATTTCATAAAGCGCCTTATTTTTCTTATACAGATGCAAAAGATCAGCAAACCAGTTCTGAATTGCCTGGTGTTCCTTTTCTGCCAACAGGAACCAGTCAAGCTCCCGCTCTTCACTCCATTCTCTAAGCTGGGCAAATTCTTGTCCCATAAATAGCAGCTTCTTTCCTACGTGGCCAATCATGAATGCATACCCGACTTTCAGATTCGCATATTTATCAAATCCAAGGCCCGGCATCTTATTCAACATAGAACACTTCAGATGCACCACCTCGTCATGAGACAGCACCAAAATATAATTTTCACTGTACGCATAACTCATGGCAAAGGTCATCAGATTGTGATTATCCTTGCGAAAATATGGATCCAGCTTCATATATTCTGTAAAGTCATGCATCCATCCCATATTCCATTTCAAGCTAAATCCCAGACCGTCTTCCTCCACAGGTCCCGTCACCTTCGGCCAGGCTGTCGACTCCTCCGCAATCATAAGGGATCCCGGATTTCGTCCCAGCACAACAGAATTCAGGTGCTTGAAGAAGTCGATGGCTTCCAGATTTTTATTTCCACCATATTTATTGGCTACCCACTGACCATCCTGCTTCCCATAATCCAGATACAACATAGACGCCACCGCATCCACACGAAGCCCGTCCACATGATACTGTTCAATCCAGAACAATGCATTGGATATGAGGAAATTACGCACTTCATTCTTTCCATAGTCAAAGATTTTGGTGCCCCAGTCCGGATGTTCTCCTTTCCTTGGATCCTGGTATTCATACGTCGGCGTCCCATCAAAATCCGCCAGTCCATGTGCATCTCTTGGAAAATGTGCCGGTACCCAGTCCAGGATGACACCAATCTTGTTTCTATGAAAATAATTAACCATCCAGGCAAAATCTTCCGGCGTTCCGTATCGGGAGGTAGGCGCAAAATAACCCGTTACCTGATATCCCCAGGAACCATCAAAGGGATGTTCTGCAATTCCAATAAGTTCGATATGTGTATATCCCATGTATTTTATATACTTAACGGCCTCCTGTGCAAATTCCCGATAAGTATAAAATCCTTCATCCTCCCGGCCGGGATGACGCTTCCAGGATCCGATATGTGCTTCATATATCGACATTGGCTCTTTGGTATGATCCCAGCCTGCACGATGTTCCATCCATACGCTGTCCGTCCATTTGATCCGGGACAGATCATAAACCTTTGATGCCGTCCCCGGTCTTAATTCTGCGTGGAAGGCAAAGGGATCTGCCTTAAAGTTATATTCCCCCTTATAAGTCTTAATACAGTATTTATACATATCATACTGTTTAATTCCCGGTATAAAGCAAGTGTAGATTCCCAGCGGCTCCTCTCGTTCCATGGGATTTGCTTCCATATCCCAATCGTTAAAATCTCCAACTACAGAAACCTCTTCAGCATGAGGAGCCCACACCGCAAAATATACCCCTTCCGTCTTTCCATCTTTTACAATATGAGCCCCCAGCTTATTATAAATCTCATAATGATTCCCCTGGCCATAGAGATACTGGTCCAGTTCTCCTACTTCATATGGTTTCTTTTTCTTTTTTGCCATATTGAACCCCCACATTTCTGTCCTAATATATCAATATTATACTTTAACTGAGCCAAAAAAAAAAGAGTTTTGACAAATCTATCTGTCAAAACTCTTAATTTTTTCCTTAAATCTTAAAATCTTCTTCTTTTAAGATAATTCTGTCTGAATCGTCAGTCCCTTTTCCGAAGACACGTCTTGCCAAATGCTTTACGTTTGCTTTCTGAGAATGCTCAATCGCTTCATCCATGATCTCCTTCACTTCCGCAACAGATACGGCGTGATCCTCTCTCTGCATCACATCAATCCTGCTGTACAAAGCAAGAATGCCCATTTCATCCAGCTTATATCCGTTTTCCTTTGCGTACGTCTGACCAAAGGTCACCAGTTCATCGTTGATGAATACCGGAAGTTCCAGTTTAGACGTAAACTTCTTTTTAAATTCAGGGCTGATGGCCAATACTCTCTCCAATGGCTTCTTCTGATCCTCAAGGACGAATAAAAGCTCGCCTGTCTTCTTCTCCATCAGATAATTCAGCTCTTTAATCGTTCTGGAATTCAGCTTCCCGGCTTTCTCAATAATAATCGCACCACCGCGGAGCTTCTGTATAATATTGGTCAGTTCTTTTTTATTTAAGGACTCTCCCGTTACGATCGCCACTTTGCCCTGCTTTAAGTTCCTCTGCTTCTGGATCGCTTTTACAATATCTACTGCAAGCACTGTCTTTCCAGAACCTTTCCGTCCAACCACCAGCAGGTTTCCGGTCTTGGAGGTTCCTTCTCTTTGTGCCCTCCTGTCATTATCAAGCACCTCTACGATCTGCTCACTCATACCTCTGACCGGAACAAAGTAAGAAAATAATTTCTTCTGTTCCTCCGTAAGTCCGGCCTTCAGTCCAATCTCACTGGTCGCACTTAGATCATAACGTCCTGTTACTACAAAGCCGGTATCAAAAGGTACACCGCTTCCCTTGGACTTTTTGATTCTCTCCTGAATCTCTTCTTCCGAAGGCTCTTCGATTTCTAGTTCCTCTGCTTCAAAATCCTCTTCCTCAAAGTCTTCTTCTTCGAAGTCCTCTTCTTCAAAGTCCTCTTCCTCAAAGTCTTCTTCTTCGAAGTCCTCTTCCTCAAAATCTTCTTCTTCGAAGTCTTCTTCCTCGAAATCTGCTTCTTCTAATTCATCCTCTTCAAAATCTTCTTCATCTTCAAAGTCATCGTCAAAATCGTCATCGAAGTCATCCTCGAAGTCATCCTCAAAGTCCGGTTCTTCGAAATCTGCTTCTTCATAATCTGATTCTTCAAAGTCTTCCTCTGGCGGCTCTTCCTCTATTACTTCAGCCTCGACTTCTTCCACTTCCCCGGACTTGTCTTCGTCAAAATCTTCACCCAGATCCATGTCGAAATCATCAAAGTCTTCGTAATCGTCTTCGATTTCAAAGTCTTCGCTGAAATCTTCCATCTCATCTGTACTCTGATCCATCTCCGCGACCAGCTTTACAAGATCATCGGGAATCCTCTGAGTCTTACCTTCTGTAAATGCGTTGTCAAGAAGTGCTTCTTTCTCAGCCTCCTCTGCCGCCTTCCTTGCCGCTTCTTCCTCCGCAGCTTTTCTTGCGGCTTCTTCTTCTGCTGCCTTTCTTGCGGCTTCTTCTTCCGCAGCTTTTCTAGCAGCTTCTTCTTCTGCCGCCTTTCTTGCCGCCTCAGCCTCAGCCGCCTTGCGCTCTACTTCCCGGCGTTCTTCCTCCTGACGGCGCTTGGCTTCTTCTCTTTCTTTCCGCAGTCTCTCCTCATCTTTTGCCTTCTGCTCCTCAATCGCTTCTGCGTTTTCCTTCTGCTTTTCTTCCCATTCCTGAAGAATATCATCGATCCGCATCTGACTGGTGATTCTTAAATCTTCTTCCTTTTTCTCCATGGCTTCTTTTTCGATATTGATACCGCTTGCGACAGCCACACCATTTGCCAGCGCCTCCTTAAGAGTTGCTCCTTTTACCACCTGGGTAATGGCAGAATGTTTTTTTGGTTCTTCTTCCGGTTCTTCTTCCGATTCGTCTTCCGGTTGTTCCTCCGCCTCGTCATCTGATTCTGCCATAGTTCTTTCCATTTCTTCTACAACCTCTGCAAGATTTGCAGCCTGCTCAGGGGCGGAAGATTCCTCCTCCACAACTTCTGCGTCCTCGATCTCTTCCTCTTCGCTGTTTGCTTCCTCTGTCTGGAGTTCTTCCTCTTGAGGCTCCTCCTCTTGAGGCTCCTCTTCTTGAGGCTCTTCTTCCTGCTGTAATTCTTCTTGCTCTTCTCTTTCTCCCACTTCCGGTGCAGCTGCTTCTGGCCTTTTCTTCGGTGCTCCTGGTCTGCTGTCGTATTTTTCCTGCTGCAGCGGAGTCAAGGGCTTGTATTTCATCTTCAGCTCCATTGCCTTATAAACATACTTTCCCTCGCTGAACCACAGAATCAAGTCGTCACACTCTTCCAGACATTCCGCTGTCATACCGGCCTTATGATATAATTCTGCCAACTCGTATGCCCATTTTTCAACATATTCCGCTTTTTTAAAATCCTCCAGCGCAGAAATCTGCTCTGTGAGAGGTGCTCCCTGGGCCTTAAGGATCTTATATTTCAAGATGTACTGATTTGGATCCCTAGGTGCCAGCTTCACAAATTCTTCGTAACAGTCGGATGCCTCTTCCACATCGTTGATCTTCAGAGCCAGCGTCCCCAGACGGTATACAATCTTTCTGCTACCCGGAGATCGGTCAAATGCTACAAATAATATATCCCGGCTCTTTTGAAACTCCCCGTTACACTCATAAATTTCGCTGACAGTATTCAGCATCGAGGCGCTTTTTACCCTGCGCCAGTCGATCGTATCTGCAATCTCCATAGCCTTTTTATACTGCTTGTTTTCCATATATTCAAGCATTTGTTCCGTTTTTACCCGATATTCATATTTATCCAAATCTCTCACCTCAAAATTTATTTATAATACTCGTTATTTTTATAATTATACGTATATAAGTTTATCATACGCCATATACATTGTCAAAATATACGAGAAAATTTGTTACAAAAATATTACAAACTACATAATTCATGCTATTATATAACTATCTTTTGATAAGGAGGCACATCATGAAACTTACATTAAACGGAATCCAAAACAAAGCAGACTGGGAAGCCGCAGGAATCACTCTTCCCGGATATGATGTGGAAGCAGCTGCCAAAAAAGCAAAAGCTGCCCCTCGTTGGGCTCACTTTGGGATTGGCAACATCTTCCGCATCTTTATCGGAGGTATCGCAGACGGCATGCTGGAAAATGGGGATCTGGACACTGCCCTTACCTGCGTGGAGACCTTCGACTACGATGTTGTTGACAAGATCTACCGGCCCTTTGACAACTTGGGGCTAAGTGTGATTCTTCACACAGACGGAACCAGAGACATAAAGGTGCTTGCTTCCTTCGGCGAAGCTATCAAAGCACAGAGCAGTGACACGGCTCTGTGGGCACGGCTGAAGGAAATCTTTACCTCCCCTTCTCTTCAACTGGTGTCCTTTACCATTACAGAAAAAGGCTATGCCCTCACCACTTCTGCCGGAAACTATCTTCCTTATGTACAGGCAGATATTGAAAACGGTCCTGAAAAAGCCACCGGCGCCATGGGCATCGTCACCGCTATGCTTCTTGAACGGTATCGCAGCGGCAAAACTCCTCTCGCTCTGGTTTCCATGGACAACTGTTCCAAAAACGGCAGTCTGCTTCGCAGATCTGTTCTGACGATGGCAGAAGAATGGCAGAAAAAAGGATATGTGGATCAGGGATTCATTGATTATGTAAGCGATGAAACAGTAGTCGCTTTTCCCTGGACCATGATCGATAAGATTACACCTCGCCCAAATCCAGACATCGCCACGGATCTGGAAAAACTTGGTCTACAGGATATGGCACCTGTGGAAACTTCAAAGCGTACTTATATTGCTCCTTTTATTAACGGTGAAGATCCTCAATATCTGGTCATTGAGGATAACTTTCCCAATGGCCGCCCACCTCTTGAAAAGGGCAAAGGTGTTTATCTGGGCAGCCGTGACACCGTCAATAAGTCGGAACGTATGAAAGTCACGGCATTGTTAAACCCTGTTCACTCCGCCGTCGGTCCTTTCGGAGTACTGTTAGGTGAAGAATACTTCGCTAACATGATCAACCACGATCCCAAACTCATGAAACTTGCAAAAATGGTAGCCTACGATGAAGGCTTCCCAATGGTAGAAAGTCCAAAAATCATCGATCCAAAGGCCTTTGTAGACGAGCTGTTCCAGCTTCGTTTTATCAACGAGTACCTTTTGGATACCAACATCCGGCTTTGCACCGATGAATCCCAGGGACTGGGCATCCGGTTTGGAGAAACAATCAAGGCATACACCTCAAAATATGGAAGCGCAGAGCAGCTGACTGCTGTCCCACTCGGCATCGCAGGCTGGCTTAGGTATATGATGGCTGTAGATGACCAGGGCAATTCTTACACCCTGGCACCAGATCCTCTGGCCGGCGAAATGACCGAGGCTCTGAAAGATATCGTAATCGGGAAGCCAGAAACTTTAACAAATCAGCTAAAGCCGATCCTATCCAACGAAAAGATCTTCTTTACTAACCTTTATGACAATGGCGTTGGTGAGAAAATCGAAGGCTACTTCCGTGAAATGATAGCAGGTAAGGGCGCTGTCCGGGCAACCATTGACAAATATATGTAATTACTTTTTACAGGCAGGGAATTCAAATTCCCTGCCTGTTTTTCATAATCAAAAAAACAGCCATTACAATCACCGTGACCATAATGGCTGTTATATATTTAGTTTTATCATACTTTTATTTTTTTATCGGAGGATTTATCTAAAATTCTTCTCGTCCCTTTTATCTATATCATTAATAGATAGAATATAACTCAAAGTCTCGGATAAATGATCTTCTTCTCTTTATCTTCGATATCTTATTTATACTCCTCCTGTATCTATATAATCTACTTTCATGGCTATTATAATATCTATAACTGTTCCCATTATAGCCAGTGCCCTTATTATTTGTCTATAATCGTATTAAGTTATTCCTTCTATAACCTTTCGCTTATATAGTGTCTCGTATAAATCTGATATATTAGGTAATGTTTCTTTACACATCTGCTAATATCTTTGAACTACTGTGGTATTCTTTTTCAATATGTCTGCAGATAGAATCTTCTTTCTTAAAATTTATATCCGGTTTTTTCTTCTCCGATTTCTCTTTTCATTCTGTATTTACCGGTTTATCTTTCTCTCTGGTAAAGGCTTATTCTATAGGAACGATGATCTGCCATACCACTAACATATTGACTTTTAAATTCTGTTGCTGTGTCCAATGGATTAAGCCTCCTTTTCTTCATATTGCCAAATCAACGAATTTTTATGATCCCTTTCTCGTCAGGATGTCATTTCTTATTGATCCTTGGATTGATTATATAGTAGCACCGGGATTTCATTTTGTCAACACTATTTTTGTGTTTTTTATTAATTAATTTATAATTATTTTTTTATAATATAATTTTCAGAATATTCTGTCTTATTCTCGTAACCGGTTTACAAAATGCTCCAGCCTCCCAATCGCCTCCTTTAAATCTGCAATAGAATATGCATAAGAAATACGAAGATATCCTTCCCCGCTTTCTCCAAACGCGGTTCCCGGGACAGCAGCCACATTTTCTTCCTGCAGAAAACGGGTGGCAAATTCTTCCGAAGTCATGCCAAACTCCTGAATACTCGGGAACACATAGAATGCCCCATAAGGCTCAAAACATTTTAGCCCCATCTTTTTAAATTCATATAAAAGAAACCTGCGCCTCTGATTATAAGATTCTCTCATCTTTTCCACATCATTTTCACAATTTCTAAGCGCCTCCACTGCAGCGTATTGGCTGGTAGTAGGTGCACACATGATTGCATACTGATGAATCTTCGTCATCTGACCAATGATTTGCTCCGGTCCGCACACATATCCAAGTCTCCATCCAGTCATGGCAAACCCTTTGGAAAATCCGTTGATAACCAGTGTCCGTTCCCTCATCCCCGGCAGGGACGCAATAGAACAATGCTTTCCATTGTAAGTCAGTTCAGAATAAATCTCATCCGAAACCACATAAAGGTCATGCTCCATCACGATCTGTGCGATTGGTTCCAAATCCTCACGTGTCATGACAGCTCCTGTAGGATTGTTTGGGAACGGCAGCACCAAAAGCTTGGTCCTGGATGTAATCGCCGCCTCCAGTTCCTCTTTTGTCAGTTTAAATTCATTTTCCTGACTCAAAGGAATGACCACCGGGACTCCATCTGCCAACACGGCACATGGAAAATAAGATACATAACTTGGCTGAGGAATCAGCACTTCATCGCCGGCATCCAGCATCGCGCGAAAGGCAAGATCAATGGCCTCGCTTCCTCCTACCGTTACTAACACCTCTCGGTTCGGATCATACGACACCTGGATCGTCCGGTTCAGATATCGGCAGATCTCACTTTTTAGCTCTTTTAAGCCTGCATTGGAGGTATAAAAGGTCCGCCCTCTCTCCAGGGAATAAATCCCCTCCTCTCGCACTCTCCAGGGGGTGTCAAAGTCCGGTTCTCCAACTCCCAGTGAAATGGCGTCTTCCATCTCATTTACGATATCGAAAAACTTCCGGATTCCCGAAGGAGCCAGCGCTGCTGCTTTTTTTGATATTGGGTCTCTTCTCATGGTGTAATCAGCATCCTTTCTCCTTTAGATTTTTTAGCAAGTATCGTCCCATGATCTTTATATTTTTTTAGAATAAAATATGTAGACGTGCTAATCACCTCTTCGATGGGTGCAAGCCTGCTGGAAACAAACCGGGAGATTTCCTGAAGTGTTTGTCCCTCCATCGTAACCATCAGGTCATATCCGCCGGAAATCAGGTATACCGCCGAAACTTCCGGATAATTATATATTCGTTCTGCCACTTTGTCGAATCCCTGGTCTCTTTGAGGTGTCACACGCACTTCGATCAACGCATTTACAAGCTCTACTCCCGCCTTGTCCCAGTCGATCAGCGTATGATAGCCGCAGATGATCTGTTCTTTTTCCATCGCAGCCACCTCATTGGCGATCTCAGTCTCATCTGTTCCAAGAAGAACGGCCAGCTCTTTAAGATCTATTTTGCTGTCAGTTTCAAGGGTAAGTAATATCTGTTTTCTAATATTGTCCATGCCTTCTTCCTCCTTTTTCAATGAATCTGAAACATAAATAATGATATTATATACCACTTTCCTTGATTTGTCACCCCATTACATGATAACATCTTTTGTTTTCTGATAATTTTTTTTGCAAATACGCCTCTTTCACAGCGCATTACAGATCTATATGACAGACTCTTAACAAAAAAAAGAAGCACCCTCAAAGATGCTTCTTTTCTTTCTATATCAATAATCTGTTATCCACGATAATAATTGATCAAACAGCCTTTCACTATGATCTCTCGTTCTGCGTCTGTCATATCGCCAAGCTTAAAGACCACTTCCTGTAATTCATCACCTTTGACCACATAAGCCTTCACTTCCGGCACTTTTTCTTCAACAGCTTTACGAATCTTTGGCACAAAGATATAGTCCCCGTTCTGGAAGCTTAAATGATCATGGTCTTCCTCTGTAATAAACGGAAGCATTCCCCAGTTAATCAGATTAGAACGATATCTCTTGGTTGCATACTCATTGGCGATATTTGCCCAGCCTCCCAGCACTTTCTGGCAGGATGCCGCCTGTTCTCTGGCGGAGCCATCTCCTGGCTTCACTGCGAAAATCGTGCTTCCGATGCCCAGGTTACCTTCTCCTGCTTCTGGAAACTTTGTCTTTACTGCCTTCATAACTGGTTTTAATTCTTCCAGAACCTCCAATGGACAAGTACCTGCCTCGATAGCTTTTTCCGCTTTCTGGACTTCTTTTGCGCGCCCAACATACGCCGGATCCTTTCTTGAAAGAGCAAATTCCGCAAGTCCCAGTGGATTGGAACGATAGGAAGACGTCTCTCCGGACGGAATCAGTTCGTCCGTTGTCGTCACCGGATCATGGATCTCAGACACTACCTTAAGGAGAAGATTCTCCGGCAGCGCCGGCATTTCCGGCCAATCTTTGATGTTTGGTCCAAACTTAATCTCTACAGAAGGATCTGCCACGCCTTTACTGTCAAAGACACGATTCGCATAAATCTTCTGATCAAAGTGATATTTTCTTCCTTTATATTCCACATCCATCGCCGTTGCAGGTGTCAGGAATCCTTTGTTTGCCGCTGTCGCCGCGATAGATCGCGCATCCATCAGCGCCACCGATGCAATCTGGCCACTCTGCAGCTTAGATCCTTCCCGGTTCGGGAAGTTTCTGGTAGAGTGGCGGATGGAAAAGGCATTGTTTGCCGGTGTATCACCCGCCCCAAAACATGGTCCACAGAAAGCTGTTTTCACAATGGTTCCTGCTTCCATCAAGTCAGCCACTGCGCCATTTTTCACTAGTTCCATATAAATCGGCGTACTTGCCGGATATACACTAAAGGTAAATTCGTCCGCACCAATGTAGCGCCCCCGAATGATATCTGCTGCCGCACAAATATTTTCAAAACCGCCTCCTGCACAGCCGGCGATGATTCCCTGATCTACATACAGCTTTCCGTCCACAATCTTGTCCTGGAGAGAATATTCCACCGCACCGTCCAGGCTGACTAACGCCTTCTTTTCCACATCGTGCAGGATATCCTCCAAGTTCGCATTTACTTCATCGATGGTATAAGCATTAGACGGATGGAACGGCATTGCAATCATCGGCTTAATCTCGCTTAAGTTGACATATACCATGCCATCATAGTAAGTCACATCCCCCGGATTTAACTCCTGGTAATCCTCCACACGTCCATGAATCTCATAAAACTCTTTAATCTTCTCATCTGTCTTCCAGATGGAGGAAAGACAGGTGGTCTCTGTAGTCATCACATCAATGCCAATTCGGAAGTCAGCGCTTAACTTCTCTACGCCCGGTCCGACAAACTCCATTACCTTGTTATTCACATAGCCGTTGGCAAAGGTGGCTCCAATGATTGCAAGGGCAACATCCTGAGGGCCTACCCCCTTCATCGGCTCTCCATCCAGGTAAATGCCCACAACCTGAGGCATCTTGATGTCATATGTTTTATTCAGAAGCTGTTTTACCAGCTCTGGTCCGCCCTCTCCCATAGCCATGGTTCCAAGCGCGCCATAACGGGTATGGCTGTCAGATCCTAAGATCATCTTGCCTCCGCCTGCAAGCATTTCTCTTGCATACTGGTGAATGACAGCCTGATGAGGCGGTACATAGACCCCTCCATATTTCTTGGCACAGGTCAGTCCAAACATATGGTCATCCTCATTGATGGTACCGCCTACCGCACACAGAGAATTATGACAATTGGTCAGCACATAGGGAATGGGGAACTTTTCCAGCCCAGAAGCTCTGGCCGTCTGAATAATTCCCACAAACGTAATATCATGAGAGGTCAGCTTATCAAATTTGATCTGAAGCTTCTCCATATTTCCAGAAATATTATGGTTCTTTAAAATTCCATAGGCCATGGTGTTCTTGGCTGCTTCTTCCTTTGAGATCTCCTGCCCGGTACGCGCCTTTACTTCCTGCATACTTTCTGCGATCTCACTTCCGTGCAGAAGATAAACTCCATCATCATATAATTTTATCATTTTTGTTTTCCTCCTGTTCTAATCCTTGTTGTTCAAATCCCTCATATGATCCGCCACCATCACGGCAATTTTAAATGTCAGGGCATCTTCAAAAACTCTGACATCCAGCCCTGTTTTTTTCTGAATTTTTTCCAATCGGTATACCAGCGTATTTCGGTGTACATAAAGCTGTCTCGCCGTCTCAGAAATATTCAGATTATTATCGAAGAATGTATATACTGTAATCAGCTCTTCTTCCTCAAACTTCTCTTCAACGCCATTTTCAAACACCTCGTTTAAAAACATTTCGCAAAGTGACGGCGGGAGCTGATGGATCAGACGGCCAATTCCCAATTCATTATAGGCCAAAATATTTTTTTCCACATAGAAAACCCGTCCTACCTGCAGTGCCATATCCGCTTCTTTATAGGACCGAGATACGTCTTTTAGTTCCTCCACGATGGTTCCATACGCTACCCGGACACCTACCATTGCTTCCATATTCAGCGTATCTGTAATCTCGTGGGCAATCCGATTCAGCTGCGGATAATCATCTACTGCTTCCAACGCCTTTACTAGGATCACATGCCGTTCATCTACAGCTGTGACGAAATCCCTCATGCCTGTGGCATACAAACCGCGCATCGTCTCCAGAATCAGCGACTCACCTTCATTTTTAGACTCAATCAAAAACACGACCCTGCGCTGCTCTACCGGAATCTTCATCTTTTTTGCCTGGTTATAGACGTCCACCACCAGCATATTATCCAAAATCAAATTCTGGATAAATCGGTTTCGATCCATCTTTTCTTTATAGGCAAATAGAAGATTGGTGATCTGGCTCGCTCCGAACCTTCCGGCCGTTACGGCTTCTCGTCCTTCGCCTTCGATACCCAGCACATAAACCGGATCCTCCTCATCCAGGACCAAAAACAAACTGATTCCCTGCCCAGCCAATTCTTCCTGGCCGCTCTCACTAAAAGTAACCACATCATTTTCCCAGGAAAGCATCTTTTCACCGGTCATAACCAGGCAGACGCCTTTTTTATCCCAGACGGCACACTCTAAACCGCTGATCTTCTTGATATCCTGCACTGCTTTGTGCAACAACTGATTTGACAGCACTCGGAAAACCTCCTGTTCTCTACATGTAAACCTTATTTTACCACAGGACGGCGCTGATGTACAAGGCTTAATCAGCTTTGTCCCTTCCCTTAGAAAAAAAGGGACCCCTCTATCTGGGATCCCTTTTGGTCATATCTATTCAGACTAGTTTGTGATCGTCATTTCTGTCTCTTTATCAAATACATGGATCTTGTCAGCATCCAATGCAAATTTCACAGTATCGCCTGTTCTTGCTGTTGTTCTTGGATCCACTCTGGCCGTCATGCTTGCTCCTTCATAATCGAAGTACAGGAATACTTCTGCACCAAGCATCTCATATACACGGATTTTTGCTTCGATTACTGTATTTGGAGAAGCCTGAAGGAAGTCTGGCTCATCGTGAACATCTTCCGGACGGATACCAAGGACAACGGTCTTTCCATCATATCCTCCATCAATCAGCTTCTGGCCTTTTTCTGCCGGCAGTTCGATCTCAGAAGGTCCTGCAACCAGATATACTTTGCCGTTTTGTACCTTACAGGTAGCATCTACAAAGTTCATCTGCGGAGATCCGATAAATCCTGCAACAAATAGGTTGCAAGGATAATCATACAATGTCTGAGGTGTATCTACCTGCTGAACTACACCTGCGTTCATAACTACGATTCTGGTACCCAGTGTCATAGCCTCTGTCTGGTCATGTGTTACGTAGATGATTGTTGTTCCCAGTCTCTGATGCAGCTTGGAGATCTCAATACGCATCTGCCCACGAAGTTTTGCATCCAGGTTGGAAAGAGGCTCATCCATCAGGAACACCTTAGGATTACGAACGATTGCACGTCCCATGGCAACACGCTGTCTTTGTCCACCGGAGAGGGCCTTTGGCTTACGATCCAGAAGAGCTTCCAGATCCAGAATTCTTGCAGCTTCACGAACCATCTTGTCGATCTGGTCTTTTGGAACCTTTCTTAATTTCAGTCCAAATGCCATGTTATCATATACTGTCATGTGCGGATACAGAGCGTAGTTCTGGAATACCATCGCAATATCTCTGTCTTTCGGTTCTACATCGTTTACAACTTTGTCGCCGATCTTCAGCTCTCCGGAAGTAATGTCTTCCAGACCTGCAATCATACGCAGTGTGGTAGATTTTCCACATCCGGATGGCCCTACGAAAATGATGAACTCTTTATCTTCAATCTCAAGATTAAAATCTTTTACCGCCTCAAATCCGTTTGGATAAGTTTTGTTGATATGTTTCAATGATAAACTTGCCATCGTATTGTCCTCCTAAAAAATAACTTTCGTTTTTGTTCTGTTAAAGAGTATAGTAAAATTTTTTTATTTTCGAAATACCCAAGTTGAACAATCTTTTCCATCTTTTCTATACAACTTGACCAACAAGCTGTGAACAGTATCATTTATGCCCTTTCCGAAAGCAGAGCCTGATAAACATCTCTTTTTCCAATGCCCCTGTCGCGCGCCACTTGCTTCATAGCTTCCTTTTTCGTCAGCCCTTCTGACAGATATCTGTCCATATGCTCCTGCAGGCTAATCTCTTCCCATCGCGCCTGCTGCTCTTGTTGGATTTTTTGTCTGCTGATTCCTTCAACAACCAGCACACATTCCCCCTTTGGCTCATGCTTTTCATAATAAGCAGCCGCACCGGACAGACTGTCCTCATAGACCGTCTCATGCTTTTTCGTCAGTTCCCGGCAGACCCGCACCTGCCGGTTTCCCAGTGTTTCTTCCAGCAGGCGAAGTGTTTTTAAAAGTCGGTGAGGCGCCTCATACAGCACGATCGTCCTGGTCTCCTGCTTTAATTCTTCCAGTATCTGCTGACGCTCTTTTTTATCTGCCGGCAAAAATGCCTCGAAAGCAAATCTTCTGGTTGGAAGTCCTGATATGGTAAGTGCTGTGATACAGGCAGCCGCTCCAGGCACGGCCGTCACCCCAATCCCTGCATCCCTGCACATCTTCACTAGTTCTTCACCTGGGTCAGAGATCCCCGGAGTCCCGGCATCCGTAATGAGCGCAATATTTTTCCCTCTCTCCAACTGTTCCACCAGCTTTTTCCCCTTCTCGATCTTGTTATATTCGTGATAACTGGTCATCGGTGTCTTGATTTCGAAATGATTCAAAAGACGGATACTGTTGCGAGTGTCTTCCGCTGCGATTAGATCTGCTTCCTTCAGGATGCGCACGCAACGGAAGGTCATATCCTCCAGATTTCCAATGGGTGTCGCACAAAGATATAAGATCCCTGCCATAGCCTGCTCCTTTCCTATTCCATCCCATACATTCTTTTTAACTCTTCTGTATAGGTTCCATCTTTCTCATACACAATCAGCGGCGGCTCCACCTGCATCCTGGGGCTGCCGCCTTTCAGCCCTTCAATCAGGACCATATTGGGTTCCTTGTCTACATAAGGATAGACCAACCGCATCCGCTTGGGCTCAATACCAGCGGCCGACATCTTTGAAAACAGTTCCGGCAGGCGAAAAGGCCGGTGTACCAGGTAGAATCTTCCCTTGGACTTCAGCACCTTTGCACTTTCCCTTAAGATATCATCGATCGTACACAGCACCTCATGTCTTGCAATATACAAGGCTTCCTTTGCATTTTTCAGTCCATGACTGCCAATCATATAGGGCGGATTGGTGGTAATGACTTCAAAAGAAGCCGCTCCAAAAATAGAAGCTGCTTCTTTGATGTCTCCGATGACAATATTAACTTTTTCTTCCAGGCCGTTAAGCTGTACGCTTCGCTTGGCCATCCGGACGCTTTCCTCCTGAATCTCCAGTCCGGTAAAGTGTTTCCCGGGATATTTTGCTGCAAGAAGGATCGGCAAAATCCCGTTGCCACAACCAAGATCCAAAGAGCATTCCCCTTTTTTTACCCTGGCAAAGGCGCTTAACAGCACCGCATCCATACCAAAACAGAACCTGCCCGGACGCTGAATGATCTGGTATCCTTTGATCTGCAGATCATCCAGTCTCTCGCCTGGATTTAAGAAATCATTCTTGTGTTCTTTACTCATCGTCTAACTTTGAAGCCCCGTTCTTTTCCTCTAAATTTTTAAGCTCTGCCATTTCCTCTTTGGAAATCTTCATATCTTTCTTTCTGCGTCTTGGTTTAAACTTTAGTTCTGACGCCTTATACTCCCGGATCTCCTTTTCATCGTTATCCAGGGCCACCACAACCTTGACCATCTGTCTAAGGATGTTCACCGCCTGAACGTCCCCCTTTAGACCTTCCGGCGTCGTTACATGATCTCCTGTCGACGGGAGATAACGGTTCAGTTCCTCATATATCTGTTCTTCATTGGTCAGACAGCACATCAGCCTTCCGCAGACTCCGGAAATCTTAGATGGATTGAGGGACAGATTTTGTTCCTTTGCCATCTTGATCGACACCGGAGCAAATTCTGACAAATACGTGTGACAGCACAGTTCTCTTCCACAGATCCCTATCCCGCCGCGGATCTTCGTCTCATCCCGCACTCCAATCTGCCGAAGCTCAATCCGGGTTCGAAACACGCTGGCCAGATCCTTTACCAGTTCTCTGAAATCAATGCGTCCGTCCGCTGTAAAATAAAACAGTACTTTGTTATTATCAAAGGTATATTCTGCATCTATCAGTTTCATCTCCAGCCCATGCTTACGAATTTTTTCCAGGCAGATGCCAAAGGCTTCCTTCTCTTTTTCCCGGTTCTTTTCTTCTTTGCGGACATCATCCGCTGTGGCGATCCGGATCACCTGCTTTAAAGGCTGCAGAATCTTTTCGTCCTCTACCTCTTTCGGTCCTGTAACCACCGACCCGAACTCTACACCCCGGGCCGTCTCTACGATCACATTATCTCCGATCCTGACTTTATATTTCCCCGGTGCAAAAAAGTAGATCTTTCCCGCCCGGCGGAACCTTACGCCTATTACTTTTGTCATATGATCAATTCTCCTTTATCGTTAAAAACAACAGCTCCATTACCAGATCAAAGTTGACATTGGCACGCAGTCTCGCTTTTGCTGTATCCAATGCCTTTAAGATCGTCTCGATTCCTTCATAAGAGCTCTTTTTTGCCTGTTCTTTAATATAAGAAATCTGCTCCTTAAAAACAACCTTGTCCATATCTTTTGTCGCTTTATATAATAAGACGTCCCGATACCATATCATGATGATATCCAGATAGTCTGTAATTTCTAATTTATAAGCCGTAATCCGGTTTACTGCCTGAACGATCTCGCTAAGCTCCATCTCTTGAATATACTTCAGAAGCTGGATGGCTTCCTCCCGAATCTCGTTGAAATGCTCAGAATTTGCCAGCATAATAGCTCTTCCCAGATTTCCCTGGGCAAATGCCGTACACATATCCGCCTTATAATCCGGCACCTGCAGTACTTCCATCAAATATTTGCGGATCAGCGTATTCCGGATATTACGCAGCCTTAGCATAACACATCTGGATGTGATCGTAGGCAAAAGCGCTTCCGCATTTTCCGTCAACAGTAAAAACACCACATATTCTGGCGGTTCTTCCAGAGTTTTTAACAAGGCATTCTGTGCCTGCTGTGTCATCAGCTGTGCATGGTCGATGATATACACCTTGTATGGTCCTTGATAAGGCTTAACCATTACCGTGTCATTTACCTGCTCCCGGATATCGTCCACACTGATCGTGCCCGGTTTTTCATGGGTCACTTTGATGATATCCGGATGATTTCCGCTCTCTGCCTGTTTGCAGGAATGACATACATTACAAGGATCCGGACCTCCTTTTTCACACAGCAGCGTCATGGCAAACAGACTGGCCAGCATTTTCTTCCCTGCCCCTCTTTCTCCGTTCAGGATATAGGCATGGCCTACCTGTCCCTTTTCTACCGCATTCTGAATGTACTTTATGATGTCCTTGTGTCCGACTACATCTTTAAAACTTCCCATGTCGTATTTCCCCTATGATCTCTTCTAAACATTTTTCTTTCTTCTGGTTTACAAACCGTTTCCGGATCCCGAGTTTTCTCAGGTTTTCCTCAGAAAAATCCCTGGTATCTGCAAGAAACCGCCTGCACATCTCCGCATATTCTGGTTTCTTCTGACTTCGCTCTCTTTTCAGCGCCCGCTCCAGCCTTTCACCGTCCTCTACTTCAATGTAAAGTGGAACCAGGTGCTCCTCGCCATAAAATTGACGCATCTTCTCGTAAGATTCCAGCGTACCAATGACCAGATAATCACCGCTGCCAAGATCAATCTGACCGTCATCCACGGTGGCGTACCGCCATGGTCCACAGACCGTGTCATAGACTCTTTGCTCTACCAGCTTCCCCTGATCCTCATACTCATCCAGCACTTCATCTGTGACAAAAAAATACTCGACGCCATCTCTTTCTCCCTCCCGAATTGGACGGGTCGTATACAACGTGATCGTCTTAAGCTCCGGCAGCGCACTCTTTACTTCTTTAAATAACGTGTCCTTCCCGGAGGAGCTTTTTCCCATCATATAGTAGATTTTACCCATGCCTCAACACCTCGATTCGGGAATCTTCTGCCAGTCCTTCCAATGTGAATCCCTGTTTCTTATACCATTGTAACATATCTGCCGCTTCTTGTGATACCCTTTCTCCCGGAACAATCAGCGGGCATCCCGGGGGATAAAGATAGGCATATTCCATAGCTATTTCTCCTTCGCATTTTTCCCATAAAATCTTTCGAATCCTGTCAGTGGTGCCCTCTCTCATGGCTTCTGCCTCTCCCGGCGTTAATACCTGTTCCTGCCAGGGATATCCTCCCGCTATCGAAACAAATTCTTCTCTCCGGCAGTGGTCTGTCTGTTCGTCAATCCTTTTTAGAGCTTCCAAAAGCCGGTTCATCCCTTCCTCTGTATCTCCCACGGAGGTCATCAAAAGAACATAGCTTCCTGCCCGCATCTCCGGCTGCAGATGATACTCTTCCACCAGTCTGTAATACAGTTCCAGACTGGAAATCTTTGCATCCTTTACCGAGACTACCAGCTTAGAAGGCTCCATAGAGGGAGTCCGAAACAGCCGAAGATTTTTTAACCCCTGCAGCTCGTTTCTAACTCTTCCCAGCCGTTCCGCATAAGATCCAAACAATTCGTCACTGTGCTCTGCTGCCAGATGGATGCAACTATCCATCGATGCCATCAATACATAGGAGGGACTGCTGGACTGGAGCATGTGCAGATACTTTCTCACCCTCCTGCGGTCTGCCCTTTCCCCATTCATATGAAGAAGAGCCGTCTGTGTCAGTGAAGGCAGCGTCTTGTGCAAACTGTGGATCACAATATCTGCACCTTTTGTATTGGAATTCTCTGGAAAATAAGGGTGAAAACCAAAATGCGCTCCATGCGCCTCATCCACCACCAATGGGATACCGTGCGCATGGACCGCCTCTGCGATCGCTTCTACATCTGACACCACTCCGTCATAGGTGGGGGATACAATGACCACCGCACGTATTCCGGGATGTTCCTTCAGCATTTCTTGGATGTCTTCTGCAGAAACTTCTGTATTTAACTGTGTCTGCGGATCAAATTCCGGATAAACATAAAACGGTCGGAGATCCTGCATCTCGATGGCATGATACACCGACTTATGACAGTTCCTTGCCACCAGGATCTCGTCTCCTCGCCGGGTGATCCCCAAAATAGCGCTTAAAATTCCAACTGTACTGCCATTAATGAGGAAATGGGTCTCCTGGGCATGGTACACGCTGGCTGCCAGCTCCTGAGCCTCCTTGAGGATGCCTTCTGCATGATGCAGGTCATCAAACCCGTCTATTTCTGTGATATCGATCTGGTAAGGGGATACCCCGCCGCACAGATCTATGTTCCGCTTATGGCCCGGCATATGAAATCCGTAGTAATCCGAAGCCCCATATGCCGTCAGCCTTTCCATCAATGTATGCATTACAGTCTTTTCAAAAGTTCTTCTCTTTCTTTTTCATATCCAGGTTTTCCAAGCAGGGCAAACATATTTTTCTTATAGCTTTCTACCCCCGGCTGGTTAAAGGGGTTCACACCCAGGATATATCCGCTGACTCCGCAGGCAAATTCAAAGAAATAGAATAATTCTCCCAGCGAAAACTCGTCCTGTTTTGGAATGTTGACCATCAAGTTGGGCACATTTCCATCTGTATGAGCCAATACAGTTCCATTCATGGCACTCTTGTTTACAAAATCCACATTCTTCCCTGCCAGATAATTAAGGCCATCAAGATCCACCGGCTCTTCCTGAATGATAATCTCTTCTTTGGACTCTTCCACATTCAGGACCGTCTCATACATGATACGGCTTCCGTCCTGAATAAACTGTCCCATGGAGTGCAGATCGGTGGTCAGATCCACAGACGCCGGAAAGATCCCTTTCTGATCCTTGCCCTCGCTCTCGCCGTAGAGCTGTTTCCACCATTCGGATACATAGTGGAGGCTTGGCTCATAGTTTGCCAGAATTTCCACCGCCTTACCCTTTCTAAGAAGGATATTACGGACCGCTGCATACTGCATGGCATCGTTTTCTTCAAATGCTGCGTTCAAAGCACGCTCTCTTCCCGCTGCCGCTCCGGCCATCAGTTGGTCAATATCTGCTCCGCTGACTGCAATTGGCAGAAGGCCTACGGCTGTCAGCACAGAGAAACGTCCGCCCACATCGTCTGGAACCACAAAGGACTCATATCCTTCTTCCGTTGCCAGGTTCTTTAATGCACCCTTTGCCTTATCTGTAGTGGCATAGATCCTCTTTGCCGCCTCTTCTTTTCCATATTTCTTTTCCAACATTTCTTTGAAAATGCGGAATGCAATAGCCGGTTCTGTCGTTGTCCCGGACTTGGAAATGATATTGACAGAGAAATCTCTGTCCCCTACCACGTCAATGAGATGTTTCAGATATGTACTGCTGATACTGTTTCCTACATAATAAATCTCCGGCGTCTTACGGATTTCCTTTGATACCATATTATAAAAGTTATGGCGCAAAAATTCGATTGCTGCTCTTGCACCCAGATAAGAGCCACCGATTCCGATAACGAGAAGTACCTCCGAGTCGTTCTGGATCTTTGCTGCCGCCTGCTTAATCCGTGCAAACTCTTCCTTATCGTAGTCTACCGGAAGATCAATCCAGCCAAGGAAATCATTTCCAGCTCCTTCTCTTCCTAGAAGCTCTGCTTTTGCCTGCTCGGTGATCTTCTTCATTGATACCATCTCATGGTCTGCTATAAATGTTTTTGCCTTTGAATAATCAAATGTAACTTTACTCATGATCGTGACTCCTTCCATTCCTAATCCTTCGAAATATCATTTCCCCATTCCTTTTCTTTTGTGGAAACGTACATCTATTATATTAGCAAATCAAGGGTCGTTTCGCAAGCGCATCAGGCCATAAACTCTTCCAGAATCTGCCGAATCAGCACATCCTTGTCCACTTCTTTTTCTTTCTCCTCAGTCTTTGGCATTCCCTGTTGCACGGCCTTTTGTTCTTCAGCCATCTTCAGCCGGTTTTCCAAAAGTACACTTTCTTCTAATTTTTGATCCGGCTTGATTTCTTCTGATTTTTGTATCACAGCCGCAGCTTTTTCCGGCTCCTCCGTTGCAATGTGCGCCTCCGGCGCCATCACCTGGATTTCTTTTTGATGTGTTTTTTCATATTTACGTCTACAGACATTCTCCAGATAGTCTACCATATAATTTTTAACTGCATTCAACCGGTATCCTTCGTCTGTCGTCAGATGGAACAGATATACAAAGACTGCAAGTCCTCCTCCGGCAGCTCCTGTTCGCAGTACGGCATCTCCCATGCCGTCCATCAGCACATACCACCCGCCAGCGCCTGCGATGCCAAGCACCAGGCACGCGGCGGCAGCTGCTTTTTCCATCCTTCTCCATGTATGCAGCTTCATCCCCGCCACCCGATATTCATACAGGTACTTGTCCACAAATACTTCTACATTTTCTACTGTGTCGCTGATCATACAGGCATGTTCAAACTTTGCTTTCACCAAACGCATCAGTGGATGATTACTCTTATTCATATTGCCTGCCGCCCACACCAGTCGTTTCAGTGAAAGATTTACCACTATTTTACTCAAAATACCGGCTGTCGCCATGATCCCCATCAGCACATACAAAATGCGCCCCTCCAATATGATTTCTAACATAAAAAGCCCTCCTTTTGACTGCATTATACTGGAAAATCAAAAGGAGCGCTTAAAAAGTGTTCTACAGATTCCGCGCAGTTTCTGGCGGATATTGTGGAACCATCTTCTTTTTTGTCTGACTCATTTTTTAAAGCATGCGGATCAGTTCTTTTACCAGCGCCACGCTGTGGGCGATTGCCTGCTTTTCAAAGGTAGGGTAATCCATCACCGCACTATTGTCAGCTTTGTCCGAAATTGCACGAATGATGACATACGAAACTTTGTTCAGGAATGCCGCGTGAGCTATGGCAGTTCCTTCCATCTCTACACAAGAGGCGTGAAATGTCTGTTTGATCCATTCCTTACGTTCCTGATCGCCGATAAACTGATCCCCGCTGGCGATTCGTCCTGTGAAGGTCTGAATATCCGGATTCGCCTTTCTGTTTGCCTCAGAAGCTTTCCGGATCAACTTGGGGTCTGCCGGAAAGGCCAGGGTATCCATCTGGGGAACCTGTCCTGGTTCATAGCCAAAGGTGGCCGCGTCTACGTCATGGTACACCGCATCCGTAGAAATCACCATATCTCCGATGTTGATCGCTGCATCCAGAGACCCTGCAATTCCGGTATTGATAATCGCCGATACCTGAAACTGCTGTGCCAGAATCTGTGCGCAGATTCCTGCATTGACTTTGCCGACACCGCTTCTGACTACCACGACCTCTTTTCCTTCCAGTGTTCCTTCCATAAATTCCATGGACGCCGTCTCTGTCACCTGATGAACATCCATAGCTTCTTTTAGCGCTGTTACTTCTTCTTCCATCGCTCCGATAATGCCTGTCTTCATACTCTTCCTCCTTCCATACCTCACTCTAGCAGAATCCCTTGTGAACTGCAATATTTTCTGCTATAATATAGTCTCGATAAATGGAAAAGCCCTCCTGGGCGGATTTCAAATCTTACTTGCAAAAGAGGAGGATGTACTGGTATGGAATATATTCCTCACGGTGTCTGTTCTCGTCTGATCCATGTGGATCTGGACGGAGATACGATTAAAAACGTAGAGTTTGTGGGCGGATGCAGCGGAAATACACAAGGGATCTCTCATCTGGTAAAAGGCATGAATGTTCAGGATGCCATCAGCCGGCTGGAAGGTATTCACTGTGGGAACAAGGCTACTTCCTGTCCCGATCAGCTCGCCCATGCTCTCAGGCAGGCGGCCGGTCAATAGCGCGCAAAAAGGATGCGGTAGTAATCCGCATCCTTTTCGTTCTTTTTTACCTTTTTCGTTCTCTTTTCGTCTGTTGCCGAGGAAGCTGTGGGACGCGCTGTCAGCGACGTCTTTAGCCCATAACATGGACCTTACGGTTTCTCAATGTAAGGATTTATTTATTTTTTTACTTGTTAAAAAAAATCATGCACCGCAGACGGCGCGCCCCACAGCCTCCCCGGACTTTTGTAATTCCCGCGCCACGGGATATCACTTTACTTGCTTTTCTTAAATGCTTTTCTTCTCTGTTCGTTTTAGATGGTTATGGCTCTTCTACGTAGACGCCATCGGTAAAGGAACTGCTGACATCATTGTTAGCTGAATGAGCACATCTAACTCTATAATAATACCCACCTTCAACCTCCAACATTCTGTTTGACCCTACTCTATCAGTATTATAGTTCTCTTTCTGCCATCCGTCATAAGTGGACCATGCTGTATCACCTTTTTGTGCTCGCTCAATAATAACACCTACTTTTACTTTTTCAACCACTTGAGCCGCTATCGTTGTCCCTCCCGCATATATCTTTCCTGGTCCTAAACGCACCACCTTTGAATAGCCGGTTAACAGGTCTACTCCTCTGGTCAACTTCGTATCATAACCAACAGACTCATCCTCCTGAGTCAATACAGAACCATCTAAAACAGGCTCGTCAGCCGCTGCCTGCACCTTCCCTGTTGAAAAAAATGGCATGCTGAAAACCAACAGAGCGATACAGCAGGCTGACAAAATTTTCTTTTTCACTCCTCACCTCCCGCCACACTTCTTTCTCCCTCATTATATAAACACACGAACTTACAAAAACTGACGTACTTTTAATAAAAAAATAAATTATTTAAAATATTATGTAATTCATCCTTAGACATCGTTCCTATTAAAAAATATTCCAGCCCTTGATAAGAAAATTGCGCGGAATATCTATTCTGGTCTGTTGTGTTTATTTCATATTCTTTTACTTCTATTTCACACGAACCCACTTGAATTTTGTATTGATCAACTATTTTATCCTCCACATCAACTCCCAATGATGAAGTGTTATATGTCGCATTGATAAAATATAAAAGTGTTTTATTATTTATAGCATATACCAATTCTGCTGTATTCATTTGATAATCATATTCCATTCTATCAAACATCTTATTTTCTACACCAGACATGATTTTTACTGGTTCTACGCCATATGCATCCCGAATTGTCTGGTATGCTTCTTCTTCATCCTCCTCTACGATCACCAGATTTTCATCACTGGAGTTAACTTTTTCAACTTCTCTATCGCCTACCAGGCTTTTTACCATCGTAACCATTCTCTCCTGTACGCCAAAGGCATTTGCACTGACTCCACAAATTGCAGCCACCAGTGCTGCTACCGCAAAATACAGCTTCCATGGCTTGCGGCGACGCTTTATTTTACGCTCCTCTTCCTCCTGCATCGCCTTTCTTCCCAATTCCAGGGCACGACGGTCTTCTTCAGAGAGACGTCTATAGAGCTCTTCCTTTTCTGCCTGTTTGATCTTTTCTATCTCATCATCCAGTTTGGCACGGATAGCCTCTTTGCTGCCCTCCGGCATCTGGATGTCATCTTCAGATTTATGCTTTTCGATATTCTGTTCTTCCTCTTCTGCCAGCTTTTTAAAATCTTTGGCAAGACGCTGTTCCAGCGCATCTTTCTTTTTATCCATATTTCTTTCCTCTTGTGCCATTACCGGACCTTCTTTCTCTTGACCAGAGCCTTAAGAAACGTATAATATATAAATATAAGATATGCTCTGCAAGAGCATATGATACGTATATTAGCTTGGGAGGTCCTTATGAAACGTATTATCTTAACCGGTGGCGGCACTGCCGGCCACGTCACTCCTAACATTGCACTTTTGCCTCGGCTTAAGGAGCTGCAGTACGATATCCACTACATTGGCTCCTACAATGGTATTGAAAAAGAACTGATTGAACAGTTCGGAATTCCTTATCATGGTATTTCCTCTGGGAAACTGCGCCGCTATTTTAGTGTACAAAATTTTACGGATCCCTTCCGTGTTCTAAAAGGGCTTGGTGAAGCCAGACGGCTCATCAAAATATTAAAACCGGACGTCATCTTCTCCAAAGGTGGTTTTGTCTCTGTCCCTGTCGTTCTGGCCGGAAAACGAAGACATGTGCCTGTCATCATCCATGAATCTGATATGACTCCCGGTCTGGCAAACAAACTGGCTCTTCCATCCGCTACAAAGGTCTGCTGTAATTTTCCTGAGACGCTGACCCATCTTCCCGAGGGGAAGGCTGTACTGACCGGCTCCCCGATCCGTCAGGAATTATTATCGGGAGACAAATTTAAAGCCCGGGAGTTTTTAGGCTTTACTTCCGACAAACCTGTGATCTTGGTCATCGGAGGAAGTCTTGGTTCCGTAGCCGTAAACGAAGCTGTCCGCGGTATCCTGCCCGAACTTCTGAAGTCTTTCCAGGTGATACATCTTTGTGGAAAGGGCAAACTTGATGATTCTCTTAAAAATCTTGAAGGTTATGCCCAGTTTGAATATATTAAAGATGAATTAAAAGATTTGTTTGCTCTTACAGACCTTGTGATTTCCCGTGCGGGAGCCAATGCCATCTGCGAGCTGCTTGCCCTCCATAAGCCTAATCTTCTGATTCCTCTTCCTGCTGCCCAAAGCCGCGGTGACCAGATTTTAAATGCCCGTTCTTTTGAACGTCAGGGCTACAGCATGGTTCTGGAAGAAGAATCCCTGAATCAGAAGGTTCTTCTGAATGCGGTTCACGAGTTATACAAAAACAGGGAAACTTATATTACTGCTATGAAGCAGTCCCCTCAGCAAAATTCTATCGATACTATTATTGATTTGATTGAATCTGTGGTAAATGCTTAAGATCCACCCCCGCCTGGACGGATTAACCGTCTGCGGGGGTTTTCATTCTTCTATTATTTTCTCATAACGCTTTTCATAGTTTTCCTTAATCCATTTTCTCGCTCTGTAAAGCATACTGTAAAAGGATTCTATCTCCATTCCCATCATCTCTGCCACCTCTGTCTGGGGCTTTTCCAGAACATAAGAAATGGTGATTGCGTCATACCAGCGCACATTTTTACGATATAACGCAGCAAAAATATCTCCGGTAAGCTCGATGTATTCCGATTCACGCAGTTTACGGATCAATATTTCCTCTGGATTCTCATCAGAATCGGAGATCATCAGTTCCTCATCCTCCGTAAATTCTGCCACCGAGTATTCCCACTGTGCATCTCTTTTCCAGTTCATCGCCGCATACTTCGCAGTAAGTATCAGCCACGGCTTTGCAGCTGCTGTATTTGTATGTTCCATATTCTGGAAGAGCTTCAGAAAAGTGTCCTGCGTGATCTCCTCTGCTGCATAGTGATTCTTAACGTACTTCTTTGCTGTCAGATATACCGCTTCCACATTTGCCTCGTATATGGAATCAAATGCGTCTCTTCCTTGCGACTCCGCCCTCACGCCTTTATCCTTCTCTTCTATAACTACATTTTCGACAGGATGTCGTTCTTGTCTTCTTCTGTCAGCTCACCCATCTTCCAGGTCAATCCTACTCCGTCATCCTTAAATCTTGGAATCATATGCAGGTGAAAATGGAACACAGTCTGACCCGCTGCTTCACCATTGTTCTGCACAATATTATAACCGTCACAGCCTAAAATGTCTGTGAGTTTTGTGATCATCTTCTTGGCAAGCACCATCACCTTTGCAGCCAGCTCATCATCCAGCTCATACAGATTGGCATAATGTTCTTTGGGAATAATCAGGGCATGGCCTTTTGCAGCCGGATTCGCATCCAGGATCACTCGAAAATCATCATCTTCATACAATGTAGCCGTGGGAATCTCTCCTCCGGCAAGTTTACAAAAAATACAATTTTCATCTCTCATACTTTCATCCTTCTTTCTATGAATTTTTTGATTGATTATTCTAACCGCCGATGCTAAACTAATAAGTCAGAAAGGGCGGTAATATCTATGTTTACAATGACAGACTACGACAAATTACAGCAGATCATGGAGGAAAGTTCCCAGAAAAAGGAGCTCCTGACCAGACTCTTAGAATCTCACCGGATGCAGATCAGTGCTATCAGCCATGAGATCCGCAATCCTCTGTCTCTGGTATACAGTTCCCTTCAGTTAATCGAATCCGGACATCCCGAGGTACACCAGTTTCGGCACTGGGATGAAATGCGCCAGGATATTGAGTATATGACACAACTTCTGGAAGAATTATCTTCATATAACAACGGAGAACGGCTGACTCTTACGGATACCGGCATGAGTTCTTTTCTTCGAACCCTTGCTCTTTCTTTTGCAGCATCTCTGATTGATACCGACATTGAATTTATCTCCTTGGTCGGTCCTGATCTGCCTGTACTGCCCATTGACACAATCAAATTCCGTCAGCTGCTGTTAAACCTTCTGGCCAACGCAAAGGATGCTCTCCTTGCCTCGAATCACTCCGTATTAACCCTTACCTTATCTGCTAAAGTCAAAGACCAGTCTCTGATTATCACAATTACAGATACCGGCTGCGGCATCGCCCCGGAAGATATGGATACTCTTTTCGAACCTTTTGTTACCCACAAACAAGGCGGTACCGGTCTTGGACTTGCCATTGCCCGTCGGGTCATCCGCGCGCATCACGGAACAATCCATGCTGCTTCTGAGTCAGGCAAAGGAAGTGTATTTACGATTACCCTTCCGATACAGGAAAAGTCCGCATAAAATTCCAAAGATCAGCCCACCTACATGTGCAGCATTGTCAACACCTGTACTGGAAAAGCCAAAATACAAACTGATAGCAAGCATGAGCAACATCCCTTTTCCAGAAATATTGCCAAGTCTTCCGTGATTTCTCACTACAACATAGAAAAGAGCCCCTGTAATTCCAAAGATTGCTCCAGACGCTCCTGCCGATACCGCATAATCCTGAAACCGAATATCTAAAATGCCAGACAACAGATTCCCTCCCAGACCGCTGACTAGATATGTAATCAAAAATCTCAGACTGCCCATCTCCTGTTCCAGATTCCATCCGATCATCAGAAGCATAATCATATTATTAAAGAGATGCCAAAAACCAAAATGAAGAAATATGCTGGTTAAAAGACGATAGTACTCCCCACTTTCCTTCACATAAGGCACATACATCGCACCATGCTCCAGCATATATCCGATATCTTCTGTCTTGCCTCCCAGAGACAAATACAAAAAAATGATTACATTTGCAGCCACAAGTGCAATCGTACCATATCTCTTGTCCTTTTCCTTTCTCATTCTGCTGCCTGCGCGCCCTCCGGTTCTATTGTCAGATCCACTGGTTTTTTGTATGTTTAGTATAGCATAGTTTTCGGATATTTCACCACTTCATTTTTCGAAAAGATTCGGCATTTTTCGTCAAAGTCCGCTATAGTTCTTCTTCCTCTATATGTAGGCCATCCCAATCTCCCCACCTATGCTTCTTGTGCCTGTTCAAAAACTGCTTTACCGGCTCCCACATCTGATCTGTTTCTTTTAAGATGGAACTGCCCATCTCCTGTTCTGCGATCCAGTCGTGCTCTCTGGTGTCATATCTGATCTCTTTTACTTCTTCTTTTTGAGGCTCTTCTTTTTGCTGGAAGCATTCTTTTATCAACTTCTCCATACTATAATTCTCTTCCATTGTCCCTTTATGCAAAAGAAAGATGATTCTGACCGCCTCCTTATCCTGGTAATCTGCCTGCTTGACAAAATAATCTGTGAGCAGATGAAACTCTGCCCAAAGGTCCTGCCTGACAGGAGGATAATAGCAGAAAAAGAACCGCTCTTCTTCATAAAAAATATACTCCGGCTTCAAGAGGATCCGGTGAATATCCAGAAGATACTTTTCCGCCTCCCGGACTGCCGCCTGAAAGCCCGCCAGAAACTGTTTTACATCCGTCTCCTGAAACTTGCCCCTTTCATACATTGCTTTCATAGACACTTTCCCGCTGACATTATAATCATAATAGCCGCTTTGATCCATACCTCTTCCTTGTACCTGCAAAAAATTCTCCAGCATATTGACCTTCAGCATACGCATCTGATAGTCTTCTTGATATTGTTCCTTTTCTTCAATCGTAATCTTTCTTTCCATCGTCTGCTATAAGAACCTCCTCCATCTGCGAATTTCTTTTTCCGGCTCCGTCACAGCCGCACGTTGTTCCACTGTCAGTCGCATCCCTCTTCTGGATGCGCTGACTTTAATAACAATCTCTTCGTCGCAAAGCACAGCCTCCACATCTGCTGCCGCGAATAAAATGCATTTCCCATGAATCCGTTCGATTAACATTGCCTCCAGTTCCCCTGCCTCTATCCCATCCTTTTCTCTGGCTTTTGTACCTCCTGCCACTGCAGTTTCATAGGCGGCTGCCGATAATATATTTTTATCATGATAATAAAACATCACCAGGACAGCCGTCATTATCAACAGCACCGCCAGGGGAACAACGACCGACATCTCTACAGTAAAAGAAGCGTTACATCCCCTCTTCCATTGCCTCATACATATCCTCCTGCCCATACACTGACCAGATATCCGATGGCAAGGAACGGATAAAATGGAACGGTGCATCTTCTGGACATTTTCTTTCTGGCCAGCAAGATGATCGATACAGCAGCCAATAAGACAAAAGCAGACATCAGCACTTCCAGAAGCCCCCAAAGTCCTAGAAAAATCCCCAGAATCAAGATTGCCCAGCTGTCTCCATACCCCATTTTCTCTTTTGTGGCTCGGCTCAAGAAAAGAAACACAATCCCCACGACTGCACCTCCCGCAACCAGCCAAAACTCTTCCCTCCTTATAATCACCTGGTAAAAAATTACCGCTATATTTGCCATTCCTAAGATCTCCACGGGAATTTTTCGAAATTGAATATCAATAATTGAAAGAACCCCCAAAATGCCCATGCCGATCATCTGACTTAATGTCCACACCTGGAACAAGCCCCCTTTCCTGCGACTTCTGACAATGGCACTGCATAAACCGTCCGTTTAAGCCCGCTGCAAGACAGGGAACTATGATAACGATCACCAGTGTCTGTAATATAAACAACGTCTTCCCTCATTCCTGTGCAATGCTCACAAGAATAATATTTCCCGCCGCTCGCATTTCGAAGCTCTGGAATCTCTTCGCTGGACACGATCCGCACAGACAAGTCCAGATGGCTGCAATGGTAATCTTTATGATAGACCAATCCTGTCTCCGTTACATAAACAGTCTCTTCTTCCGTTCCGCCAAAACTTTCTTTTTCATATCCAGTCCATCCCTTAATTCGCATCGTTTCTTCATATGAAAGTAAGGAAAGAGAAAACAGTGGTATCGGAATTCGAATCTGATACCTAGCTGTAATCTGTCCGATACCGGTCCTCGGAGACATATAAGACTGATCGCAACGAATCCCGCTGCTGCCACCTTCAACAAGACTTCTCTCCAGCCGCCGGACTCCAATAGCTTTTACCACATCTTCCTCCAGCCGGGACGGCATGAGGACGGATGCTGCCACCGCCTCTTCCGCCGCTCGTTTCCCCGCATACTGAAGTCCTGCGCGCACGGCTGTCCCGACTGCCATCAATTCCAACAAGTAAATCAGACAGACAACTGCCAAAAGAAAAATGGGGAATGCCATCGCAGCTTCCAGTGTCACAGAGGCAGATACGGATGCCCTCCCGGACTTGATATCACAGACATTTTGAAGGGGAGTCTTTTCTGTATCAATCACACGAATCCTTCTCCTTTCCATTAGAATTGATATTGGCTTTTTCAGCCTGAGATCTGAGTGTGGGAATTTTAAGACACCCGGAAGGGCATCCGTATCCGCCTCTTATCGGTATCCAAAAAAGGTAGGAAATGTATACCGGATTCCCCTCCTTAAATGAACCTCTGACTGGAATTCGATCCGACTGATACAAAGGTCAGCCCGAAAATAGGCCTGTCCATGCTCTTCTCTAAGATTTTGTTCAATTATTCCAAGTGTCCGTATCGCACTGGTTTCCTGAGATTCTAAAAAAAGCAGCATCCGCAGATATTCCCGGTATAAAAGGCCTCCCTCTGTATCCATTCCCTCGCTTTGATCTTCCTCTGTCCCAAGTGTCAGCAAAGACGACAGACTAAGCTGCCAGCTTTCTTTTGATTTAACCAGCGGCACCCTGTTCCCCTTTAGCAATGTCCGAAGATCCATCACTGTTTCTCCATAAGCCCATGCCAGTAGGATTACCTGTGTCGCTGCTGCTATGATGGCCGGTACTGCAAGAAGAGCGCAAAGGGTCAAAGCCATTGCCTCCGCCTCTGCCTTCATAGCGGTATCCGTCTGAATATAGGCGTAATTTGGAACAAATCGAAGAAGCATCAGCTTTTTCACTACAGCTTCCAGATTTTCCCTGTCGCTTTCTTTTCCTTCTAGGATATATTCCATCTCATAATCCAGTGTGCCTGTCTTCTCCTCATCAGTAAACATGGAAAAATGTTCCAAAAGGTATTCTCCGAACAGCAAAGATGACAAGGTTGTGCTTTCTTCTGCCACATCGGAAAAATCACCATATCCTTGGTTACAGTCCCGATTTTCAAGAAGTTTTGACATTTCCACCTGCTTATTTGAGACTTCTTTCTCCTTTGGCAGAACCAGCTCAAGGATGGGCGAGCTTTGAAGCTCTCCCACATGAGCAATGGGATTTTCTTCCTCGGGGAGCTCTCCTTCATTGGCAGTAAGAAGTTCGTCCAAATCCTGTTCTTTTTCTTTTTCCTCCGTCTGATATTTTCTTGCCTGATCTTTCTGCTGCCCCCACACAGAAGTCATGCCGGTCCATTCTTCCACAACCTCCAGTCCGTATTTTTGCTCCATATAAGATACCACCTGTTCCCAGAATGTCTGGCATCCATGATCTGTCAAAAACTGAATCCTTTGTATTTTTTGTTTTATGTTATCTGCCCCATAGTATTCCAGACGGTCTGTAAGATTTTGTTCTGAATACTGCCCTGTTTCATAACTCCCATCCAAAGCAAAAATCCCATACTCCTCTAGAAGTTCTTTCTGGTATTCTGCAAATACACTTTCTATTGCCCGGTTCATGTCCGCCCTCCGATAGTTTTTTGCCATCTGAATAGAGGCACTTTCCATCAAACCTCCGGCAAAGGAGATCAGCAAAATAAAAACCAGACTTAAAAATACCGTAATTTCCCCTCGTACTCCTGCTAGATTCCGGCGCTTTCGCTGGTAATTTTTTCGAAAATTGTCTGTACCAGACTGGTAAGCTGAGACTTGAAGATAATGACCAGTCCGATCAACACCACCAGAATCAGAATGATTTCTACCACGCCAATCCCATCGTCTCTTCTCATCATATTTAATAAATATCTGATTCTCCACATAACCATTCTCCTCTATCATTTTTATAAAATCCGCATAGACAGAAATGCCGGTACGATGACAATCAAAAGCACCTCTGCCAGCATAAAAAACATTGGCAACAACAATTTTGTTCCAGCTTCCTCTCCCAGTCTTCTGGCCCTAGCCTTACGTTCCTCAAAGGCCTGAATAGACTCCATCTTGAGAAGCTGCGACAGCCCTTTGGTTCCTTTTCTCAAATTCTGAGACAACAATGCACCAAACCTTAGGTACATCTGAATCCCGCACCTTCTCCCAAAATTTTCATAGCTTTCCGCCTCGGTATGTCCGCTTTCCATCTCCCAGCAGGTTTTCTGCATTTCCTCGTAGGCATAGCGCTTTCCTGTTTTTATCTTTTGCCGCTCATATTCCTCCACCACCTTTCGAAATGCCCGTCTCACCGTCATGCCCGCCCCCAGATATAGGGTAAGCTTCCCTACGATTTCCGGGTAATCCCTGATCATCTGTCGGCTCCGTTCACTCTCTGTCTGTATTTCCGTCTGTTTTTTCTGTACAATAAGCAAGATTCCTATCAATAGAGCCATTCCTATCAGCACCATTCCTCGGTTGTCCATCTGCCGATAGTACTCCACTGTCTTTCCACCGATTGTTTCCGGCAGCTCCCATTGTTCCTTTTCCCTGCTATCGGCCTCTGCCTTTAACAATTCTTCTTTGATCTCTTTTTGTCTGGCCTCCTGTCCCTTCAGTTCCCTTGGATACAAACAGGCGGTACACTCATATCTGGCCTGTTTTGTTTCATCCTCCCGATAAGTCAACACAGCGCTTAGGTTCACCAACGTCCCTTCCTCGTCCAACGCCTCTTCCTGGATTTCTCCTCGAATATTCATCACGTCATAGCGATCCAACTCCCAGGAAATATCCACCGGCTCCTGGGGCATCTGCGTCAAAAGATCCAGATCTTCTTCTATGCGGTCTAGACTTTGATTCCCATTTAAGATGAACGTATCCAGTTTTCTTGTCACCCGGTCAAACATTTCCCGAATCTCATCTGATGTATATTTTCGTTCTGCAACATCCATTTCTACTGGAATCCTCTCTTTAGAATCCTCCAGCACTACATCCACAGACTCTCTTTTGCTTCCTTGCCCATAGGTATTCCTGACAATTCCTCCTTCGATCTGCGTCTGTGACTCCACATAGTCAGCCGCCAGCAAAATGATTCCAATAAGCAGCACGCCTCCTGCCATACCGCCAATCAGACTTCGATCCTTATGATCTTTAACCCAAGATAATAAGCGCCCAGATAAATCATGAGACATACCGTCATCACCCCTGTTCCTGCCATATTTCCATACAAACTTCCCATAAACTCAGGAAAACTGACCGACATATAGCCGATGATCAAATACGGCACTGTCGACATTACTCGGAACTCATACTGCTTTGCGGCCAGAATGGTATCGATCTCTCTTTTCACATCAATTTTGTCTCCGATTTGTCTGGCTGTATCCCTAATGATGGCCATCATGTCTCCTCCACTTCTCTTTGCCAAGATAAATACTGCCGCAAAGCTTCTGATATCTTCCATTTCTACTCGTCCTGCGAATTCTTCCAGAACCTGCTCCACAGGCATCTGAAGCCTTAGCTGCCGTACGACAATCTGCAGTTCCTTTGATATCCTCGCATGATCAGGATAAACCAGCTTTAATTCTTTCTGCGCCTCCCGAAAAGCATTCTCCACAGAATAGCCGGTATTTAATGCCGAAGAGACTGCCAATATTGCCTCTTTAAACTGAAGAGCAAATTCACTTTCCTTTTTCTGATAAGAGTTTCTCACCATCCGTCTCCAATGCCAGATCCATATTGGGAGCAAGAATATTGCAGCCCAGACAGAACGATAATAAAGCCAGGCTGTTACACCAGTAATCCCTGTAGCTTTAACTCCGATCCAACCCCATTCCCGTTTCGTCATATCCTGCCGCCAACAGCTTGTCTCGATGAGTAAGCTCTTGGCATTTTTTCCAAACGCCTTGAATCCTCCCATGCTCCACGCCTTTCTCTTCAAATTGATACAAGGTCTGCAGCCGAATCTCTCCATCCATGTATCCCAGAACCTCCGTCACTTCCAGAACCTTCCGGCTCTTGTCCCTAAGCCGTCCCAAATGAACGATCAGATCGATACCGGAAGCAATCTGCCTTTGGATTGCCGCAAGCGGAAGCTCCATTCCCATCAGCACCATAGTCTCCAAACGAGAAAGCATATCTTTAGGACTGTTCGCGTGCCCGGTACTTAAACTGCCGTCATGTCCGGTATTTAATGCCTGCAGCATATCGATTGCCTCTGCCGAGCGTACCTCGCCGACAATGATACGAGTAGGCCGCATTCGAAGTGCCGCTTTAATCAGATCCCGGATGGACACCTCCCCGCTTCCCTCTACATTGGCATTTCTCGCCTCTAAGCTGACCAGGTTTGGTATCCCCCTGATTTTCAACTCTGCATTGTCCTCGATCGTGATAATTCTTTCATCCTTTGGAATATACTGCGATAACGCATTTAAGAATGTGGTCTTCCCGGAACCGGTACCGCCACTGATAAAGATATTGTATCCTGATGCCACCAAAAGGCCCAGAAAGCTGGATATTTCCTGACTGACAGACCCCCAGTCCATCAACTGTTCCATAGATGCTGCCTCTTTTGAAAATTTGCGGATGGTCACGATTGGACCATTGATTGCTACTGGAGCTAAAACCACATTGACTCGTGAGCCGTCTGGCAGCCTTGCATCTACAATAGGTGAGGCCTCATTGACCAGCCGGTTCGCTCCCGAAACGATTTGCTGGATCACATCCTCCAGCTTTTCTCTGGAAATGAATCTTTTGTCTGACTGATAAAGTCTGCCGCCTTTCTCATAAAAGATGTACTCCGTGCCATTTATCATAATTTCGGTGATTTCCTCATCCTCCAAAAATTCCTGAAGAAGATCCAGCTTACGAAACGTGTTGAACAATTCCTTTCCAAGCAATGTCTTCTCCTCCAGAGACAAATGCTCTTCCATAGCCGCTTCACTGAGCACCTGATAAATCAGCTGTGTCAGCTCCTCATCTTCAATTTCTCTTGTTATGTCCAGCTCCTCCATAATCCTGGCATGAAGCTGTTCCGCCCGGATCATCTCAGAAACTCCTTTTTTTGTATCTTTCGCTTTAGATCGTCATATCCCAGCAGATGCATCTCTTCTTCAAATTGAGAGATTTTAGATTCCGCAATCTTATCTCCTCCGACAGGCATGTGAATCTCTGTACACATGCGAAGCAGTTCATAAACGCCCTGGATTCCTTCGTCCAGATCCAAAATCACCACTTCATAAGAACCTTCTGTCAAAATCTGCCGAAGAAGATTTTCCCAGTCCTTTGCCGGAACTCCTTTCATGTCTTCTGAAACACGAGCTGGCAGCAGATAATCTAATGCTCCCATATGACTGACCATGGATGTCAGCATCCACCCCAGTTCTCCCCCTTCCATCCTGGAATAGTACAACGCGTCCGCCACTGTACTTCCTTCTATAGGAAAATGTCCTCCAGTGCCGCCATATAGTTCCATATTCATATATAAGGTATTTGCAACTGCTGCAGTTTCTTGTCCCAGCCGCAGGGCATAACTAGTTCTTCCGGTCCGGTGTACGGGTGAATAGATCCCGATTACACGTACCTTCTGATTTTGTTTCTTTAAAAACAACTCCCCTGTTGTCTTAAGCTCCCGTCCGCAGTTTTGTATCACTTCTGCAAGAAGACTCTCTCCAGACTGATAGCGGTAAAGAAAAAACTCCCCCTCTCCTGTTCTGGTGCGTTTTGATTCTGTCAGCACAAAAACATTTTCGGCACCGATTTTTCTTCTCTCCTGAATGGGAATATCCTCACTGATCAAGAGGATATCCACTGCCCTTTCCTTGGCGACTGCCTCTGCCTGTTTTACCGTACTACATACCTGAATCTGAAAGGCAAGTTCCTTTTTCTTCATCAAAAATGCGGCAAGTGCTGCGGCATATCCATCTTCCTTGTCGCAGATTACAAAGCTGCTGCCCACATAGTATTCCTCCTTCCTATGTACCTTCCTTTTGTGAAACGTTTTGAATGCTTGTTTTGAATGTCTGCCGAAATGGCATAGAATCATGAAACTCTCGAATCTATCATCAGAATCAAACAGATACAAGTTGTACTGTCAACTTGTAGGACGATTATACTCCGTGAAGTCTCTCTTGTCCATCCTGTTTTTAAAAATTGAAGATCTTTGTGCAAATTTTATAAGATACCATAAAAACCAATTCCATACAAAAGCGCAACCCCTGGAACGCCAAGGATTCCCGATGTCAAAATTGTAACCGGATTGATTCCTACCTGAACTGAGACATCCTGAGAAGACAGAAATTCGTTTACAAAGAAAATTAATGCTATCCCTAAAACCATTCGTACAAAAAAGTTTACCACTATACGCACACCTTTTTCCGTCACAAATACTTCCTCCTCTTCATCTTTATTCCATATATATCCCGAATTCTGGTATTTTATTCCGGAATCCTGACATACTATTGCTTAAACAAGAGTTTCGTTTCTATATCGGAGGTGAAATCATGCAGCTATTTACCCGTGGCCGGACAGCAGACGAAGATATATACCGCCGCCTTGCCTTTGATCCGGCCAAAAACAGTCTGATGGAAGAAATTGCTCAGGCGAAGCAGGAAATGGATGATGCTTACAACCATTTTCAAAACGTATCCGATCCCGATCTGATCGATTCTTGCATTTACAAAGGGAACGCGGCCTGGAAACGTTATCAGTTCCTTTTACGCCAGGCAAAAACAATGCAATTTGGGACGTAGACTTTTTACAAAGGTCTACGTCCCAAATTGCATTTTACCCTGTACCCAAATGAACTTATAGCCGGATTGTGATCTCTCTGTCGGTCCGGTGATATTGATGATAATTCACGCCGGCAGCGTCAAACATCCGCATAGATGCCTGTACAGATGGAGTATTTTCATATTTATTGCAGTCATAAATAACTTCTTTGATTCCGCTTTGAATAATCGCTTTTGCACACTCATTACATGGAAAGAGAGATACATAGAGCTTTGCTCCTTCCAGACTACCGCCCCGGTAGTTTAAAATAGCATTGAGCTCGCTGTGGACAGTATATACATATTTTGTCTCCAACGGATCTTCCCCTTCTCTAACCCATGGGAATTCATCATCTGAGCAGCCTACCGGAAGGCCATTATAACCCATGGACAAAATCTTATTATCCTGGCTTACAATACAGCATCCCACCTGTGTATTAGGATCTTTGGAACGCATCCCAGACAGGATGGCCACTCCCATAAAATACTCATCCCAGCTGATATAATCTTTTCTTTTTGTCCCCATGCTTCTTCCCTTCCCTTTCTCTGATCTATTTTGTCCCGAAGATACGATCCCCAGCGTCTCCAAGTCCCGGCACAATATACTTATGTTCATTAAGACGCTCATCCAATGCCCCGATATACAAGTCTACGTCAGGATGCTCTTTCTGCATCCGTTCCACTCCTTCTGGCGCTGCAATAATACACATCACACGCATATGTCGGACGCCTTTTTCTTTCAGCATCTGGACTGCTGCCGAAAGAGAACCTCCGGTAGCCAGCATCGGATCAACCACAAATACTTCTCTGTCTTCACAGTCTGCCGGAAGCTTACAAAAATATTCCACCGGCTGGAAAGTATCCGGATCCCGATACAGTCCAATATGCCCTACCTTCGCCGCCGGTATCAGGCTTAAAATGCCGTCCACCATGCCAAGTCCTGCCCGAAGTACCGGCACTACCGCCATCTTTTTTCCACTCAATTCCTTTCCAACCATCTCACAGATTGGAGTCTTGATCTTCACATCCTGAAGCTTCAGGTCCCTGGTTGCTTCATAGCACATCAGCGCGGCGATCTCACTGACAATCTCCCGAAATTCTTTGGATCCTGTCTCCTCCCTTCGGATATAAGTAATCTTGTGCTGGATCAACGGATGATCCATAATCTGTATCTTTGACATCGTCTCCTCCTTATACGTTTACCACATGGTGTCCTGCCGCCTTCAAAAGCCTGTTCATGACGGCGCTTCCAATCCCGTCTGTGTCAAAAGACTCACTGTAAATCTCGTCTACTCCGTCTGCATCAAACTCTCTTAAGATTCCGTACAGGCGGCTGGCAATCGTCCCCTCATCTTCCCGGGTTCCTGCCACCTTAACGTCACCTTCCGGGTAATGCTGTCTGGTTTCCTCTGTTGCTATGATCCCGATCTTCTTTCCTTCTTTTCGTCCTTCGAAAGCTTTCTTTCCGATCCAGGCAGTCACCTGCTCCATCTTTCCTTCCACGATGACAAGACTCGCCCTTGGTGCATAATGACGATACTTCATCCCCGGCGCTTTCGGCTTTATCTTACTGTCCGCATCCAACAACGTCTGGTCTACTGCCACTTCCCCGATCAGATCCTTAAGCATTTCTCTTGTCACTGCACCGGGGCGCAGAATCATAGGCGGCGTCACTGTCATATCAAGGATCGTGGATTCCACACCGATCTCAACCGGACCTCCGTCCACAATCATTTCGATACGTCCGCTCAGATCCTCTGCCACATGTTTTGCAGTCGTAGGACTTGGCCGCCCGGATGTGTTGGCGCTCGGTGCGGCGATATAGCCTCCCCCAGCATCGATCACCGCTCTTGCCACCGGATGACTTGGCATCCGTACCGCTACCGTCTCAAGCCCTCCGGTCGTGCCATACGGAACGATCTCTGACTTATTGAAAATCATGGTAAGCGGTCCGGGCCAGTATGCCTCTGCCACCTTTTTCGCCGCTTTTGGGATTTCTCTTACAATCTGTTCCAACGCTTTCATATTCGTAATATGGACAATCAAAGGATTGTCAGACGGGCGTCCTTTCGCTGCATATATCTTCTTTGCCGCCTCCTCATTCAGCGCATCCGCCCCCAGTCCATAAACCGTTTCCGTCGGAAAGGCAACTAGTCCTCCCCCTTTTAAAATTTCTCCCGCCTGCTGTACCGTCTGTTCATCTATGTAGTTTTCATTCACTTTTTTTATCCTTGTTTCCATGCCTTTCATTATACTACACTCTAATCACCCATACAAGCCAGGATTCCTCCTGCAATGGCTGCAGCAAGCCTCCGCTGATAGTCTTCCTCCGTCAGAATCGCCACCTCATCCGGACAGCTTAAAAATCCGCATTCAACAATCAGCGTGGGAACCTGTGTATTTTTCAGCAGATAATAATCGTCATTCGCTTTGGACTTTCTGACCTTTGTTTCTTCTAAGCTCTCAAATTCCCTCTCCATCTGAAGAGCCATCTGTTCCCCCTCCAGAGATCCGGTATAGTAGAATACCTGGATTCCTCTTACTGTTGGATCCAGGTAGCTGTTCTGATGGATGCTGACTGCCAGATCTGGAGCTTCCTTATTGATCAGTTTCACCCTGGCCTTCATGTCCGCCAGCTTCCTGCCTCCCTCTTCTCCCGGATCCAGTTCCTTGTCCTGCGTCCTTGTGAAAATCACCTGAACACCTAGTTTTTCCAACTCTTCCCCAACTTTCTGGGCAATATTAAGATTCAGATCCTTTTCCAGGACTTCGCCGATTCCAACCTTTCCCGGATCTTTTCCCCCGTGTCCCGGATCAAGAACCACCTTCCTTTTCCCTTCCACTGTTCCATCTGCAGATGTCTGTCTGGACACCTCCTGACCTGCCAGAACCATAGCCGCAAGGAACGCCAGCATCACCGCCAATTTCAAAAATTTTTTCAAAAAAATACCTCCTGTCATCATTCTTGTATTTATTATATGACAACAGGAGGTATTCTATATTTAATTTACATACTGTTGGATCAGTGTCCAAATATCCGGATTTTCCTGCCCCAGCGCCCACGCAGCTGTACCTGCAAGCCCCTTATCCTTCATGAGCTTTAGTTTTGGTTCAATAGACTGTTCATCCTCCAGCCAGATCTCATAGGTGACTCCGTTCACTTCCCAGGTTGCATAATTCTGCTGCGCATCCTTATCCCAGGTTGTAGACACTCCGGCCTGAGCCACGGTATTTGCAGCGGCAGTCATACCAAGGGCTTCACTGGTCACATTGGTCGTATATTCTGCCGCATCCGTTCCGGCGGCCGCTGCGATTTCCTCTTCTGTCTTCGGCGTCTCCTGCCAAAGTCTGGTAAAGAACGGAATTCCACTGATCACCTTCTCTGCCGGCACTTCCTTAAGCGTTGCCTCAATCCCATCCTTTACATAATTGTAGGAGGATACCGGCCCCGCCTCCGGCGAGCCTGCATAATGCTCATCATAGCCCATGATCACTACATAATCTGCCACGATTCCCTGCTCTTTACGGTCATACTGCGTATTAAACGACATTGGAACATAATTATCTACAGACAGAACCAGCCCGTTCTGCCGACATCTTACGGACAATTCCCGGACAAACTGAATAAAGTGTTCTCCGCAATCTTCAGATATTCTCTCGAAATCAACATTGATCCCATCGATGCCTACCTTAAGCGCTTCGGATATCAGCTGATTGATCAGCTTCTCTCTTTTAGAAGTATGGCTCAGCACCTCATAAGATTCCTCATTGGAGTCAATTCCCCCGTCAAAATCCCGGACAGCCGCCCACACTTCTATGTTGGACTGATGTGCATAATTCACATATTCCGCAGACGCGATGGATGTAAGATTTCCTTCCGTGTCTGCCACATGGAACCAAGTTGGCGCAATCGTTGTCAGTCCTTTTGTCTGCGCAATCATTTCCAGCACACCAGAATTAGCGTCGCTGTTGGTCACGTTGTGCCATGCCATATTAATCGTATAATCCTTGGAAATATTGGTAAATTCCTGCTCTTCGAAGTCTCTGGATATCGTTTTTGTCTCTTCCTTACGGAGTGCGCTTTTTTTCACATAGCCGATAAATCCGTCTTCGGTGCGGACTTTCTTCCAATTCTCTTCGTTCTCTATGACCGTCACTTCATCTCCCTTGCTGATTTGCGTCAGGATTGGACTTTTGACCCCGCCCTGATAACGAACCTGTGTGTCTTTGCGTACTTCGGCAACCGTCGTCTTGCCCCAGTCTGTCACGATCATCACACGGCTTGGATCATCATACACTTCATAATCAATATTGGTATACTGCTGGATAAAATCCAGGGCAATATATGCTGTGCTTCCTTCTGTTCTCAAAATGACATAGTCTTCGCTTTTTCTTTCGTTGGACACAGAGTAGTCCTGGCTTCCGACTTCCACCGACACCATATCTGTCGGCAAAGTATACAACAAAACATTTTCATTGGGATCCCAGTAAAACCTGCTGTTAATATAGTCTCTGACCGTCTCATACTGTATATACGCTTTACCATCCAAAATCATGCCCTGTGGTTCGACCACCTGATCATCCACGGTGATCGCAAGCTGCCCTTCCTTCTCTATCCCAAAATACGCATTCCTGTCATATTCTTCATCGGAAGGACTATAACGTTTCCACAAAAATGCACCGACAACTGCGGCAATCACTAATATTATCAAAAGGGCGATCTTGATCCCCAGATTCCTTTTTCTTCTACGTTTTGACTGTGGCTTTCTCACCGGACGCCTTATCTGCGGCTGTCTGTTTTCCGGACGCCTCTGACCTGGCCTTTTGCCCCCTGTCCTGTTTGTGGTCCTGTTTGCAGCACTGCGCTGCCTGATATTCCTGCGGCCCGCGCTGTCCGTACGGGACGAACTCGTGCGGCTTTTTCTTTCTATTTCTTCCATGCTGCACCTCCTACTAGACCTTATTATAGCAAAAGCTCCGACACACGTCATTAATTATTTCGACATTTTTTTGACCAGCTTACGGTCTGCAGGGTATTTACAATTCTACTTTATCGAACCACAACGCTTTGATATTGCCTTCTTCATCCAGTTCATAGTCTCTCATATAGACCATATCCTCACACATGAGATGAGCCTGTACAATCTGCATAGGGCTGGCGGGAATCCCGTTAATCCCAAGATCGATTTTCTGCTTCTCGTACTTAGTCAACTCCATGAACAAATCACGAAATTCTTCCTTTTGCTGCATCGTCACATCCTCTTTTAATGCCGAAATGATAACTACGGCCGCAACTGCATATAATATTACCAGAAAAAGGCAGTGAGTGATACATGCCCTTATATGCTACGGCTAAATCATACTAAGAAGACAGCCTTCAGCATTATCTCTTTCTTCTTTTCTCGTTAAATATTGTGATATTTTGCCTGAATTGGCAGTTTCTGACTGATTACTGATAGATTCGGAAATTTACATTGAGAAATGAAATTAAATGATTAAAATTCTCCCTCCTTTGTTCTAAGAACGTAGTTATCAGGGAAAACTATCTTCTAGTATCGTTTATTATATCCGATAGTCTTTCCTTTCGCAAGTGCTTTTTGAATTTCTATTCATTTTATATATATTTTATTTAACATCTTTTCGCTGCTGTGCTATACTAAACTAGAAGGAAGTGATGAATATGAAGATTGAAAAATTAAGCGACAACCAGATCCGCTGCACTCTTACACGTGCCGATCTAGCTGCACGCCAGCTTCATTTAAGCGAACTGGCATACGGAACCGAAAAAGCTAAGTCACTTTTCCGCGATATGATGCAACAGGCAGCCTTCGAATTTGGATTTGAGGCAGACGATATTCCGCTGATGATCGAGGCTATCCCTTCTTCTGCAGATTCGATTGTGCTGATAATTACTAAAGTCGAGGATCCAGAGGAACTCGACACTCGTTTTTCAAAGTTTGCGCCGTCATCCGGTGGAGAGACAGATTTCCAAAAGAATCCGCCAGGCAAACTTGAGGGGGCAGACGCTTTAATCGACCTTCTTGACAAGGTCAAGGAAAAAATGACTCCTCAGGATAACGAGTCTTCATCTGATGAAAAGTCGACTGCTTCTGGAAGACCGGCTCTTCGCCTGTTTTCTTTCTCTACGCTTGACAACGTGCAGAAGGCTGCCGGACTTTTAAGCAATATGTACTCAGGTTCCAACACATTATACAAGGATGAGGGCGAAAATGTCTATATCCTTGCCCTGTCACAGTCCGGACATACGGATCTAGACTTCAACCGTATCTGTAATATGTTATCAGAGTACGGATCACTGGAGAAAACTTCCGGTGCTGCACTGGCATTTCTGGAAGAGCACTGCAAAACCATTCTCGCTGCAGATGCAGTCCGGACGCTGGCTTCCATTTCATAAGAATATGTATTAAAAAAGACCTCAGACAGTTATTTGTCTGAGGTCTTTTCATGCTTAAGCCTCTACACCATGTGCCGTCAGTGTCGCATTTAACTTTGCGATCAAAAGATCCGGGTCAATCCCGTGTCCGATTGCACCCTGCTCAATGGTCTCCATCTGAGAATGGGGGCAGCCGATGCATCCCATGCCGGCCTCCATCAGATCATCCACGATCTTTGGGCATGTATTATAATACTTTGTAAGCAGTTCACCAAAGGTCATATCTTTTGTTACCTGTGCCATCATGACACCTCCTTTTCATTTCAGTGTTTTCATTATAATCTCTTTTAGTCATTGTGTAAACATTTTATTTAAATCAATCTTGTAATTTGATTTCTCAAAAGTCAATAACTATTTCGTTTTTTTTCGACAAAATCACATTTTTATCATATCTACACAAAACGTTCGTTCTTTTATTTATCCCGAATAATCCACCGTTTTTTACTCTTTTAATGTGGATAATGTGGATAATTTTTTCAAAACATCGATTTTTCCACCTTTTTTTGGCATTTCGATGTGGATAACTTGGAAAACTCCAATTCCCAGTTTTTTACAATTTTTTACATTTTTGTACATTTTGTACATTTCTTCACATTTCTGATTTTACATGGACTTTAACAAAATGTTCTTCTCCATTTACATTCAGATCAGTCTGCGGACAGTCAAAATGTTTGTATAAGTGGCTGGAAGAATCCCGATCCCCCTCTGGCTGTTAATAGCATTGACGATCTCTCCGTTTCCCATATAGATTCCTACATGTCCGTCATACAAAATAATGTCGCCTGCCACCGCCTGGTCATAGCTGACGGGAGTTCCCACATTCTCCATGTCCCAGGTTGTGCGGGGAAGACTGATGCCAAAATGCGCAAACACAGACTGGACGAACCCGGAGCAGTCGGCTCCTTCCGTTAGGCTTGTCCCGCCCCACACGTATGGGTTGCCGATAAACTGGCATGCGTAGTCTACGATCGCCTGCCCAGTCTGGGCTTTTGCCGCAGCTTCTTCTGCCGCCTTTCTAGCGGCCTCTTCTGCTTCTTTCTGGAGCCTTGCAGCTTCTTCTTCTTTAGACTCCGCATAGACAAAGGCCTCCTCCGCCTGCTGGTTTTCTGTCTGGCTCACCATCTCCTGCGCTTTTTCTTCTGCATTCTTTCCTATTATAATATAGTCAGAATACACATATCCGGTTACCGTTCCAGACTGGATCTTTGTCCACTCCCCTACCGGACCAATAATTTTTGCCGCATTGTCAGGATACAGTTTCCCCAGCCACTCACTTTGTGTTGTCGGTTCGCTCCTGATATACAGAAACGTCTGGACATTGGCAAATGCCATATCTAAATACTCACCCTTCTCTGTCGGTACAAGATAATCTTCTACTTGAATTTCTTTATCTGACAGATAGCAGTCACTTAACACTTCCCCGATCCCTGCCTGCGGCAGTTCCTGCTCTGCGGCCACATCTGCAGCTTGTACCGTATAGGGAAATGCCATAACAGCACCTGTAATAGTAACCAGGAACAATCCTTTCTTAAGATCAGAACCCATAAACTCCCTCCTTTATGTTTTCTTATCTTTTGTAAATGTTACAGAATTGTTACATATGTTACGGTATTATTATATCACCTGTCTATCTGTTGTCAACTGAATTTATCAGCATTCTCTCGTCATATTATGCACTTTCTTACAAAAATCATACTTTAGTTTTATCCAAAATATTACAAAATGTTATATTTTGAAAAAATTTGTTGACATATTACCTCTGATTTAATATACTGATTATAGTAATTATTATTATTATTGAAAGGAGGACTGACATGGCAAATTTAAAATACAGTAAGCAGCGGGCTTCGATTTTGCAATATTTGTCCAACACCACTTCCCATCCGACTGCTGACATGGTATATATGCATGTGAAGGAAGAATTTCCTAATATCAGCCTTGGAACCGTTTACCGGAACCTAAACCTACTGGCAGATATTGGTGAGATTGTCAAAATTCCTACCCCTGACGGCGGCGATCGATTCGATGGGCGGACGGATTCCCATTATCATGTTGTCTGCAGCAACTGCGGAAATGTGTTTGATCTGGAACTAGATCCCTCCTTTGATCAGTTTATCGATAAAACTGCCGGTGAAAAATTTAATGGAGTCGTAGACTCACATAACATATTATTTTACGGAAAATGCACAAACTGTTGTAGTAATATAAACAAAAAAAGTTTAAAATAAGGATTGACAAGCTTTATAATCTGTGATAACTTAATATTAGTAATTGTTACTAATATTAAAATATATAATTTATAAAAGGAGAGACAAAACATGAAAAAATTTGTATGTACTGTATGTGGTTATGTTTACGAAGGAGAGGCTGCTCCGGCTGAGTGTCCGGTCTGTCATGCTCCGGCTGAAAAGTTCAAAGAGCAGACTGGCGACAGAGAGTGGGCTGCTGAGCATGTTGTAGGTGTCGCTCAGGGCGTCAGTGAAGATATCCTTGCTGATTTAAGAGCAAACTTTGAAGGAGAATGTTCAGAAGTAGGTATGTATCTTGCAATGGCAAGAGTTGCTCACAGAGAAGGCTATCCGGAGATCGGTCTGTACTGGGAAAAGGCTGCTTATGAAGAAGCTGAACATGCTGCAAAATTCGCGGAACTGCTTGGTGAAGTCGTAACAGACAGCACAAAGAAGAACCTGGAGATGCGTGTAGATGCTGAGAACGGCGCAACTGCTGGCAAGTTTGATCTTGCAAAACGTGCAAAAGCTGCTAACCTGGATGCAATCCACGACACCGTTCATGAAATGGCAAGAGACGAAGCTCGTCACGGAAAAGCATTTGAGGGTCTGTTAAAGAGATATTTTGGTTAAAATATTTTATAAACGCTGATTCTAAAAGGAGGTTTTCGATATGTCAAAATACGCTGGAACAAAAACAGAGCAGAATCTGATGGAAGCGTTTTCTGGCGAATCTCAGGCGCGAAATAAATATACTTATTACGCTTCTGCTGCAAAAAAAGCTGGATTCGTACAGATGGCAAATATTTTTGAAGAGACTGCAAACCAGGAAAAAGAGCATGCCAAGCTGTGGTTCAAAGAATTTCATGGAATCGGAGATGTGGATGCTAATCTGGAAGATGCAGCAGCTGGGGAAAACTATGAGTGGTCAGATATGTACAAGCGTATGGCCGAAGAAGCAAGAGCAGAAGGCTTCGAAGAGCTGGCCACAAAGTTTGAAGGTGTTGCTCAGGTAGAAGCTGCTCATGAAAAGCGCTACCGCAAGCTACTGGAGAGCTACAAAGCAGGAAAGACCTTCAAGGATGATGCTCCTCTTGGATGGAAATGCAATAACTGCGGATTTATCTACATGGGCAACGAAGCCCCTGAAGTATGTCCGGTCTGCGCACATCCAAAGGCTTACTTTGAAAGAAAAGTTGAAAATTATTAGGATTTATGAAAAACTGCAGGAATTCCTTCCTGCAGTTTTTTTGTATAACCTTTTATTATGCATATTTACGAAGATTCTGATGATAACCGTCCAAAAACTGCCCCATTCTATGGATGGCATCGGAAAGAGCCTCTGCCTGCGGGAGCATAACGATCCGGAAATGATCGGGATCCTTCCAGTCAAATCCACTTCCCGGAACAAGAAGAATATGTGTGGCATGAAGCAAGTCTCTGGCAAATTGCTTATCATCGGTAATCTGGAATTTTTGAACATCCAGTTTTGGAAAAATGTAAAACGCACTGTCGTTTTTCACAAATGTAATCCCATCGATCTGTTCCAGTGCCTTCACCGCAGCCTCTCTTTGTTCATACAGACGTCCTCCTGGTCTTACCATCGATAAGGGTGTCTCCATGTCCTGAAGCGCTGCCGGAATTGCTATCTGCGCTAAAGCGTTGGCGCACAGACGCATGGAAGTCATCTGGACAATCCCTTCCCGGTACTCCTTCGTAAGTTTCTGCGGTCCGCTGATTGCCATCCATCCACACCGATAGCCGCACAGGCAATGAGACTTGGAAAGTCCGTTTAATGTAACTACCGGTACATCTGGTACCAGGGATGCAATGGACACATGTTTTTTTCCATCCATCACGAGGCGGTCATAGATTTCATCAGAAAAAATCATAAGGCCTTTTTCTCGTGCAAGCTCTGCAATCTTTCTTAGAATCTCCACTGGATACAGCATTCCTGTTGGATTATTGGGATTAATGACAACAATGGCCTTTGTTTTTGCCGTAATCTTTGAGCGGATATCTGCAAGATCTGGAGACCAGTCCGCCTGCTCGTCACAAGTATAGAACACAGGCTTTCCTCCAGCAATATAGACAGAATTTCCCCACAAGGAATAGCTGGGACTTGGCACCAACACTTCGTCTCCCGAATTTAGCAGCGGAAGTAAAGCGAATGACACCACTTCGCTAACGCCGTTTCCCACGAAAATGTCATCCGGTGTCAGACCTAATATTCCTTTCCCCTTTTCATACGTGCAGATTGCCTCCCGGGCTTCTTTCATCCCCCTGAAATCACAATATGCCATCCCCTCTTGCGCACAATTCTCCATTGCGTTCTTGATACTGTCCGGTACCTGGAACCCAAAAACAGCGGGATTCCCTGTATTGAGTTTCAAAACATCCATTCCTTGTTTCTGCATTTCCAATGCTTCTAAATATAATGGGCCACGGATATCTGAGTGTACATATTTCATTCGACTTGCTTTTTTTAATGCTTCCATTTTCTTCCTCCCGGTATATAAACCCTCTAAAAGATCGGCGCGCACGATTTACATTCCATGGAAATATTTTCTTTACATTTATGATAACGCCATTCTATAATATATTCAAATACAAATAATTATATATATATTATATTATTTTGACTATAACAGGAGGGGTCTATGTTTACCGGGAAAAAATATGTATACGAAGTGTATCGAGAACGAAGTTTCTCCAAAGCAGCTCAGAACCTCTACATCAGCCAACCCTCTCTGAGCGCACGCGTTAAAAAAGTGGAAGAAGAAATCGGCGTCCCCTTGTTCGACCGAAGTACATCTCCCTTGCAGCTTACAGAGGCCGGACGAATCTATATCGATGCAGCGGAAGAAATATTCCAGATTGAGCAACGGGTAGAAAATGCCATCAACAATCTAAATACTTTAAAATCCGGCCACCTGTCCATTGGCGCCAGCAACCTGTTTGCCGCATATGTGCTTCCACTGCTCATCGCAGGATTTAAACAAAAATATCCCAAGATCGATATCCAGATTACGGAGGGCAACACGGATCAGCTGGAAACGATGCTGTCCAACGGGTACCTGGATTTTGTTATCGATAACTACCACTATGACAGTGCCTTATACAGCAAAGAATCTTACTGCAAGGAGCATATACTTCTTGCAGTTCCCAGACATTTTTCTTTAAATAAAGAGCTGGAAAAATTCCAGCTCTCTTATGAAAATATTCAGGAAGAATCCTCGCTTGATCATGACTGTCAGGCGGTTCCCCTTTCCTCTTTTGCCGATCTTCCATTTATCATGCTGGCCCCGGGAAACGATACCAGGCTTCGGGGCGAACGGCTCTGCAGGCTGGCTGGATTTTCTCCAAAAATTATTCTGGAACTCCAGCAACAGTCTACTGCTTATATGGCTGCTTCCACTCAACTTGGTGCAACCTTTATCAGCGATATGCTGGTACGCCGTCTTCCTTCCTTTGAAAACCTGGTCTATTATAAGCTTTCTGGAAAGGAATCTCTTCGTCAGGTGTACTTTTACTATAAAAATCATAAATACAAAACCCGTGCCATGGAAGAATTTATTGCCCTGATGCACGACGGTACAGCCGTTCCACCGGTCGATACAAAAGAACCATAGCCAGAATCAGAAATACCACATTGACCACTGTCGCCGGAATGGACGCCGCGGATCCTGCTGCTGCTGCCGCAAAACCACTGCCCAAGATCATCATTTTGATGATTCCCATCACAAACTCAATCAGAATATTCATACAACCATAAAGTACAGTGCAAAACATGGCATCCCGGTATTCCCTTCTTCTGTCACCCTCTGCTTTTTTCTTTAACACAACAAAGAGAGCACCAATGATCAGACATTTCGCAATGGTTTCAATCATTACCTGGGGAACATCCTGCAGATAGCCATTTAGGATATCAAAAATGACAAGTCCCAATGTTCCGGATACCGCGCCACGTTTTCCTCCCTGCAGGAGTGTGCCCATGACCACAAAAATGTGTCCGAAATGTACGAAGGGCGTCCCTACTACAGCCGGAAGGGGGATTCGGAATGCCTGAATCCCCAGAAAAGTGACCGCCGCAAAAAAAGCGGTCACCACCATTTTCCTTATATTTTCATCTTTTTGTACAATTTCGTTTTTTACCATTTTCTTCTGCCTTCCTCTATTTGCCTGTTTTAAATGGATCAACCTGTCAGGCTATTTTCTTTTTTCCGGGCTTAATGATCAAGCCGGACCTAAGCAGCACCGGACGAAGTGCTTGATACATAGCACTGACCAGAATTGTAGAAATCACGGCATTTACAAAGGTTGCCGCTGTACTCCACTTCGCCAGAACCTCTGCCATCTGCTGTGGCTGCCCCAAAATATACATTTTATAAAAATAACCGACTAAAGGATCTGCAACCACATTAAAGCCCAGGCCAGCAATGGATGCAATCAGGCTCCATTTAAAAATATATTTTTTATCATTACTCTCATTGATCTTTGCGATTTTGTGAGCCACCAGGCCTACCACCAGACCAATGCACAGCTTCAGCAGAAATGTTTTGGGAGCTCCGGTAATATAGATCGGATCCATGATATCTGCAAGTCCCATTCCGATTGCTCCCGCCAAGCCTCCATAAACTCCTCCCAAAAGAAGTGCCGCCAGAACGCAAAATGCGTTCCCAATATGGATAGACGTTGCGTCTCCACCTGGCATCGGAATCTTTATCTGAAGATACGTAAAAGAAACAAAGCAAAGCGCTGCAAGCAAAGCTGTCTGAGCCAATTTGATTACTGTCTGATTCCTTTTTTCCATAACTTTTCAACCCCCTTCTTAGTTTTCATCCATCGTATCACCAAACTGTCCTCTTATAAACATCCAGTTATCTTATATTTAACCAGTCCAGTTTGAAATAATTATAAAAAATTTGTGATTATGCTTGCTTTTTTGGAATAAGGGATATAATATACACATATAGATTATGTAGTTTTTAATACTACGTCTTGCATTTCGAGGGGAGCATTTTTAAGATATTTAGCGATAACACAAGAATAGGAGGAGTATATTATGGCACAGGTAATCAAAGAACATATCAAAGATCCGGGAAGCGCAATTACGCATTTTATTGGAATGCTTATGGCAATCTTCGCCGCAGTCCCACTGTTAATCAAAGCGGCACACGAACCGGACAAAATTTATATTATTTCCATCACAGTATATGCGGCAAGCCTGATCTTATTGTATGCGGCAAGCACTACTTATCATACATTTAACCGCTCTGAAAAAATTAACACTATTTTGAAAAAAATTGATCATATGATGATTAGTGTTCTGATCGCCGGAAGCTACACGCCAATCTGTCTGTTGGTTCTTCCCAAAAAAATCGGCCTGATTCTTCTGGCAATCGTATGGACCATTGCCATTGTCGGCATCCTGATTAAGGCATTCTGGATCAATTGCCCCAAATGGGTTTCCTCGATTTTATATATTGGCATGGGCTGGACCTGCGTACTGGCATTCACGCAAATTTTGAACTCCATGTCACCGGCAGCCTTTGGCTGGCTGCTGACAGGTGGAATTATTTACACCATCGGCGGAGTCATCTACGCATTGAAGCTTCCACTGTTCAATAACCGACATAAAAATTTCGGTACACACGAAATCTTTCACCTGTTCGTCATGGGCGGCAGCGCCTGCCACTTTATCGTAATGTATGCATTCATATTATGATAATGTGGATAACTTCAAACATTCAAAAGGGGACGGGGGATTTTTAAAAATCCCCCGTCCCCTTTTGAATGACTATCTCCTTTTCTTTCCGTGACATATGTTTAATCTCATACTCTCTTTTCATTGCTTCTTCCTTAGATGCAAATTTTTCGTAATAAAGAAGTTTCACCGGTCTTCTGGCCTTCGTATACTTGGCTCCCTTTCCTTCATTATGTGCCTTTATACGTTTTGACAAATCATTTGTCCAACCAGTATAAAGACTTCCATCTTTACATTGTACAATATATGTATAGTTCATCTTTCCACATTTTCCACTTACTTTTTAGATTATCAACATTAATTATAAAAAATTTTCCACAATTGTCAATTCAAAAAGTGAATGGGGACGGGGGATTTCTAGAAATCCCCCGTCCCCATTCGCTTCTTACATATAATCTACAGGATTGACGGGTTGTCCGTCTTTTCGCATCTCAAAGTATACGTTTGGTCCTTCTACGCTGTAATACTTTGTTGGCTGGTTTACATAGCCTATCACGCTGTTTGCTTCTACATAGTCACCGACTTTTAGCTGTACATCTTTTAGCTGTCCGTAAAATAGTTCGTATCCGTTTCCGATATCGATATTTACGGTTGTTCCTGTTTGTGCCAGGTTATCAATGGACTTAACGATTCCGGTCGTTCCGGCAATCACCTGATCATTCTCGGCCGCAGATATGATGAGCGCCGGATTATATTTGTACTGATCCAGTGTAGAGAAATACACGGTTTTGTCCATACTGTAGCTCATCAGTACGGTTCCGTCGACCGGCCATACCAGTTTGCTGTCTTCACTAAAATTAATGTTGGTACCGGTATCGGCTGTCTGCTGCACGCCTGTGCTCTCACCAGAGCCTGTCCCGCTTCCGGAGGTATTTTCATCTTCCGCTACGGCAGTGCCTTCTTCTGTATCACTTTGATTGTCGATCACCAGGCTTCCGGCCTCTTCTGCGTCTGTATTCGTGTCGCTGTCTTCGTTACGTTCCTGTATGCTGTTGTCCTTTGTCTGCGTTTCTTCCGTCCTTGCAAGCTCTTCATTTTGCCGGGCCTGTCTGCTGCTCCCCAGAGTATATGTTCCAACTATAGCGATTGCTGCCACAAAGCATAATACTGCTGCGACGGTAGCTCCCCTCTTTTTTTGCGGAGGGCTTTGCTTTTTATTCATCTTATCACCACCTCTGACTATATTTTTGCCAGAAGGTCTTGTAGTTATTCTGCATTCTGTAATATTTCTGCTACTTCTTTTTGCTCACATCCTTCAAAAAAATAATTTAAAATTTCATCATAAGTCTGTCCTTCTTCTGCCATCCTATCCGCGCTGTACTGGCTCATGCCAAGACCATGTCCCACCCCTCTTGTGGTGATTCGCATCTTCCCATTGTATCGCTGCAGCGTGAAACAAGAAGACGCCAGTTCATAAGTCTTTCGAAATTCTTCTCCACTTACATTTTCCTGCCCTGCCCGAACATTCAGCACATACCCTGCCGTATCAAGCGCCGTCACTTCTGCATCCATATCCTCCACAACTACCGTCTGAAGCTGTTCTTGTGCCTCAACATCTTTCGGGCATTCCCGAACCTGTAGATAAGGATAATCTTCTGACCCCAAAACTTCTTTTGCATCCCGAGTGCATCCGTTGCTGAGACGGAAAAATGGTGCATAAGCGGGCTGTCCCTGCCAGGTCAGGATTTTTCCTTCCGTCTCCTCCCAGGCATCCTTAAATTTACGGTAATAGATACTGTCCTTTGCCCCCCAGGCATCTTTCATTTCTTCTCTATTCCAGAATTCTCCTTGAACCACCGCCTTCCCTTCCCCTTCCTGAATCTGCCGGTATATATCTGTCCGAACCAGCACTGCCTGAGCTTTTAATGTCTCCTTGTCATAATCAGCCGGGATCTCCTTTACCATCACTCCAATTCCATAGTCCTCCAAAGGCATCTCCTCAGGCTCCGTCTGATCCCCCGCCTGCACACGAATACCAGTCTGATCTACCCTGAACTGTGCGGTAATACCCGGTCCGTTTATGAATACAGTTACCACATAAGGCAAAAGGATGATAATAATCAGATAACACCCCATTTTTTTTAGTTTTAACCACATAAAAAACCCTCCCATACACTGTATGGAAGGGTGTAAACTTTTATACCTCAACTGTTACCTTGTCAAGATGCCAGATATCGTCTACATATTCCTGAATCGTCCGGTCAGATGAAAACTTGCCACAGCATGCGGTATTTAGAAGAGCCATCTTTGCCCAACGGTCACGATCACGATAAGCAGCCTCAACTCTTTCCTGTGCATCTGCATAAGAGCGGAAATCTTTCAGAATGAAATACATATCTGCACGACTTCCTCCTACTGGTTTCAACAAAGAATTGTACAAATCACGGTACATCTCACTGTCTCCGCCCGAATAGGTACCATCTACCAGCTGCTCAACCACCCGGCGCACATCCGGATCATTGTTGTAGATCTCATACGGATCATAGCCTCCGTTTTGCTCGAAATTGATAACCTCATCGGAACTCAGTCCGAAGATAAATGCATTTTCTATTCCCACTTCTTCTACAATCTCTACATTAGCGCCGTCCATGGTACCCAGTGTAGGTGCACCATTCAGCATAAACTTCATGTTGCCGGTACCGGACGCCTCTTTGGATGCTGTAGAAATCTGCTCGCTGACATCCGCCGCTGCGAAGATCAGCTCTGCATTGGAAACACGATAATCCTCAATAAATACCACCTTTAGTTTGCCGTTGATACTGCGATCGTTATTGATGACATCTGCTACGGAATTAATCAGTTTAATGATCTGTTTTGCCCGGATATAACCTGCAGACGCCTTGGCACCAAAAATAAAGGTTCTTGGGTAAAAGCTTCTCTCCGGATGCTCCTTGATCTGATTATAAAGATACATTACATGCAGGATGTTCAAAAGCTGACGCTTATATTCGTGGAGCCGCTTTACCTGTACGTCGAAAATAGATCTTGGATCCACCTCAATACCATTGTGGTCAAGAATATATTTTGCCAGACGTTCTTTATTCCGGTACTTAATATCCATGAACTCTTTTAATGCCTCTTTGTCATCTACCCATCTCTTCAGTCCAGACATCAAAGACAAATCTGTCGCCCAGTCTTTTGTCCCGATCTTGTCGGTTACCCAAGCGGCAAGCAGTGGATTTCCATGCATAAGGAATCTTCTCTGGGTAATACCATTCGTCTTATTGTTAAATTTCTGAGGCATCATCTCATAGAAATCCTTAAGCTCCTGATGCTTCAAAATCTCGGTATGGAGCCTTGCCACACCATTGACGGAATATCCAGCAACAATAGCCAGATGTGCCATCTTCACCTGTCCATCCCGAATGATAGACATCTTGCGGATCTTCTCTTCATTTCCAGGATACTGTTCCTGAATCTTTAAGATAAACCGGCGGTCAATCTCCTGAATAATCTGATATACCCGGGGAAGCAGACGCGAGAACAGGTCTACCGGCCATTTTTCCAGTGCTTCAGACATGATGGTGTGATTGGTGTACGCACAGGTCTTAGTGGTAATTTCCCAAGCTTCATTCCATCCCAGATCTTCCTCATCCAGAAGGATTCGCATCAGCTCTGCTACTGCTACGGTTGGATGGGTATCATTCATCTGAATGGTCATCTTCTCCGGCAGTTTCATCAGGTCGTCATGCTTTTTCTTATACTTGGCAATTGCCGCCTGAAGACTGGCAGACACAAAGAAATACTGCTGTTTCAGGCGAAGCTCTTTGCCGGCATAGTGATTATCATTCGGATACAACACTTCCACAATGGTCTTAGCCAGGTTCTGCTGTTCTACTGCTTTATGATAGTCCCCCCGGTCAAATGCATTGAGCTGGAAATCTACGATTGGCTCTGCATCCCAGATACGCAGGGTATTGACCACATGGTTATCATAACCCACGATCGGATAATCATAAGGAATTGCAAGGACAGACTCATAATTTTCCTGCACAAAATGTGTTTTTCCTGTCCTGTCATCATATTCTACACGGATATTTCCGCCAAACCGTACTTCCTTTGCATATTCAGGACGGCGAAGCTCAAAGGGGTTGCCGTCTTTAAGCCAATTGTCCGGCTTCTCTACCTGATAGCCATTTTCGATCTTCTGTTTGAACATCCCGTAACGATAGCGGATTCCGCATCCATATGCCGCATATCCAAGGGTTGCAAGAGAATCCAAAAAACAAGCTGCCAGACGTCCAAGACCTCCGTTTCCAAGAGCCGGGTCCGGCTCCTGATCTTCGATCATGTTTAAGTCGATACCAAGCTCCTCGAGTGCTTCCCTGACCTCCTTATAGGCAGTCATGTTAATCAGGTTGTTTCCGAGAGCCCGTCCCAGCAAAAACTCCATAGACATATAGTAAACGACCTTGGGGTCTTCCTTTTCATAAGTCTCCTGGGTGGCAATCCAGTCATCAATGATTGCCTCTTTTACCACATAAGATACCGCCTGATACAGCTGCTGAGGCGTCGCCTCTTCAATGGTTTTTCGGAACAGCGTTTTTACATTTTCTGTCACTTCACGCTTAAACGCCTGCTTATCAAATCTTGGATTATACATTCTTTACTTTCCTTTCTTATCTTTTCTCCACACCAAGGGTCACTTTTTCTCCATTGATCTTCCACTCTTTTACATATCCTTCCGGATTGCTCTTCTCAACCTGCAGCGCAAGAGTCTCATTGCCAATGGTTACTTCATTTCTTGCGAAAATATCCTCGGCTTTTTCTGTTCCTTCGTAAGTGATCCGAATCTTGTCTGTCACCTCGAAACCAGCTTCCTTACGCATGGTCTGTACTTTGCTGATGATCTCACGCACAAATCCTTCTTCTAACAGTTCCTCGGACAGATTGGTGTCCAGAACAACGGTAATACCGCCTTCATTTTCTGAGACGTATCCTTCCATTTGGCTGCTTTCGATCAACAAATCCTCTCGGAACAGTGTGATCTTCTGATCACCTACATTCAATTTCAGGGAACCTTCTGCATTCAGCTCATCCATTGCCGCATTTCCATCGACAGAGGAAAGGGCTGCTTTGATTCCTCCTAACAGTTTACCATATTTTGGTCCCACTGTCTTTAACTGTGGTTTAAAAGTATATGAGGTAAAGTCGCGTACTTCCTGTGTAAATGTTACAGATTTTACATTTAATTCATCTTTGATAATTTCCTGATAAAATTCCGGAACCTCAAAATCTGCCTTGACATACATCTGTCCCACCGGCTGGCGGTTCTTGATATTGGCCGTATTTCTGCAGGCACGTCCCATAACCACCAGTTTCAGCACGTTATCCATATTTGCTTCCAGTTCTTTGTCAATATACTCTTTATGGACCTCCGGAAATGCGCACAAATGAATACTTTCCGGCACATCCTTATTGATGGATCTTACCAGGTTCTGATAGATTTCTTCTGTCATAAACGGAATCATCGGTGCCGCCGCTTTACAAATTTCCACCAACGCAGTATATAAAGTCATGTAGGCATTGATCTTATCCTGTTCCATTCCTTTTGCCCAAAAACGCTCCCGGCTTCTTCTTACATACCAGTTGCTCATATCGTCTACAAAATCCTGAAGCGCTCTTGCCGTCTCTGGAATACGGTAATTTGCCAGGTTTTCATCCACTTCCCCGATCACCGTATTTAGTTTGGACAGCAGCCACTTATCCATAACTGACAGTTTCTCATAATCCAACGTATACTTTGTAGCGTCAAATTCATCAATATTGGCGTACAGAACAAAGAAAGCATAGGTATTCCACAAGGTTCCCATGAACTTGCGCTGTCCTTCTACCACTGCCTTTCCATGGAAACGGTTCGGCAGCCACGGTGCACTGTTGACATAGAAATACCAACGGATTGCGTCTGCTCCATATTTTTCCAGAGCGTCAAACGGATCTACGGCATTCCCTTTAGACTTACTCATCTTCTGCCCATTCTCATCCTGCACATGTCCAAGAACGATAACGTTCTTATATGGCGCCTTGTTAAAGATCAAAGTTGAAATCGCCAACAGTGAGTAGAACCATCCACGGGTCTGGTCTACCGCCTCAGAGATAAAGTCTGCCGGGAACTGCTGTTTAAATACTTCCTGATTCTCAAACGGATAATGATGCTGTGCAAAGGGCATGGCTCCGGAATCAAACCAACAGTCGATGACTTCTGGTACCCTGTGCATCTGTTTTCCACATTTGGGACACTTAATCGTCACAGCATCGATATATGGTCGGTGAAGCTCAATATCGTCCGGGCAGTTGTCAGACATCTCCTTCAACTCAGCGATGCTTCCGATGGAATGCTGATGTCCACATTCACACTCCCAGATATTTAATGGAGTTCCCCAATAACGATTTCGGCTGATGCCCCAGTCCTGAACATTTTCCAGCCAGTCACCGAAACGGCCCTTTCCGATACTTTCCGGAATCCAATTGATGGTATTGTTATTGGCAATCAGATCGTCCTTTACTGCTGTCATCTTGATAAACCAGGACTCCCGCGCATAATAGATCAGCGGCGTGTCACAGCGCCAGCAGTGGGGATAGCTGTGTTCAAACTTCGGTGCATCGTAGAGAAGTCCTCTTGCATCCAGATCTTTTAATACTTCTGGGTCCGCCTTCTTTACAAACAGGCCGGCAAACGGAGTCGTCTCTCCCATATTTCCCTTTTCGTCCACCAGCTGGACAAACGGCATATCATATTTACGTCCAACTTTGGCATCATCCTCACCAAAGGCCGGGGCAATGTGTACAACACCGGTACCGTCAGTCAGTGTGACATACGTATCGCAGGTTACGAAAAATGCCTTTTTATTCTGCTTGTCTGAACAATCCTTGGCACACTGGTACAGTGGCTCGTATTCTTTATATTCCAGATCGCTTCCTTTATAAGTTTCCAGCACTTCATATGCCGGCTTTCCTTCCTCTCCCAGTTTTCCAAGTACAGTGTCAAGAAGAGCGGATGCCATGTAATAAACATAACCGTCTGCCGCCTTTACCTTGGCATACTCCTCCTCTGGGTTCACGCAAAGACCGATATTGGAAGGCAAAGTCCACGGTGTGGTGGTCCATGCCAGGAAATAGGCATCCTCACCGACTACTTTAAAACGAACAATGGCGGAACGTTCCTTTACATCCTTATATCCTTGTGCCACTTCCTGGGCAGACAAAGGTGTTCCGCAACGTGGACAATAAGGTACGATTTTAAAGCCCTTATAAAGCAGACCCTTTTCCCAGATCTGTTTGAGCGCCCACCATTCGGACTCGATATAGTCATTGTGATAGGTAACATATGGGTGCTCCATATCTGCCCAAAATCCGACAGTAGAAGAAAAATCTTCCCACATACCTTTATATTTCCAGACACTTTCCTTGCACTTATCGATAAACGGCTCCAGCCCGTACTCTTCGATCTGATCCTTCCCGTCCAAACCTAAGGAACGCTCTACTTCCAGCTCTACCGGCAGACCGTGGGTATCCCATCCGGCTTTTCGCGGAACTTCATACCCTTTCATGGTACGGTATCTTGGAATCATATCCTTGATTACACGAGTCAGCACATGGCCAATATGCGGTTTTCCATTGGCAGTCGGAGGGCCGTCATAGAACATGTAGATCTCATTCCCCTCACGCTCTTCCATACTCTTTTCAAAAATATGATTGTCTTCCCAGAATTTTTCAACTTTTTTTTCTCTGTCCACAAAGTTCAGATCTGTGGAAACTTTCTGATACATAAGCAACCTCCTTAAAAAATAAAACGCCTCCGTCCTGTATAGGACGGAAGCGAAGCTAACGTTTTTTACACCACCTAAACATACTGTCATATGTCTTCCCTGTAACGGAGGAATCCCGTCAGCGCTTACTTAGGATTTTCTTCCTTTTCAGCGTCTGCAACTCAGAAGTGATCTTCAGACATATCTTACTGGTACCGGCATCCCACCATCGCCGGCTCTCTTGGACGTTCGTATATACCCTACTGTCTTCGTCATGGTTTTTATGTACTTTCTTATTATAGACAAGGATTGGCGGCAGCGTCAAGTGGTTTTTTATCACCTGGTCCGTCTTCTTGTGCGTCTCTTCTTTCGTTTTCGGGTGATGCGGATAAAAAGGCCGATCAAAATGACAAGAAGTACCACTGCTGTACCCAAAATCACCTTGGAGAGCAGATCCGAATCATTTTTTTCTTCCCCTGACCTTTTCTCTGTGCTGACATCTTCTGGCTGTGCAGAATGTTCCTCAATATAAGAATCACTTAACTCTGCCCTGGCTGTTCCCACCAGCTGACCTTCATAATAGTAGTTCAGTGTGGCCTCGCTGCTGGTTTGGCCATCCGGGATCATTTCCATTTTTAAATTCTCAAATGAAACTCCAGAAGGCAACATTACATAACCGCCTTCACTATCCAAAATTTTTTCAATATCATCGGAAGTCTCAGTGTCTGCCACTGACAACTTCTGAAAATTATGAAATCCATACTCCAGAAGATTGCGCGTATCTGGATACACATTGACTCCATGGGTCTTAAGCACAACGCAGACCAGCTGGGTAGTTCCGTTATCTGCCATGGTAATCAGCGTAGACAACGCATCTGACGTATACCCGGTCTTTCCACCAACAGCAAATGGATAATATTCGGCTTCATTGGACAGAAGCATCTGATGATGCTGTTGGAATACATGCTCTTCTGTCGTCGGTGATGCCGGAATGGTATACTGAGGTGTCTGTGCGATCCGAAAAAAGTCTGGATACTTAAAAAGCTCCCGTCCGATCAGTGCCATATCTCTTGCACAGGTATAGTGTTGCGGATCATGAAGTCCGTTCGTGTTTACAAACTGAGAATTTTCCCCTCCCAGTTCCCGGCATACAGTATTCATTTGTTCTACGAACCATGCATAATCATGGCCAGCATTCATTCCTACATTTTCTCCCACCGCATATGCCGCTTCGTTGGCAGAGGCCAGAAGCGTGGCAAATAATGCCTGTTCCAGGGAAATCTGATTGCCTTCTTTCATTCCGATGGAAGACTCATCTGGCTTCAGAAACGCGATGCTATCGTGGGAAAATGTGACCGTATCTGTCAGATTTCCATTCTGCAGAGCCACCAACGCAGTCAGCACCTTTGTAATACTGGCAGGATAGTGATGGGCATCTATATTCTTTGCATACAGGATAGCCCCCGTTCCCACATCCATGACGATGGCGGCCTCCCCATAGGTTCCCGGGCCCTGAGGCCAGTCTTTCCATCCGTTGCTTTGAACCTCCATCTGATATACCTGATCCAGCTCCTGCTTAAGCGCCGCCTGTTCCGGTGTCAGCTCCTCTTCCGGCGAAGTATTCTGGTCTGTCTCTGTAGCATAGGCCGGGACAGCCGCACTAAATGCCAGCACGGCTGCCAGTACCAATACCAAAAACCCCCCTTTGATATTTGCTATCATCCGTTTTCTCCTGTCTTGGAAAATAAATTCATTTCTTAATTAATTTTTTTGAGATAATAGAACCCATAAGCGGGAATATTTACCCCAATGGGCTGGAGAACTTTTCCAGTCAGGAGCTCTACATATTCTCCATCTGTCTCATTAATCCACGCTGTCTTGTCAAATTCTGAGAAATTGAACAGTCCCAGGATCTTATCGCCGTCATAATATCTTCCTATACAAAGAACACCTGCATCCCAGGTCTCTATAGTCCAGGTATCTGCATTGGTCATAAATGCTTTTTCACTCTTGCGGATCTTTTCCAGTTGCTGCAGCCTCTGATATACCTGACCCTCTACTGTATTTTCATCTTCCGCGTGTTCTGCCAGATCCCAACGCATGGGGCCTCTGTGGATATAACGGGAATCAGCTGCTTTGTTAGGATCTTCCTTATAAGAGTAATCATTGACCTGGGCAATCTCATCGCCGCTGTAGAGCACCGGTATTCCAGACTGCATAAACATATAGGCATGGAGCATTACATCTAGTTGGATGGCCTTCTCCATAGCGTCCATATCCTGTTCAAAGCCGGCCTTCTCAATTCCACACATGGAAGCCGTAGTCCCGCAGAACCTGGCGTCTCCCGTCACCGGATCGGCATTATAAAGTTCGCCTCGGCTGTGGCTGTCTCCTACGTAACCCTGGAAATAGTCATTTAAGTACTTCTTATGTGCACGTTCATCAATGCCTTCCGATTTTAAGGACTCATAATCCAGTCCCCAGCCAATATCATCATGACACCGAAGGTAATTTAAAAATACATAGTCCTTGGGCAGATGATTAACGATATCCAGCTGCTGCTTTAACAAACGGACATTTCTCGTCGCTACTGTGTGCCAGGTGGTCGCCATGGTGGTAACATTATACAACATATGGCACTCCGGCTTTTCCACCGTTCCAAAATAAGGCACCACCTTCTCCGGCTCCATAACCACCTCACCCAGAAGCAGCACGCCCGGACATACGATTTCTGCAATCATACGCATCATACGAACGATAGTATGTACCTGGGGCAGATTACGGCATTGAGTTCCCAGTTCCTTCCATATATAAGGCACTGCATCGATCCGCATAATATCGATTCCTTGATTAGCCAGGTAAAGGAAGTTATACATCATTTCATTAAATACTCTAGGATTCTTATAATTTAAATCCCACTGATACGGATAAAAAGAGGTCATCACAAAATGTCCTGCATCTGGTAGCCAGGTAAAATTTCCTGGAGCTGTAGTAGGAAATACTTGTGGTACAGTCTTTTCATACATGGCCGGGATAGAATAATTGTCAAAAAAGAAATAACGGCTCATGTATTCGCCTTCTCCGGCGCGGGCGCGTTTCGCCCACTCATGATCCTCTGAAGTATGATTCATAACAAAATCCATACACACACTGATATCCTTCTTATGACACGCCGCCGTCAGATCCTCCAGATCCTCCATGGTGCCAAGCTTCTCTTGTACCTTCCGGAAATCCGCCACGGCATAGCCCCCATCAGAACGGCCCTCAACAGTATCTAGAAACGGCATCAGGTGGATATAATTGACATTACTTTTCTCAATATAATCCAGTTTCGATTCCACACCTTTGATATTTCCGGCAAAATTATCGATGTAAAACATCATGCCAAGCATATCATTCGTCTTATACCATTCCGGATTCTCTTCCCGTTTTAGGTCACGGCTCTTCAGATCCTGGTTCCGCTCCTCATAAAAGCGATGCAGATTGTCACACAATTCCGCAAACATGGAACTATTATTATAAAGTTCCATATACAGCCACTTCAACTCATCAAAATGACGACTGAACCTGCGACTATAGCAAGCCTCTTCATCCACTGTAACCTTCGCCTGCACTTCCGGCTTCTTTGTCTGGTCTGTATTATTTTTCTGTTCCGTCCGCGAAGATGCGGCAACTTTTTTCATCGTCCTGTTTCTCGATCTCTTCTTACTCATTGCTCAAACTCCATTACACTTTCAAAATTTCACTGTGAACATCCGGACCGATGTCAAAACGCAAGAAGTTATCCACATACTTATCCACCGAATTATCCACATTTTGTGAATATTATACACCGATAGAAAGACGAATGCAATTGGGGACGGGGGATTTCTAAAAATCCCCCGTCCCCAATTGCCCCCTCCCCAATGTTATGATAAACTGGTGGAGAACTTAATCAAACGGGGTGGATGACTATGAATACAATAAATATCAGAAATGTTGAGATTGGAACTGGGATTCCGAAAATATGTGTTCCTATCATAGGGAAAACCCGGGAAGATATCCTGACCTCTGCCAAAGAAATCTGTTCTGTCGGGACGGATCTGGTAGAGTGGCGCGCAGATTGGTATCAGGATGTGTTTATTTTTTCTGAAGTAGAAAGAACTGCGAATGAACTGCGCCATGTCCTTGAAGAAATACCTCTTCTTTTTACTTTCCGCAGCAAAAAAGAAGGAGGAAATCTTGATATTAATCCTGATCTTTATACTGAGCTTAATCATACTATGATAAAATCCGGCTGTATTGATTTAATAGATACAGAGCTTTTTATGGGGGAGGATGTGGTTAGGAGTATCCTCTCTTTGGCTCATTCTTGTGGAGTGAAGGTCATTGTCTCAAATCATGATTTTATCAAAACCCCTCCAAAAGATGAGCTGATCAGACGCATGCAACAAATGCAGAATCTAGGAGCAGATATCCCAAAGATTGCAGTCATGCCTCAAAATAAACAAGATGTCCTGACTCTTTTATCTGCCACGGAAGAGATGACTCGGAAGTACGCCGACCGCCCGATTATTACAATGTCTATGGCCGGCACCGGTACAATCAGCCGCCTTTGCGGCGAAATATTTGGATCTTCAGTGACTTTTGGATCTTCAGGAAATGCCTCCGCTCCTGGGCAACTTCCGGTAAATGACTTAAAGATAATACTTTCACTCCTTCACAAAAGCCTGTGATTCCCAAAAAAAGCAGTCCCGTCAAGGACTGCATTTTTTGCTTTTGTTCATTTTTTTGCCATCTCGGCCATTGCTACTGCAACAAGCTTCACCGATTTCATCAGTTTTTCCACTTCTATGGCCTCATTGGGTTGATGTACCACATCGGGATCTCCGGGAAATACAGGGCCAAAGGCTACCATATTTTTAAACATCTTTGCATAAGTTCCACCACCTATAGCTTTCGGCTGTGCATCTGCCTGCCCTGTTCCTTCCCGGTAAACTTTCATCAGCTTCTGTACTAGTTCAGAATTCTTCGGCACGTATAGCATTTCTGTGTGATCATAATCTAAAATCTTCATGTCCGCTTCATCTAATGCTTGGGTAAGATGACTAAAAATCTCCTCCTTTTTTCCGTTTTTCGGATATCGAATGTCCAAAATGAACTTTATCTTCTCTGCGTTTCCCTGCATTACACCCAAATTGACGGTCGTTTCTCCTGTCTCATCATCCTGATAACGAATGCCAAGGCTTTTCCCATTCGTCTCTAAACCTATTTTCATTCTTAAGAAAGAGAATAATTTCTCATAATCTCCTCCAATTTCTAACTCCTTTACCGCATCCACTAAAAGAATCACCGCATTTTTTCCAAGATCCGGCGTACTTCCATGGGCCCCAATACCCTCCGCCTCTAAAATCGTATTCCCATTCTGCCAGGTAACCGTAATCCCTTCTGACCCTGAAATGGAATGCTCTCCTTCCAATACCAATCTGCAGAAAGATGG
>JAHYZZ010000004.1:67137-69069 GCA_019424135.1 Lachnospiraceae bacterium
GCACCACGTTAAAAGCCGTCCCCCCTTGAAATTCCAGTACTCTAATCTTTCCCTGTTTCACTTTTTCGCATCCACAGGAAGCCGTAAACATCCCCTTCTCAAAAAAGATCAGCGGATATTCTGCATCTGGTGTGATTCCCATGACCGGCTTCTCTTCTCCGTGATCTACATAATATTGAATACAGCTGCTGCCGCGTTCCTCATTGGTTCCAAAAATAACACGAATCCTGCGATCCACTGGAATCTCCAGATCCCGGATAGCCTTTAGCGCATAGATTGCTCCAATCGTTGGCCCTTTATCATCCATGACGCCTCTTCCATACATGATACCATCATGAATTTCTCCTGCAAAAGGGGGATACCTCCATCCTTCACCTGCCGGAACTACATCCATATGTCCCAGAACAGCCACCATTTCTTCCCCATTTCCATACTCTATATAGCCCGCATGATTATCAACATTTCCCACTCGGAATCCAAGGCTCCTGCCAAGCTCCAGGGCAAACTCCAAGGCTTTCTTCGGCCCTGGTCCATAAGGGGCATCCATTTGGGGTTCTCCTGCCACACTTTCAATTTGAATACTGCGGCAGATCGTCTCCAATATTTTGTCCCTCATTTCATCCATCTTTTCATTTAATTTCCTGTAATCCACGTACTCTCCTCCTTTTGTCTATTCTTTTTCTTCAATAAAACGCACAAACGCCTCGGCGTGTTCACGATTTGGCGTGTTCCGGGCAATACAGACATACACCGGTTCATATTCAATTCCTGCCTCTTCCTTCATCCACTGACTATCTTCCACCGTCGACGCTACTTCCAGCACATCCTGCCCATTCTCCTGATAAAAGCTTTCCGGACATAGCACCACGTCAACAGATTCGGTTCCAATTAAGGTGCGAAAAGCTGCCTCTCCTTGGTATCCTCCAGAAGTAATATTTGCATTAATCCGCACAGTCTGATTTCTCTTTTCAATTCCCAGATAATCCCTCGCCGTTTCTTCCAGATCCTCATATCCATCCGAAATGCTGTCTACAAGAACCAGGTTTAGAAGAACTTTCTCGTTCATTCCTTCGTACATAGTCACTCCAAGGTAAATCAAAACGATTATGATAATTGGAACCGCCAGCCAAGTCTTATAATACATCCAGAAATATTCCAGCTTTTCCCTGCCTGTCATCTGGCTTAATTTCTCTTTTTCAAATGCTGCCCTCTCTTCCCTTGTCATCTGTTTTTCATAACGTCTGTCTAACATGCTATTCTCCTTTTCTCAGCTCAATGGGCGTTGCTTTCCTTAAAAAGAATCTATATTTGTCAAAAAATTTTGCCACAAGTACGGCGATAAGTATCCTCTATGCCATAATAATCAAAATGAGTATATCCTCAAAGTTATTTTAATGCATTCTGTGTAAATTTCAACTTATAAAAAAAATCCTTTTGCAAATACTAAAAAAATAAAAATAGAAAGGTGAAAGGACTGGATATATACATGCATATACAAACTAGAAAACTTTTAGAAGAATGCAGTGCCGGCTGCCAGATGGCATTAGACAGCATGGAACAGGTTCAAAACTTAGCCGGAGACCAGAAATTATCAAACCTGATACAAAAGTATCAGCAGAAACACCGACAGCTTGCCTCTGAGACAGCCCAACTTTTACACGAATCTGGAAATGCAGAAAAAGAGCCGGGCATGATGGCCCAGGCCATGTCCTGGATCTCAACAGAGATGAAACTTATGGTCAATAACGATTCCCGTCAGGCAGCAAAAATACTCATGGACGGCTGTAATATGGGCATTAAAACCATTAGCAGCCACATCCGGGAATACTCAGGCGCAGAAAAATCCGGTATATCAATTGCAAAAAAACTGGTATCTACAGAAGAAGATATGCAAAAAGATCTGACGGACTTTCTCCAGCAGAATTAAATGCG
>JAHYZZ010000004.1:69079-77758 GCA_019424135.1 Lachnospiraceae bacterium
ACAAATAGGTACAGGGCAAAGTGCAAAATAGGACGTAGACCTTTGCAAAAGGTCTACGTCCTATTTTGCACTTTATCGTATCTTCTCAAGCCCGTGAATCCAGTCCGATTTCAAAAAATAAATCAGAAATACGATGGAACTTAACAGCCATGTCAGAGGATATGCCCAAAAGATCACTTGTATGCTCGGAATGAACTGTACCACGACGCTGATATAGCTTACCCGAATCACACACCAACAGATCATCATGACAAACATAGGAACTACTGATCTGCCGGCTCCTCTTAATATCCCTGCCATACAGTGTGAAAATGCCAAAAGAAAGTAAAACCAGGTGACTGTCCTTGCCCAGGTGACACCATACCCTACTGCTTCGCTTCCTCCCCCAAAAGCACTGATCAGTACCGGTGCAAAAAAATTGATCAAAAGACCGACCACCTCCGCAATCGATAAGGAACAGACTGCCCCGATCACTGCTCCTTTTTTTGCCCTCTCATATTCCCGGGCACCAAGGTTCTGGCTGATAAATGTGGTCAATGCCAGAGCAAAACAAGTCACCGGAAGGAATCCAAATCCTTCAATCTTTGAGTAAGATCCACAACCAGCTACTGCCGTAGCGCCAAAGGTATTGATATTCGCCTGAACAAATACATTTGCCACAGATATGATGGAGTTTTGCACTCCGGCCGGCACACCGTTGACCACAATCTGTCGTAGCATATTGGAATCCATTTTCACTTTTAAAATCTCTAGTTTGAATACTTCATTTCCTTTTTTTAGCTGATACAGACATAGAAAAGCACTTAAAAACTGTGAAAGAATCGTTGCAAATGCAGCCGACCATACATCCCATCTAAATACTCCTACAAATAAAAGATCAAGCACAATATTTGTAACCGATGAAATAATAAGGAAGATCAGAGGATGCTTGCTGTCCCCCATTGCCTGCAGCGTTCCTACAAAAAAGTTATACATAACAAATGCAAGAGATCCTGCAAAATAGACCCGGAAATAAGAAAGGGATTCCGGAAGCACCTCCGTAGGTGTTCCCATAAGTACCAGTATCTTGGGCGCCGCTATAATCCCAACGATGGTCAGAATGATTCCACAAATCAATCCAAATACCATCGTCGTATGGATAGATTTTTTTAGATTTTCGCTGTCGCCTGCACCGAAATATTTTCCGGTCACCACACCGGCTCCTATAGCGATCCCGTTAAAAAATCCCACCATGAGAAAAATCAGATTTCCAGAAGAGCTGACGGCAGCCAGCGCATTATTTCCAAGAAAATTACCAACGATCACAGAGTCGGCCGTGTTGTATAGCTGTTGAAATAAGTTTCCCCAGAAAAGAGGAACGGCGAATGCCACCAGACGTTTCCAGATTGGGCCGTTGGTCATCAATATCGCCGATGATTTCTGTGCCATACTAATTCCCCCAATAAAGATATTTCTAAAAATCAGTATAGCACATTTTGTAACTGGCAGAAGCAGAAAATATAGCTTTTGACTGATTGACGCGCATTCCCCCATTTGTCTATAATAGAACATAGAGCAAACGGGGGATGCAAAAATGTTTTTTCTTATTTCTTCTATCGGCATTAATCTTTGCATGACTTTTCTCATGCGTTATTCTGAACACCACAATGGCAACCGATATGCACTGAATATCTGGAATTATCTGACCGGCTCCCTGATCAGTATTCTCATGCTGGAGGACAAAAGCCTGATCTTTCACGCGGATGCGGTCAGTCTTGGAGCGGGGATTCTAAATGGCGTTGGATTTGTAGTCTCCCTGGTCTTTATACAACTTAGTATTCGCAGAAATGGTGCGCCTTTAACGACCACCTTTAACCGTCTGGGAATTTTGATTCCTACAATCTTATCCGGTTTATTTTTCCTGGAAATCCCCTCTTTGATACAAATGACAGGGCTGATTCTTTGCAGCTTTGCCATCTTTTTTATGAACTCTGGCAGCCAGGAAAATCGTCCTCCCTTCCGATTTGGCCTAATCATGATCTTTATTCTGGGAGGTCTTTTGGACTTCCTTTCCAAGATTTACAGTCGCTATTACGGTTCAGACAGCCAGACTTGTTTTGTATTCTACACATTTTTTTCCGCTTTGGCCATCAGCATTGTCATATATTTCCGGGATGGCGCCAGGATGAGCCGGCAGGATATTCTAATTGGAATCGGCGTGGGTATCCCTAATCAACTGACTACCCTGTTTCTCTTAAGAGCAGCCGCCGTACTTCCGGCATACATCGTCTACCCCACCTATAGTGCCGGGCTGATCATACTGGTAAACGTCATCAACTATCTGGCGTTCCGGGAGAGGCTGAACCGTCGTCAGTATATTGCAACCGGGCTGATTGGTGTCGGCCTCATCCTCATCAATCTTATATAATTAAAAAGAACGTCCCTTCTCTTTCAAAAATACCTGTTCCAACACAGGAACCAAACTCTCTAACCCCTCCTGGTCTTCTTGTGTAAATCGAGATTTTACAGGGCTGTCAATATCCAGCACTGCGCAGACATTTCCCGCCTGATCATGCAGTGGAAGCACGATTTCCGATTGAGATGCACTGTCACATGGGATATGTCCCGGAAACTGATGCACATCTTCCACCCGGATCACTTTATCATGGGCTGCCGCTGTTCCGCAGACGCCTCTTCCGACCTGGATCTTTGTACAGGCTCGTTTTCCCTGAAATGGACCAAGTATCAGCTGTTCTCCTTCCATCAGATAAAATCCCACCCAGTTAATCTTTTCCATGTTCTCATTTAGCAGAGCAGATGCATTTGCCAGATCTGCAATCACATACTGACAGCTTTCTATTTCTCCTATAAGTTTGGTCTTTAATAATTGATATAGAAACTTTTTTGTTTTCTCCATTATCTTTTCCTTTCTATCCTTTTCTCATATAAATAATCTTCTTTTCTAGTATAATTTTTATATAGAAAATCATCAAGTACATTTCAGGGACATACTCTTCTTAGCCAGGAGAAGAGAAACCGCAATCCTCATACAATTTCTATATCATCATCGTGCAGCATCAAAATACCTGCTGCAAAGAGAACTCCAATATATAGTTCTGGTATCTTCTTTTCTAGGTGTAATTCTTTTCGCAAGCACATCATATGCTTCATCTCACCTATTTTTTCTCCATTTAATAAAATTGTAAATATCCTCTTCCGAGTCTGCTGTAGTGCCAATATTCCACAGCATACATCCATCTCTATCTTCTCTGCTATAGGAAGCCTTGTACCAGATAAAGTATCTCGCGTTTCTCTCTCTTGATATTTCATTATGCACCGAATGGGTTTCCCCTCCGATTTTTCTATTAAAATTTCACCCTCTCTACGAATGATTGTATAGAGTTTCTCTTTTTCTACATTGCTGACTATTAATTTGTTTCCAACAAGAAATCCTTTTTGAATTATTTCAATCATTCTGTCTTTTTCGTCGTATATCTGATACCCACAAATTCCGGTTTTCATCAAATATTTCATCTGTTTCATCTCCCGATCAATGATATTCCCAAATTAGCCACACCTGCCAATAACATGACCCATATTGGATTCATTCTACATTTTTGAAGTAGGACTATCCCTCCTGCAAAGATCGTCGCCATGATCCAATTGATCCCGCCCAGACTCATCCCGGAATTATTTCCCCAGAGTGAACTTACTAAAATTGATATTCCCGCAGAAGCAATCATAGCAACAACCGCAGGTCTTAAAGAATTTAAAATTCCCTGAAGAACTGCCATGTTTTTATATCTTAAATATAACTTTGCAATCAGAGTTACAATGACACAGGATGGCAGGATGCAGCCAAGAGTAGCCATCAAAGCTCCTGGAACACCGGCAACTTTAATTCCCACAAAAGTGGCAGAGTTAATGGCAATCGGTCCCGGCGTCATCTGTGAAATTGTAATCAGATCTGTAAATTCTGCCATGCTCAGCCACCCATGCTCTGTGACCACCTGTCCCTGAATCAGCGGCATTGCCGCATATCCGCCGCCAAAACTAAAAAGTCCGATTTGAAGAAAACTCCAGAACAATTCAAGATAGATCATTTCTTTTCTCTCCTTTTCCCTGTCAAAGTCCTTACTGCCCCGATCACTCCGCAGACAAGGATGATATAGATGACATTGACTCCAAAAATACATGCCGCCAGAAACGCAAGGGTCATAATCGCTATAGATATCACACTTCGTCCGTGAATAATCCCCCTTGCCATTTCAAATACAACCGCTGCAATGACAGCCGCCACTCCTGCCTGCATGCCCTCCAGGATTTCACTGACGATATAATTACTGCGAAACGCCTGATAAAAGACAGAGATAACAGAAATAATTAAAAACGGAGGCAGAACCGTTGCGACAATGGCGGTCAACGCTCCGATCATGCCGGCCAGTTTATACCCTACCACGATCGCGCCGTTGACTGCGATCGCTCCAGGAGCAGACTGCGCGATTGCAGTAAGATCCAGCATCTCATCCTCCTCGATCCAGTGGTATTCATCCACAAATTTCTTCTTCATCAGTGTTACAATCACATATCCGCCTCCAAAGGTAAACGCACTCAGATACAATGTGGATACAAAAATCCTTAATAAAACACTTCTTTTATTCTCCATAAGAGTCTCCTCCTTCTTTTCAAGTATATTTCTTCTTGATTTATAATGGAAATACTATTATTCTATTAAATATATAATACTTTTCTTATATAGGAGACAGACAGGAATGACTCTTCGCCATATGAAAATTTTTGTATCCGTTTTTCGCCATAGCAATATCACACGGGCCGCCACTGAACTGCACCTGGCACAGCCCTCTGTCAGCTTTGCAATTAAAGAATTGGAAAATTATTATGGCATCCGCCTGTTTGAAAGAATCGGAAAGCGGATCACGCCCACAGAAACGGGGAAAGAATTCTTTGGCTATGCCCTTCATATTGTATCTATGTTTGATGAGATGGAAAAAAAGATCCGTAACTGGGATACACTGGGCACGATACGCCTGGGCGCCAGCATCACCATCGGAACCCATATACTTCCGACACTTGTTAGACAGTATCAGGCGCTCTATCCGGATCTACGGACGGAAGTCACCATCAAAAAGTCTTCCTCCATCGAGCGTCATATCCTGAACAATGACATCGACATTGGCTTAATCGAAACTCAGCCTGACCAACCAGATATTGTTGCAGTTCCTTTTATGGAAGACTCTCTGCAGGCTATCGTTGCAATAGATCACCCTCTTTCAAAATGCCATGAAATTACTCTGGAACAGCTGGCGAAATATCCCTTTCTGATGCGCGAAAAGGGCAGTGCAGGCCGCGAAATCCTGGATTCCTACTTTGCCCTACTCCAGATTACCGTCCATCCCCTCTGGGAAAGTGCAAGTACTCAGGCAATCGTCCGCGGGGTTGCCGAAGGACTAGGGGTTGCTGTTCTTCCCTATCTCCTGGTTAAAAAAAATATTGATGAACACACTGTAAAAACGATTCCTTTTTCTCATCCGATGACAAGGAAACTCAACATCATCTACCACAAAAGCAAATATTTGACCGACAATATGAATACTTTCATCAGCCTGTGTAAAAAATTTGGCAGCAGAGAATAGCCTCTCTGCTGCCATAAAAAAGGAAAACATATTTTAAAGTACCGGCAAATATATTCTACTTTAATAAAGATTCTTAATAATTTCCACGCACCGATCGATTCCAAGGGTTCCACTGTTGAGTGTAATATCGTAATTCTGGGCATGTCCCCATTTCATATTGGTATAAAACCGGTGGTAGGCTGCCCGGCGTTTATCTTTCTCTTTGATCCGCTGTTCCGGAGATTCTTCTCTTTCTCCATAAATCTTGACAATCCGGTCTGCCCGGAATTCCAGATCAGCATGGATAAAGACTTTCAAACAGTCTGCCGTATCCCGCAGAACATAGTCTGCACAGCGACCTACGATGACACAGGATTCTTTTTGAGCAAGCTCTGTGATCAGCTTAAACTGTATCTGCCACAAGTAGTCCGCATTGGTCGGACCAAAGGCTCTGGTGGAAAAGGCAGATGACAAAAATCCTCCCGATGCCTGCTCTCCGGCATCTGCTATATACTGCTCATCAAATCCGGTTTCTTCCGCAATCTTCTGAAGCAGCTCGCTGTCGTAACAAGGGATTCCCAGCTGTTCTGCCGTCATTTTTCCGATAGTACGTCCACCACTTCCAAACTCACGGCTAATAGTTATGATTCTATTTTTCATTTTTCATTCTCCTTTCTTTTCCCATGACTTTTGCTCTATTTATTTTGACATTTCTGCCGTTTTCAACAGTTTTCTTTCATAGATGATCAGCCCCAGTGCAAGCAAAAAAGCAAGGCCATCCGCAACCGGGCCCGTCCACAGCACTCCGGTCACCCCCAGGAACATGGGCAAAATGACTGCTGCCGGAATGAAGAATATGATCTGTCTTGCCAGAGACAAAATTGCTGATTTCACCGGTTTTCCAATTGCCTGCAGATAAATGGCCGCCACCGTCTGAAATCCGGTCAGCGGACAGAACAACAAAAAGATCCTAAATGCCATAACTGCGAACTCATTGTATAGCCCATCTTCCGATCCAAACAAGGATACAACGCTCATCGGTGAAAATTGAAAGATCAAAAATGCAATGATTGCCACAACCTCCAACGCCACAAGTGCAATATCAAAAGATTTCCTTACCCGCTTGTAATCTTTGGATCCATAATTAAATCCGATGATGGGCTGTGCACCGGTGGAGATTCCTACCAGTATAGAGATCAAGATCTGGTTTACCTTCATCACAATGCCGGTAGCCGTCAACGGAATCTCGGAACCATAGACGGAATCTGCCCCGTATGCCGCCAGCAGATTGTTCGTCAGTGCCATGACCACGGTAATGGCAATTTGTGTAATAAAACTGCTGATGCCCAGGCCCAATATCGTCCGACAGGTTTTTTTCTTTAACCGCAATGCCCCCAGATCCAGGTGGATGGATTTAAAGTGAAAGAGATATACTACCGAAAATATAAAAGATGCAACCTGTCCCATGACAGTAGCAATGGCAGCCCCCCGGACTCCCATATGAAATATAAAGATAAAGACGGGGTCAAATATGGTATTGATCACAGCTCCCAAGATCATGGAAAACATGGCATATTTAGGGCTTCCATCGGCTCGGATCATAGAATTGAGGGCTGCAGGTATCATCATAAAAGGCAGGCCTGCTCCGATCACATAACCGTATTCCAGGGCATAGGGCCTAAGCGTCTCTGTCGCTCCAAACAGAGTCAGAATCGGATTGATAAACACCAGAAATACAACCAGCAGCAAGACACTTACAACTGTAACCATGACAATTGCATTTCCAACTCCTCGTCTTGCATTTTCCTGGTCGCCTTCCCCTAACCGCAGGCTTAGGTATGCCGCTCCACCATCCCCGATCATAAGAGACAAAGCCAGTGCAATGATGGTAATGGGAAATACCACATTCGTGGCTCCATTTCCCAGATAACCCACGCCCCATCCGATAAAAATCTGGTCTACAATATTGTATAGCGAATTTACCAGCAATGAGATCACACACGGAATTGCAAATTTTGCAATCAGTCTGCCCACTGGCTCTGTGGCAAATGGACTCTTCTTTTTTTCTAATTCTGTATTCATTTTCATCTACCTCTTTTCTAAAAACTCTCTTTCTCTACGGTTGCTTTTTCCTAATCCAGTTCAAAAGCACCAGTATATAGTTGATAATATTTTCCCTTCTGTTCCAACAATTCAGATATTCTCGTTCTTTAAAACGAAGCAAAAAGGGATTGTCATTGAATTGGTTCATAAATTGAACCATTGCAGTCTCTTCAGCTTTCTCACTAATCATTTCCAACATTTCAATCTCTCCATTCTAAATAGCTGATACTCGTAAATTATGATAGTAGCGATCTATATAAAAAATATAAACCATAGCGCCTACAATATAGGAAATTGCCGTCAGGGCAAAGCCGGTGGATAAACCGATACTCTCTTGCATAAATCCCATGAAAAGCGACCCCAGACCAATGCCGATGTCGTAAGACAAAAGATAAGTGGCATTGGCAACGCCTCGACTCTTGACATGTGTCGTGCCTGTAACAAAGGACTGGAATAAAGGTTGTAGAATTCCATATCCGAAACCAAAGAAAAACCCTGTTGCCAACAAATGAATCCCAGTTTCTAACCAGATATAACTGATCATAGTAAGAATCAGGATAATCAAGCTGATACATACCAAAATACGGTGCTTTCCGTCATCGATAATTTTTTGTGTGGAAAATTTGGAAATCAGCATGCCAATGACCAAAAAGATATAAAAATAGGGAAATGTAGACATCAGATTTTTTTCCTGAGCTAAAATGGATGAATATGCAATTACCGCTCCATATGGAATCATCAAAAACATCATATTTAACATAAAAGGGAGCGCAGGTTTATGAATGGATCCTTTTAAAGAAAATTTTTTCCGCTCAACTTTTGGATAGTGAATATGGCAGCAGGATACACAGAAAAAAGCAATGATTGTAATTCCAAAAATCATGAAAAAAGATGCTTTGCTGCTCATATGGTTCTGTACCTGAATTCCCACAAAGGGGCCCACAGCCATACCAATTGTGATCGT
>JAHYZZ010000004.1:77768-101755 GCA_019424135.1 Lachnospiraceae bacterium
GCAAATCTGCTAATCCCCTCCGTAATTTTTCTTGGAGGAAGTACATCTCCTGCCAAAGTCATAGTCGCAGACCCACAGACAGAATAGACCGCACCCATGTACAGACGAACAAGAATCAACAGTCCAAATACCGAGAGCAGAATAAACGCAGGAAAAGACAGACAAAACAATGCCAGAAATACAAGATAAACGTGATAACGATTAAAGTTATCCAGCAAATATCCTGCCACCGGTCGAAATAAAATGGTCGCAACTGACATTGCAGTCAGAACAATTCCTACCTTTGATCCTGTAATCCCAATCTCCTGACAGTAGACTGGAATGATCGGAATAGACGCATAGAAAGCTGCCAAAACCAAAAGATTAGTGATAAACAGCAAAATAAATTTCTTATTCCATATTTTTTTTACATTTTCCATTTAATTTTTATCCTTTCTATTTTTAAGCAAAAAACAAGTGGCATCTGCCACCTTTTTAAAAATAACACATCTCTCCCAAACAGTCAATAGTTAGTTGCAATTGCCACTATAATTCATTTGCAAATTATCTCCTTTCCCGTTATAATTTTATATAAATAAAAGAATTTGGTTATATAAGGAGGTTTTCCTATGCCTTTCATTACAGACAGTCCGTTTAAAGCAATCTCTATCTTATACAGGAAATCTCATATCTGGCTTAGCAATGACTGTGCTCCTTATCATCTTACTGCTGCACAGGCTGTTGTGATCTTAATTGTCTGTGACCATAAAATTTTGACACAAGACGAAATTACCAAGCGTCTTGCGCTTGATAAAAGTGTTATTGCTAAAACAGTAACAAAACTCACAGACCAGGGGTTCTTAATTCGAACCACCAACGCAAAAGACAAAAGAACCTACGACATCCGTCCGACAGATCAGGCACTTAAGGTATACGCATTTGTAAGAGAGCAAATAGACAACTGTTTCCAGCGCATGACTCAAAAAATGACTAATGCAGAAAAGACGGAATTTCAACGGCTTCTGATGCTCGCAGCAGAAACAACGCTTGAAGTAAATGAAGATACATTATGAGGATAATCATACTAAAAAAGCCCGTTCATCACGGGCTTTTTCCATACATATCCTATATATTCTCTTAATATATCACATACGTAAACCGGAAAACTCAATGTCTGATCATTCAGTTTCTTTTACCAGTCCGAAATCCGCAAAGTATCAAATAAAAGACATCAGAGAATGGTACATGGATAACATTATCAAAATATTGCATATGTATAAATTTCTTAAAAATATTTTTTACAAAATTTTGTAACGAATCTGCCGGTATCAGCGTCTAACAGACAAAGAGGTGAGGTGATGACACAGTGAGGATTGATTTTGAAGATCTGTATAATCGTTTTTTCAAGGATGTATATCTTTTTGTTCTTTCCATGAGCCGGGATTCCCATGTGGCCGAAGAGATCACACAGGAAACCTTTTTTCGTGCTTTGAAGGAAATCCATCACTTTAAAGGTACCTGCTCCGTAACCTCTTGGCTGTGTCAAATTGCCAAAAATCTCTACATGGATCAACTCCGCAAAGGAAAGCGCATGATCCCGTCAGAGGAACCGTGGGAAGATCTTTTTGCCCCTTCTTCCTCTGTACCAGATATGGCTGAGGGCTGTATCCAAAAAGAAGAATCCCTTTCGATTTTTCGTATCATCCACAGCCTGGACGAGCCCTACAAAGAGGTCTTTATCCTACGTGCTTTGGGGGAACTTAGCTTCCGTGAAATCGGGGATATCTTCGGAAAACAAGAAAACTGGGCCAGAGTAACCTACTATCGGGCCAGAATGAAAATTTTAAAAGAACTACCAGAAAGGATGTGAATTGTATGAAATTTTCCTGTGATATCATTCGGGATCTGTTGCCTTTGTACAAAGACAATATATGCAGTGATGCCAGTAAAGACATCATAGAGGATCACCTCTGTGTCTGTGAGGACTGCAGGGAATATTATGAACTGATGAGGGAACCGTTGCCTGAAATCAACTCCGACAGTGAAAACTCTCTCCAAAGATTAAGTGACCAGGACTTTTTTAAAAAGATTTCCAGGAAGCTGGCCTTCCGACAGATCATGATCGGCGCAATAGCAGCATTGGTTCTACTTTCTGTATACGCCCTCCTTACTTCCTCCGCTCCGCTTATAAAATCGGCAAGGGATAAGGCAGCGGAAGTGTTTCCTGTCTTAGACCGGCGAATTCCCGCAGAAGACGTAAGTGTCCAAAATGTATACAAATTGGAGGACGGCTCCATATGCTGTTTCTTTACTGTGGATTCCTATGTTTCCTCTTTTGACCGTCAATCTGTTGTAGTGAATGAAGACAGCCCCAAGGTGGATAACCAGGTGTCTGGAGGAAATACCAACGGAGTCTCTCTGCAAAGATATTGGTCCGATTTTTATAAAGGGAACGGCTATTCCTCCTCCTTCTATTTTATCGTGCCCAAAGAGCTGACTTACTACCGGGAAGACCCCATGACCGCAGAAGAACAACTGATTGACACGACCTCCGATGGTGTATATTATGTTGGAAAAGGCGGTAAAATCCTGACTTTTTATGAAAAAGGCGACCTCATTTCGGATGCCCAGGCAGATATCGAATCCAAAATACAGGCAGACATGCTATCCTATCAGACAGACGAGAATACTGGGGAATGGTCGAATCCAGTGGATTACTCCCGCAATTACTGCAGTGTTATTTCCTGGAATGAAAAAAATTAGGAGAAATAAAATATAAAAATAATCTGAGCCACGGATGAAATTGGCGTACCCAATCCAATATGAAACAGAGTATCCACAACCCTTCCTACAATAATCGGGTCTGCCGTGCCGTACATAGTCTGCGAAAAATAAAGCCATCAAAACCGGGAACATGAGATAAACGATTTGTTTATCTCATGTTCCCGGTTTCCTGGCAATACAATGATTCCTAAGGAATACTGCATGAGTAAGATCTAGATGTTCTTTATTCTTCTACAAATTCGAACATGTCTTCAACTTTGACATGAAAAACTTTTGCAATATCTACGGCCAACTTCAGAGAGGGATTATATAATCCTTTTTCCAGGTGATTAATGGTTTCCCTACGAACTCCTACAAGATTTGCTAATTCTATTTGACTCATATTCCTAGTCTGCCTGTATTCTTTAATTTTTGTTTTAAGCATCTAATCTTTTAAACTCCTTTTTTCACATTTTTGAAAATAAAGCAACGTTAATGTAAATACCAGGAAAGTAATTAAATAAGCTCCTGCTACAAAAATAAAATATTAAAATGATCAAGGAGGCATATAATAGTTTCTACGGGAAAATCCCTTTCATTTTCTCTGCGGTGACCAGTTTTCTCAGAGCCACAATATAGGCTGCCATACGCAAGGTACAGTGACATTCCTCTACAACATCCAGAAGGCTCTTAAAAGACCGAGTCATGAGTTTTTCCAGCATTTCATTGACCTGATCACGATCCCATGTCAGTTCCTGGATATTCTGTACCCATTCAAAGTAAGAGACAATCACACCTCCGCTGTTGGCAAAGATGTCCGGAATCAGTGTGATACCGCGTTTTTCCAGAATGATATCCGCATCTTCTGTTGTGGGACCATTAGCAGCTTCCACGATAAAGGAGCAGTTCAGTTTCTCTGCATTGTCCGCGGTAATCTGATTTTCCAGGGCAGCCGGTACAAGAACATCGCATTTACATGACAGCAGTTCTTCGTTGGTGATATGACGTATGCCCGGTCCATTGTAATCTTTCAAAAGAGCGCCTTCCCTTTCAAGGAAGACGGAGATCGTATCAATATCCAGTCCATCCTCGCAGTAAAGACCGCCGGAAATGTCGCTGATGGCAAGAACCTTCACTCCTCTGTGGTAGAAGACGCGGGCCGCATTGGCTCCTACATTCCCCATTCCCTGAATGACAACGGTGGTTCCTGCAAGTTTCCGGCCCTGCTGTGCAAGAAGGAGTTTTGTACTGATCACCACACCCCGTCCTGTGGCAGAATTTCTGCCTTTTGATCCGCCAAGCTCCACCGGCTTTCCTGTTACGACACCCGGACAGGGATGCCCTTTGAGCTGACTATATGTATCTAACAACCATGCCATGGTCTGGGGATTGGTATTTACATCCGGAGCAGGAATATCAGTATCGGATCCAATAATGGGTGCAATCGCAAAAGTGTAGCGTCTTGTCAAATTTCTAAGCTCTCTTGCGGAAAGTGTACTTGGATCTACCTGAATGCCTCCCTTGGCTCCTCCATAGGGAATATCAGCAACTGCGCATTTCAGAGTCATCCATGTGGCAAGAGCTTTTACCTCATTTAAATCGCAGTTCTGATGATAGCGGATACCTCCTTTAAAGGGACCGCGAATGTTCGAATGCTGCACTCGATATCCCTCGAATACCCGAACTGTTCCGTCATCCATTTCTATAGGAAGATATACCTTTGTTTCCCTCTGAGGATTCTTCAGAATTTCAAACATGGACGGATCAATGTGGCCCAGTTCCATTGCTTTAGTCATTGTGTCGATTACATTTGTATAAGGGTCATAAGTACGTGACATTTTTTTCTCCTTCTTTCCTTTTTGCTGATGCGCATCAACTGGCTAAAATGGTAATACGTTAAGAATAGGGAGTCAATGGGAGGGCACAATAACGAGAACTATTTATTTTTTTTAGATAAAATGTTTCATATACAAATTATATGGCATGATATTCTTAAAAAAATTAAGTTTCATTGACAAGGAAAGTCGTGAATGCTATGCTTGTCATTGAAAATAGGAAAACAGGATTTCGCAAAAATGATAATCCATATAAGACGCAAAGGTGTGTCCACGCGAGTGCGAGGATACACCTTTTTTCATCGTAACATGGAAAATTCCGGCAGTATTTTGCAAGATACCGGGTCAGGGAGGAAACAATATGAAACATGACAAACTGGACGCAATTGACAAAGTAATTTTAGACATACTGCAGGAAAGCGCAAAAACTCCGTTAAAAGAAATTGCAAATCACGTATATCTCTCTGTACCGGCAGTATCCTCCAGAATAGAAAAAATGGAAAAAGAGGGTTTTATTACAGGATATCACGCAAGTATCAATCCGGCAGCCCTTGGATATCATATCAAAGCGTTAATCAATCTGGAGGTAGTACCGGAAGATAAAAAAGAGTTTTATCCATTTGTGAAAGCCTGTCCGAATGTGATCGAATGCAACTGTGTTACAGGGGATTATTCCATGGTACTGGAAGTATATTTCCCCGATACAGTGGGATTGGATCAGTTCATCGGAGAACTGCAAAGATTCGGACGGACCAAAACGCTGATCGTGTTTTCCACTTCTGTAGAGCACAGAGGAATCAAAGCAGATATTGATGATCCTAGGTCACTCTAAATGTCTGTCAGACACTTTCTTTACAACTATTAAATTTCATTGACAATTATCCCGATCTCTTATACAATAAAAAAGGTTAAAAAATTAACAATGATAACTCTGATACAGGAGGTAAACAACATGGCAAAAATATTAATCAGCCCCAGCAAATATGTGCAGGGTGCAGGAGAAATGAAAAAACTGGGAACATATGCAGCATCCTATGGGAAAAAAGCATTGATTCTCATCAGTGCTGGCGGATATAAAAGAATTGGGCAAGAAATCGAAGAAAGCTTCTCTGAAGTAGACTGTGAACCTGTATTTGACTATTTCAATGGTGAATGCTCTAAGAAGGAAATCTCACGTCTTTGTGAAATGATGAAGGAAAATGGCTGCGATCTGGTGATCGGCGTGGGCGGCGGAAAGATTTTTGATACTGCCAAAGCAGTGGCTTACTATCAGAAGACTCCTGTCATAATCTGCCCCACCATCGCATCCACGGATGCGCCTTGCAGCGCTCTATCTGTAATCTATACAGATGAAGGCGTATTTGAAGAGTATCTGTTCCTGCCGGCAAATCCCAATCTGGTAATGATGGATACAGACATCATCGCAAAATCCCCGGTACGTCTTACTGTTGCGGGAATGGGAGATGCACTGGCTACTTACTTTGAGGCCAGAGCCTGCCAACGTTCTGATGCTATTACCTGTGCCGGAGGTAAATGTACACAGGCAGCCATGGCATTAGCAAAACTTTGCTTTGATACCTTGATGGAAGAGGGTGTAAAAGCCAAATGTGCCCTGGAAGCAGGAGTCTGCACGCCAGCGGTAGAGAAAGTGATTGAAGCCAATACACTGCTGTCTGGTATGGGATTTGAAAGCGGCGGTCTGGCAGGGGCTCATGCTATCCACAATGGTATAACCGTACTGGAAGAGTGTCATTCTATGTATCACGGCGAGAAAGTTGCTTTTGGAACCATCACCCAGCTGGTTCTGGAAGATGTCCCTGCAGAGGAACTGGAGGAAATGATTGATTTCTGTATCGAACTGGGCCTGCCTGTGACTCTGGGTCAATTGGGCATAAAGGAAATCACGGAGGAGAAAATCATGGCTGTGGCCAAAGCGGCCTGCGCGGAAAATGATACTTTGCACAATATGCCTTTTGAGGTAACTCCCGAGAAAGTATATGCAGCAATTATGGCGGCAGATGCTTATGGACATTATTTCCTGGGAGAGTAATATAGAAACATTAAGAACCGTTTTTTATTCTGTAATTCTCTCAGAAAAAAAGCGGGAACTTGTTCGCAGTTTTGCTAGCAAGTTCCCGCTTTTTTTAACGTCCCATCCGAGAATCTGACTACCTAATTGTTTTTGCAAGAGAGGGCTTCCTTACCCAATGCATCTGCGGCAACAATTGCAGCGTAAAGTTGATCCGGAGTTACATCTGCAACCATGTTATGGATGGATTCACCTTCTACACAGGATTTTTCGGCAATCACACGAATTTCATCGTCAGTAGTAATCCCGATTTCTTCCAAAGTTACAGGAAGTCCGACTTCCATACAGAAATCCTGAACTTCTTTGAATTCTTCCTTAGAAGCACGTTCCAGTACAAGCTGTACCAGTGTACCAAATGCAACACAGTTTCCGTGAGGTGCGCTGTGTCCTCCGAGTGCTGTCAGACCATTATAGAAAGAATGGGCAACCGCAAGTCCGCCGTTATCCGCTCCCACTCCGGAAAGATAAACATTTGCTTCAATAATGGCTTCCAATGCAGGAGTAACAACATGGCATTCACATGCCTTTTTAGCGGCTGAACCGTATTCCTTTAATGTATCATAACAGAGACGGCATAGTGCCATTGCTGAGCGGGTAATACCGCCGGATTCCAGACTTGGCGCATCTGTACGATCACAGGCGCGGGCTTCGAAATATGTTCCAAGAGCATCTCCCATACCTGCAACAAGGAATTGAACCGGTGCATTTGCAATGATTTCACTGTCTACGATAACTGCTTCCGGATTCTTCGGATAAAACAGATAACTGTTAAATGTTTTATCATCATTGTAAATAACGGAAAGCCCGGTACAGGGAGCATCAGTAGCAACTACTGTAGGGATAATTACGACAGGAAGTTTTTCATAATATGCCGTTGCTTTTGCCGTGTCAATTGCAGATCCGCCGCCTACACCAACAACCACATTCAGCTGATTCTCTCTTACGATTTTTCTCATTTTTTCGATCTCGCCGACACTGGACACGCCGCCAAAGACTTCATATTGACGTACATCATCCGTACCTTCAAAGCTTTTTTCAATTTTATCGTGAGTCATTTTGTATCCGCTTCTGGAACAGATGAACAGCCATTTATCACCAAGGCTTGTCATTTCTTTATGAAAATCAAGCAGAGAATTTTTCCCCTGTACATATTTTTGAGGGGCACGCATCATTCTAAGTCTAAGCATTGTTAAGACCTCCTTGCACTCAACATTGTTATTTATTTAACTATCAGTATAATACTTTTGATTGTAAAAACAAGATTAAAACTACTGAAAAAACAATAGAAAATCAAGCAAAAATTGTGCATGTTAAAAAATATGGAAAGAACTAAACAAAACGGAAAACTCCAAAACCAGTAATAAATCTATCCCCTGTGCCAGAGTCCCTCTTCCTTTTTATTTTGAAATATTAATGTTATCTCAGATGAATTGTTGGGAAATATGATTGTATTATCATATTTTTTCTGATAAAATAAGGGTAATACGTGAACATATATTCACAAGATGAAGGAGGAAACTGCGATGGCATACAATGGATTTGCAATCGATGAATATCTGGATGCAGAAGAAGTGACACGGCAGCTGGATGAATTGATCCGAAAACCGGTCTACTCTGTCCGCCCAGATAAGCTGGAAGATTATGTCGAAAACTATTTTGAAAAAAAGTGCGTGAAATCAAAAGAAATGATTGAAAAAGCCAAAGAGGTAATCCCAGGAGGCGTCCAGCACAATCTGGCATTTAATTACCCCTTTCCCATTGTTATAACAAAGGCGGAAGGAGCCAAACTCTACGATATCGATGGAAACTGGTATTATGACCTTCTGCAGGCTGGAGGACCCACAATCCTTGGCAGTAATGTTCCAGCCGTGAGAGACAAAGTCATTGATCTGCTCAATACATGCGGACCTTCTACCGGTCTTTTCCACGAATATGAATATAAAATTGCCAAAAAAATATCGGAAATGGTACCTTCCGTTCACAAGTTCCGCATGCTGGGATCCGGTACTGAAGCCTGCATGTGTGCAGCCCGCATTGCCAGACTAAAAACAGGAAAGAAAAATATCCTGAAAATGGGTGGCGCATATCATGGCTGGTCTGACCAACTGGCATACGGCATACGCGTCCCCGGTACAAAAGGACTTATGTCCAAGGGCGTTCCGGGATTTGTGTTTAAACACACCAATGAGTTCTTCCCAAATGATCTGGAAGACCTGGAGAAGAAACTTCAGCACAACCGTCTCTCGGGCGGCACGGCAGCCATCTATATTGAACCGGTTGGACCGGAAAGCGGCACCCGTCCCGTATCAAAAAAATTTATTAAAGGAGCGGAATATCTGGCCCGTAAGTATGGAGCTCTTCTGATCTTTGATGAAGTCGTCACAGGATTCCGCATTGGTCCGGGAGGTGCTCAGAGTTATTTCGGAGTTGACCCCGATCTTACAATATTCGGAAAGATCATCGCCGGAGGATATCCGGGAGCCGGCGGGGTCGGCGGACATGAGGACTGCATGGCTTATCTCGGCGCAGGTTTGGACTCTTCCGGCAAGAAGATTTCCAAGGCAATGTGCGGAGGCACACTTGCTGCAACACCAATTTCCTGTGTAGCCGGGTACTATACCCTCTGTGAGATTGAGAAGACAAACGCCTGTGAGAAGGCAGGGCGCATGGGAGACCGCCTTACCAAGGGCCTGCAAGAACTGATCAAAAAATACGATCTGCCGTTCGTTGCGTTTAACCAGGGATCCATCTGCCACCTCGACAGTGTGGGAACTATGCATTTTGTGGTAGACTGGACAAAGCCATGGACAATACCGGGCGTTCTTAAACAGACTGGTATCCGCCAAAAAGAGATGGAACACATTGGTGCGGCTTATATGGCAGAAGGTATCGTCACACTTGCAGGATCCAGACTCTATACCAGCACTGCCTATACGGAAGATATGATTGATGACGTACTCTCCCGCTTTGACCGTGTCTTCGCGAACTGCGGCAGACTTGATTTCTGAATTCTACAAACAGAGAGGTGAAAAATATGTTCTATTCAGAAAAAGAAGCAAGACTGCTTGTAATTGAAGCGGCGAAACGCCTGCTACATGCCGGCTTGGTCGCCAGAACATGGGGCAATCTCAGTGCCCGTATCTCGGATACACAATTCGTAATTACGCCAAGTGGTTTAAGCTATGAGATCATGGAACCAAAAGATCTTGTAAAAGTAAACATTTCAGACTGTTCCTATGAGGGCAGCCTGAAACCTTCCAGTGAAAAAGGAATTCATGCAGACGCATACAGGCTCCGCCCGGAAGCGGCTTTCGTCATACATACTCATCAAGAAGCCGCCTCCATCTACGGCATCGCAGGAAAGGCTCTCTCAGACATGGATTCGCGGCAGCTGGGCCAGTTCGTTCCATGTGCCGCATACGGGATGCCATCCACAAACACGCTGCGAAATGCAGTAGCCGATGTTTTACAGAAATATCCCCAGGCAAATGCCGTATTTATGAAATATCATGGTGCGCTCTGCATCGGAAAGGACTGTGAGGACGCTTTTTCTACTGCCAGCGAATTGGAAAAAGTATGCAGGGACAGAATTGCAGACGCAATGAAGGTCCCCGAATCAACACTGACCTCGCCAGAAGATCTGGGAAGAAGTGTCAGACGAAGAAATATGTTCTGCTTAAAACTGCACGGAATCAAGAAAATCTATCACCTAAATAATCTGCCGAAAAATGCTCCTCTGGCTGTGCGCATTCATGCGTCCATCTACCGGCATACGAATGCCCGGTTTATTCTCTGGAAGAGCAGTGATGCAATCCGCAGTATAAGCGAATCCGGAAAATGTCTGTCCCCGTATCTGGAGGATCTGATTCAGATTGCAGGCGTCACGATTCGATGCGCGTCTCATCCGGATCCATCAGAGATCACGAAAAAACTGCGCGGCAGAAATGCAGTGTTGATCCGTGACAACGGCGTACTCTGCACCGGTAAGACCCAGGATGATGTAACCGCAGTCGGAATTCTTACAGAAAAGGGATGCAAAGCGGCGCTCTTTGCCAAATCCCGCACAGACTGCCAGCCGGTGGGAAGTGTAGACGCGCTGATCCAGAGAATTGTTTATGTAAGAAAGTACGCACGAAAAAAGGAGGCTCGCACCTGATGCATGAAAAGCTGACAGAAGAAAAACAGTCAGAAATTCTGGAGGCGGGAATCTATGAGTTTTCCGAACACGGCATGGACAAGGCAAGTATGGCCGCCATAGCCAAAAGAGCAGGAATCAGCGTCGGAGTAATGTACAAATATTATAAAGATAAAGAAACTTTCTTTCTGGCCTGTGTCAGACGAAGCATCAGCAGGCTGGAACGGGCGCTTAGCGATGTATTTGAACATAACGGAAGTCTGATGGATTATGCGGACCGTATCATACAGGTTCTTCAAAAACATACAGAAAATTACACCAATGATATTATGCTGTACTGTGAGATCACATCCGGGAGAAAAAAAGACTATGTATCAGCACTGGCCTACGAAATCGAAAAGGATACGGCCCGGATCTATACCAGGCTCATTGACGCAGCCCGAAAGTCCGGAGATGTAAGATCTGATATAGATCCCGGTATGTTTGCCTTTTTTTTCGATAATCTGCTGATGATGCTCCAGTTCAGCTGCTGCTGCGACTATTACCGGGAACGGTGGAAATATTACTTCCGTGATCAGCAGATTCCTGATCATGATTACGTAAGAAAGGAATTACTTAAATTTATAGGGTCCGCTTTTTCTATTCAAACGGACTGCTGACAATATTACATAAAAAAGGAGGGGGAACATGACATGATTTATGTTCTGGCTTATGATATCGGAACAACCGGCGTAAAGACATGTCTTTTTCGTATTGATGAGAGTATTGGACTGATTGCCTCCGCAAGTAAAGGATATGGTCTCTATATTCTGGAAAACGGAGGAGCAGAACAGGATGAAGAGGAATGGTGGTCTGCCCTCTGCGATACTACAAAAGAATTATTTACACAAACGGATATAACACCCGATCAGATCAGCGGAATCTCATTTTGCTCACAGATGCAGGGACTGGTACTGGTGGATAAAAACGGAAAACCGATACACCGTCCTATGAGCTATATGGATCAGCGGGCGAAAGAAGAGATCCGCAAAGGTCTGGCATATGGTCCTCAGATCGCCGGAGCTAATATTTTCAGACTTCTAAAATGTCTTCATATCACCGGTGCTGTATCCACCAGTGTAAAAGATCCTATGTGGAAATATAAGTGGATTGAAAACCACGAGCCGGATCAATTCAGCCGCGCAGACAAATGGCTGGATGTAAAGGAATATCTGATCCGCAGGCTCACAGGAGAGTGCGTCATGACAGAAGATTCCGCATTTGCAACACTTCTGTACGATACGCGGAAAGGGCATGAGGGATGGAGCCGCAGTCTTTGCCACATGTTCGGAATACACATGGAACATCTGCCCCGGATCATCCGCTCTTTAGACCAGGCGGGAACACTTCTTTCCGGACCTGCCCAGGAACTGGGACTTCCGGCAGGAATCCCTGTATTTGGAGGAGGCGGAGATGCGTCTTTGATCGGCGTGGGATCCGGATGTGTACAGACCGGCGAGACTCACATATACTGCGGCACATCAGGATGGGTCGGCACAGTAACCGATCGTCAGCTCGTGGACGTCAGCTCCATGATCGCTGCCATTGTCGGCGCACAGAACGGTCGTTACAACTACTTTGCTGAAATGGAAACTGCGGGGAAATGCCTGGAATGGGTCAAAGATCATCTGGCTCTGGATGAGATCGGCATCTACCTGAAAAAAGAAAATGTAACAGAGAGCCATGAGGCCATCTACGTCAGCCTGTACGACTATATGACAGAAGTCGTAAAAAAGGTTTCCGCCGGTTCTGGCGGTGTGATCTTTACCCCATGGCTGCACGGGAACCGGTGCCCATTTGAGGATCCTTCCGCTGCAGGCATGTTTTTTGGCATTCGTCTGGAAACTGGAAAGAGCGAACTTATCCGCGCTGTATTGGAGGGGATTTGCTATCACCTTCGCTGGATGCTGGAATGTGAAGACAAGAAAATACAGACATCCCCTGTGATACGTTTCGTAGGAGGTGGCGCACTCTCTCCGGTAACTTCCCAGATCCTTGCCGATATTACCGGACGTACGATTGAAGTCGTAGAAAGCCCACAGAATGTAGGAGCTGTGGGAGCTGCTGCCGTAGCTGCCGTGGGTCTTGGCGCAATAGACAGCCTCGACCGGGTGAAAGACTTTATTCCCGTATCAGGAAGATTTATCCCAAATCCAGAAGAAAAAGCCGTTTATGACAAATATTATTGTGTATTTAAGGATCTGTACCGGTCCAACAAAAAAAATTACAGGAGGATCTTTTCATGAGTCAATCAAACCACAAAGAACTGTTCCGGTCTCTGAAATTTCTATTGTTTTCCATATCTGCCGGAATTATTGAAATCATCGCGTTTACGATCCTCAACGAAATTACCGGATGGAGTTACTGGCCCTGTTACCTGATTGCTCTGGTTCTGTCTGTCCTTTGGAATTTTACACTGAACAGACGGTACACCTTTCAGTCCGCCAACAATGTGCCGGTTGCCATGGCAAAAGTATTCGCATTCTACTGCGTTTTCACTCCTGCTTCGACCATCGTGGGAAATTTTCTTGCTGAAACCCTGATGTGGAATGAATACCTGGTAACCCTGATCAATATGATTGCAAACTTTACGCTGGAATTTCTTTACGACAGATTTTTTGTCTTCCGAAACAGTCTTGACACGAATGATCTTGCGAAGAAAAAAGCCAGGAAACAGGAAAACTAAAGGAAAAGGGTGAAAGCCATAACTAAAGCTTTCACCCTTTTCTATAATGTCCCGGACTAATCGTCAGTATCTCTCCATTCGCATAATAAAGGCTTCCCATCACCTAAAAAATCAATCAGAATATTTCCTAATGCAAAGCTGAATAACAGAGACAATGTGTTCGATGCTGTCTTTGCAATCATCCTTTATCCATTCGTTGATAATGGCAATCAAACCGTTCATAAAAAACTGCATCATATACTTTCGAGCATTCATCGGCACCTGATAACGGTTTAGAATAGGAGTCAGCACATGGGTATTTAACTTCTGATATGCATCATCCATCTGCAAGATCGACGCCTGTTCTATGGTAGCTTGAAAAATACGCCGGTTTTCCCTAACATAAGCCAGATACGGCATCAGATACTCCGGTGTGACAAGATATAATTCTTCCAGTCGGCAGTTTTGTATTTTTTCGAGAAATTCATCGATATCACAGTGCATGAATGCAACAAACTGATCAATCATATACTGTGCACTTTCAGCCAGAAGATCACCGAGTGTTTCATAATGCAGATAGAATGTAGAACGGTTGACACCAGCTTTTTCACAGACTTCTTTGACCGTGATATAGGCGAAATCCTTTTTTGCAATCAACTCCAGAAATGCTTGATCCATACGAACAGAAGTAGCAAAATATTTACTTTCAGATCTATTCATCGATCATACCCTCATCTTTCTTACCGTCCGCTCCTATTCACAGCTTATCTCTCGCTGATTTCCCTGGCAAGTTCCATAATCTCAAATGCATATTTTTTCTTTCGGTTTTCGAGAATACGTTTGTAAACCGGATAGTTGATGCACACACCGATCATGCCAAGAATCCCGGCGACAATACCAAGTACAAAGGAAACGGTAGTTCTACTTCCAATCTGCCCCATAGCAAGACACATTCCGGTACCAAATATCAAAGAAGATACCATACCCACGCTATAAGCAAAAACGACAGATGGAAGTTTCACTCTTGTATCTAACTTTCGAAGAGCAACCACCTTGGATGTGCTCTTCGGTGCATATTCGTTTGCAATTTGTTCTGCATAAATCTTATCTGTGTTCATGACCTGTTACCTCCTTCATTTGATGATTTTATTATACGAATGAAGAAGGCGAAACTGAACAACACAAATCCCCATTTATGTGGAGTTCAAAATTTATGCTGAATGTTGTTTGTCCCTCATCTCTTTGGCCTCGTCCTGTGTAATCTGCCGGTAAGAAGCACCGAAGAAAGTATTTTCTGAACATCCTGCCAACAGCAGCAGGGAAAGAAGCATAGGTACAAGTTGTTTCATCTAAGGCAAACTCCTTTTCCTCACACGTTTTTGCCAATCAACGTCTGCTTTTCATCTTTTTCTCAAATCGAAAAAATCCCTCGTTACCATCACCGATAAAATCATCCGTCATATCCGGCATCGGATGCTTCTCGTTGAAAAACTCCGTAATGTGAAAGCCACAGACGTTCACATAAAAATGGATATTCCGCCTTTCAAAATACGGCGTGCAAGTCTCCCATATCCTGGTGTCCGGATATAACCGTTCCAGTTCAAACCAGATCCTTTTTCCAATCCCTCTGCTCTGTGTCCCATATTTGACGAACAGTAAGTCAAGGTGATTGCACTGTGTCTCTTCATTGATCACCACCACCGCGCCGCCTGCCATTTCACCGTCAACAAGGGCTTTATAAACAGCCGCGCCCTCGGTATGCAAGGACCGGTCTATGTCCTTCTCCGGCAGAACCAGCTGATCTGTTTTGCCGTATTTGTGTTCAAAGCCTTTCTGAAAAGCTTTCTGCATATCCAGCTTATATTGCTTCAATTCCCCGGCTTCCACCGGACATAATTTAAACGTCATTACAACCTCATCAAATCTGTGGTGTGAAAGAAAATCCCAACGGAATATTTTCACAGGGACTAAAATAAATACAAGAGTTAATATCCAACATTCTCATGTTCTTCCATATATTTAAGGACTTTTTTATCACATTTCGCTTTTTTATACCAGCCAATTCCTATCATTACAAATGCAACAATAATGACTATCGTTCTTATCATTGAATCCGGAGAAAACAGACAACCAGCAACAAGTCCCGTACCTGCACCTGTAAAAAAATCTGTGATTGATTTTTCCTTCTTTATTGTTCCCAATGCTCTTTCTTTATCCATTGTTCTTATCATTTCAGAATCCCCCTTTAATAATGTATCAAGAGAAATTTCAAACTGATTACTCATGTCCAGAAGCATTTGTAAATCAGGATAGCTTTTTCCGTTTTCCCAATTTGAAACAGTTTGTCGCGTAACATGAAATAATCTTCCAAACTCCTCTTGTGTTAATTTCTGATCTTTACGAGTATTTAATATCTGATTTCCTATATTCATAGATCGTACCACTCCTTTTTCTGTGTTGTTATTCCATTTATTCTTTCGTCTTTCTGAATACTATTATAAGAAAATCACCTTCGAAGTAAAGTAATCAAGCTTTTACACACAACACATAAAGGAGCAAAGATTCTTTGACAAGGGGGGTCCCTGCCGCAATCACTTAAAAATACCTTATCATCCTCCCTGTATGTTTGTAATATTCAACTGTAACACTGCTGCTTCCGGACAGGCTCCTATAGTCGTCTCCCGATATCTCCAACCGGACACGTTTCCCCTGGCTGTCCGTCCCGGTCAGATAATAGTGAAGCGAAAAGATACCCGTATGCGCCTGAGATCTGCTGACCTGTATATCCGTCAACTGAGTCGTTACCGGTCCGGACACAAGATCCAAAGCCGTGTTCCCTGTAAACAGCACCCCGATCACTACGCATGCGGCTATAACAAGAATCCGGACCACTTTTACCGGGCCGGAGAATCTTCCTCTGCTCTGTACGATCTTCACCATCACATAGATACTCACTGCCCATACAGCCAGTACATCGCAGATCTCATCCACTATTACGTGCGCTCCCGTCTTCGGCATGAGCAGACCTGCCACAACCACGGCAAGCACAAAAACACATAAAATAATTTCATACGTTTGTATTTTTCTTTTCAATTACCCACCTTTAACTTTCTGCTTTTCAGATATGCACAAATATGAGGTTCCATTACAGGCAGACCTGAAAGGCGCCGATCATCCGATATCAGCGTCAGATTCATCTCTTAACCAGTTTGTAAACTCCATTATTCTCCCGATAGCGCTTTCCATTTATAATTTTATAAAAAGCAATCTCTGTTTTTAAAACACTCTTCAGTTTTTCTATCGAATTGCACAGATCCCTCTCCGTAAGTTTATTGCTGTAATCGGTCAGTTGCGCCAGGGCAATATAGGCTCCATCATCTTTCGTTATTCTGAGATTAAAACAATTAAATTCCCCTTCAAAATGAATGATATACGATCTGGGGATATACCGGAACCTCAACATAAACCATCCATGATGCTCCCACGCAGATTTTTCCTCCTCCAGCAGCATTTCGTCTCCAAACTGCCGCTGTATTTCTTTTTTTACATATGGCAAAGCCTCACGCCCTGACATGTAGTTGCCTGACTGCATACTATAAATCACCTCACACCTTTGGTAAATATCTTTCCTGCAATCTTGTATTCTTTCAATTGTTGTTCAAATCATATCATATTCTCTGATATATTTCTATTTCCATGAACTCTGAATAGATTGGATGAGGACAAAATCCTGGACCAAATAAAAATACAGCTATCCGTTTTATACCGACAACTGTATTTTAAATACTTTATTATTTTTCTGTTGAGTTTTTACCCTTGATCTTGTGAAATTCTTCTAATATTCAAATTTTCTGTCATAGAGCAGAGCGGCGATCACTCTTCAGATACGAATATACTCATAAGAAACATAAATACCAACAGATTTCAGATTATTTCTTACTTAATGGACAATGCAACGCTGGTATTCTGTCTTTGGAAAGGCAACTGTGATCAGACGGACTACAGATATTATAAGTTTATCAATTTTGTCTTAAAGGTCCATAAAAATAGGATGCCGTAGCTCCGCCATCAATGAGGAAATCCGCACCTGTGATGAAAGCGCCCTTATTGCTCATCAATAGTTCCGCCACATTGGCAACTTCATCCGCCGTGCCTGGACGCCCGGCCGGACACTTTGCGAACATATTTTTGTAGAAGTCTCCCCGAGGTCCATTAAACTCATCGATTGCCAACGGTGTAACAATAATCCCCGGGGAGATGGAGTTGATTCGCGCGCCCTTTTCACCCCATTTAACAGACTCTGCCATCACACGCTTTTCATTGCACCGTTTGGCAAGCTGGTAAGCATGCAGAGTGTCTCTGATATTTTCCGGCTGAAGTAAAGCCAGCTTCAGAAGATCCTCAGTGGGAGTACAGGCCAGTTGTTCATCTTCCTCCGGTGTGAGTTGTTTCATCCGATGACCGGACTGACTGGAAATAGTCACACCCACACCTCCAGGGGCGATTACCTTGCCCACCTCCTCCAACAAAACAGCAGTCCCATACAGGTCAACCTTCAAAATTGCCTCGATGGGTGCCTGGCTGGGAGAAACACCGGCGGCATTGACCAGCATAGTAATGTTGCCGTACTTCTGTGCCTCGGTGATGATGTTCTGGATAGAGGTCCGACTGGAAAGATCCATTTCCACCGGTACCGCATCAAAGCCGGCATCGTTCATGGTCCTGGCGATATTCTGAGCGTTTTCATGCTTTTTGTCCCCAATCACAATCTTCATTCCATATCCCATCCGGCGGGCAATGGCCATTCCGATCTTTCCCGCACCGGTCAGTATCATAACGTTTTTCATACCAATTTTCCTTTCTTAATGACCACCGAACACCGGCAAGTCAAAAAACACATAGCTGTTTAAGCCAGCGCATTACAACGTCTTTACTGTTGTCTACATCAGAGCCACAGATTGCCAGACCTGACTTAACATCCGCACCTTTGCAGGTACAGGCAATCTTCCTCTCTGTACCGCTCAGGCCGCTGCCCTCATGGGTGCAGAAAGGATGAATGGTTTTGCCTGCCCAGTCAAATGCTTCCAGGAAAGTATAAACAGCCATCGGCATATCGCCCCAATAGTTTGGATAACCCAGATAAATTTCATCATAACCGTCCAGATTGGCAGGAAATTTCACCAGCTCCGGCCGGGCATTTGCCTTTTTGTCCGCCATTGCCTGATCCGTACAAAGCTTATAGTTGGAAGAGTAGGGGATCTTCTGTTCGATTTTGAACAAATCCGCTCCCGTTGCTTCTTCAATCATGTGAGCGACCTTTTCCGTGTTTCCAACCTCAACACTGCGGCATCTGCCGCCAAAATAATTTTCATCAGCCCGTGAATAAAATATAACAAGTTTTGCCATCTTAATTTCTCCTTATTTTTCAAATTCCTTCGCCACGTCACCTTTAGCGAATGGATCACAAAGGACATCTATTATTATAAAAATCGCCAAATACGTAATCAATTTGAGTTTCAGCCTTGTTTTATAAGTTTATCTTATATGAATTAGCGTGAGTACCAAAAGGAATATTTCTCGATAGTAAACGGTCACGATAACAAAAACTGCCCCCGCAGAGCGAGAGCAGTCTTAAAGCAGACATGATGCTTATTTAAATTTACTTTTCAGAATATCAGCAAACTCTTCCACATAATAGCCGGAGTTATTCTTTTTCCAGAACAGGCAGTAATTACGGACAATCTGTTCCTCTCCACGGCAAAGAGGAACACGGCAGATGGAAGCGCCAAAGGTCATAGTAGGTCCACTGCCTTCCACAGGTAAAAAACCTTGTCCGCTGATGACCATCATCCGTGCTTCCTCCAGATTTTCCGCATAAAGTATCTCTCCCTGAATACCAATTACAGTCTGGTAAAATTCCTTCTCAATAGATTGTTGTTCTCTCGAAGCCACAAGAATGCAGGGAATATTTTTTAATTCCTGTACTGTGACCGAAGAAAGTTCTGCCACAGGATTGCGGGCCGCTATTTCTATATACATTCTGTTGGTGGACAGGATAAGATTCACATATTCATCGGAAAAGGCACGGCGTTGATCGTTGAGTACCAAATCCGCACCGCCGGTGCGAACCAGATCAAATAATTCTTCATGATTTCCATACAGCAGTTGAAGGTCAACACGAGGATATTTTTCCGAAAACTCCTCCAGCGCCTGATAAACCTCCGGACTGTTCTGACTTCGTAAGTATCCGATTTTTAAAGTTGTTTCATCCCCACGGGCAATCCTGGCGGCTTCATTACATATCTGTTCATAATCCGCAATCAATACCAGGCTCTTTTTATAAAAGTGCTCCCCGGCAGGAGTCAACACAAATTTACGATTATGACGCTCCAGCAGCGAAAAACCCAGCTCGTTTTCCAAAGCTTTGATCTGCTGGGAAATGGCGGATTGAGAGATATGACACTTCTCAGCTGCTTCGGAAAAGCTGTTATTTCGAACAACAGATTGAAAATATTTTATTTGACGAAGCAAAATCTCTCCCCCTTCTAATCAACTTTATCCAAAAATATAAATGATCTTTGATGGTTTCGTCATATCATCACCTCATCCAATCTAATTTTCCACTTCTTAAATCCTGAAGTTGAATCCTAAAACTCATACCTTGTTCCATGTGAAAGTAACAATCCGTCTGTTAATTCCACACATAGAATTATCGTATTCTCATCATCAAAATTAGTATGCCCATTGTCAATCCACTCAGAAAATGCATGTTTCAATTTCTCGGCAATTCGATAATTTTCCTCTTTCCCAAAATATCCTAAATTGATACCCTTTCCATGTGCTGTGAACCATTCACCGGCTATTGCAACAGTAGAGTTACTTTTCATATGCTTCATTTTATTTGAAAGTGCGTATGTAATAATATAAAAGGCGCCCTTCTCATAATAGGCATTTACATAGCGCACAAAAGGCACCTCATTTTCTACTGTTGCCAATGCAATAATGGTATCTTTTCCAAAGCGTTCCGTCATTATTTTTTCAGTATCCTCACTCAATTTTTTCACAAGACCATCTCCTTTCCCCATTCCAGTTTGGTTCATATATTTATTCTTTCAAATTAAATAAAGCACTCTGATACATTATGCATATATGCTCACATCTATTTCATAAATAATCCCTGAAGCATCATGTCTTCATTGAAAGAAAGAGTGTATATTACAGTTGTATTCTCATATTCCACATGGACTTCAATAACCGCGCTCTTTTTTCCCATTTGTGTAATCTCTGCAGTATATGTCTTTCCTATGGAAACTCGTTTACCCCAATTATCAAAAACTTCTCTTTTTGCCGCTTCCACAGACTCCTCCTGTATATGATCTTTTAAAACAGGATCTGAAATTTCTGTAAGCTTATCGTAATTCTTTGCATCCAATAAATCAATCACATACTCCGCCTGTTCTACAACTCTGTCTTCCCGGAAAATCCTGCTGTTTTCCAGAGTATTCTGTTTGGGAAGAGCCCAGTACGCAATGAAAATCAGCGCCGCCAAAACTACTGCGATACATCCAAAAATCTTCAGATATTTCTCTCGTCTGTATTTTTTCTTTTCCTCTTCAGAAAAATTCTGATTAAACTCTTCCGCAATTTCCGCCGGTTTTCCCATACGTTTCATAAGCTCTTTTGTATCGGTTTCGGCTCCGTATTCTTCCAGCTCCGCTGTGAGCTGACGTCTTATTTCCTTTTTCTTTTTACCTGAACATTTCAGTTTTTTCACAATTTTGTTGATATACGATTTATTCATTCTTATTTTCCTCCATAATCCTGCATGCATTTTGGGTAATGTCCATCCACAATGCTTTTATTTCCCGCAATGCAGTCCTGCCTTCCTCCGTAAGTATATAATACTTTCGAGGGACTTTTTTTCCCTGTACTTCGCTCCATCTGCTTTCTACGTAATGATCATCCTCCAGACGGTATAAAATAGGATAAAGAGTTCCCTCCTTCAACAGAAATCTGTCATTGCTTTTTTCTTTCAGTTCCTGAATAATCTGATACCCATATTTGTCATTTTCCTCAAGCAGCTTCAGAACCAGCATATCCAGAACACCCTTTTTCATCTGGCTTTCATATTTATCTTTCAGTTTCATCACCCCTATTCATATGATCCGGCAACCTTCTGTTTCCATCTTTATCAAATTGCTTCCGCAATGCCAGTTCCGTTGGTAATATTGACCCGACCAGTGGAATCATCTGTATTCCAAGTATAACTGCTCCCACAATGCCTGTCACATCAGCTCCCTGTCCAAAAAAAGGAATCATAGCAACTATCGTTACAATCAGGAGAATCCACCCGCATATGTACCAGATTTTTCCACAGTATTTATGTGCAAATTCCCATGTGTCACGGTTTTTCATGGACATCGATGTACGGTATCCAAATACAGCGTTAATTTCTTTCGGCGCCTTAGTCTTGAAATATCTGCCAAAACCAATCATTGTAACCGGAACAAGCAGATCCATAATCAGCATATAAATCCAAAATCCCATTTTGCGTTCTCCTCTTCCTACCATAAAACACTATCATCAACATCAATCTCATCCGTCAGTTTTCTATAGAGAGCCTTCGTTTCTTCCTGATTCTCACCACTAAGTACAAATATATCTTCTCCTGTACTTAATATCACTGCAGCATCACATTGGGTATAGGTGTATCTCTTATAATTTCCGTATTCTTCATTTTTGAAATTACCCATCTGCAGCCGGAAACTTCCAAATCCCCCCACCCGTTTACCATCCACATTTTTATCCGTGTAGGAAATCTGTGTAATATCCTCATATGCGATTTCTTTGTCCGTCCAGTAAGATGCCTTGATTTTAAAAGCACTCTCTCCATATTCATAGGTGATATTTCCGGTAAAAAGCAAAATAGCTGCAATTACTGCCGTCAGCAGACAAAAAATCAGTACTCCCTTTTCCAGCCAGCTGTTTTCTGTCTTCTGTCCTTTCGGGCAGATATGTATGGCAGATTTTTTCCTGTTCAGTAAATCCAGAAAACCATCTCTGTCTCTGACGGCGCACATCATACTTTTATGGTTTCCCTTCAATATGATCCTGTCCAAAGACGCCGCGGTAGATGAGATGGGATTTTTCGTACGGCGTACTTCCGTCAGTTCTGAAAGAAGCATGGATTGTTTTATGAATCCAAATACAATTATTACACGGTCATCGGTAACGTCTACATAATTTCGTATCACAAAAGGAAGAAATGCCAGATTATAGATCAGGAATCCAACTATACACTCTATGCTGTCCGGTTCTGAGAGTATGGTAAAAAATAACAGCACATCCCCGAAAATCATTACAATCCAGAACCACAGATCTACTTTCCCTTTAAATCTCATACCTTCATTCACCTCACATAATCAAATGATTTTCGTTTTTCCATTGATATATTTCTCTTTGTTTCCGCATAATATACTTTGTATTACTAAATATATTCTATCACATAGAATCAATACGGTAAACCTAAAACCGTACAATCCAACAGCAGCTTTTTGACAAAATAAAATCGGCACGTTCGCTAATGAACGTGCCACTATATCTATAATCGTATTATGTCTCATAATTGTTATCATTTTACAATATTCCAAAATAATAAAGCACAGCTGCAATTCCTGCCGCAACAGCAAAACCAATCACTGCAAACAGCACTGCCAGCAACCATGTCTGATATGGCCTTTTTCCTTCTTCCCGAAGCTTTTCTATTTCGTCCAGACGTTTCCCCTCCATAAACATCTTAATTTCCTTATACGTTCCAAGGTCATATGCTTTTTTTTCTTTCTCAATTTTATGAGCAATCCACATAGTCACTCCGTAAATACAGATCCAGATTACAATTCCGACCGGCCACAAAAGGAAAAACAAGGGCACTGCAGAAACACAAACAATGATAAGTAATATCGTATAAATCCAACCATATTGCTTCAGCTTCCTGATGTCCTCGTTTTTAATCATTTCTTCCATTTTTTCTACATCTCCTTTCACCAAAATATCCAGAGAAATTCCAAAAAGAGAACTAAGTAGAAGAAGACTGTGAATATCCGGATAATTTTTGTCGTTTTCCCAGTTAGAGACTGTCTGTCTTGTGACGTATACCTTATCAGCCAGCTCTTCCTGAGACAGATTCAACTTAAGTCGATTCTTTTTTATTTGTCTTCCAATTTCCATTTTCGTTTTCCTCCTGTGGCCATTCTAATCCAAAGAGCCGTGTTGTGCTATCAAAACTATAATACATGCCAGATTTTCGGCATGTCAAAATAATTTGACATGCCGTTTTTTTCTATTTTTCATGGCTGATTGCCCTTGCGATGACAAGAACCTCAGGAAACAGTACCGCCGCAATCACCCATATGATCCAGCTGTCTTTCCAGCTCTTTGTCGGCAGACTGATCCCCACAAAGATGGCCGTAACCACGAGCCAGT
>JAHYZZ010000005.1:0-7871 GCA_019424135.1 Lachnospiraceae bacterium
CAATCCTTTACGTTGGCGCATTTGGCACCCTTTGTGGATATCAGCCGTCAGAAATCCGGAAAAATGTGATTGCAGAGCGTCAGGAGTGCGGCGAGTCTATGGATGAGGAAATCATCCGGAAGGTAACGGAAAAGAGGCTGAAGGATGAGATTAAAAGCGGAATCCAGACCATCCAGTATCAGCTGATTACACTGATGACTTGTAATGGTCAGGCCCCCTTTGTAACTGTATTTATGTACCTGGATGAAGTGCCGCAAGGACAGACAAGAGATGATCTGGCAATGATCATCGAGGAGGTCCTGATTCAGAGAATGCAGGGCGTTAAAAATGAAAAAGGGGTATGGATTACCCCGGCGTTTCCAAAGTTGATTTATGTACTGGACGAGGATAATATTACAGAAGGGTCTCCGTACTGGCATCTGACAGAGCTGGCGGCAAAGTGTACGGCAAAGCGTATGGTGCCGGATTATATTTCTGCTAAGATTATGAAGGAGCTAAAGCAAGGAGAGGTATATCCGTGTATGGGTTGTCGCTCTTTCCTGACGGTCGAAGATTCTCAGAAAAATCCTGATGGAAGCCATAAGTTCTACGGGCGGTTTAACCAGGGCGTGGTAACCATCAATCTGGTAGACGTTGCATGTTCTGCAGAAGGCGATATGGACCGGTTCTGGAAAATTTTGGATGAACGTCTGGAGCTGTGCCATCGGGCGCTGCGATGCCGTCATGAAAGACTCCTTGGCACCATTTCCGATGTGGCTCCGATCTTGTGGCAGTATGGCGCGCTGGCAAGGTTGAAGAAGGGTGAAAAGATCGACCGGCTTTTGTATAATGGTTATTCTACGATTTCTCTTGGATATGCAGGCCTTTATGAAATGTGCGTGCGGATGTTGGGCAAGTCTCATACAGATCCGGAGGCAAGGCCGTTCGCAATGCAAGTAATGCAGCGGCTGAATGATAAATGTAAAGAGTGGAAAGAGGCGGAAAACATCAGTTACTCTGTATATGGAACGCCTATGGAGTCTACGACCTATAAGTTTGCCAAATGTCTGCAGAAGCGGTTCGGTATCATCGAGGGAGTGACCGATAAAAACTATATCACAAACAGTTATCATGTACATGTGGCAGAAAAGATTGATGCTTTCCATAAGCTGGAATTTGAAGCAGAGTTCCAGAAACTGTCGCCTGGCGGAGCGATCAGCTATATTGAGGTTCCCAATATGCAAAACAACCTGCCGGCGGTGCTTTCTGTGATGCAGTTTATTTATGACCACATCATGTATGCGGAGTTGAATACCAAGAGCGATTACTGCGAGTGCTGTGGATATGACGGGGAGATTTTGATCAAAGAAGATGAGTGTGGAAAACTGGTCTGGGAATGCCCTAACTGTGGCAACAGGGATCAGGATAAATTATTTGTGGCTAGAAGAACATGTGGATATATCGGAACCCAGTTCTGGAATCAGGGAAGAACCCAGGAGATCAAGGACCGGGTACTGCACTTATAATAATGAAGCGGCCGGCGCTCAGTCTGTGAGGGGACTGGGCGCCGCTTTGCACAATAAAAGAGATTGGGAGAGAGACCATGAATTATGGGGAAATCAAAAAGTATGACATTGCAAATGGGGAAGGTGTGAGAGTTTCACTTTTTGTATCTGGCTGTACTCATCACTGCCCCGGCTGTTTTAATCAGGAGACCTGGGATTTTCAGTATGGAAAACGGTATACAAAGGAGACACAGGAAGAAATCCTGGAAGCGGCCAAGCCTGGGTATATCGCGGGCTTAAGCCTTCTTGGAGGGGAGCCCTTTGAACCTGCAAACCAGGAAGTACTGGTGGGACTGCTAAAAATATTTAAAGAACGTTTTCCTGAAAAGACGGTGTGGTGCTATACAGGATATCTGTTTGACAGGGATCTTCTGGGAGAAAGCCGCGCCAGATGCCACTGGACGGATGAAATGCTTTCCATGATTGATATTTTGGTAGATGGAAGATTTGTGGAGGCGCTCAAGGATATTACGCTTTTGTTCCGGGGATCGTCAAATCAGAGACTGATCGATGTGCCGGAAAGCCTAAAGGAAGGAAAGGTGGTGCTGTATGAACCAGGTGTATGATAAGCTGATGCGGTGTGTAGAGTCGGTGAAGAAGAAGACGGATTTTCGTCCGAAGGTAGCACTGGTGCTGGGATCGGGACTTGGAAATTATGGAGATCAGATTCGGATTGAAAAGACGATTGATTATCATGAGATCGAGGGGTTTCCGGTCTCTACAGTGCCAGGCCATAAGGGAAGATTTCTGTTCGGATACGTGGGAGATGTTCCGGTGGTGGCTATGCAGGGAAGGGTTCATTATTACGAGGGATATGAGATGCAAGATGTGGTCCTTCCGATCCGGCTGATGAGTCTTTTGGGAGCAAGAATCCTGTTTCTGACAAATGCGGCAGGAGGTGTCAACCCCAGGTTTTCAGCAGGGGATTTTATGTTGATCAAGGATCAGATTGCAGATTTTGTCCCTTCCCCATTGATTGGCCCCAATCTGGAGGAACTGGGACCGCGGTTTCCGGATATGTCGGAAGTGTATGATGCAAGACTAAAGGAAGTGATCAGAAAAACAGCACAGGACCTGGGAATCTGTCTGCAGGAAGGAGTGTATATCCAACTTACAGGGCCGAACTTTGAGACGCCGGCAGAGGTGCGGATGTGTAGAACTCTCGGCGCAGATGCGGTGGGGATGAGCACAGCCTGTGAGGCAGTGGCGGCCAACCATATGGGAATGAGGATCTGCGGGATTTCTTTCATTTCCAATCTGGCCTGTGGACTGACAGATCAACCCTTAAGCCATCAGGAGGTGCAGGAGACAGCGGATCGTGCGGCTGCCCTGTTTGAAAGGCTAGTGACCACATCGATCATAAATATGGCGAAGGAGGAGAGGCTGTGAACATACGGTTTTACCATGCAAAAATTCTGACGATGGCAGAGGGAATGCATATGATAGAAGGTGAGCTTCACGTTTGTGGGAACCGTATTTCCTATGTGGGAGAAGCACAAAAGGCACCGAAGGGTAAGCTCTGGGATCGGGAATTTGATGTAAAGGGCAATCTTCTGATGCCGGGATTTAAAAATGCGCACACTCATTCGGGGATGACGTTTCTGCGTTCTTATGCGGATGACATGCCTCTGCTGGACTGGCTGAACAGGCAGATTTTCCCCATGGAAGCAAAAATAGGGGGAGAGGACATCTATGAGCTGTCAAAACTGGCGGTTTTGGAATATCTGACCAGTGGGATTACAGCCAATTTTGATATGTATCTGACACCGGATACGATCGCTGAGGCATCCAGAGACTGTGGTTTCCGTACTGTCCTGTGCGGGGCAGTCAATGATTTTAGCCAGTCTGCGGGGGAGCTGGAAGAATGGTATCTAAAATATCAAAAGGAAAAAGAAAGAGACGGACTGATCAGCTTCCTTTTAGGATTTCATGCAGAATACACCACGTCAGAGCCTTTGCTTCGGGAGATTGCAAAAATTGCACACAAGTATCATGCGCCGGTATATACGCATAATTCCGAGACTCGTTCGGAGGTAGAACAGTGTCTTTCGCGGACAGGGATGACTCCCACAGTTTACTTGGATTCCCTGGGGATGTTTGACTATGGCGGAGGTGGATTTCACTGTGTACATATGACAGAGGAGGATTTGCAGATTTTTCAGAAGAAAGGTTTGTCGGTTGTGACAAATCCAGGCTCTAATATGAAGCTTGCCAGTGGGATTGCACCCATCAAACAGATGATGGATCTGGGCATAAATATCGGGATCGGGACGGATGGACCGGCCAGCAATAACTGTCTGGATATGTTCCGGGAAATGTTTCTGATCACAGGGCTTGCCAAGCTTAAGGAGGAAGATGCATCGGCAGTGGATGCAGATCAGGTGTTGTACATGGCTGTGACAGGTGGTGCGAAGGCCATGGGGCTTGAAGACTGTGACACCTTGTCGGAAGGAAAGCTGGCAGATCTAATCATAATCGACCTTCATCAGCCTAATATGCAGCCACTCAACAATATTACCAAAAATCTTGTGTACAGCGGAAGTAAACGAAATGTTGTCATGACCATGGTAAATGGACGTATTTTATATGAAAACGGGGAGTTTTATATAGGTGAGGATCCGGAACGCATTTATGAAAATGCGAACCGGATCATCCGCCGGTGCAGGGAGGAGGTATAAGAAGGATGGGCAATGTAAAGATCACAAGCAGCCTTGCCGATAAGATAATGCAGACTATATGTCTCGTGTTGATGGTGGGGGTGACGGTCTATCTGATCGCCGGGTGGACCTCCTTCCCGGACCAAGTGCCCATGCATTATGGTGGCTCCGGTGAGATCGATCGCTGGGGGGCCAAAGGTGAGATAATTCTCATAGTTTTACTCTGGTGGGGGATGTATCTTGTGCTAAGTGCAGTGGAAAGATTTCCTCAGATTTGGAACACTGGTGTGAGGGTAACGCTGCAAAACCAAGAGAAAGTCTATCGGATTTTGAAATATATGATTGTTACACTAAAACTGATTGTGACCATATTCTTTGCCGTTTTGATTGTATATATCACAGTTTGCCGTCCATTGGGCGGGTGGTATACTCCGGCATTCGTGGCAGTTGTCTTTGGAGATATGGTTTTTTGGATGATTCGACTGGTACGTGCCAGGTAGGTACAGGGCAAAACACAAATCAGGACGTAGACCTTTGCAAAAGGTCTACGTCCTGATTTGTTCAGCCTTCTGTGTGAAATGTAGAAAATAGCGCTTATAATATTGACAAAATCATGCAAAACAACCATAAAATTTGTCTTGATTTGGATGAATTGGGAAAAAATAGTCGGTATTTACAAGAAATACAAAAAAATGAAAGAAAATTTATGCAAAATAAATGAAAAACAATCGCTGTGGATTATTCAAAGTTCTTTGTTAAGAAATTTTTTCGAATTCTTGACTTTTTTGGGAATTAGCAGTAATGTTAAAAAAAATTATTGAAGGAAGGGGATAGTACGGAAGAATTAACGAATGAGCTGTTGGAACAACTGACTTGTCAGACAGTCTTTGAAATTCCGATATTTGGCGGGATTGCTGTGGATGAAGCGGTTGTTGTGACATGGATCATTATGGCTGTTTTGACGGTTCTCTCGATAGTGTTTGTCAGGAATCTGAAAGTAGAGAATCCCGGGAAAGTGCAGCTTGCGTTGGAGTCAGTGATAACCTGGGCCAGCGATTTCTTTGAGGGTATTATAGGGAAGTCGAATAAACGCTATATTCCGTGGCTGATGACAGTAGCGCTGTATCTTGCAGTGGCAAATGTAATTGGCCTTGCAGGATTCAAGCCTCCGACAAAGGATCTGAATGTCACAGCAGCGCTGGCGATTATGAGTATGGTTTTGATCGAGTATTCTGGCATACACAAAAATGGGCTGAAACATTGGTGTGCACATTTTGCCAAGCCGGTGCCAGTGGTCGCGCCGATTATGTTAATGGAAATACTGATCCGTCCGCTGTCGCTGTGTATGCGGCTTTTTGGAAATATGTTGGGCGGTTTTGTAGTCATGGAGCTGGTGAAAGCGGTGGTCCCGTTTTTGGTGCCGATTCCTCTTAGCTTTTACTTTGACATTTTTGACGGATTGTTGCAGGCATATGTGTTTGTGTTTTTGACAGCATTATTTATGAATGAAGAAATGGAATAATCAAGAGAGAAAAGGAGATTAAAAAATTATGACAGGTACAATTATTGCAATTGGAGCAGCAGTAGCAGTTTTAACAGGTATTGGCGCAGGTGTGGGCATTGGTATTGCCACAGCAAAGGCAGCAGATGCGATTGCTAGACAGCCAGAGGCAGAAGGCAAGATCAGCAAGACCCTGATTCTTGGATGTGCACTGGCAGAGGCAACTGCTATCTATGGATTTATCATTGCGATCCTGATCATCTTCTTCTTGAAGTAGGAGGATTTTCGTCAGTTCGAAGGAGAAAGGCAGGTAAAGATAAGTGCTGAGAGTAGATTTTAATCTGGTTCTTACCATGATCAATCTGGTCATCCTGTTTTTGATTCTGCGGAAATTTTTGTTCCGGCCGATCATGAATATCATGGAAAAACGGGAAGCGATGATCTCTGACGGTTTGAAAAATGCTCAGGATAGCCAGACTCAGGCTCTGGAACTTAAGAGTCAGTACGAGGATAAGCTTAAGGGAGCAAAGGAAGAGTCCAGCCAGATGATCGAGCGTGCGAAGCAGGAGGCGAAGGCAGAATATGACCGCATCGTGGGCGATGCAGGAACAGAGGCCGAAAAGCTGATGAAAAGTGCGCGAGAGACCATGGATATGGAACGAGAGCAGACATTGAGAGAGATGAAGTCGCAGGTTGCATCCCTTGCGATGGATGCCGCGCGAAAGGTTCTTATGAACGAAAATCATGTGGCAGACGATCAGTCAGTTTATGATCAATTTCTGAAAGAAGCAGGTGATCCGCATGACAGAACAGAAGAGTAAAGAGCAGTACTGTCCACTGGCAGCTCTGCGATATGCGGAAGTCCTGTATCAGATGGACATGTCAGAGGATATCATAGATGAGACCAGAAAACTGTGGAAGGAGTCAGGTGAGCTTAAGGAGGCTCTGGAAAATCCAGTTGTCTCGAAAGAGCAGAAACATAAAGTGATCGACCGAATCTTTCCGTCAGGAATCCGCAGTTTTTTAAAGGTTTTGACGGATCATGGAAAGGCTGGAATGCTTGAAGAAGTATTCCAGGCTTACGACGAGAAAAAAAGAGCAGCAAAAGGTATTGTGACGGCAGTCCTGCGCTATACAGCATTGCCTTCCAGGGAGCAGCAAGAGCAGATGGAGAAATTCATCTGCCGGACGATGAATGCAGCCAGTGTCAAATGGGAGCTGCAAAAAGACGCTTCTCTTGTGGGCGGTTTTATTTTGTCTGTAGGGGACAAAGAGTATGATTACAGCGTGCAGGGACGTCTGAACCGGCTGGAACAAAAATTAACCTGGAGGTGAAAGGATTGCGAGCAATCAGTTCGGATGAGATTATCTCTATTTTAAAAGAAGAAATAGGTAACTATGACGAGATCAGCCGAAACCAGGAGGTCGGAACGGTAGTCTCTGTAGGAGACGGAATCGCAACGATCTATGGTCTTGACCATGCCATGTATGGCGAGATCATTACCATGGAAAACGGGCTGAAGGGCATGGTTCAGGATATTAAAGAAAATGAGATCAGCTGTATCTTATTTGGGGATGACAGTGAGATTACTCAGGGGACCAAAGCTTCCCGTACAAAAAAACGTGCAGGCATTCCGGTGGGAGATGCTTATATTGGAAGAATCGTGGATGCGTTGGGGTCACCCATTGATGGACGTGGCGAGATCAAGGCAGATGGATACCGCCCGGTAGAACAGGAAGCGCCTGGCATTGTTGAACGTAAATCGGTCAGTGTGCCGCTGGAAACAGGAATCTTGTCTATTGATTCCATGTTCCCTATCGGGAGGGGACAGCGGGAGTTGATCATCGGCGACAGGCAGACAGGAAAGACTTCTATTGCACTGGACACGATCTTAAACCAGAAGGGAAAAGACGTGATCTGCATTTATGTAGCGATCGGTCAGAAAGCATCTACGGTTGCCCAGCTTGTAAATACACTGCGCAAACATGATGCGCTGGATTATACAACTGTATTTTGCTCAACAGCCAGTGAATGTGCGGCGCTGCAGTATATTGTGCCGTATTCAGCAACTGCACTGGCAGAATATTTTATGTATCAGGGAAAAGATGTCCTGATTATTTATGATGATCTTTCAAAGCATGCGGTGGCATATCGTGCCATTTCTTTGT
>JAHYZZ010000005.1:7881-53949 GCA_019424135.1 Lachnospiraceae bacterium
TTGTTACTGGGACGTTCTCCAGGACGTGAGGCATATCCGGGAGACGTATTCTATCTGCATTCCAGACTGCTGGAGAGAAGCAGCCGGTTAAATGAAGAAGCGGGCGGCGGTTCTATCACTGCGCTGCCGATCATCGAGACGCAGGCAGGAGATGTATCTGCGTACATTCCAACGAATGTTATTTCCATTACAGATGGTCAGATTTTCTTGGAAAGCAGCCTGTTTAACGCAGGTATGCGTCCGGCGGTCAATGTGGGACTTTCCGTATCTCGTGTAGGTGGAGCAGCACAGACGAAGGCGATGAAAAAGGCCAGCGGAAGTATCCGTATCGACCTGGCCCAGGCAAGAGAAATGGAATCCTTTACCCAGTTTAGTTCAGATCTGGATGAAGCAACCAGGGAACAGCTGAAATACGGAAGTGTGTTGACAGAACTTCTGAAGCAGCCTCTGGGGCGTCCGCTGTCCATGCATGAGCAGGTGATCACATTATGTGCTGCCACTCATAAGATGATGATGGACGTAGAGACATCAAAGGTAAAGGAATTTCAGATGGATATGCTGGCATACTTCGACCGGGAGTATCCACAGATCGCAGAGACGTTGGAGGAGAAGAAAGTGCTGGATGATGATCTGACCAGTCAGATTTTAGATGCAGTGAAAAAATTTAAAGAAAGCAGATAAGCAGGTGGAACTATGGCAAATGCAAGAGAGCTGAAAGAAAGAATGGCCAGTATCCAGGAGACCAGAAAAATTACCAATGCCATGTATCTGATCTCTTCTTCAAAGATGAAGCAGGCCAGAAAAAAACTTGCAGATACAGAGCCGTTCTTTTTTGCGATGCAGGCAGAGATTTCCAGAATACTCCGGCATGTGCCGGATATGCACAGCCATTTTTTTGATACGCGGGACAAAATTCCGCAGGAAGAGCGCAAGATCGGATGCATTGTCATCACTGCCGATAAAGGACTGGCGGGAGCTTACAATCATAATGTCATAAAGATGGCGGAAGAAGTGCTAAAGGAGCCTGGAAAGCATAAGATGTTTGTGCTGGGAGAGCTGGGAAGACAGTATTTTTCGAAAAAGGAAGGGCTGGAGCTGGATACATCTTTCCGTTATACGGTACAGAACCCCACACTTTACAGGGCTCGAGTGATTGCAGAAGAGATGGTGTCTCTGTTTGAAGAAGGGGAGCTGGATGATATCTATATTATTTACACCAGAATGGAAAACGCAATGCAGGCTGTGACGGAAAAGATTAAGCTCCTTCCATTGCACAGAGTAAGTTTTGCTCCGAAGAACATGCCTTCTCTGGCGGGAATCTACCAGGAAGGGATGACGCTGTATCCATCGGCACACAGTGTTATGGATAACATTGTGCCGAATTATGCAGTGGGTATCATATATGGATGCCTGGTTGAGTCTTACTGCAGTGAGCACAATGCCAGGATGCAGGCGATGCAGAACGCGACAGATAGTGCATCGGATATGCTGGATGAATTGACGATAACATATAACCGCGTGCGCCAGGCCGATATCACACAGGAACTGACTGAGGTAATCGGCGGAGCGAATGCACAGAAAAGGAAGTGAGCAGGAACGTTATGACAAAAGGAAAAATCGTACAGGTCATGGGGCCTGTAGTAGACGTGGAATTTCAGAGCAAAGAAGAGCTTCCATTTATTAAGGATGCGCTGGAGGTAGACAACGGCGGGAAACGTTGCGTGATGGAGGTTGCGCAGCATGTGGGAAACAATGTCGCCCGCTGTATTATGCTGGCATCTAGTGACGGACTTTATAAAGGTATGGAAGTGACGGCCACCGGGGAAGGCATTAAGGTGCCGGTAGGCGATCAGACACTGGGAAGGCTCTTTAATGTACTGGGAGAGACCATTGATGATAAAGAAAAGATTCCGGAGAATACCGAGCACTGGAGCATTCACCGGAAAGCGCCAAGTTTTGAGGATCAGAGCCCGGCGGTAGAGGTGTTGGAAACTGGTATCAAGGTGATTGACCTACTGACGCCTTATGCAAAGGGTGGTAAGATCGGTTTGTTCGGCGGTGCAGGAGTTGGAAAAACAGTATTGATCCAGGAGCTGATCCACAATATTGCCACAGAGCATGGTGGATACTCTATCTTTACTGGTGTAGGAGAACGTTCCCGTGAAGGAAATGACCTTTGGACAGAGATGAGTGAATCGGGAGTATTAAGTAAAACCGCCTTGGTATTTGGACAGATGAATGAGCCGCCTGGAGCGCGTATGCGAGTAGCGGAGACAGGGCTTACGATGGCAGAGTATTTCCGTGATCAAGAACACCAGAACGTGCTGCTGTTTATTGATAATATTTTCCGCTTTGTACAGGCTGGATCAGAGGTGTCCGCATTGCTTGGACGTATGCCGTCAGCGGTAGGATATCAGCCGACTCTGGCGAATGAAATGGGTGCTTTGCAGGAGCGTATCGCATCCACCCGCAGCGGATCTGTTACTTCCGTGCAGGCGGTCTATGTGCCGGCAGATGACCTGACCGACCCGGCTCCGGCGACCACATTCTCTCATTTGGATGCAACGACCGTCCTTTCTAGAAAGATTGTGGAACAGGGAATCTATCCGGCGGTAGATCCGCTGGAGTCTACATCCAGGATCCTGGAGGCGGACGTGGTTGGAGAAGAGCATTACCGGGTAGCAAGAAAGGTGCAGGAAATTCTGCAGAAGTATAAGGAACTGCAGGATATTATCGCAATTCTTGGTATGGAGGAGTTGTCAGAGGAAGATAAGATGACAGTGAACCGTGCAAGAAAAGTACAAAGATTCTTGTCCCAGCCGTTCTCAGTAGCTGAAGTATTTACAGGAACACCTGGAAAATATGTGCCTCTTACAGAAACGATTCGTGGCTTTGCAGCTATCATTGACGGTGAAATGGATGATTATCCAGAGAGCGCATTCTTCAATGTGGGAACCATTGACGATGTAAAGCAGAAAGCAAAAGCACAGGCACAGGAATAAGGAGTGCGTAAGGTATGGGAACATTTTCGTTAAAAATCATATCCAGCGATAAAATTTTTTATGAAGGACCGTGCCAGTATCTAATGGTTCCGGCACCGGACGGACAGAAGGGAGTCCTTCCGCATCATGAAAATATGGTGATAGCGGTGGATCCTGGAGAGCTGCATTTTAAAAAGCCCGACGGTGAATGGGTCACGGCGGCGGTTTCCATGGGCTTTGCAGAGATCATGAATAACCGTGTGTCCGTGTTGGTAAATACGGCGGAGCGGCCAGAGGATATTGATGTGAAGCGTGCCGAGGAGGCCAGAGAGCGTGCCGAAGAAAGACTTCGTCAGAGACAGAGTATTCAGGAATACCATTTGTCTCAGGCCTCGCTTGCAAGGGCGATGGCCAGACTGAAGGCTTCCCAGGACAAGCACTGGAATATATAGACACAATCATGAGAGCCGGAAAATCTGTATCGTAACGTGCAGATTTCCCGGCTCTTATCCATTTCGCAGATAATTCTATTAAAATAGGACTGCTCTTGGGAGGAGTGCAGTCCTGAGGAAAAAGTTATGAAAAAGATTTTTGTTCAATTCCTTGAACAATTATAGTATAGAAAAAGTTTGTGATGATTTTGTGTTTAAATTAAGAAAAAATTGTAAACAAAATCTAAAGATAAAATAGTTCTGCAATCAGCTGATGAAGAGAAGCCTCAAATAAATGCTCCTTTTTCCATACAATGGAGATTTCATGGAGAACATTCCATCCAGGGAGAGTTATCTGGCGGACTCGCCCTTCCATAAGCTCCGGTTTTACGGCTGTTTCATAGAGAAAGGTGATCCCACAGCCGTCCAACACCATTTCTTTAATCGTATTCATATTTCCAATCGTGGTAACCCGGGCAAAATCTTCAATGCCAAGATCGTATTCCGCCAATGCGTTTTCCAGAATCAGGCGGCTACCGGAGCCTGATTCCCTGATCAGCAGCCGTTCTGAAAGAAGAGAGTGTAAAGTTTTCGGATCCGGGTAAAGAGGATAATTTTTCCCGCAAATGGGAATAAAATGATCGGTAATATAAGGAATGTGCCGATAGAGATGCCTGGGGTAGCTGCCTTCTAGAATTGCAAAATCAATCTCGCCTGCATCCAGCTTTTTAAGCAGATCCTTTGTGTTAGCAACAGTTACAGAAATGTTTGCTGTCGGGTGTGCTGTAAGAAAGCGCGACAGGGGGGATGCAATCATAAATTCCCCCACAGTAAGCGTTGCACCAAAATGAAGAGTTTGCTGCAGATCCGTCACCGCAAGAAGCTGCTCTTTTAGATAAACTTCATTATTGTACAGCGTTGTCAGAGAATCCTTAAGAAGCCTCCCTGCCTCTGTCAGAGAAATTCGTTTCCCTATAAATTGAAAGGCCTGGATGCCATAATACTCTTCAATATATTGTATATGTTGCGATACAGCAGGCTGAGAAATATGAAGCCTTTTCGCCGCGCGGGTGAAACTCATCTCGTCGCAGACTGCTAAAAAAGTTAAAACACGATGGTCAAGCATGACAACCTCCTTCAATGGGGACTTTAATGGGGACGGGGGATTTCTGGAAATCCCCCGTCCCCATTGAAAAAATGATAACATATTTTTATTGAAAAATAAAGATTTATAATTTTACATTATGAAAGATCTGTGATATGATTTTTGTTGTGGCAAAATGTGGAAAATATTGTGGAAAAATAAGTGGATAAGTCGATTGATTTTATGGAGGGTGGATATGGATTTTTTAAGTAAGAATTGGAAGGGAATTTTACTTTGTTTTTGTATTGCGGTGCCGTCTTGGCTTCTGGGACAGTGTTTTCCGATCATTGGGGGACCTGTGATCGCGATTTTGGCAGGTATGATCCTGACGCTTGGGATTAAGGACAAGAGTGGATTGGAGAGTGGAATTAAGTATACATCTAAGAAAATTTTACAGTATGCGGTAATTTTGCTTGGATTCGGCTTGAATCTGCAAGTGATTCTGGAGACTGGAAAACAGTCTTTGCCGATTATTGTTTCGACAATCACGACGTCATTAGTGATTGCTTATGTACTGCACAAGGCTATGCATATTCCAGGTAAGATTTCTACGTTGGTAGGAGTAGGATCTTCTATCTGCGGCGGTTCTGCAATCGCTGCAACGGCACCGGTCATTGATGCGGATGATGAAGAAGTGGCACAGGCAATTTCGGTTATTTTCTTTTTCAATGTGCTGGCGGCCGTTTTGTTCCCAACATTAGGAGGCTTTCTTGGGTTTGCAACCAATTCGGGAGATGCGTTTGGAGTGTTCGCAGGAACCGCTGTAAATGACACGTCTTCCGTGACGGCGGCGGCCTCTACATGGGACAGTATCTATGGATTAGGGAGCCAGACACTTGACAAGGCGGTAACAGTAAAATTAACCCGTACACTGGCAATCATTCCGATTACGTTGGTGTTAGCTCTGATTCGGACGAAACGGGAAAAAGGAGAAGGAAGCACAAAAGTTTCTATGAAACAGGTATTCCCATTTTTTATCCTGTTCTTTATTGGTGCTTCAGTCATTACCACAGTGGCGACAGCAGCCGGCGTGGCAGCGGATGTGTTTGATCCGCTGAAGGAATTATCCAAGTTTTTTATCGTTATGGCAATGGCAGCAATTGGACTCAATACGAATATTGTAAAGCTGGTAAAAACCGGCGGAAAACCGATCTTGATGGGAATGGCATGCTGGGTTGGTATTACGCTGGTAAGTCTTGCTATGCAGCATGTGTTGGGAATTTGGTAAACAAAAAAAATGCGGGCGGAGAGATCAATCTCCGCCCGTTTTGTGTATGCAAATTACGTTATATTTGAATATCTTTTCCGAAAAACTCCACAGACGCCGGATAAATACGGCTATCACCGATTTCGTTCAACAGGATCAAATTCAGCTGATTGTTCAGATTCTTTTTGTCATGAGTCATAGCTTCTGTCAATTTTGTAAGTGGGATGCCACAGCTATGAGGGAGCCCATAGAGATCCAGGACTTTTAAGATACGCTGTGAAGTCCCCGGATGGGTAAGTTGTTTTTCTTCTGCCAACAGGGAAATCTGGTACATTCCGATACTGACAGCCTCTCCATGGCTTTCTTTTTCATAATTATGGTACTGTTCGATGGCGTGAGCCAGGGTATGACCAAAATTAAGAAGCATCCGTTCGCCTGTATCGAACTGGTCCTGCTCGACCACCAGGCGTTTGATATCCACGCATCTGGAAATGATGTGTGGAAGATCTGGCTTTAAATCCTCAAAGGAGGAATGGGAGGCCAGCAGATCAAACAGACCGGCATCTTTGATACAGCCATACTTAATGACCTCGCCCATCCCGTCGCTGATGAAACGGTCATCCAAGGTGTCCAGAACCGTAGGATCAATCAGAACGAGGGAAGGCTGATAAAAAGCACCTACCAGGTTTTTGCCCTGTGGAAGATCTACTGCAACCTTTCCTCCCACAGAAGAATCCACCTGTGCCAGTAAAGAAGTGGGAATCTGGATCAGTTTTACGCCGCGCAGATAGCTGGAAGCGGCAAAACCTGCCAGGTCACCGATCACGCCGCCACCAAGTGCGATCACAAGATCGCTTCGAGAAATGCCGGCATTGAGCATGGCATTATATAAGACGGGAAGCGTCTTAAAGTTTTTCGTCGATTCCCCGTGAGGAAGTTCCAGGTGATAGCATTCGTAGCAAGTTGCCAGCTGCGTTTTCAATGCATTGCCATATCGGGGATATACTTGATCGTCGGAGATGATCATGATCCGTTTCCCGGAAAAAACATCTAAGATGTAGGAAAGTGCGTGGTCTAAAATATGGTTTTCAATATAAATAGGGTAACTGTCTGCCCCCAGATTTACTGTCAGTTTCATAGTTTACTCCTGTGATGAAATAGTCTTTCCGACAACAGAGGCGATCTGAGATACTTCTTTAATCAGATCGTCATATTTTTTTGGTTTCAGAGACTGGGCACCGTCGCAAAGAGCGCATTCTGGATTATTGTGTACTTCGATCATCAGACCATCGGCACCTGCGGCGATAGCGGCTTTTGCCATGGAATCTACCAACCACCATTTTCCACCTGCGTGACTTGGGTCTACGATTACCGGCAGATGAGTCAGCCTGCGGAGCACCGGAATACTCTGAAGATCCAGAGTGTTTCTGGTGTAGTTTTCGAAAGTTCGGATACCGCGCTCACAGAGAATAACATTTTCATTACCGGATGCCATGATGTACTCTGCAGACATGATCCACTCCTCGTAAGTGGCATTCAGCCCCCTTTTCAGGAGGATGGGGCGATCTACCTGCCCAAGCTGCTTTAAAAGATCAAAATTCTGCATATTTCTTGCGCCAATCTGGATCAGATCCACTTTTTCATTAAAAATATCCAGATATTCAGGAGACATCAGTTCTGTGACAATGGGAAGGCCAGTGGCTTCCTTTACCTCACAGAGAATATCCAACCCTTTTAATCCTAATCCCTGAAAAGAATAAGGACTGGTTCTGGGTTTAAATGCACCACCCCGTAATAGATTTGCACCAGATGCCTTCACTGATTCAGCAATTTCCATCACCTGGTCAACAGACTCTACAGAGCAGGGGCCAGCGATAAATCCCAGATGTCCTCCGCCGATCTTCACGCCGGACACATCGATGACAGAATCTTCCGGATGGAAAGCACGATTGGCCAGTTTGTATGGTTCCTGGACATGCATGACTTTATCAACAGCGGAATCTACTTCAAAAAGTTTAGGGTCAACCTGAGTTGTGTCTCCGATACAGCCGATAATGGTCATTTCTGATCCGACAACGATATGACTGTCCAGACCTTTACGCTTGACCATTTGTTCAACACGTGCGATGTCTTCTTTTTTCGCACGGGGCTTTAATACGATAATCATAATAAGTTCCTCCATGAAATATTTATACTGTAAAATTTTAGCTATTTAAAGTGCGAAATCAATTGTATACTACCGTAATAAAAGAAAGATGTCAACTGATTTCCGTAAAATCGCCAAAACAAAGGAGAGAGGGCCATCTTGTAAAAAAACCCTCAGACCTCTATAATAATAGCATAAATAAAGGGAGAAAAAAAGATGGTGAAAACATGGACTGCAATGATTAACCCGCTGTATTCAAAAGAGAAATATGAATCCTGTTATCAAAGGCTTCCGGAATGGAGAAAAGAAAAAGCAGACCGGCTCCGAAACCTGAGGGCAAAAGCTCAGAGTGTGGGGGCATGGATTTTATGGATGGAGATACAAAAGAGGGAAGGAATGCCAAAGGACGCTGTTTTTAATTTGTCTCATTCGGGAGACTATGTCATGTGTGCCTGCAGTGACAGACGGAACGTGCAGGTAGGATGTGATTTGGAAATTGTGGGAGATATAAGAGAGAAAGTGGCGCGTCGCTTTATTTGTGAAGAAGAATATACCTAGATAAGAGGAAGAAACACGCAAGAAGAGAGAAGAGAATGGTTTTACCGATATTGGGTTTTAAAGGAAAGCTTTTTGAAAGCCACGCGGAAAGGGATGGCGCTAGATACTCGGTCCTTTTGCATCGGCTGGAATGAGGAGGGCAGGCCAATCCTGAAAGAAAAGCCGGCAGAGTTTTCAGAACGTTATTTATATCAAGAATATGAGGATAAGCGGATCCCGGCGAAGATGGCAGTGTGTACGACAGATTCACAGATTGAGGAGAGACTTAGGTTCCTGTTTTTGTAACAAGAGAGAATCCGGCTGAATGGTTGACGTGTTTATAAGCAGGTGTTAGAATAGTAAAAGGGAAAAGACTGGGTTTATCAAGAAATAAAAATGTTTACACAAAAGATAAAACTTGTCAGGAGAGTATAAGAATTAAGTTAATAAGGAGGACATGTTATGCTGGATTTAACATTTGGAGAGCAAGTGAAAATCATCTTAAGCCGCAGGGGCATGACAATCAAGGAACTTGCAGAGACCATTGAGGAGCGTACCGGAAAGAAAATGTCGCGTCAGAATCTGACCCAGAGACTGGGGCGGGACAATTTCCAGGAACAGGATATGCGTATGATTGCAGAGATTCTTGATTGCCCATTTCAGCTCAGTATTCTTGGGGAAGACGGCGTTCCAACCGAAAAAGAAAAGATGCAGAGTCATCATCATATACAACAGGAAACAGACATGGAGATAAAGAAAGTAAAGCCGAAAAATGAGGCGCCTGAAAGGGACGTTACGATCGGTGAGCTGGTAGATATCCATGAAGAACTAGATGCCATGATTGGGGAAGAGCAAGAAGAATCATCTCTTCTTGAAGAACCTGTGGCAGACCTTCTGCAAGAAATTGCCGAGGAAGAGGAAAAAGAGGAAAACCACCAGGAGGAGAAAAAAGAGGATCATCCATACAAGGAAGAGAAAAAACATGGCTGGCGTGATTATCTGCTGCGCCATATTCGGAAACCAGAAGGAAAGAAGCAAGAAGAACAGGATGCGCAAGAAGAGTCGATGGAAGAGGCCATGGAAGAGACCGGTCATCAGGAGGTGGAGATCCGCAAGCCGGAGCCTGTGGCCGAAGCTGTAACTGAGGATTATGTCCTGGAAAAGGAAGAGCCTCTGATTATAGAAGAGGAACCTGAGAAGATGAGCGCCGAAGAAGAGGCCAGGGCAGAGCTGGAGGAATTTACCGCAGAGGAAGAAGATCTGGAAAAGGGTGATGTGAATCCCTATACCGGAAGAGAATACAAAAGCAACAGTGTCCGTATGCATCCGACCCGGATCGGATATGTGCAGGTGTATGACAGAGGGACACATGGGTGGACAGATATGACGGAGTGGGCCTTCCTTGGATATCAGGAGCGCAAGAAAGCGCTGCTTGGGAAGGATTATGTGCCGCCGATTTATCTGGACTAAAGAGGGCATTTAGATTGAATTGGGAACAGTTGTTATCGACAAAAAGAAAAAGAGAAGGCACTGGGAAAACGCGCCGGTATAAAAATACAGATCTAAGAAGCGAGTTTGAGAAAGATTATCACCGCATTATCGGAAGTGCTTCCTTTCGGCGTTTGCAGGATAAGACACAGGTATTTCCACTGGATAAAAGTGATTTTATCCGTACAAGGCTTACTCATTCGCTGGAAGTGTCTTCTTTTGCAAAGTCCCTGGGACAGAATATCGGGGAAAACATAATAGAATATAAGAAAGATCTAAGTTTCACTGTGCGAATGAAAGAAGATATTTGCCATATTCTTGAGTGTGCGGGACTGATTCATGATATTGGGAATCCGCCTTTTGGACATTTTGGAGAGATTGCGATCCGCGAATGGTTCCAAAGAAATCTCCCGGTTTTGACTTACCATGGAAGACCATTGGATCAGGTGCTGACACCACAGATGAGGGAAGATTTTTATCATTTTGAAGGGAATGCGCAGGCGCTGAGGCTGGTGACAAAACTACATTTCCTGGTAGATGAAAACGGCATGAATCTGACCTATGCTCTGCTTGGAACCATCATAAAATATCCGGTGTCATCCATTGAGATTGATCTGGATTCTGGTGATATCAGGACGAAAAAGATGGGGTATTACCTGGCCGATCAGGAAATTTATGAAGAGGTGGAAAAGGAGACAGGCACAAAAGGGCGCCGTCATCCTTTGACCTTTATTCTGGAGGCGGCCGATGATATTGCCTACAAAACGGGAGACGTTGAAGATGCTTTTGTGAAAGGATTTATCAGTTATTCCCAGCTCCTCCAAGAATTGAAAGATCTCCAGGCGCGCTATGATAAGGATAAGGAAGCTGCTTTTCAGGCGGCAGATAAGCTAGAAGAGTATTACCGGCGTGGTCTTGAAAAAGGCATGGCAGATCCAAAGGAGTATGCCGTAAAAAACTGGATTGTTCGAGTGCAGGGGTTTTTGATCGGATGCGCAACGTTTGGATTTACTTCTAATTACAAAGAGATCATGAGGGGAACTTACCGTTTTGATCTTTTTCATCAGACATATGCAGAAAGACTGATGGAGCTGCTGGGAGATTTGGCCTACCGGAAGGTATTCACATCAGAGACGATCTACCGAATGGAAGTAAAAGAAGCGGTGATATTAAATGACCTGATGGATCAGTTTATGAAAGCGGCCATTAAATTTGATGATCCTGCACAGACTTTAAATTCTATTGATCAGAGAATGGTATATTTCATTTCCAATAATTATAAAAATGCATACCACTATCATGCAAAAGGCAGGACAGATGTAGAAAAGCTGTATCTGAGGCTGCTTCTGGTAACTGATTATATCTGTGGAATGACGGATGGATATGCAAAAAGGTTGTATCAGGAACTAAAAGCAATGCTCTAGGTATATTTCCGGATGCTGGAGAATAGATTGTGATAAATGAACCAGCATGAAGGATGTGGAAGATTGAAACGATTTATTCGTTATTTGTACGAGTATGAGCAGGGAAAACGGCTTCGGAACGTAGGATTTGTAAAGGCAGAGCAGGGGATGGACGAGTGCGTGCTTCATATCCATGGAAAGGGCCTTAATCTGAATGGAGAAAGGGTTCTAAAACTGTATCTGTTTTATGTAGACAGCGGTGAATGTGTGGGAATATGGCAGGGGGATGCAGAACATGTGAACCCTGCCATTAATTACCGGATGTATTATACTAGTAAAGACACCGGGGGCCAGGAAAATTTTTCCAGGATTGACGGGGTTATTCTGGAAACGACAGACGGACGGCGTTTTGCTGCAGTCTGGGACGATACTCCACTTAATATCGGGAACATGAGGATCTGGAGTCCCGAAGAAGAGATGGTATCTCCAGAAGAAACCATCCAAGAGGATCCAAAAGAAGAGGATACCCCTGTGGAACAGAAAGTATCTGAGGAGGAAGAAAAGGAAACAGTGGCGGCGGAGAGGAAGCAAGGCTTTTCCTGTCAGAAAATCCAGAGGAATGAACTGGCGAAACTGCCCCGGTGTGAATGGAAGCTTTCTAATAATAGTTTTCTTCTACACGGATATTATAACTATCATCATCTGGTGCTTTTGGATGATGGGGAGTGGCTGAGACTAGGAGTGCCGGGGATGTTTCACCCTAAAGAGGCAAAAGCGGCGCAGGCATTTGGATTTCCGGAGTTTATCAGATGCGGGGATATTGAAGTGGAGTTAGAGGAAGAAGAGCGGGAGGAAGAGGAAAAGTTTGGATACTGGTGCCGGTGCGTAAAGAGAAAGGCACCTCCGTGTTCCTGTTCATAACATAGGAGAAGGTTGATGGAAGATTACAAAAAGGATGAAAAGTACATGAGAGAGGCTATCCGGCAGGCAAAAAAGGCATATGTGCAAGGTGAGGTGCCGATCGGATGCGTGATTGTTTATCAGGATAAGATCATCGGCAGGGGATATAACCGCAGAACCATTGATAAGAATACGCTGGCACATGCAGAAATGATTGCGATCAAGAAGGCCAGTAAAAAAATGAATGACTGGAGGCTGGAAGGGTGTACTATGTATGTAACACTGGAACCGTGTCAGATGTGTGCGGGAGCCATTGTCCAGTCCAGGCTGACCAGAGTCGTGGTGGGATGCATGAATCCGAAGGCGGGATGTGCAGGATCCATCCTGAATCTCCTGCAGATGAAAGAATTTAACCATCAGGCAGAGCTTCAGACGGGAGTTCTGGGAGAAGAATGCAGCCAGATGATGAAGAGCTTTTTCAAAGAGCTGCGTGAAAAGAAAAAAATCGTGCATTGCGCTTCGAACGCAGATTCACAGACGTTACCTTGACAGTTGACTCAGCCCAGGCACCCTTACGGCACCCGGAAGGTTCCGCTTAGTGCTGCTTCGTTCCCGACCTGACACGGTTCGCGGATTTCCGTCGCGTAAGACCCGGACATCAATGCCACTTATCAAGGGCAGCTCTGCAAAGCTGTGCCCTTAGCGCAATATCACCCCTGCTATAGCGGATTGCAGGTACAAGGTACCGCTAACACCCCGGCTGCACGAGCCTTAATTTTACCCTATTTTGGAGGAAATGTCAAGGATATGAAAATACTTTTGACAGCGATTAATGCAAAATACATACATTCTAATCTTGCGGTGTACAGTCTAAAAGCGTATGCGGATGATCCACGTGTGGAGATTGCGGAATATACCATAAATCAGACGGAGGACGAGATCCTTGGAGAACTCTGGCAGGAGAAACCAGATGTTTTGTGTTTTTCCTGTTATATCTGGAACATAGAACATATTGAGCGTCTGATCCGAGAATACGCCAAAATCTGTACCGGAACAGAGATTTGGCTTGGAGGTCCGGAAGTTTCCTACGATTCCAGGGCGGTACTAGAGAGATTCCCCCAGGTAAAGGGAGTGATGAAAGGTGAGGGAGAAGAGACCTTTGCCTGCCTTTGCAGGTCGTTTTGGAAAGATGATTTTCCGGATCTGGAGAAGAGAGAGAAGGAGTTGACCGGGATTGAAGGAATTTCGTTTCGCAGCCAGGTTGGAGAAATTGTGGAAAATCCATGGAGAAAACCCATTGACCTAAGCAGAATTCCTTTTGTTTACAAGAGCCTGGATAAATTTACGCATAAGATTATCTATTATGAATCCAGCAGAGGTTGTCCGTTTTCCTGCAGTTACTGCCTGTCTTCTATCGATAAAACGCTCAGATTTCGGGATCTTTTTCTGGTGAAAAGGGAGCTTCAGTTTTTTATCGATCATCAGGTGCCTCAGGTGAAATTTGTGGACAGAACGTTTAACTGTAGCCATGGACATGCTATGGAGATTTGGAGATATATTCTGGAGCACGACCAGGGAAAGACGAATTTTCATTTTGAGATTGCAGCAGATCTTCTAAATGAGGAGGAGCTGGATCTGATTGCAAAGATGCGTCCGGGACTGATTCAGCTGGAGATTGGTGTGCAGTCTGTGAATCCCCGGACAATCTGTGAGATTCACAGGAAAATGGATCTGAAAAAAGTGAAAACTGCCGTGGACAAAATCCGTAAAGGCGGCAATGTACACCAACATTTGGACCTGATTGCGGGACTGCCCTTTGAAAATTTGGAGAGCTTCCGGGAATCGTTTGATGTAGTATATGAAATGAAGCCAGATCAGCTGCAGCTTGGCTTTTTGAAAGTTTTAAAGGGATCCTATATGAAAGAGAAGGAAAAGGCGTATGGCCTGGTACATAAAAGCAGTCCGCCTTACGAGGTGCTTTTCACCAACTGGCTGTCCTATGAAGATGTGCATCTCCTAAAAGGCGTGGAGGAGATGGTAGAGGTCTATTACAATAGCCGCCAGTTCACCCACTCTATAGAATATATGGAAACGTTGTTTGTTTCTGCTTTTGAAATGTTTGAGAAAATATGGAGATATTATGATGAGAAGAAACTTCAGAAGATTCAGCATAAGAGAAGTGTAAGATATGAGATCCTGTTAAGATTTGTGGCAGAAGAACGGCCTTGTGCAGCAGGAAGAATACGGGAGCTTTTGATATATGACTATTATCTTCGGGAAAACGCAAAAACCAGGCCTGTATTTGCCGGAGATTATCAGATTGGTAAAGAAGAGCTGCGGTCATTTTATGATTGTGAAAAAATAAGAGAAAAATATCTTCCCAGGTATGCTGGTTATGATAAAAATCAGGTAAGAAGAATGACTCATCTGGAATATTTTCCACTGATCGGACGATATGTTCTTTTTGATTATCTGGAAAGAAATCCGTTGAACCAGGAAGCGAGAACATGTATCATAGAAGTTAGAAAAGGAGAAGAACCATGAATTTTAATAACAAAAGGACAAGAAGGATTATTGCAATCCTGATTATGGCTGTCATTGTGGCAATGGTTGCGACGATGGTGATTCCGTATCTGATGGTGTAAATCTGAAAAAGATGCAGGGGGAGAAAGGATGTCAGAGAGCCGTCTGAAAAAAAGAATCCAAAAAAATAAAAAAAGAGCTCAGTTGAAAAAGAAAAGGGTGCGCCTGTTGGGCGGACTGGCTTTTTTATGCCTTCTATGCTTGTGCGGTGTTGTATACGGCATGTTGTATCGCTATGTCAGTCGCTTCCCTAAGGATCAGATTCTTACCAATGTATATATTGGCCCGGTGGAGGTGTCCGGAATGACAGCAGAGGAAGCTGTTTGGTCAATAGAGACTTACCGAAAGGAACGTTTGGCGGATCGGGTGACAATGGAAGTGGAAGGACAGTCGGCAGAAGCTACACTTGGCGAGCTGGGACTGGAATATCGGGATGCAAAGCAGGTGGCAAACAAGGCGGTCCATTATGGAAAAGAAGGAACTGTGATCCAGAGATTCCAGAAGATACGAGGCCTTTCTGATGAGAAGCATGTGATAAAGGAAAATCTGCAGCTGAATCCGGAAACCGCAAAAGCAGTGATCAATGAGAGGGCTGTTCCCCTTGCAGTGGGGGCGGAAAATGCATATATTGAACGTACAGGAGAGGATGCCTTCCAAGTTGTACAAGAGAAAGAAGGATATACCGTAGATGTAGATGCTTCGATCAAAAGTATGGATCGATACTTGGAAGAAAATTGGAAACATCAAGATTTTTCAATTGAGATGACCTTGGTAAGAGAAGAGCCAGAGATAACAGCGGCAGACCTTCAGTCGATCGAAGATGAGTTGGGAAGTTTCTCAACAGATGCCGGCGGAGGCGATAGGTGGCAGAATCTAAGCACTGGGGTAAGCAAGCTGAACGGCACCATTCTGATGCCGGGGGAAAGCCTGTCTGTCTGTGACGCGACTGCGCCCTACGACGAGGAGCATGGATATGTGGAGGCAGGATCATATGAAAACGGACAAGTAGTGGATTCTTATGGGGGAGGGATCTGCCAGGTCTCAACCACTTTATATAATGCAGTTTTATATGCGGAATTACAGGTGGACCAGAGACATCCTCATTCTATGTTGGTCAATTATGTCAAACCGTCCAGAGATGCAGCGATTGCAGAGGGAATTCTGGATTTTGTATTTACTAATAATTATGATACCCCGATCTATATTTGGGGACAGATCGACGGAGCGAATCAGCTGCGTTTTGCTATCTACGGGAAGGATACGCGCCCGGAGGGACGAACGGTGGAATATGAAAGCGAGATCCTGGAGACAGAAGACTATGGCATTACTTACCAGGAGGATCCGGATGCAGCGCTTGGAAGTATGCAATATTCTGGAAGCCCCCATACAGGGACCACCGCTCAGCTTTGGAAGGTGGTATATCAGGATGGGGTGGAGGAATCTAGAGAAGTCATAAATCATAGCGTTTATGAAAAGTCAGATCAGATCATTTTGGTAGGGACAGCATCGGATGATCCGGCCAAGTCCCAGGCAGTTCGTGATGCGATCGCCTCCAAGGATCCAGATGCGATCAGTGCCGCAATTAGCCAGGCTCAGTCCTTGTAGGCTAAATAGAATACCCGGCGATAGATTCGGAAATTTGGAAAGGAAGAAATAGTTGTGAGAATAAATCAGCAAAGAGAAAAAAGCCGGGCGGGGGATGTCCGGGCAGGATGGAAAATTCTGCTGACCGGATGGATTGGTCTGGATGGGATGCTTTGTATCCTAAAGGAAAAACAAGAGGAATTGAAGGGGAGATTTGCGCCGGCTTTTCTTATACAGGCAGAAGCTCATGGCAAAGATGAACGTGTTTATTCTCTGGAAGAAATCGAGAGACTTGCGGAAGCGTTTACTGTTCCGGTGGGAGAAGGAGGCATTCTGGCTGCACTTTGGAACTTGGCGAAAAAACTGGGGACAGGAATTTCTTTGGATATGAAAAAGTTTTCTATTCGCCAGGAGACGATCGAAGTTTGTGAGCTGTACCGGCTGAATCCGTACCAGCTACGTTCCAGGGGCTGTTTTTTGATTGTGACAGATCAGGATAGGCGGGTAGCAATGCGCCTTGAAGAAAAAGGGATCCACGTATCCGTGATTGGAGAGGTCACAGATAATAATGATAAAGTAATTCAAAATGGGGAGGATTTGCGGTACATCGACCGACCAGCGCCAGATGAATTGGCAAAAATCTTGTGTAAAATCAATAAATTTAGTAAAAATTAGAGAAAAAAATGATATATCTTTAACAAATGTGTATATTGACGAGCGCCCTTCATTTATTTAAAATATGGATAAAAGGAGGGCGCCGTATGTTTAATATTGTATTGCTTGAGCCAGAAATTCCGTCAAATACAGGAAATATCGGACGGACCTGTGTGGCAACCGGTACAAGGCTTCATCTTATTGAACCGCTTGGCTTCCGGCTGAATGAGAAAAATCTGAAGCGTGCAGGTATGGATTACTGGGATGATCTGGATGTGAAAACATATATTGACTATGCAGATTTCCTGGAACAAAATCCTGGAGCAAAAGTTTATATGGCAACCACCAAGGCGGCAAAGGTCTATACAGAGGTCCGGTATGAACCGGACTGTTATATTATGTTCGGAAAAGAGAGCGCGGGTATACCGGAAGAGATTTTGGTACAACATAAAGATGACTGCGTGAGGATTCCAATGATCGGTGAAACCCGTTCGCTGAATCTGGGGAATTCGGCGGCTATTATTTTATATGAAGCGCTCCGGCAGAATCAGTTTACAGGGCTGAATCTGGAAGGACATTTACACAGATTAGAATGGTAAAATGCAGGAATTATTGTTTGATTATTCATTGCGCTAGACTTTTGTTATGAATCATATTATAATCGTAACTACAGGACGTGATTGAGAGAGGTGGTGAACAGACAAATGGTAGAAGAAACCATTAAAACCATCAAGGAGACGGAGCACGAAGCTGAGGAAATTGTAAAAAAGGCAGATGCCGAGTGCGCCGGGATTCTTGGGGAAGCGTCAAAAAGGGCTGCTGATATTAAGGACAAAGCGGTTCGTGATGCAAGGGCACAGGCGGAGGCTCGTCTGTTGTCGGCAAAAGAAGTTGGAGAGAAAACGGTGCAGGATGCTTTGAAAGTTACGCAAAGCGAAATTGCATCTTTGAAGAGGGCAGCACTTGAAAAGGAAGAGGAAGCTGTATCTGCGGTGATCGCGGACCTCGTCTGACTTGTTTTGGTTGGAAAGAGAAGCCAGAAAAAATAAGAAAGAAGGAGGGATGAGGCTATGGCAGTTTTGCAGATGCAAAGAATTAGTATCTGCGCGCTAAAAAAAGACCGTAAGGCAATATTGGAAAAGATACAGTCCATGGGCATTATGGAAATGAATCAGGTTGCTGAAGACGAAGACGGCTTTGAGAAAATGGATACCTTAAATGCCAGACAGCGTTTTGAAAAAAATGCTTCGTTGTCTGAGATGGCGTTGGATGTCTTGGAAACATATGCGCCGGAAAAGAAGTCGATGTTTGCCGGCCTGGAAGGAAAAAAGCTGGTTGATTCCAAGCTGTTTACAGAAATCACGGGTAGAAAAGGCGAAATCTTGAAAAAGGCTGACCGACTTTCAGCCTGCAGCAAAGAGATTGCAGAGCATAGGGCTGAGATCGTAAAGCTGGAAAATCAGATTGAGGCTCTGGTACCCTGGCTTCCATTGGATGTGCCTATGAACTGCAAGGGAACTGGCAGTACAGAGATGATCCTTGGAACAATGCCAGGAGAGACTGCCCTGGATGCGGTGTACGAACAGATCGCGAATAGCTGCCCGGAAATAGAAGCTGTGGATGTAGAAATCGTAAACAGCGATAAAGATGCCACATATCTGGCAGTGATGTGTATGAAGCCAGATGCCGGAGCAGTAGAAGAAGCGCTAAGAGCCGCGGGGTTTGCGAGACCCTCGCAGACCGTAGATGCGGTTCCGGCCAGGAAAACACAGGAATTAAAGGAAGACATCGAAAAGCTGGAAGGAAAGATTGGTAAGATTGAAGAAGAGATCCGCTCCAGTCAGGATAGCAGAGATGATCTGAAGATCATCGGCGACTACTTTCGGATGCGCGCAAAAAAATATGAGATCCTGGGAACGCTTCCTCAGTCCCAGCGGACATTTGTAATTAGTGGATATATTCCTCAAAAAGCCGTAGGGGCAGTGGAGAAAGCCATCGGTGATCATTATGACTGTGTCATCGACGTCGATGACCTAAAAGAGGATGAAGAGCCACCGACCGTTTTACAGAACAATGCGTTTTCTTCCAGTGTAGAAGGCGTTCTGGAGGCATACGGCCTTCCGCATAAAGGAGAGTTTGATCCGACTACGATTATGTCATTCTTTTATGTATTCTTCTTTGGGATGATGTTGTCGGATGCGGCATATGGTGCAATTATAGCCATTGCATGTTTTGTTGCTCTTAAGAAATTCCCAAGGATGAGTGCGAGCATGCACAAGTCGTTGAAGCTGTTCTTTTTCTGTGGACTGTCTACAGTGGTATGGGGCATTTTGTTCTCGGGATATTTTGGTGATGCGGTAGATGTTATCGGGAGCACCTTTTTCGGAGTAGATGTTTCGGTGCCGCCGCTGTGGTTTGCACCGTTAAACGACCCAATGAAGCTTTTGATTTACTCGATGGCATTTGGACTGGTACATTTGTTTGTAGGTCTGGGAATCAAAGGTTATATGCAGATCAAGGATAAGCAGTATCTGGATTTCTTCTGCGATGTGGTGTTGTGGTATATTTTCTTGATCGGTCTGATCATGATGTTGATTCCGTCAGATATTTTTGCATCGATTGCACAGGTGAAGATCGTATTCCCGCCTATTTTGAACACGGTATCAAAGGCACTTGCTATCATCGGAGCAGTGGGGCTTTTGCTGATGTCTGGACGATCCAGCAAAAATCCGGTTCTTAGACTGGCGCTTGGAGCATACGACATCTATAACATTACCGGATGGCTCAGCGACGTATTATCTTATTCCCGATTGCTGGCACTGGGACTTGCCACGGGCGTTATCGCGTCTGTTGTCAATCAGATGGGAAGTATGGCAGGAGGAGGCGTAGTAGGTGCGATCCTGTTTGCAGTTATTTTTGTTGTGGGTCATTCAATGAACCTTGCGATCAATCTTCTGGGGGCATATGTACACACTAATCGTCTCCAGTTTGTAGAATTCTTTGGAAAATTCTATGAAGGCGGTGGACGGCCGTTTGAACCGTTTGAAACAGATACAAAATATGTAGATATTAAGGAGGAACGTTAATCATGAGTATTTGGGATAATTTAGGACTGGTATATGCACTTCTTGGTGCAGCGGCAGCAGTATTTCTTGCAGGCGCAGGTTCCGCGCTTGGTGTAGGTATCGCTGGACAGGCAGCTTCTGGAGTAGTAACGGAAGACCCAAGCAAATTTGCGAAGGTTCTGGTTATGCAGCTTCTGCCAGGTACACAGGGTATTTACGGACTATTGGTTGGTTTTATCACTCTTTCCAAGATTGGCCTTTTGGGCGGCGGTGCAGCAGAGCTGTCACCGGAAACAGGACTTCTGATCCTGGCAGCGTGTCTCCCGGTCGGTATCGTAGGACTGATTTCTGGAAGATCCCAGGGACAGTGTTCGGCAGCATCCATCGGTATTGTTGCAAAGAAACCGGATCAGTTTGGTAAAGCCATGCTGTTCCCGGCAATGGTTGAAACCTATGCCATCCTTTCTCTTCTGATTTCTATTCTGGCAGTAACAGCGATTCAGGTCTAGTTAGCGGAAACTTAATGTAGCAGAAATCAAAAAAAGGAGTGCAAGGGTTTATGACTGGTTTAGATAAAATGAAAAGTCAGATCCTGGACGAAGCAAAGTCAGCTGCCCAGAGCAAGATTGCAGAGGCGAGAGCCCAGGCAGATGAAGTGATCCGCCTGGCAGAAGAAGAGGCTGCAAAGCAGACGGAAGGCATCCTGCACAAAGCAGAAATGGACGTGGCAAGCTATAATGAACGTACAGCATCGTCAACAGACCTGCAGAAGAGGACACAGATCCTTGCTGCGAAGCAGGAAGTGATTGCCGAGGTGTTGGATAAGGCATACGAAAAAATAAAAGCCATGGGAACAGAGGAATATTTCTCCATGCTGCTTAAGATGGTAGAAAAGTATGCGTTGCCACAGGACGGAGAGATCTGTTTTTCCGATTCAGATCTGAAAAGACTGCCGGAAGGGTTTGAGGCTGAAGTATCGAAAGCGGCTGTCGCTGCAGGCGGGAGCTTAAGGCTGTCCAGGGAAGGCAAAAAGATTGAGAATGGATTCATTCTGATTTATGGCGGTATAGAGGAGAATTGCACGATTGCTGCCATGTTTGATGCAAAAAGAGACGAATTGTCCGACATCGTGCATCGGTTGGTGTTTTTACAGGCGTAACCAGATGGGAGGAATAAAATGAGCGAACAATATACCTACGCGGTTGCGCGCATACGTGCTCTGGAGGTCGGCCTGTTTTCCAACAGTACGATAGATCAGCTGATTGCCTGTCAGGATTATGGACAGTGCCTGCAGTTCCTGGAGGAAAAAGGCTGGGGCGACACGGAAACCTCCGGCGATGCAGAGGCGATGTTGACGAAAGAAGAAGAAAAGATATGGGAGGTCGTAAAAGATTTGCATATTGATATGAATCATTTTGCGGTGCTCTCTTATCCTAAGCTTTTTCACAATCTGAAGGCTGCAGTTAAGGAGGTATGCACGGAGGACAAGAACCGGCACATCTATTATGAGGATGTGCAGATCCCGGGCAGTGTGATGCGTGAAATCGTTGCGGAGAAAGATTTTGGAAAGCTTCCGGCGTATATGCAGCATGCGGCAGAAGAAGCTTACGAGTCGTTTCTTCATACCGGGGACGGACAGTTGTGCGATTGTATTATTGATCGGGCAGCACTTGATGCCATCTATGAGGCCGGGAAAAAGTCAAACGCCGTGATCATTCGTGATTACGCGGAGTCTACGGTAGCGGTGGCAGATATTAAGATTGCTGTGCGTTCACAGAAAACCGCGAAATCAATAGAGTTTATGAAACGGGCAATGGCAGAATGTGAGAGCTTGAATGTGGATCAGCTTGCAAAAGCAGCCCTTGGCGGCATGGAGGCTATTCGCGATTATCTGCTGGGCACAGCCTATGCAGAAGGTGCAGATGCACTTGCCGAGTCGCCGTCGGCGTTTGAACGCTGGTGCGATAACCGGATCATTCAGACCATCAGTCCGCAGAAATATCAGGCATTTACCATAGGACCTGTAATCGCCTATGTGATTGCCAGACAAAATGAGATTAAAACGGTACGAATCATTCTTTCCGGCAAACTTAATGACTTACCGGATGATTCAATCCGAGAAAGGGTAAGGGAGATGTATGTATAAAATTGCGGTGTTAGGCGATTATGACAGTATCTACGGATTTGCGGCGCTGGGACTGGATACATTTCCTGTAACAGCCCAGGAGGAAGCCGGAGAACGATTACATGAGCTGGCAGCAAAAGGGTATGGGATTATCTATATTACGGAAGCGCTGGCGGCAGGAATGAAACATGAAATTGCAAGATATCAGGACCAGCTGCTTCCGGCGGTCATCCAGATCCCGGGAATTTCCGGAAATACCGGAGACGGAGTCCAGGGAGTCAAGAAGTCTGTGGAACAGGCGGTTGGCTCCGACATCTTGTTTAGTAACTAAGAAAGTAGAGGTGATTCGTCCATTATGAGTAGTACAGGTACGATAAAAAAAGTAGCAGGACCGCTGGTCATTGCGTCCGGCATGCGCGATGCGAACATGTCTGACGTTGTACGTGTAAGTAAACAGCGTCTGATCGGGGAAATCATCGAGATGCACGGGGACGAGGCGTCGATCCAGGTATATGAGGAGACGTCAGGCCTTGGTCCGGGTGAGCCGGTAGAGTCTACTGGGGCGCCGATGTCCGTAGAACTTGGACCCGGGCTGATCTCCAGTATCTATGATGGGATCCAGCGTCCGCTTGATGATATTATGAAGATTTCAGGCAATAACCTGCAAAGAGGAGTAGAGGTTGCGGCCTTGAAAAGAGATAAAAAATGGGAGTTTGTCCCGGTGGCAAAAACTGGAGATGAGGTGGAAGCCGGAGATGTGCTTGGAACCGTCCAGGAAACTCCGATTGTACAGCAAAAAATTATGGTCCCCTATGGAGTCGAGGGAACAGTCAAAGAGATTAAATCTGGTGAATACACCGTCGAAGACGTGATTGCAGTAATTGAAACAAAGGACGGAGATAAGGAACTGACCATGATGCAGAAATGGCCGGTAAGAAGAGGGCGTCCTTATGTGAAAAAGCTGCCGCTGGATGTACCGCTGGTAACCGGACAGCGTGTCGTTGACACCTTCTTCCCGATTGCAAAGGGCGGTGTGGCAGCAGTTCCAGGACCTTTCGGAAGCGGGAAAACTGTTATTCAGCATCAGCTGGCGAAATGGGCAGAGGCAGACATCGTGGTCTATATCGGATGCGGCGAGCGTGGAAATGAGATGACGGATGTTCTGAATGAATTTCCGGAGCTGAAGGATCCAAAGACCGGACGTTCCTTGATGGAGCGGACCGTTTTGATTGCCAATACATCAGATATGCCGTTTGCAGCTCGTGAGGCTTCTATTTATACAGGAATCACGATTGCTGAGTATTTCCGTGACATGGGATATTCAGTCGCTTTGATGGCAGACTCTACGTCCCGCTGGGCGGAGGCTCTTCGTGAGATGTCAGGACGTCTGGAAGAGATGCCTGGTGAGGAAGGGTATCCGGCCTACTTGGGATCTCGTCTGGCAGAATTTTACGAGAGAGCAGGACATGTAATTTCTCTTGGAAAAGAAGGCAGGGAAGGGTCGCTTTCCGTAATCGGAGCCGTGTCTCCTCCAGGTGGTGATACTTCCGAGCCCGTATCCCAGGCAACCTTACGTATCGTAAAGGTGTTCTGGGGACTGGATTCAAACCTGGCATATAAGAGACATTTTCCGGCGATCAACTGGCTGACCAGTTACTCACTGTATCTGGATAATGTCAGCGGATGGTTCAACGAGACGGTGGCGCCAGACTGGATGGAAGACCGACAGAAGATGATGAGTCTTCTGCAGGAAGAGGCAGAATTAGAGGAAATCGTTCAGATGGTAGGTATGGATGCATTATCGCCGGTAGACCGTCTGAAGATGGAAGCGGCAAGATCCATTCGTGAAGATTTCCTGCACCAGAATTCCTTCCATGAAGTGGATACCTATACGCCCCTTAGAAAACAGTATCTGATGATGAAGCTGGTACTGGCATTCTATGAGCAATCTTTAGAGGCATTGAATAAAGGTGCTTCCATGAAAGCACTGCTGGGAATGGACGTCAGAGAGAAGATCGGTCGTTATAAATATACAACGGTAGAGAATATCGAGACGGAATATGAGAAGATTATGAATGAACTGAGTGAAGAGATCGCCGGTGCATTCGGGAAGGAGGACTTCTAATTATGCCAAAGGAATATAGAACCATACAGGAAGTTGCCGGACCGCTGATGATGGTAAAAGGAGTCGAAGGCGTAGCCTACGATGAGCTGGGCGAGATCGAGCTTGCAAACGGTGAGAAACGCCGCTGTAAAGTACTGGAAGTAGATGGAGATACAGTAGTTGTACAGCTCTATGAAAATGCTGCAGGTATTAACTTAAGCAACAGTAAAGTCCGTTTCCTTGGACGCAGCATGGAGCTTGGTGTATCCGGTGATATGCTAGGACGTGTCTTTGACGGACTGGGGCGTCCTATCGATGACGGCCCGGAGATCCTTCCGGAGGAAAGAAGAGACATTAACGGTCTGCCTATGAATCCGGCAGCCCGTGTATATCCGTCCGAGTTTATTCAGACGGGTGTATCTGCCATTGACGGATTGAATACACTGGTTCGAGGGCAGAAGCTGCCGATCTTTTCCTGCTCGGGTCTTCCCCATTCACAGCTTGCGGCACAGATCGCAAGACAGGCAAAGGTACGTGGAAAAGATGAAAAGTTCGCTGTTGTATTTGCGGCTATGGGTATTACCTTCGAGGAATCTAACTTCTTCGTAGAATCCTTTAAAGAGACAGGCGCGATCGATAGGACAGTCCTGTTTGTCAATCTGGCAAACGATCCGGCGGTAGAGCGTATTTCCACGCCTCGTATGGCGCTGACGGCAGCGGAATATCTGGCTTTTGAGAAAGATATGCACGTTCTGGTTATCCTGACAGATATCACAAACTATGCAGATGCTCTCCGTGAGATCTCCGCTGCGAAAAAGGAGGTTCCGGGACGCCGTGGATATCCTGGATACATGTACACAGACCTGGCTCAGATGTATGAGCGCGCAGGCCGTCAAAGAGGCAAGACAGGAAGTATCACCATGATTCCGATCCTGACCATGCCAGAAGATGACAAGACACATCCGATTCCTGACTTGACAGGATATATTACTGAGGGGCAGGTAATCCTAAGCCGTGACCTGTATCGGAAGGGAATCCAGCCGCCGATAGACGTGTTGCCGTCACTTTCCCGTCTGAAAGATAAAGGTATCGGCGAAGGAAAGACGAGAGCTGACCACTCTAATACCATGAATCAGCTGTTTGCTGCTTACTCCCGTGGTAAAGACGCAAAAGAGTTGATGACGATTTTAGGTGAGGCAGCGCTGACCGAGATTGACTTGATTTACGCAAAGTTTGCCGATGCTTTTGAAAAAGAATATGTAAACCAAGGCTATAATACCGACCGTTCCATCGAAGAAACATTGGAGATCGGATGGAAATTATTGTCCATCCTGCCAAGATCCGAGCTGAAACGTATCGATGATAAGTTCTTAGATATGTATTACGGTAAACAGTAAGCGGTAGAAGGAGGCAGATAAATGGCATCTACGCAGATCACGCCCACCCGTATGGAATTGACGCGGACAAAGAAAAAGCTTGCCACTGCCAGAAGAGGTCACAAGCTTCTGAAGGATAAGCGAGATGAGCTGATGCGTCAGTTCTTGGATATGGCGAGGGAGAATATGGAGCTCCGAGAAAAAGTAGAGGCCGGAATCCTCTCTGCAAATAAGAATTTTGTCATCGCAAAGGCCGGGATGGATGAGGCAACTCTGAATACGGCCTTGATGGCTCCGAAGCAGGAAGTCAGCCTGGGAGTAGACAAGAAAAATGTCATGAGTGTTAATATTCCGGTATTTGAGACGAAAACCAGGACAGCAGACGCAAATGATATTTATTCCTACGGATTTGCTTTTACATCCAGTGATCTGGACGGAGCAGTAAAGTCCCTGGCAGATATCCTGCCAGATATGCTGAAACTTGCGGAGAGGGAGAAAGCATGCCAGCTGATGGCGGCAGAGATTGAGAAGACCAGACGCCGTGTGAATGCGTTGGAGCATGTGATTATTCCGGAAGCACAGGAGACGATTAAGTATATTTCGATGAAGCTGGATGAGAATGAGAGAAGTTCCCAGATTCGTCTGATGAAAGTAAAAGATATGATGCTGGAGGAGGCTCATCATTACAGCGAGAGGGCTTAACACAGCAAAGAAGAGGCGCCGCAGATTCACCTTTCCAGGTGATCTGCGGCGATTTTTTAATGGAATAATTCTTTTAAATCAGGACCTTTTCCAGAGGTTTTATGATACAATGAATAATTGATAGATAAAAGGAGGAAACGGTCATGGCAGGATTCTTATATGTGGGGGCCGGAGGTGCGCTTGGAGCAGCGCTTCGATATGCGATCAGTCTGCTTCCTTATAAAGGCAGTTTCCCGGTACTTACATTCATTACCAATGTGATCGGTGCAGCTGCCATTGGATATATCGTAGGAATGGCAGCCAGGCGAGGGGCGGATCCAAAGTTGATACTGTTTTTAAAAACAGGCGTATGCGGAGGGTTTACAACATTTTCGACATTTTCGCTGGAGACATATGAGCTTTTTCATCGGGGACATAATCAGATGGCAGTGATTTATATGATTTTCAGCATGGTATTTTGTCTGGCGGGAGTCTCTTTGGGACTATATTTGGCAGAACGGATGGGATAAAGTAAAGGAGAAAAATGGAACCACTTAGTTATATCATCTGTGGAAAACTTTATAATGGAATAGACGAAGAACTAAAAGAGAACCAAAAAATTTTGATCAGGGGAAAATATATCCAGGAAGTAGGGCCAAAGATCCAAAGACCAGAATCTGCAAAGGTGATGGATCTGTCTCATTTGACTGTCACACCAGGTATGATTGACGCCCATATGCATATGGACTTTTATGACTGGCGGTCTGTAAGAGAGGAAACCTATTTTCACTCCGAAGAAGCAAAGACACTGGCAATTTTGAGAACTGCTCAAAAAGCGCTGGCGAGAGGTTTTACCACAGTGCGGCATCCAGGAGGAGGCACCACTTGTGGTACCGGGGTCCTGGATGTAAAACGGGCGATTGAAAAAGGATATCATTACGGGGCAAGAATTGTGGCAGCACCGCGGTTTATGTGTTCTCCAGGAAGTCATGGCGATATGTTTCAGCAGTTTGCAACGAATCCGCAGATTGCGGGACTTCTGCAAAGACAGATGAGAACGATGGGATCAGGCTGTGATTTTTTTGTTAATGCAGTACGTGAAGAAATCAAATACGGGGCAGATTTTATCAAAATCATGGCTACCGGAGGATTTTTTTCGCCGAATGACAGCCCTGTCCAGCAACAGCTTAGTGACGAGGAAATGAAGACCATCATTCGTACTGCTCATGAATGTGGAAAAACAGTTACTGCGCATGTTTACTGTGTAGAGCATATTCGCAAGCTGGCGGAATATGGGATCGATGGTATGGAGCACTGTTCGTTGATTGACGAAGATACGGCAGAACTGTTGGCTGACCGGGATATTTATATCGTGCCCACGTTCTGTCCTTATGAAGAGGCCATTCATTACGACCCGGTAAAGCTTCAGATGAAAAATCCACAATTCCGTGAAAAGCTGGAGTATTATAAAGAGGCGCTGCAAAAAGGCAGAGAGGTCATCAAACATTGTAAGTGCAGGCTTGGATATGGGACGGACCTGGTGGCTGTCCATCAGAATTATGAAAGCGGTTATGAGTATCAGGCATGGATGGAAAGTGGTATGGGAGGATTTCGCGCCCTCCATGCGGCAACAAAAGTAAATGCACAGATTCTGCAGCTAGATGACAAGATCGGTACAATAGAACCGGGAAAATATGCAGATATTTCCGGATGGGGAAGAGATCTGTTGACGGATTCTAAGGCTCTTTTGGACTGTAGATTTGTCATGAAGGAAGGTGTGGAATACTCGGCAGAGAGCTGTTTATCGGAAAACAGCAGAACACGGTGAAAGGGAAGAAACACTTAGAAGATTATCTGCATATAATAGCATAGATACTGATTTTAGGAGCGTGCCTGTATGGAACAGAAACTTCCCTATTATATGGTTTATCCCATGCCTTTTTTATGGAATGATGAGAGGCAGGCAAGAAGAGATTTGGAGTACATGAAAGGCCTGTATCCAGAGACGGCAAAGCGTCTGACTCCATATGTGGAGGAAGAATGTGACCGCTTGATGTATGACGGCAGCATGATTTACGACGAATATCCGGATCCGTTACAACTTCGCCTGATCTGCAGACGGGTATTTGACCGGGCGGCGGAGTCGGAAGAAAAACCGGGCGGATGGATGCAGGATCTGATCCAGGTTATGACCTATCAGGAGATCTGCAGAAGGCGGAGTGAGTACCGCAGCAGCCAAAGAAAATTTTACTAAAAAAGAAGGAGCCGGTCCCGTCTTTAGGGTCTGACTCCTTTTTTAGAATGGACGAATCAAGAAAGTTATGATAAAATACACAAAGCGCGAAAGGTGAAAGGAGAAAGGCAGCATATGGATAATATCATATTTATTGGTATGCCGGCGGTTGGGAAAAGTACCGTTGGAGTAGTCGTGGCAAAGCGTCTGGGATATCAGTTTGTGGATGTGGATATTTTGATCCAGGAAACAGAAGGAAAACTTTTAAGAGAGATTATCCAGGAAAAGGGAATCGAAGGATTCCTGGAGGTAGAAGACCGGGTAAATGCCGGAATCTGTACAGAGCATGCAGTTATTTCACCGGGAGGAAGCGTGGTATACTGTGAAAGTGCCATGAAGCATTATAAAGAAGTTGGAAGAATCGTATATTTAAAGGCGTCTTACGAGACAATAAATAAAAGATTGAATAATGCAAAAAATAGAGGTGTCGTATTAAAGGATGGACAGTCCTTGAAAGACTTGTATGAGGAGCGGGTAAAGCTGTTTGAAAAGTATGCGGATATTACCATCTGCGAAGACGGGCTGAGATTGGAAGAGACGATTCAGGCAGTGCTGGATGCAGTGGAAAAAGATAAAAAATATCAATAAAGATATTACAGATAAGTTACAAAATGTAAAAAATGTTTTACAAATACAAATTCTATGGTATAATAGCGAGGAATATTAAGATGAGAATTTGTAAAGAGAGAGTAAATAGATCGTATTTTATTGAGGTGTGTTATGGAACAATATATTATTAAGGGTGGTCATCCACTGGTCGGAGAAGTAGAGATTGGTGGAGCAAAGAATGCTGCGCTTGCGATTTTATCTGCGGCAATTATGACAGATGAAACGGTATTGATCGATAATCTTCCGGATGTAAATGATATCAATGTATTGCTGGATGCAATCGAAGGAATTGGGGCAATGGTTCACCGGGTGGACAGACATACGGTGAAGATTAACGGGAAAAATATTCATGATATTTCCATCGAGTATGATTATATAAAAAAGATCCGTGCGTCCTATTATCTGCTGGGAGCACTGCTTGGAAAATATAAACGTGCGGAGGTGGCGCTGCCGGGCGGATGCAATATTGGAAGCCGTCCCATCGATCAGCATATCAAAGGATTCCGCGCGCTGGGAGCCGATGTTGAGATTGAATTCGGGAAAATTATGGCAGAGGCAGACCGTCTGGTTGGAAAACACATTTATTTTGATGTCGTTAGTGTGGGTGCCACCATTAACGTTATGATGGCAGCAGCAATGGCAGATGGTATGACCATTCTTGAGAATGTGGCAAAAGAACCTCATGTGGTTGATGTAGCAAATTTCTTAAACAGTATGGGAGCCAATATTCGTGGCGCCGGGACAGACGTGATTAAGATCCGCGGCGTGCAAAGACTTCACGGCACAGAATACTCTGTGATTCCAGATCAGATCGAGGCCGGAACGTTTATGTTTGCGGCGGCGGCCACAAAAGGCGATGTAACAGTCTTGAATGTAATTCCAAAACATCTCGAGGCGACGATCGCTAAACTGGTAGAGATTGGATGCGAGGTAGAAGAATTTGATGATGCAGTCCGCGTGGTGTCCAAGGGCAATTTAAGAAGCACACATGTAAAGACCCTTCCATATCCAGGGTTCCCGACAGACATGCAGCCTCAGATCGGTGTTACACTGGCTCTGTGCAAAGGGACAAGTATTATTACAGAGAGTATTTTTGAGAACCGGTTTAAATATCTGGATGAGTTGACGAGAATGGGTGCAAACATCAAGATTGAAGGAAATTCTGCGACCATTGAAGGTGTAGATCATTTTACCGGTGCAAGGGTGAGCGCACCAGATCTGCGTGCGGGCGCAGCACTGTGTATTGCAGGGCTTGCAACGGATGGGATTACGATTGTAGACGATATTGTATATATTCAGCGGGGATATGAAAGGTTTGAAGAAAAGCTTCGCTCCATTGGCGGAATCATCGAAAAGGTAGCAACTGAAAAAGAAATTCAGAAGTTTAAATTAAAAATAGGTTAAGTTCTTTCAATTGGGGACGGGGGATTTTCGGAAATCCCCCGTCCCCAATTGAAATTTACGTGAGAAATGTGGACAACTTATGTGGAAAGAGTGGAAAAGTAACAGATATTTTATATTGGCAGTTGCTGCGACTGTAAATTTTGTGCATGGAAATCCGTATATCTGGACCGTGTTCCAGCCATATATGCAGAAGGAATTTGATGTGTCTGCAGCAGTATCCAGTCAGCCGTTTACTTTGATTATTGGAGTGTTTTCGTTTGGAAACATGATAGGTGGATATTTGCAGCACAAAATCGGAGCAAAAAGGACGATTCTATCTGGAAGTTTGTTTATGTGCCTTGGTTTCCTCATGGCAGCGCTGGCGCCAGAGGATGCGCCGTGGATGGTTTCTCTGGGGTATGGAGTGATTGGCGGACTGGGTTCCGGCTGTGCTTTTAGCATGCTGGTAGCTGTGCCTCAGGCTTGGTTCCCAGACAGGCGCGGCTTGGTAACAGGGATTACGATTGGTGTAATTGGAATTTCAGGGGTGATTATGAATCCGTTGTGTGACTGGATTGGGGCGGAAAAAGGGTTTCATTTTGCAATGTTTGCAGTGACGGCCATGTATGCGGTGTTGTCTTTGGGAAGTTTTTTCCTGGAAGAAGCTCCAGAAGAAATTCAAAGACGTGGAACAGGAAACGTAGAAATGGACGAGAATCGGGGAGGAAAGAGCCAGAGGCAGTATACGGCGGTGGAAATGATGAAGACCAGGAGATATTACTGGGTCAGCCTGGCAATGGCTTTGGCGGTGCCGGCGTATGTACTGGTAAACCCGTTGATGAAATCTTTGGGAATGGAGAGGGGGCTTACGGATGCGCAAGCGTTGGCGGGCGTAACGATCGCTTCTGCCGTAAATATTGTTGGCCGAGTGGCGGCACCTTGGTTATCCGATAAAATAGGTCGTAAGAAAGTGATTTATATGTTATTCGTTCTGGCAATGTGTTCTTCATTTGGACTTATGAAGGCTGGCGGAGTATTGTTTGTGGCGTTATGTTCTGTCATCTGTATGGTATATGGAGGCGTTGTTAGCGTATTTCCGGTACTGGTATCCGACTATTTTGGTATGAAACACCAAGGTACAAATTTTGGCGCGGTCATGATCGGATATGGACTTACTTCCGTACTCTGCCCGGTACTGCTGGAAGCGACAGGGCAGGTGAATGCGCTGCTGGTTGCCGGAATCTGCTGCTTGTTGGGAGTGGCTGTAACGAAAAAAATATAAAGGGTACAGGGTATTTTTCAAAAAGGTACAGGTCAAGTGTCAATTTGGGACGTAGACCTTTGCAAAAGGTCTACGTCCCAAATTGACACTTGACAACCCGGACAAAAGAGTGTAAAGTCTTACTCGTATACAAACTTAACATATTGCAGACTTTCTCTTATTCAGAGCAGTGGAGATACAAAGGATCTGTGAAGCTGCGGCAACCCCCGGATGTCGGGAAGGTGCCAACCTGAGCGAGCAATCGAACAATAAGAGGATTGGTTTATGAAGATATAAAGCAGTCCGCTTATGCGGACTGTTTTTTCGTTGCCATGTATCTTTCCGCCAAGCCGGCCTGTACGAGATCAGAGACTGGTCAGGAGTCAGGATAGCCGGAAAATGACAGGAGAGAGCTCTCAGACGGGAGAAAGGATGCCGTAAATGAAAACAGGCAAAGGAGAAAAAACTATGGAGAGACATTTATTTACTTCAGAATCTGTAACAGAAGGTCATCCGGATAAAATGTGTGACCAGATTTCGGATGCGATCCTGGATGCGCTGATGGAGCAGGATCCCATGAGCCGTGTGGCGTGTGAGACCTGCACGACGACTGGTCTTGTGATGGTTATGGGCGAGATCACTACGAATGCATATGTGGACATTCAGAAGATTGTACGTGATACAGTCAGGGAGATCGGTTATACAAGAGGCAAATACGGCTTTGATGCAGATACCTGCGGGGTAATCACTGCGATTGATGAGCAGTCTGCGGATATTGCACTGGGCGTGGACAAGGCGCTGGAGGCAAAGGAGAGCCAGATGTCAGAGGCAGATCTTGATGAGATTGGCGCGGGGGACCAGGGTATGATGTTTGGCTACGCTTCTGATGAGACTCCGGAATACATGCCGTATCCAATTGCACTGGCTCACAAGCTTTCCCGCCGTTTGACCGAAGTGCGTAAGAATGGTACGCTGCCTTATCTGCGTCCCGATGGCAAGACACAGGTGACTGTAGAATATGATGAAAATGGTGTGCCTTTTCGTCTGGACGCGGTGGTGCTTTCCACTCAGCACAATCCAGAAGTAAGCCAGGAGCAGATTCATAAAGACATCAAGAAATACGTATTTGACGCTGTGATTCCGGAAGGCATGACGGATGAAGAGACAAAATTTTTCATTAATCCGACGGGGCGTTTCGTGATCGGAGGCCCTCATGGAGACAGTGGACTGACAGGGCGTAAACTGATTGTAGACACATATGGCGGTATGGCCCGGCACGGGGGTGGTGCATTTTCCGGCAAGGACTGTACCAAAGTGGACCGTTCGGCAGCTTATGCAGCGCGTTATGTGGCAAAAAATATTGTGGCGGCAGGGCTTGCAAAGAAATGTGAGATTCAGTTGTCATATGCCATTGGTGTAGCGCATCCCACATCCATTATGGTGGATACTTTTGGAACAGGAAGGGTTAGTGACAAGAAGCTGGTAGAAATGATCCGTGAAAACTTTGACCTCCGCCCGGCTGGTATCATAAAAATGCTGGATCTGAGACGGCCGATATACAAACAGACGGCAGCATATGGTCATTTCGGACGGACCGATATCGACCTTCCCTGGGAAAAGCTGGACAAAGTAGAGGAGCTGAAGAAGTATTTATAAAAATTTTATAAAAGTTTATGGGCGCTTTGTTAAGAAGCGCCCTTTTTCATGCTATACTTTTGTCGGAGGATGTAGTCTATGAAGTTAAAGACGAAATTAATTATTGCATTTCTGACTGTGCTTTTGCTTCCCATTATTCTGGGAGCAACTTTGATATTTCTATTGGGGACTTATCAGATCAGCACGATTGAAAAAACATATAAGCTTTCGGGAACCACAATGGAGAGTCTTTCAAATTCCATGCAGACAATTTCCAGTCTGACAGAGGAGCCCTATCATCAATTGGTAACTATGGCTTTGGAAGATCCGGACGAAATGAGCGATGCGACGACTCTGGGGGAGTTCAACCAGATCCTGCAGGATAAAAATGCATATCTGTTGGTCCGTAAGGACCATACTATCATTTATGTTGGAACAGATATGGATTCGGCAAAGAGTGTGATCGCAGAACTTCCGGAGTATGGAGGGTCTGAGACCACTTCGGAAAATGGAATTTATCTTGGAGGAGATGCCCAGGCACTGGTAAAGCAGGTAGACTTCGAGTTCCCGGGCGGAGGTGAAGGGAGTGCGTTTATTGTATCAGATGTGCGAAAGATGATTCCCGAGCTGGAAGATCTTTTTGTGGATATTGCAGTCTGTATCGTTTTGATTTTGGTATTTACAGCGGCGCTTTTGGTATTCTGGATCTATCGTTCAGTCATGCAGCCATTGCAGAAGATGCAGATCGCTGCAAAAAATATCAAAGAAGGTAATCTGGATTTTGAATTAAAGCCGATGGCAGATGATGAAATGGGGCGGCTTGCCCAGGATCTGGAAGAGATGCGGATCCGTCTGCGGGACAATGTGGAAGAAAAGCTTCGCTATGATAAGGAGAGCAAGGAGCTGATCAGTAATATTTCTCATGACCTAAAGACGCCGGTAACTGCCATTAAGGGATATGCAGAAGGCATCATGGACGGAGTGGCAGATACGCCGGAGAAGATGAAGAAATACGTGCGGACGATCTATAATAAGGCAGATGAGATGAATACGTTGATCAATGAGCTGACCTTTTATTCCAAGATCGACACCAATCGTATTCCCTACAATTTCAACACCCTGTCTGTCAACGATTATTTCGAGGATTGTGCAGAGGATTTGTCTGTGGAGTTGGAGGCGAAAAATGTGGAATTTGGATACTTCAATTATGTGGACAAAGATGTGAAGGTTATCGCTGATGCGGAGCAGATTAAGAGAGTGATTCACAATATTGTCAACAACTCATTGAAATACATGGATAAACCCAAGGCGAAGATCAATCTGCGAGTCAAAGATGTAGGAGACTTTGTACAGATAGAGCTGGAGGATAATGGAAAAGGGATCGCGGCGAAAGATCTGCCAAATATTTTTGACCGGTTTTACCGGACAGATGCGTCCAGGAATTCTTCCAAAGGTGGAAGCGGTATTGGTTTATCGATTGTAAAGAAAATTATAGAAGAACATGGTGGAAAGATCTGGGCGACCAGCCGCGAAGAAACGGGAACGACCATGTATTTTGTTCTGAGAAAATATCAGGAGGTGCCGATTTATGAGTAAAATATTGATTGTAGAAGATGAAGAGGCCATTGCCGATCTGGAAAAGGATTATCTGGAACTAAGTGGTTTCCAGGTAGAGGTGGCCACGGATGGAGAAACCGGGCTGTCCAGGGCTATGGAAGAAGATTTTGATCTGTATATTCTGGATCTGATGCTTCCGGGGATTGACGGCTTTGATATCTGCCGACAGATCCGGAATGAAAAGAATACGCCGATTATTATGGTTTCGGCAAAAAAGGATGATATTGATAAGATCCGGGGTCTTGGCCTTGGCGCAGACGATTATATGACCAAGCCATTTAGCCCCAGTGAGCTGGTGGCTCGTGTGAAAGCTCATCTTGCCAGATATGACCGTCTGACAGGAAGCGCCATGGAGGCAAACAAGATCATTGAGATCCGGGGTCTGAAGATTGATACCACTGCTCGGAGAGTCTGGGTCAATGGGGAGGAGAAGACGTTTACCACAAAAGAGTTTGACCTTTTGACATTTCTGGCCAGTCATCCCAACCATGTATATACGAAAGAAGAATTGTTCCGGGAGATCTGGGATATGGAGTCCATCGGGGATATTGCGACAGTAACTGTGCATATCAAAAAGATCCGGGAAAAGGTGGAGCTGGATACGTCCAATCCTCAGTACATCGAGACCATCTGGGGGGTAGGATACCGTTTTAAGGTGTAGAGGAGTCTTCCTGGCCGGATGCTTTTTGGATGGAAGAAAAAAGGGCAACGGCGAGAATGACGGCGCCGCCTACGATTTCCCGTGTGCTTGGAATTTCTCCTAACAAAAGAAGGGCATAGACGATGCCGTATACCGTCTCCATACCAGAGATAATCCCGGCTGTCTGTGCCTTTACTCCTTTTTGAGCCGATACATAGAGTGAGTAGGCAAATGCGGTACAGACACATCCGACGAACAGGACGCCTGCCAGATCCTGTGTCCTCCACCGAGCCTGCACAAAGAACAGCGACGGCAGCAGAAAGATTGCGGCGGTTCCCTGTTCATACAGACAGATGGTGCGCCCGGCGTACCGTGTGGAAAAATAGCGGTTTGCCAGTGTTAAAATGGCATAGGTGAAACTGCTGAGCATCCCCCAGATAATGCCGATGGTAATCTGATTTTGGGCAGAAAACTCTGGGATTGTGATAAAGACGCCGAGTAACAAAAGCACGGCGCTGAGAATGTTTCCTCCCCGGATTTTTTCCTGGAAAACCAAGGGCTCCAGAAAAGTCAGGAATAGTGGAAACGTAGAAAACGTGATAGTTCCGATGGCCACAGAAGACACCTGGATAGACTGGAAAAAGGTGGTCCAGTGTATTCCCATGACGACGCCGGTCAGGAGGATCAGCATATAATCTTTGCGGCAGTTCAGCCGAAGCCGATCCCGGCGTACCAGGGAAATCATCAGCAGCACCAGAGCAGAACTAGTGACCCTGCCAAGTGTTACCATGATGGCTGGAACCTCCACGTATTGGGCAACGACGCCGGATACCGAAAACAGCATGACCGCAATGTGCAGAAGAAGAACATTTTTTTTATTTCCTGTCAGTATTTTCTCTTTTTCCATTATTATTCACCTTTGATAAATATTTGACATATGATTATCTATTGTAACATGATATTATGAAAAAAGAAATCCAATGGAAAAAAAGAGTTCCCTTTTGGAGCTCTTTTTTATGTGTGTAAATTTGTTTGTTTCACTTTTCTATATTGACAAATACCATATATCGAATTACAATATATATTAAATATAGGGAAGGGAGTTGATACTATGGCAGGAAACCGGGCAAATACTTCCGGCGGCAGTACCATGTTGATTTTAAAGCTGTTGTCGGAAAAGGATATGTATGGATATGAGATGATCGAGACGCTGGCTGAACGGTCGAACCATGTATTTGATTTGAAAGTGGGAACTTTGTATCCGCTTCTTCATAGTATGGTGCAGGACGGGTATTTGGAAACCTACAGCGAGGAAGCAAATGGCAAGCTTCGAAAATATTACCATATCACAGAAAGGGGAAAGAAGTATCTCGCAAAGATTATTGAAGAGTGGAAAATGTACGCCGGGGCGGTTTATGAGTTGATTGGGGGGTAAGATATGGATGAGAAGAGTTATCTGAACAGGTTGACAAAATGTATTCATGATCCACAGATCCGGACGGAAGTGCGTCAGGAGTATGCGGCCCACTTGGCAGACAGCATTGAGGCGCTTCAGAAAAATGGAATGAGTCTGGAGGAAGCAAAAAAAGAAGCTGTCAGACAGATGGGAGACCCAGCTTGGGCAGGGCATGAGATGGACAAAATCTATCGGACCAATATGGATTGGAAAATGGCGGTCTGGATGGCCTGCTGTGGGATTTTGATTGGAGCGTTTGGACTTTTTCTGAGAATGACATACTGTGCACAGGAGTTAGAAAATGAAACGGGTCTTTTGATCTGGACAACGACAGGGATTATTTTTGTAGTTTGGGGATTTATCTGGTCTGCGGTGGAAAAATATTATGACTGGGGACTCTTTTATGCCTGGGCCAGAAACTGGAATGGCGGAGGAATTACGAACAGCGGACTATTTCTGGGGATCGGCATCGCATTTCTGGTAGAGGACATGAAAGATATCCTCGTAATGGTGATCCTATTTGAAGTTCTGCAGATGACGGAAAGGTATCTGATCGCCCGCTGTCAGAGCAAGAAAGAAGAACGGCTTCTGTGGGAGGTGGGCAAGGCGCAGAGCGCGATATATACGCACAAAGGGAAGGCTGTGATTGGACAAAAGGAAATGCGTGTACGGGCGAAAAAAGGAGAAATCCAAGAAGGACAGCCGGTGATGGTAATCGGTCTGGATGGGTTCCGGCCGGTGGTGATGCCTATTTAGCGGCCAGTATTTAAAAGGAGAAGGGAAAATCACGTTTGCGGAATCAGGAAAAGTATATTAAGATATAGCTATATTTCGACACAGAATGACATGGGCAAGAAATGGGGTATATGATGAAAGGCGAAATGAGAAAGCTGATTTCGGATACTTTTTCTGAACTAATCAAAACCAAGGATGTGGATAAAATTACCGTTACAATGCTGATTGGAGAATGCCATATCTCCAGGCAGACGTTCTACTATCATTTCCAAGATATGGATGAAGTCATGGAATGGACGGTACAGCAAAAGGGTGAACAGTTGTTGGAGAAGAGCATGAAGGCGGAAAATCCTGACGAGGCGCTGGAAATCTTTGTCTCCTTCTTCAGAGAAAATTCCGCGCAGCTAAAAAAGTTCATGGAGTCCAGGAAAAGAAGCCGCATTAATAAAATTCTGGCAGATGCAATAAGCCAGTATTTGCGAAGATTGATCGAGCGATATAAGTCACCGGATATGAGGATTGATTATGATGACATGGAAGTCATGCTAAGATTTTATGCCTATGGTATGACAGGAGTTCTGTTGTATTATTCAGACAAGGAGCCCTTAACCAGGGAGAAGCTGACAGGACAGATCAAGAAAATTCTGATGGGCGAGATGGTTCCGGGCAGAAAAGAAATGATAGAAAAGGATGGTCATAATATTAGAAAAAGGGCGCTGGATGAATAAAGTCCAGTGCCCTTTTAGAAAAATAAGAGTCATAGTTTTTGAATGCCTTGCATTCTGCAGGTCAGCTGCATGTAGTGTTTGTACAAGATACCAAAGCGGTGGATGTATCCGGTGTGCCATGGCTTGGATTTGCCGCAGAAGTGGAGAATGGAAGTGTTTTTAATCACCCAATCCATATTGCAGACGCCGGAGCTTCGCAGAAGATAATTGTTATAATTGCGGGCATCATAATTCCAGAGGGCATCGTCTACTTCCAGGATATGTCTGCCATAGAGGCAGTTGAGGATATCCTGGTCGGGCAGCAGGAGCTCCTTGCCGTGTTCTTTGGCAAAGGCAAAAAGGGACTCGGGCTTGATGAGCTTCCGGCCTTTGTCCAGATCCATCAAAAGAACACCGGAATTGAAATAGTTATGATCGGTTCCCAGGCGGATCTGATTGATACTGTTGGCCAGTTCTGTTTTTCCGGTATGAGCGGCTGCGGCAAAGAGATGATTTTTCAGGTCCAGATCCCAGAGGGGACCCAGTGGATTGATCACCAGGATATCCGGATCCAGATAGAGGACTCTGTGAAGCTGTTTTGGAAGAAGGTGTGCGGCCAATAGGCGGTAATACATTTCCCGGGGGTAAGTTTTCGTAACAGGTGCGTCCCGGAAGGTAGATGGAGGAATCTGGACTGGAAAAAAACGAAAACCAAAAGACCTACACTGTTTGTCAATGAGTGTCAGATTGTCCTTTGGGATGCTGCTGTGGAGAAGATATAAATCCACAGAGTCATCCGGCTGGTTTACATAAATGGAAGTGAGCAGTACCTGCAGCCTTGGCAGGTAAGTTTGATCAAGGGTGGCGAGTAATTGGATTGTGCGCATAGATCAACCTCTTTCTTTTTTTGTTACGGTCAGCAGATGCTGATGAATCTATCATGATAGTAACAGGATAAAAATAATCTTGCTACTGATAATATTCTTAAGATGTCCTTACAAAACTAAGAATATGTAAGGACATTTTTTACAAATTGATACTCGTTTTTTTTCAGAATATTTAATATCATAAAAACAGCAATGATGAAAGAGAGGAATAAAGATGCAGGAAATAAAGAAACCCAGAAAGCCCATCATTTCCTATTATGCAGTGGCTCTTATGATTTTATTACTGTTTAACTTCTTAGTAATGCCCTGGGCGGCGGAGCGCCAGGTAAAGGAAGTGGGATATGAAAAATTTATTAAGATGACGGAAGAGAAGGATATTGGTCAGGTAGAGATCCAGCAGGAAGAAAATGAGATTGTTTTTACGGATAAGGATGAAAAAAAGATATATAAGACCGGGATGGTGGAGGATCCGGAGCTGACACAGCGGCTGTATGAGTCTGGCGCAGAGTTTTCAGGACAGATCATCCGCCAGACCTCGCCGGTGGTAAGCGCAATCCTGTCCTGGGTTCTGCCCATCGTGATCTTTATCGCGATTGGACAGTATATGTCCAGAAAGCTGATGAATAAGGCCAGTGGCGGTTCTAACTCAATGATTTTCGGTATGGGAAAGAGCAACGCCAAAGTATATGTAAAGTCCTCTGATGGAATCCGGTTTTCAGACGTTGCCGGTGAAGATGAGGCTAAGGAAAACCTTTCGGAAATTGTAGAATATCTGCACAATCCTTCCAAATATCAGGAGATAGGGGCATATATGCCCAAAGGAGTTCTTCTGGTTGGACCTCCCGGAACCGGAAAGACCATGTTGGCAAAGGCAGTGGCAGGAGAGGCAGATGTGCCATTTTTCTCTATGTCAGGATCAGAATTTGTAGAAATGTTCGTAGGCATGGGAGCGTCAAAAGTCCGAGATCTTTTTAAACAGGCAAAGGAAAAAGCACCGTGTATCGTATTTATCGATGAGATTGATGCCATCGGCCAGAAGAGAGACGGCCGGGTTGGAGGAAATGACGAACGTGAGCAGACGCTGAATCAGCTCTTGACAGAAATGGATGGTTTTGAGACCAACAACGGAGTGATTATCCTGGCGGCAACGAACCGTCCGGAATCTTTGGATCTGGCACTGACCAGGCCGGGACGTTTTGACCGGAGAGTGCCGGTAGAGCTGCCGGATTTGAAAGGAAGAGAAGAGATCCTAAAGGTTCATGCCAAGAAGGTAAAGGTAGATGAGAGTATAGACTTTCAGCAGATTGCACGGATGGCCTCAGGCGCCTCAGGCGCAGAGCTTGCAAATATTATCAATGAGGCGGCGCTTCGAGCAGTCAGGGAGGGAAGAAAGATTGTGACCCAGGCTGACATGGAGGAGAGTATTGAAGTTGTCATTGCAGGTTATCAGAAGAAAAATGCAATCCTGACCGATCAGGAGAAGAAAGTGGTGGCTTATCATGAGATTGGTCATGCACTGGTGGCAGCGAAGCAGTCTCATTCGGCACCGGTTCAGAAGATTACGATCGTGCCTCGGACATCGGGCGCGCTTGGGTATACCATGCAGGTAGATGAAGGAAATCATTATCTGATGAGCCAGGAGGAGCTGGAAAATAAAATCGCCACCCTGGCCGGTGGCCGGGCGGCGGAGGAATTGGTTTTCCATTCTGCGTCTACAGGGGCCGCCAATGATATTGAGCAGGCCACGAAGCTGGCTAGAGCAATGATTACTCGATATGGTATGAGCAAAGATTTTGACATGGTGGCCATGGAAACAGTAAACAATCAGTATCTGGGCGGAGATGCCTCTCTTAACTGTTCTGCCCAGACTCAGGCAGAAATTGACCGCCAGGTAGTAGCCCTTGTCAGGCAGCAGCATGAGAAAGCGGCAAAGATCCTGGCAGATCATAGAAATAAGCTGGATGAGTTGGCAGGATATCTGTACGATAAAGAAACAATTACTGGTGAAGAATTTATGGAGATACTGGGGTAGCCCCGGTATCTCTTGATTCATTCAGCCCCAGCTTTTCCCGGAGGTAATGTTTGATGCTGGATGTACTGATCTTCAAAGAAAAGGCAAATTCCTGGTCGATGATGGACTCCGCCTTTTTTAGTACCTGTGCGTCTGTATTGGAAAGTCCCTTTTCTGTTCCAATCGACTTAAGATAAAGGCAACTGATCATCAGCAGAAGTTCGCGCTCGTCCCGGATACGCAGGATTTCCTGAAATCTGGCAGACCGCTGTTTGGGGTCGTCGATCCACAGAAGATTTTGGTCTTTCACGCTTAAGATGATGTGGTCGATTTCTTCTTTTGAAAGGACGGGACGCATTCGTGCCACCAGAGCAGGGTTATCGGCAGGCACGAAAAGACTGCTGGTATTGCGGGCAATTGGCTTTAAAATGTAATAGTCGTGCCCACTGGTACAGGAATCGAACTTTATAAAGCGAAGGTCCTCTATTTTGCAGACTCCATGAGTGCTATAGATGACATAATCGTTAATATGGGGCATATAATCTCCTCCTTTTTGACCGCGGATATACTTCTTCTATTCTTTATTATACCAAAAGTAGACGGCATATTTCAAAAGTCCTTTTTCACAAAAAAATAAGGGAAAGATATTGGCGAAAATGACGAATTTATTCTGTGACGGCCAGAACACCTGACAGATCGTAGCCATAGTCTTGCTTTCTTTTATTGCTGTAGAAAATATATACGGAAGTACCCAGATCAAAGCTGGTATCTTTCTGGGAATTTGGAAGAGGCGCTTTGTAGAGAACGTTATCTTGAACAATGGAAATAACGCCGTCTTCCTGGTAAACGATGGTGCCAAAGACATACAAAAGATCATCAAGAAGGTCCTTGCGGATCATCCGGATGGAGCCGGCTGTGGCACTTTTTAATGTCAGATATTGGATATTCTGCCAGTTGGCAAGATCAAGAGCATAAGCATAAGTTCCAGTGTTTGAGCCTCCCTGGGAGAGAACAGCAGGATGCAGTATATTGGGATCTTTGAAAGTTGCAGGTGAGATATTATGATTGAGCGGCATAACAAGAGTGCCCGAGGAGGTTTCCATGCTAAGCGAACCGACAGACTGAAAGTCTGGGCGTGAAAAATATGGATTGGAAAGATCAAGAAAAATGCCGGAGGCAGAAATGCGGGCAAGGCCGGTACCATTAACAGTGGAAAAGTCTGCAAGCAAGGAGTCATTGTCTAGACTGCATTTGATCCGTAATGCAACATTTTTCTCAGAGTTTTTTGATATGACAATCTTGATGTTTTCAGAAGGAGAGGGATTGTCTACCGTTGTGAAGAAAATTTTTATCTTCTGATGATCGTGCAGGCTGTCAGTTTCACAGGCTGTGCTTGCAAGTTGATGAGTGCCGCGGTATACTCGCAGAAGGTAACGGTCGTCGACAATCTTTTTTTCGCCATTTTTTGTGATATCATCAGAAGTGACAAACATTTTCTGATATTCGCCACGCTTCATTTTGATGGTTAACTCAATGGAGCCTGTTTTGGTTCCGCCGCAGTAAATGCCGTTGGAGGTAGAAAGCAGATAGTGATCAAGGATTTCGCCATCCTGGGGAGTGCGAAATTCGAAATAGCAGATCCCCGCTAGGATCAGAATCAGAAAGCCTAATATCATCCCCAACCGTTTTTTTAACATAAGAATCCCCCGCATATCCAATGTTAAATTTATTTTACTATGAGGAATAGAACTGTGCAATAGCGCAGATCACAAAAGCTTTTGACTTCTTAATGGTACTATGATACAATACCAATAAAGGAAAGAAAGTGGGGAGGTACGCCTGTGGAAACGACGGAACTTCGGTACGTAGATTTAAAAAATTATATTTGCCGGCAGATTTATGAAGGGGTGTATCAGGATGGGGAGAAGATCCCTTCAGAACGGCAGATGGCTGTAGATTATGAGGTCAGCCGGATTACAGTAAGAAAAGCCCTGGAACTTTTGGAAGAAGAGGAGTTAATTGTAAGAGAAGTGGGAAATGGGACGACGGTAACCCTAAAAAACCATGGAAATGAGACTTCCATGGATGTGGTTGCGCTGGCGGCGCCGTCCAGGAATCCTTTCTTTGCACATTTTATTGCTAAGTTCCAAAGATGTGCCTGGGAGCATGATGCGCTGCTTTTATATGTGGAAGCGCCGGAACATACCTCTTTGGAGGACTGTCTGTACCGGCTGTACAGTAAAAATATCCGAAACGCTGTCGTGTGGCCGGATGACAGGAATGTGGATCAGGAAAAGCTATTCAGACTTCGAAGCATCGGTATGAATCTGGTTTTTTTTGATACAGATGCTGCAGGGGACTATGCAGACAGCGTTTTTGTAGATAATATCGATGCCGTGCGGACACTGCTGGAACAGGAGAGAAAGGAGCACGAGCAGTATCTGTATATCGGGTGGGATAACCAGAAGGTGGGGAATATCAGAAAAAGGGAAGAGAGCTTCCGAAGATTCTGCCCCAAGGGACAGGTATACCACGTGCCCTGGAGACGAGACCGGAAGATGGCGGATCAGTCGAAAAAAGAGATAGAAAAAATAGCCGGCAAAATGACAGACGGCATGATCTTATGCGGTACCGGGGAACTGGCACAGCAGACGGCAGAAGTAATCTGGCGGCCTGGGATATCTGAAGAAGTACAAAAAGAGAGAATTTCGCTGGCGGCCATCGATGATTTTGATGGTTCCGGCAGATATCCGGTGTCTGTTTATAATCAGGATCTGGAGAAAGCTGCCAGAGAGATCTATAGAAATCTGGAACGTCAGAGTCGGGAAGGAAGAGAATGGAAAGCAAAGATTATCCCTGTAAAGGGAGGATATAAAGCAGGTATGAAAGGAGAACACGCAAGATGGAACGAGTAAATTCACAGCTGGTGCCGCAAAGAAAGCTGTCGAATGGGATGGTGATCCCTGGGATCGGGATGGGAACCTTCGGGAATGACCGGTATTCGTCAAAAGAAGTATCTGATGCTGTATATGGGGCTATCAAAGCCGGGTACCGTCTGTTTGACTGTGCAGCTTCTTACGGCAATGAAGCGCAGATTGGAAAGGTATTTGCCAAAGCTTTTGCCGATGGGATTGTCCAAAGACAGGAACTGACCATCATGTCAAAGGTCTGGAACGACATGCATGGAAAGGGAGATGTGCTGGTAGCCTGTGCGAAGACGCTAAGGGATTTGGGACTTTCTTATCTGGATATCTATATGGTACACTGGCCGTTCCCCAACTATCATGCTCCGGGGGCACACTTAGAGGGGAGAAACAAAGACGCGGTGCCTTTTTCTCTGGAGGAATACATGACCACCTGGCGGCAGATGGAACAGCTGGTGGATCTGGGGCTGGTGAGAAGCATCGGTATGTCTAACATGACGATCACCAAGCTTTCGCAAGTACTGCCCCTTTGCCGGATCCGTCCAACAGTGCTGGAAGTAGAGATCAATCCGACCTTCCAGCAGCCAAAGCTTTTTGAATACTGTAAAGCCCATGATATTCAGCTGATCGCTTTCAGCCCTATGGGATCGCCCTGCAGGCCGGAGCGTGATACGGAAGAAGGGGATGTGGTGACCTTTGAACTTCCAGAACTCAAAAAGATTGCCAGATCCCATGGATGTCATCCGGCGACTATTTGTGTGAAATGGGCAGTGCAAAGAGGACAGATCCCAATCCCCTTTTCCGTATTTGAAAAGGAATATGTGGGAAATCTGAAATGTACGACAGAAGATTTCCTTACGGAAGAGGAAATGGAAATTTTAAGAAAGGCAGATAAAAACGCCCGTCTGATCAAAGGGAAAGTTTTCTTATGGGAAGAGGCAAAGGACTGGCGGGATATCTGGGATGGTGAAGACGAATGGAATACTTTGTAGGAATTGATCTTGGAACGTCGAGTGTACGTGCAGTAGCTGTTGATACAACAGGCCAGGCGGTATCTTGGGGTCAGTGTGAATATGATATTAAAAAACCCGGGCTTGACCGGGCTGAGCAGGATATGGATCAGCTATGGGAAGCAACGGTGCTTGCCATCCGCAAGATGTTGGAAGAACAACCACAGATCAGGACAAAGATCGGGGGAATTGGGTTCTCCGGACAGATGCATGGCCTGGTTATGGTGGATAAAAATATGCGGCCACTGGGCAATGCAATTATCTGGGCAGATCAGCGTACGGGAGAGCAGATCTCTCATATATATGAAATGGTTCCTGAAGAAGAATTCGGGAAAGTCTTTGAGAACCGCTTAAGTGCCGGATTTCTTTTGCCGTCCCTGGTGTGGGTCCGGGAGAATGAGCCAGAGACATATGAGAAGATTTATAAGGTCATGCTTCCCAAAGACTATATCCGCTATAAAATCTGCGCAGAGCTTGGCACAGATGCTTCA
>JAHYZZ010000005.1:53959-87174 GCA_019424135.1 Lachnospiraceae bacterium
GGGATATGAAAAATCGTACCTGGGCCTATGATATTCTAAAAAAACTGGACATCTCACCGGATTTTCTGGTAGAAAGTCATGAGTCCTACGAACAGGCAGGGCGGGTGACCAAGGAATGTGCAGAACGAACGGGTCTTGTAAAGGGGACTTTCGTGGCTTACGGCGGCGGGGATTCCCTGATGATGGAGCTTGGAAATGGTATGATCCGGGGAGGGCTGATGGCCTCGACGATCGGTACGGCCTGTCATCTGACCTGTGCGCTTTATGCTCCGCTCTATGACCCGAAGCTTCGTACGAATACCTGGTGCCATGCAGGAGAGCATCTGTGGAGTATCATGGGGGCTCATTTAAGCGGCGGCGTTGCGCTGAAGTGGCTGAAAAATAACATTTTGGGATCAGATAGTTTCGACTCCATGACCGCATTGGCGAAAGAAGTTCCGGCGGGAAGCGAGGGCCTTTTGTTCCTGCCCTATTTGAATGGGGAGCGTACCCCTCACAACGACCCCAATGCCAAGGCTGTCTATCTGGGAATGACTTTAGGGCACGATAAACGACATCTGATTCGAAGTACGATGGAAGGTATTGTTTATAGTATGAAAGAGTCCTATGCGATCTTTCGTTCTCTTGGCATAAAGGGAGACCGGATCATTGCTGCAGGGGGCGGAGCCAGAAGCGATCTGTTCCGTCAGATTCAGGCGGATATGTATGACTGTCCCATCTATACCAACCAAGGGAAAGAACAGGCCAGCATTGGCGCGGCCATGACTGCTGCAGTAGGAAGCGGATATTTTAAGGATTATGAAGAGGCCTGCAGTCAGATGGTTCATCTAAGTTCTGAGGTGACAGAACCGATTCCGGAAAACGTGAAATTGTATGAGGAAGAATTCCTCCGCTTTAAAGAGATATATTTTGCAAATAAAGCATTGTTTTAACAGGAGTTTTGCATTATAATAAGACCAGAAAGTTTTTTAAACATCTTAATAAAGTAGGAGGGTCTGAGACTATGGATGGAAAAATGAAAGTAGCAGTCATGACCGGAATCGGCAAAATGGGCTTTGAGGAAAGAGATATTCCAAAGCCGGCGGCAGATGAAGTATTGGTCAAACTGGAGTATGTAGGAATCTGCGGATCGGATATGCATTATTATGAGACAGGTGCGATCGGAGATTATGTGGTTGAGCCGCCATTTGTACTGGGACATGAGCCGGGAGGTACCGTTGTAGAGGTGGGAGCGGATGTAAAGCACCTGAAAGTCGGAGACCGTGTGGCGCTGGAGCCGGGAAAGACCTGTGGAAAATGTGAATTCTGTAAGCAGGGAAAATATAACCTCTGTCCGGATGTTATTTTCTTTGCAACACCTCCGGTAGACGGTGTGTTCCAGGAATACGTAGCACATGAAGCGGATCTTTGTTTCAAACTCCCAGATAATGTAAGCACTCTGGAGGGGGCCTTGATTGAGCCTCTGGCCGTTGGTTTCCATGCAGCGATCCAGGGCGATGCGCATCTGGGACAGAAGGCAGTGGTTATGGGAGCCGGATGTATCGGTCTGGTGTCCATGATGGCGCTGAAAGCAAGAGGAGTCACAGAGGTCTATGTAGTGGATCTGATGGAGAAGCGTCTGGAAAAAGCGATGGAGCTTGGCGCTACCGGAGTGATCAACGGAGGAAAAGAAGACGTAGTTGCAAAGATCAAAGAGTTGACAGGAGGACTTGGCGCTGACCTGATTATCGAAACCGCAGGATCTCAGCCTACGACTGTGCAGGCAATCCACGCGGCAAAGAAGGGATCAACGATCGTGTTGGTCGGATATAGCAAGAGCGGAGAGATGACACTTCCAATGAGCCTGGCTCTGGATAAGGAACTGACATTTAAGACGGTATTCAGATATCGTCATATCTATCCGATCGCAATTGATGCAGTTGCAAAAGGAAAGGTGAACTTAAAAGGAATTGTTACCGACATTTTCACACTGGATCAGGCACAGGAAGCGATGGATCGCAGCGTGCATGATAAAGCAGACATTGTGAAGGCAGTCATTAAGATTGCAGAAGACTAGAATATTAAAAATAGCCCTGTGGGAAGAAAAACCCACAGGGCATTTATATTTTGAAGAAAAGTCAGATCTCGTCACTGGGCTCTGTCTCATAGACGATGCCTTCTTTCATAACAAAGGCACAGTCTAAGAGTGCAAGATTGTCGGTCGTGAGATCCCGCTTCCAGGCAGCAATATCAGCAAATTTTCCAGGCTCCAGGGTTCCGGTTTTATCAGCGATGCCAAGGATTTCGGAATTGGTTTTTGTAGCGGCCTTCAGGGTGCGGAAAGCGCCCATGCCACTGCGCATCCAGGCGTCATACTCCCAGCCGCTGTCGTAGTTCTGGTGATTGGCGACAAAGTCAGTGCCGTATCCAAGGATGATATTGCTCTTGCGGATTTCTTCGCGTCCTGCAATGAGAGCATCTTTATAGTATTCCAGTTTCGCGCGGAATTCCGGCTGCTTCAGTGCGATTTTTTCTGCATCATAATGTACGGCTTCATCATAAGGACAGAAAGTAGGTACCAGATAAGTGCCGGTTTCCTCAAACATCTGGGCCGTTTCCTGATCCATCAAGGCGCCGTGCTCCATGCCGTCAATATGGTTTTTGATCAAAGACTGCATCTGGTCCGGAGCATATACATGGGCGGTAACAGTGGTACCCAGTTCATGGGCAGTACGGATGATGGCAGCCGTTTCCTCGTCATTTAGCTGCTTTTGCAAAGGACTGTCATTGGGAGTAAAGAATCCTCCGGTGGCCATGATTTTGATAAAATCGGTGCCATATTTGACTTCTTCACGAACGGCGTTAATAAAGAAATCCCTTCCACTGCCCAGAGTAGTTCTTTCTTTTTGAAGCAAAGAAGCGGCTTGCGGATATCCGGCAAATTCCTGTGTCAGATCCCCGTGGCTTCCCGGGGAACAAAGAAATTTTGCGGCAGCTATGATTCTTGCGCCGGTAATATATCCTTTTTCAATGGCGTCGCGGACGGCGAAGACACCGTAGCCGTTGCTGGTAATGCCACCCAGGTGGCGTACTGTGGTGAAGCCTCTTTTTAGGGCCTTGTTTGCACTTCGTATGATGGAGATGGTTTTCATCTCCTCAGAATTGTGATAAGCTTCCTGACGGACGGTGTGCCAGTCAAAATAGTCCATATGCATATGGGCGTCGATCATGCCGGGAGTGACGGTAGCATCAGAAAGATCAATGACTTCTGCCGATTCCGGACATTCTAGATTTGGACCGATTTCTGCAATATATTTTCCTTTTACCAAGATCTTCCATCCACTTTTAAATTCGTCTTCGATCCCGTCGTAATATTTCCCACAGATAATGTAGGTAAGCTTTTCGCTCATAGAAACACATCCTTTCTTTGTGGCGGCAAAAAGCCGCCGGGTATTATGCCTTCTTTGGCTGAGTACACAAGGAGATGACAATTAATACGATTACGGCAACCGGGACGGCCACAAGAACCGTTCCCACCTGAGCGGACATGCCGCTGGCCTCCCATATGATGGTGAGGACCGTACCAACCACCATGGAGCTTAGGCCGCCTGCCTTGGTGACTTTTGGCCATACAAGGGCAGCCAGAACTGCCGGTGTGATGCCTGCACCGTAAATGGTGTAGGACCAGTACTGGATCGCAAGTACAGACGGGAAGAACTGCAAGATAATAAATCCAGCGATACCAAGGATCAGGATCCACCATTTTGTCATTTTAAATTTCTGTCTGTCAGATGCGTTAGGGTTGATCTTTTTTGCGTAAATATCATAGGTGATATTTGTGGCTCCAGATAGCAGATAGGAGTCCCCGGTTGTGATAATAAATGCGGTGGCTGCGGCAAGAAGGATTCCGCCTACAACGGTAGGAAGGACCGTTGTGGTGGACATGAATGCCATACCGGCTTCAATATTGGTTCCAAAGATCGATCTGGCACAGAAGGCAATCACACCTACCAGAGGAATGACTACGATGACACCGACCAGCCATCCAATCATTCCGGTTTTGACAGATTTACTGCTGTTTCCGGCTGCGATACGCTGATACATATTCTGATCGCCCATGGTCAGGAAGAACAGTGGGAAGTAGGAAGCCAGGAACTGATACCAGTTCATCCCGCCGGAAAAGCTAAGTTGTGTGGCAGTAGAGTTTGCAACGACGGTGTCCCACCCACCTGCAACGCGCAGAACAAATGGCGTTGCCAGAAGGATTCCGATAAACATCAGGAATGCACTGGCTGCATCAGACAGGGCTACAGATTTGAGCCCCCCGGAGAAAGCCAGGAAAATGATCAGTATCGCTGCTATGACTGTAGCAATATTGACATCGATTCCGGTGGTCACATTCAATACATATGCCAGGCCTCTGTACTGATAGGCACAGATAGATGACATGGACAGAGCAATAATCACACCTGATACGATTCGAGCGGTAGATCCGTATTTTTCTTCCAGAAGCTGTGCTACGGTATAGGAGCCGCTTTGGCGGATTTTTTTCGAAAGTGAAAACAGTACAACAATACCAAGAACAGCCGGAACCCCGAAGAAAATTCCGGGCCAGATCCCATAAGTATACGCCAGAGAGTTCCCGCCTCCAGAGATGGTGCCGTTCCCGGTAAAGGTAGCCAGGAAGGTTCCCATAAGAACGATAGGGCCTAAAGATTTCCCCGCAAGGACAAAGTCATCGCTGCTCTTGCTGGCTTGTTTGGATGTATAAATGCCGATAAAAATCAAAGCGATAAAATAGATGCCTACGAATATTAATAGTGTAGGTCTTGCAACTAATTCTTGCATAATATCCCCCATTTCTCTTGTTTTAGAGTTTAGATTCCGGATAATAAAATAGCGAAGAAATATAATTTGTACTTCTTCGCACACGCTGTAAAAATTGCATTAAATTTTTGAAAGCTTTCTTTAATTTTTACAAAAAAAAGTATAAAATAGACCATATTCTAAATCAATGTGCAAAAGATACAGATGAAATCCGAAAAATTTATATTTATTTCATAAGATAGGAGGGAAACATGGGAAGAGAGATAAACCATAAGAATAGGATTCAGGAGGCTTATTTTAGAATCGGAAAACTATTGCTGGAGAATAGAAGTGTGGACGACCTGCTGAAAGAAGGGGAATATCTATTGCAGAACCCGGTTGTGCTGTGTGATATCTCTACAAGAATGTTTGGAATCTCATCGAGAGAGTCGGTAGAGTGTCTGGGAGATGAATTGTTGGATAGTATACTGGAATATGGGTTTGTTACAGCGGATCTCTATGATAAATATGATTATGAGCATTTTTTGCCGAGACTTACCACACTGGAATATTCTCAGCTGATCCGGAATGATTATGAGAAGAAGAGAGACCGTATTGTCGGAAGGGTGTTGTTTCGGGGAAAATATTGGGGATGGATCATTGTGGCAGAGGGAGACAGGCCGCTGAAAGAGGAGGATACTCAGCTTGCAGATATCTTATCTCAGGCAATTTCATTGATTCTGGAAAGAAAAAACACGATTCCGTCAAATGTGAACAATGAAGATATTCTCTTAGAACTGCTGGCGGATACCTATGTCTGCGAGGAAGAGTTTGCTGACCGGGTGAGGGCGTTAGATTTTACACTGGAAGGAATCTGGCGTGTGGTAGCAGTCTGCGACAAGGATGGATCATCTACGGCATCACTTCAGGCCTATCGGAACCAGCTTGGAGCAATCCTGCCGTCTGTCAGTATGACTGTATATAACAATACCTTGATGCTGCTGATTAATGAAAATGAACAGAAATTTGCAAGAAATGTATTAAAGACCATGATTAAGACCAATCGTCTTGTAGCTGCGGAGAGTCTGCCCTTTGAGAATATTTTGGAGCTGTCAAAATATTTTCGTCAGTCAAGGGAACTTCTGGATATTGCACTGGTTTTAAAAAAGGAGGACAAGCTGGTCTGCTTTCAAGACTATACACTTTACCACGTGGCATATCTGTTGGTAAAGCAGAAGACAGAAGAATGGTACATTCCAGAAGGTCTTTCAAAAGTATTGGAGTATGATCAAGACTGTGATACAGAGTATTGCCGGTCGATCCGGGAATGGAGCTGGCGGCGCAATCTGGTAGAAGCGGCTGCAGTCCTTGGGATCCATCGGAACACTATGGTGTATAGATATGAAAAATTCCAGGAAATTTCCGGGTTAGATTTGTCCGATGAAGAAAGTGTCAGCCAGCTTGAGCTGGCCTTCCATATTCTTGAAATCCGGAAGGGAATGCAGCCGTCTTCGGTGTAAGGACTACTCATGCAACACCTGATGGATCAGGTTGTGCCAGTTTTTGTACGCAAATTTTTCGATTTCCTCTTCGCTAAATCCTGCTCTGCGGATGGCGTCGATCAGATTGGGCACATGGGAGGCATCCTCCAGTCCGATGGTGTAAGGAGTTGACTGGCTGCTGAAGGAACTTAAAGTTTCCCCGGTGAGAAATTCGGAAAAGTCAAAGCCAAAGCCAACATGGTCGCAGCCCATGATCTCTACCATATGGATCAGGTGTTTAACCAGGTTGTCCACCGTCTGTTGGGATTCTACCGGATGTACAAATTCATTAAATGAATTCAATCCCACTATGCCGCCGGTGTCTGCCAAGGCTTTCAGCTGTTCGTCCGTTAGGTTGCGGGCCTGATTGCACAGAGCGCGGCAGTTGGAATGAGTAGCGACCACAGGACCAGTGGTGATGTCCATCACATCCCAGAAGGACGTATCATTGATATGGGACATATCCAGGATCATCCCCAGATCCTGGATCTTGCGCACGGCTTTGCGGCCAAGATCTGTAAGCCCTCGGCCCGGAGTGCCCCGTGCGCCGGTGGCCAGCGGATTTTCTTCGTTCCAGGTAAGGCTTGCGTGTCTGGCTCCGAATTGATAAAATTCATCAATCATATCCACGTCCTCCCCAATGCTCTTAAGCCCTTCCAGACCAATGAGGGCATACATCTTCCCGGATTCTCTCGCCGCCATCATCTCCTTGTAGGAACGACATACCTTTAGAATGTCTGAACATTCCGATTCTTCCTGGGTGATGGCCTTCATCATCTGATGGGTCCGTTTTAGAGGATCTTTGTCATAGGGCGGATCATTCCAGATGACAAAAATTCCCCCTTCGATCTCTCCTTTTTTCAACCGTTCATAGTGGTACTTGCGGAAGATATCATGTTCCCCATCCAGATAGTGGTGTGTCACGTCCGTCCAAATGTCACAGTGAGCGTCAAAATTCATAGGTCACCTCTCCTTTGTAAATTTTTTGATAGAAAATACAGGGACGGTCACCCGCCCCTGTATAAAACGATTGCTTTACGCACCTAAAAGACTTCCAACAATCAGTCCGCAGTATGTACCGATTACATATCCGATGGTACCAACGATCAGGCATGGTCCTACCAGATTTGTCCAGCCTCTGGAAACAGCCATAGCAGCTGATGTGGTCGGTCCACCGATGTTTGCGTTGGATGCGCAGATAATCTCTTCCAGGTCGAATTTAAAGATTTTGCCAAGGATAAAACTAAACAGCATGTTCACGATTACAACAATTGCCGCAAATACCAGAAGCAGTGGAGAATTACGGACAATCAACGGGATGGATGCCGGAACACCGATAACAAAGAAGAACAGATAAATCAGGAATGTTCCCAGTTCATTGGTTCCTCTGATCTGTCCGAAAAAGCCAGGAGCCGTTGTAGCACAGATCATGGAGATTGTAGCGATCCACAGGTACATGTTGCCGAACAGGGTATTCAGCATGGACAAAAGTGCATTCGATGTCGGGATGACACCGGCAAGGAGAGTAGCTACCGCGTTAGAAAGGGCAACTATCACGAAAGCACTGGCAATTGCCATTGCAATATCCTTTAAGGAAATTTCTTTCCGCCCCCAATAAGCAGCCGCAGCTGTTCCGTCTGATTCTTTATTTGCGGTGGCAGCTTCGACAGCATCCTGATGTGGATGTTTGTAATTTTTGCGGAAAAATCCGATACTTGGAATGATGGTCAATACAAAGAAATACAATGCCATCAGCAGGTTATCAGCAACAGTAGCCGCAGACAACATTTCACCGCTTACACCAAAGGCTTCTCCAAGTGCTGCAAAGTTTACAGAACCACCAATATAGGTTCCGGTGAATACGCCTGCCAGTGCATTGAGCTGCGGGATAAAGTTACCCAGCAAATTGAATCCCAGAACAGCACCAGCCATAGTTCCGATAGCGCCAAATAGAAAAACACCCAAAAATCGCAGCGAATCCTTTCCCATATCACGAACATTACACTGCATCAGCAGCAGTGGAAGGGAAAGAGGTACAACATAACTCCATACGGCATCCCATACCGCGGCAGAAGTCGGAATAATTCCCAGATTTGATAAAATCAGCGCCAGTACCAGAGCAACGATCGCACCGCTGGCCTTTGCAGCCCAGGCATACCGTTGTTCCAGATAAATGGCAGCAGCTGCGCCGGCAGCACAGATCGCCCAAAGCATCCAGGTGTTTTCCGCTCCGATCAGCGGATTTTCCATGTTAAAAATTTCTCCCCACATTTTCTCGTCCTCCTTTCGTTTGTGCAATTAGTTGTAGAAAAAAATATGAGAGATTCAATTGTTGTAATTAAATCTCTCTATATTATAGTTATTTTAACGAAAAAAGTCAATATATGAAGGCGAAAGTGTACAAAATGTAAAAAGCGTAAAATAAAATTCTGAAAATTGAAGAATTCCCTAGAAGTTCTGGAGAGCTTCCACCAATTCCGGGAACCACATTCCATGGGAAGCTTTGACCAAAATATTGTCTCCTGTTTGTATGATATCTTTCATTGATGCAAGGAAATCGGCTTTACTCTCAAACCAGTGGGTTTCTATGGAATGACTTTCGGCAGCTCCTTCAACCAGTTCCTTTGCAAGATCACCGATTCCACAGACAACATCGATTCCTTTTTTGGCACAGTAGGTACCGATTTCCCGGTGAAGTTTCCCTTCGTTTTCGCCTAACTCCCCCATGTTCCCAAGGATGGCAACCTTTCGTCCAATCGCCATGTCAAGGACGTCGATGGCGGCTTTCGTAGAGATTGGATTGGCGTTATAGCAGTCATCCAGGATCATCAGATGGTCTGTCTGGATGATATGGTTGCGGCCCGGCATAGACGGAAGTCCTTCGATACCGGCTTTGATTTCTTCCGGAGTAAGTCCAAGGGTATAACCAACAGAGGCCCCTGCCAGTGCATTTGAGATCATATGTGCGCCCGGGAGTGGAACCACACAGGAAAAACTGGAACCATCCGGCAGATGGATGGTACAGGAGGTGCCCCGCAGACCTAAGGGGCGGATGTCATCGGCACGGAACTGGCTATTGTCTTTGGTGCCGAAGAATACAGGCTCCACGCCTTTGACGGGCCCCATCTGGGACAACAGATCATCATCGCCATTTAAGATGATCGCTCCGCCGGATTTCATATCCTGAATCATCTGGGATTTTTCTTGAAGGATCCCTTCTCTGGTCTTAAAAAATTCCAGATGAGCAACACCAATATTTGTGATCACGCAGATATCCGGGCTGGCTACAGAAGAAAGTCTGCGCATCTCGCCAAAATGATTGACACCCATTTCCAGAACGGCAATCTGATGCTCCTTTGTCAGTTGAAAGATAGTAAGGGGAAGCCCCCATTCGTTGTTAAAATTTCCCAGTGTCTTGTGTACGCTGTATTTCTGGGAGAGTACGGAGGCGATCATTTCCTTTGTACTGGTTTTACCGACACTTCCGGTGATTCCTACTACCTTAAGATCAAAAGAATCACGATAAAGTTTGGCAATGTCTAAAAGCGCCTGACCGGTGGATTCTACCAGGATGTAAGGAAAATCTGTCTCACCTAGATCTTCATGGGAAACAACGCAAAGTGCGCCCTTTTCAATGGTATCCGGGATAAACTGATGGGCGTTAAACTTTTCGCCGTCAATCGCAACAAAAAGATTTCCTTTTTCTACCTTTCTGCTGTCGATCACCACGCCGGTAACCTCCTGGCCGAGTTTTTTGGCATCGCCATGGTAGGTACCCCGGCAGGCATTTGTAATGTTTTCCAGAGTAAGGTTTTTCATATGATGAGTCCTTTCTAAATCGAATAACGTGTTTTAAATGATTCTTCAATAATAAGTTCGCAGAGGTCCCCATAGTCCATCCCTTCTGCCTTTGCTGCTTTGGGAATCAGACTGGAAGGTGTCATGCCCGGCAGTCCGTTCATTTCCAGACAGTAGAACTTTCCATCGGTCTCGTCCACGATAAAATCGGCCCGTGCATAAACATCCATGCGGAGAGCTTCAAATGCCTTTTCGCCGGCACGGCGAATCTTTCTTTGGGTCTTTTCGTCCAGAGATCTGGGGGGACACAGCTCTTGGGCACCGCCGTTTTGATATTTATTTTCGTAGTTAAAGACGCCGTCCTTTGGAATGATCTCCACCAGTGGAAGCGCCTTTCCTCCGATGATGCTGCAGGCATATTCCCGGCCTTTGATATAAGGTTCGATCACCACCTCATCCTGATGATCAATATCAAAGGAACGGTGAACAGCTTCCTGATATTCTTCGTCGGTGTGCACGATGTAGACACCGATACTGGAACCGCTGGAACAGGGCTTGATCACCAGAGGAAGATAGTACCCCAGTTCATCGAGGGGAGTATCCTTGGTCTTTTTTGTCAGCGACGTTCCGCGAGGTGTCGGTACCCGGGACATCTTGAAGATTTGTTTGGCTACCAGTTTGTTCATGGACAAAGAGCAGCCAAGAGAATTGGGACCGGTATAGCGGATGCCCAGGATATCAAAGGTAGCCTGGATCTTTCCGTTTTCTCCTACAGATCCATGGAGAGCGATAAAGGTAATGTCTGCCATGCGACATAGTGCAACCACATTTGGCCCGAAATAACAGTCGGACTGATCGGGCCGGGATCTGCGAAGAGCCTCCAGATCGGGAGTCGTGGTCTTAATGCCTTCGGCAATCTTAAGCCCGGCATCAGGCAGGTCAAATACTTCATCTAGTTTTTCGGAATCATAAGGTAGCCCGAAAAAAACGTCAAGCAGAAAAGCCTGATGACCTCTTTCCCGCAGAGTCTTACAGATACCGGCTCCGGAAGTCAGTGAAACATCTCTTTCTGGGCTTAAGCCTCCAGCTAGTACAATGATTTTCATAGGAATGGTCTCCTTCACATGTTGTTTTCTTTTATTTATGCAATTGAAAAAAATTCGTGTCTGCTATGCTTTGTTTACGTGATCCAGAAGTTCTTTTTTTACCGAATAAAGCTTGGGTGAAAGGTCTACATAGATCTGGTGCGGATAAAATAGACGCTTGGTTTCCTCCCACAGAGAATCCTTTTCTCTGCGGCAGTATTCGGCAATCTCCTTGACAGAAGGAGACTGGTAGATGCATTCTCCGTTCCGGAATATTGGAACCATCATCTCACGAAGAACATAAGAGCCTCCTGGAAGACGAGTCTTCTTCCAAGTCTCGATGGGGTCGAAAAGAAGCATATCTTCGGAAGGGTCAAAGGTCTCATCGGCGAAACAGATTAAGTCGGCTTTAAGCTTGCCGGAATCTTTTTCATAAATTCGGTAGATTGTCTTATTACCGGGGTTGGTAATCTTTTCTGTGTTCTCTGAGATCTTGATCTTGGGGACAAACTCTCCGTTTTCATCTTGAATTGCGGCCAGTTTATATACACCGCCAAAAGAAGGGCAGTCCTTAGAAGTAATCAGATGTGTGCCTACACCCCAGGAGTCGATGGCTGCACCTTGCATTTTCAGATCGTGGAGCAGATATTCATCCAGATCGTTGGATGCAGTAATAGTAGCATCTGTAAAGCCTGCCTCATCTAGCATTTTTCTTGCCTGCTTGGACAGATAGGCCAGGTCGCCGCTGTCCAGCCGGATTCCATATTTTTTAAAGGTTCTTCCGGATTCTTTATATTCGCGGAAGACACGAATGGCATTAGGAATGCCGGATTTCAACGTGTCATAGGTGTCAACCAGAAGAGTGCAGTTATCCGGATAGAGATCGGCATAAGCTTTGAAGGCCGTGTATTCATCAGGAAAACTCATAATCCAGCTATGGGCATGGGTTCCCATCACCGGGACATCAAACAGCTGTCCGGCAAGAACATTGGACGTGCCGACACAGCCGCCGATCACAGAAGCTCTGGCTCCGTACAGCCCGGCGTCCGGTCCCTGGGCTCTTCGCAGACCAAATTCCATGACACCGTCGCCATCTGCGGCGTAGACGACACGTGAGGCCTTGGTCGCAATCAGACACTGGTGATTGAGAATGGTTAGGATGGCTGTCTCTACCAACTGTGCCTCCATAATAGGGGCGATAACCTTTAAGAGAGGTTCCTTTGGAAAAATCACGCTGCCCTCTGGGATGGCATAAATATCACCGCTGAAATGAAAACCACTTAAATAATGAAGAAAGTCTTCGCAGAAAATACCAAGACTTCTCAGATAGTCCACATCCTCATAGGTAAAATTTAGATTCTTAATGTAGTCGATCACCTGATCCAGGCCTGCACATACAGAATAGCCGTTGTTGCAGGGATTGGCACGGAAAAAAACGTCAAAGATAACTTTTTCATTTTGTCCTTTGACGTAGTAACCCTGCATCATCGTCAGCTCGTACAAGTCCGTCAGCAAAGTTAGATCTTGTTTGTTCATTTCTATATACTCCTTTTTGAACAATTGATATGCTGCATTGATACATTTGGTTCATTATAGCACTTGTACAGGGAAATGTAAAAGAAAAAACCAGGCTCCTATAAAAGAGCCTGGTTTTTTTGTATGGTTTTTTGAATCAGATCCTGGCAGTAGCTGCTGATATGTTTTCTGGTTTCCTTGTCCAGCTCATCTAAGCGGATCGGGGCGCCATATTCAATAATTACGTGAGTTTTTTTAACAAATGGCATATGGTTTTCAAAGATGGAGGCGGTATTGTTTAAGCTGACAGGGATGATGGCACAGCCTGTCTTTTCTGCAATCTTAAAAGAACCACTGTGGAAGGGGAGCATAGACAGCTCCTCGCCGGTATTGCGGGTGCCTTCGGGAAAAATGCAGATAGAAATGCCTCGTTTGATATAGTCGATGGCCGTCAGAATTGTTTTCAATCCCTCTTTTGGGGTGGAACGATCTAAAAACAGGCAGTATAGACGCTTCATCCAGTCCCGCAGCAGAGGATAACGAAGCATCTCCTTTTTCGCGATATACCCGGTAAGACGTCGGCAGCGGGAGTAAGTAAGCAGGATATCAAAATAACTTCGGTGATTACCGATAAATAAAACGGGTTCGTCTGGAATATGTTCCTCGCCGATCACAGTGGTCTGTACTCCGGCAATCAGAAGCATCAGGCGGAAAGTTTGCTGGACTAGGCGCAGGCATTGATAATCGCTGGCAGTCTGGTTGACTTTGGCGATTATCGATTCTACGAGCAGCACCGGGATGCCCAGAAGAAGATAGAGAAATAAAATCATTGCAATTAATAAAAATCTTATCATAATTGTAAACCTCTCAACAAAACAATAATAAATGCCTTACATATTATATAACATTTCTGGAATTTTTCCTAGGGTCAGTGTGTATGATAATAGAGAGAAATTTTTAATTTCAGAGGTTCTATGGGAAAAAGAGTTCTGCTAAGAGCGGCAGTACTGTCCGTGATGGTTCCGGTTCTGATTCTTGAAGGGTGCAGGGTACAGAAAATGGATCCGGAAAAGATCCGTGATATGGAATATACCGTAGTGGATAAAGAGGAAATACCGGAGGAATTTCTGGACAGGATTGAAGAAGAAAAGGAGGAGCCACTGAAGATGAGCTGGAAAGAGCAAGGATATCTGTATGCGGCCAGAGGGTATGGAGAGCAGAAGACCAGCGGATACAGCATTGAAGTGACCGAGTGCTATGAGGCAGAGGACGGCATCTATATAGAGACCAGTCTGCTGGGACCGGACAAAGGAGAAGAGATTACAGAGGCGGCAGTCTATCCCTATGTGGTCATAAAAATGGAATATATAGATAAACAGGTCATATTTCAATAGGAGGCAATGTTTGATGGAATATCAGAAAGAGACAATGCAGACATATCAGACGGGGAAACCGGTGACAGATCAGTTTTACCTGGACCATGATTACAATGTGCCGGATGTAAAACCTGACGTTCGACAGGTGATTTTCACAGAAGGATTCTTGATGCTGGAGGACGTCCGCATGGTGGAAAACTATGTGAAGGTGACGGGAAAATTAAAGTTTAAGGTGCTTTATCTGACGGAGGAGGAGATGCCGGTTTCCTGCATGGAAGGGAGGTTCCCATTTGAGGAAATGATCTATATGGAGCAGGAGGTGACAGGAAATTTGTCAGTGGAACCTGTCAGTGTGGAGGTGACGGCATCATTGATTCACTCCAGAAAGCTGGAGATCAAAGCCCTTTCTGAAATTGCTGTACATACGGAAGGGTATCAGGAAGCAGAGATTACAACAGACATCGATGGAGAAGAAGTATCTTTATATAAAAAATATAATGAAAAAGATCTTTTGAGTGTTTATGCAGCGAAAAGGGATATTCTGCGGATCCATGAGGAAGTTCCTTTGGAAGGAACAAAAGAAAATGTGGAGACACTTTTGTGGACGGAAGTATCACTTCGAAGATTTGATACACGGTTGGTGGAAAATGAAATTTTAGCAGAAGGAGAGATCCTTTTGTTTTGTCTGTATTCGGCTTTAGACGGAAAGACAGACTGGATGGAACGGACCGTGCCTTTTGAAGGCAGAATTGAATGTGGCGGGGTACAGGAAACGATGTATCACCAGATCTGGCCGGAGCTTTCGGATGTAAATGTAGAAGTACAGATGGATGAGGACGGTGAGATGAGGATCCTGGCTACAGAAGCGGCGCTGGAGGTCCGGTTTGTGGTGTATCGTGAAGTGCACATGAGGGTGCTTGAAGATCTTTATTCTTTGCAGAAGACTTGTATACCGGAAGTAAAAGAAGAAAAGATGGAACAGCTTCTGATGCAGAATCATTCGAAATGCAAGGTTGCAGAGCAGCTGTCCCTTCCGGAGATCAAGGATCGTATCCTGCAGATTTGCCACAGCAGCGCTAGAATTCAGACGGAGAGTATGTATCCCACAGAGGAAGGACTTCAGATCGAAGGTGTGCTGCATGTGGGATTCTTGTATATCAAAGCAGATGATCAGATACCCTTTGATACCTGGCAGGGCATGATTCCCTTTTCATATCTGTTGGAGAGCAATGAAACGTCCAAGGACATGGAGTATGACCTGACTCAGAAAGTAGAGCAGCTGTCTGTCAGCCTGCTGGGGAGTGATGAGATAGAAATCCGGGCAGTGCTTGGCTTTCACTGTTTCTTTAAAAAACCGATATATCTACAGAATATCGAGTCTGTTTCCTTTGAAACAATCCAGGAAGAAGAACGGGAGAGCAGACCGGGAATCGTCGGATATATTGTGCGTGCAGGGGATCAGCTGTGGGATCTGGCAAAGAAGTATCAGACTACAGTGGACTGTATCAAGAGAGTGAACAGCCTGGAAAACGAGGAGATAAAAACAGGAGATAGGATATTGATTTTTAAAGAGAATATGAGTATACTATGAGTACACTGTATACAAGATACAGAGTATCGGTTATAAGGAGAATTGCGGATGGATAAAATGGAATTAAATGCACTGGGAAAAATCAATCTCGGCCTGGATGTGCTGGGAAAGAGGCCAAATGGTTATCATGACGTGCGTATGGTCATGCAGACCATATATCTGTATGATCAGATATCCATAGAAAAGAAGCAGACGCCGGGGATTGAACTTAGTACGAACCTGTTTTATCTGCCTGTAAATGAAAATAATCTCGCATATCGGGCAGCCAGCCTTCTGATGGAGGAGTTTGATCTTCCAGGGGGGGTGAAGATTTCTCTTACCAAGCATATTCCGGTAGCTGCCGGAATGGCAGGAGGAAGTTCCAATGCTGCGGCTGTGCTTCATGGAATGAACCGGATGTATGATCTGGGGCTTTCCATGGAAGAATTGATGAAAAGAGGAGTGACACTGGGGGCGGATGTCCCCTATTGTATCATGAGGGGAACCGTTCTTGCAGAAGGGATCGGGGAGATTCTTACCCCATTGCCGCCCATGCCAAAATGTCAGATTGTCGTGGCAAAACCTCCAGTCAGCGTATCGACGAAACAAGTATATGAGAAGCTGGACGCGCACAGTTCCTGGACACATCCGGACATTGACGGAATCCTTGCAGGGCTGAAAAAGGCAGATCTTCATAAAATAGCATCTTGTATGGGGAATGTGCTGGAAAACGTGACCATTCCAGAATACCCGGTAATCGAAAAGATCAAGCAGAGTATGAAGGAAGCAGGCGCATTGAATGCGATGATGAGCGGAAGCGGTCCAACCGTTTTTGGAATATTTGAGGAGAGGAGTCAGGCGAAAAAAGCGGCTTTTCAGATAAAAAAGGCGCGGCTTGCAAAGCAGGTTTACGTGACGAATGTACATAATGCGAGGAGGAAGTAAGATGGAGTCCAATTTTACGGTGAATATGAATGAATATCTGCCGCTCAGGGACGTGGTATTTAATACCCTCAGGCAGGCGATTCTCAGAGGAGAGCTAAGGCCTGGAGAGAGGTTGATGGAGGTTCAGCTTGCAAACAAACTGGGCGTTAGCCGGACGCCGATCCGGGAGGCAATTCGAAAGCTGGAACTGGAAGGACTGGTGCTGATGATCCCAAGAAAGGGGGCTGAGGTGGCAGATATCACGGAAAAAAGTCTGATGGATGTATTGGAAGTAAGAAAGGCATTGGAGGAGCTGGCTGTGCAGCTATGCTGTGACAAGATCACGCCGGAAGAAATTCAGGAGCTTCATACGGCAGCAGATGATTTCCGGAGGATTTTGAAGACCAGCAGTGATGTGACAGAGATTGCCGAGGCAGACGTGCGTTTTCATGACATTATCTACCTGTCGACGGGAAATCAGAAGCTAATTCAGCTTCTGAGTAACCTTAGGGAACAGATGTATCGGTATCGGGTGGAGTGTATTAAACGGAAAGAATCTCATCCGAGGCTGATCGCAGAGCATGAAGAAATCATCCGGAGAATTGAAAATAAGGAAAAAAGAGAGGCGGCCGATATTATATGCCGTCATATTGATAATCAGGCTGAGGTTGTAACGGACGTGATTCGGACAAAACATGGTGAATAAGGAAGGAATTTCCTGTCAAAACTCTTGGTAGAAAAGAAAAGGGGGATGACAGGACCTATGAAAGAAAGAGTCTGCATAATAGCAGCGGTCTGTATCGCGCTGGCGGCTACATTTTTGATCAGCATTCAGAGAGCAGAAGAGGTAGAGGCAAAGGTAGGAAAGACACAGCAGGAGCTGGCAAAAGAGGTATTTCGCTTTCATGTAGTGGCTAATAGCGACAGCAGCCAAGATCAGTCGTTAAAGCTGATGGTACGAGATGCAGTGCTGGCAGAAATGAAATCGGATCTGCCAGAAGAAAAGGCAATGGATGCCAAGGAAGCACAAGACTGGGCCAGGGCTCATTTAGAAGAGATCGAGGAGACAGCCAAAGAAGTGGTTCGGCAGGAAGGATATACTTACGGGGTACGGGCAGAAGTGACAACGTGTGAGTTTCCTGATAAGCGTTATGGCGATCTTTGGTTTCCGGCAGGAGAATATCGTGCTTTGAAAGTCAGCCTGGGGAAAGCTTCCGGGCAGAATTGGTGGTGTGTGCTGTATCCCAATCTGTGCTTTCGAGATTCTGTTTGTGCAGTTGTGGATGAAGAAGGAAAAGAGGAACTGGAAGAGGTCTTGACGGCAGAAGAGTACGAAATGATCACGGCGTCTACCAAATTTAGGATAAAATGGTTCTTTTTAGGAGACAATAAAGATGATTGATTTTTTAGTAAAAAGATTCGTAAAAGATTATGAAGATATCGATAAGGTGTCTGTCAGAACTGCCTATGGAGTGTTGGCGAGTTTGACGGGCATCTTTTGTAACATATTTTTATTTTTGGTGAAGGGAAGTGTCGGATTTTTTCTGCAAAGCCTATCTGTTATGGCAGATGCGTTTAATAATCTTTCTGATGCAGGATCTTCTATTGTGGGACTGATCGGGGTAAAGATGGCCAGCAAGCCGGCAGATAAGGAACATCCCTTTGGACATGGAAGGATCGAATATATAGCGGCCCTGGTGGTGGCGTTCCTGGTACTCGAGATTGGATTTACCTTCTTGAAAGAGGCGGTCGGAAAGATTCAAAATCCGCAGGACCTGAATTTTCAAACGGTTTCTGTAGTGATCCTGATCCTTTCCATCGGCGTGAAACTGTGGCTTGGCATGTTTAACCGGAAGCTTGGAAAACGAATCGACTCCAAGGTAATGATGGCTACGGCTACAGATGCCATGGGGGATGTGGTTACCACATCGGCAACCATTGCATCGCTTTTGATTTTTCACTTTACCGGCTGGAACGTAGATGGTATCGTAGGCCTTGTGGTGTCGTTGATTGTGATGTGGGCTGGAGTGGGAATTGCAAAAGATACTCTGGAACCGCTGATCGGAGAGGCCGTTCCGGCAGAGGAGTATGAGAGGATCAGTCAGTTCGTGGAGCAATATGACGGGATTGTCGGAAGCCACGACTTGATCGTACATAATTACGGACCTGGAAGAAGCATGGCGTCAATCCATGCGGAAGTGCCCAATGATGTGGATATAGAGTCCTCCCATGAGGTTATTGACAGGATTGAACGGGACTGTATTAAGCAGCTGGGAATTTTTCTGGTCATCCATATGGATCCGGTGGAGACCCGGGATGAAAAGGTGATTGAGACCAGGCATAAGGTGGAGCAGATCCTGGAAGCGCTGGATCCTGCAGTTACCATTCATGACTTCAGGATGGTCAGTGGAAAGGATCAGAAGAATCTGATTTTTGACATGGTGGTACCGTTTGCATATGACGAAAAGAAACAGGAAGATCTGAAGAGATCTGTGGCAAAGCTTTTGAAACTGACGGGAGAAAACTATCAGTGTGTTATCACGGTGGAAAGGAGTTACGTAGGCCAATGAGAAGAGAAAATGAGTATATGTTTAAAAGCCGTGTCAGGTTCAGTGAGTCTGATCACCACCAACAGATTACGTTGCCAGGGATTATCAATTATTTTCAGGACTGCAGTACCTTTCAGTCAGAGTTTTTAGGGGACGGTATCGATGCCTGTAATGAAAGGGGAAGAGGATGGGTGTTGTCTTCCTGGCAGGTAGAAGTGGACAGGTATCCCAGAATGGGAGAGATGGTGACAGTCAGGACCTGGGCCTGCGGATTCCAGGGACTTTACGGCTATCGCAATTTCTGCCTGGAGGATGAAGAAGGTCGTATGGCAGCGTATGCATTTAGTGTCTGGGTGTATATGGATACGAAAAAAGGGCGTCCGGCAAAGGTAGACGAAGAGGAAGCAGCTCGCTATGGGCAAGGAGAGCCTCTGGAGATGGAGTATGCATCCCGGAAGATTGTGCCGCCGGAAGAATCCAAGGAGCGCACGCCCTTTCCGGTGCGCAGGTACCATATCGATACCAATGAACATGTAAATAACTGCCAGTACGTGCAGCTGGCCCAGGAGATCCTGCCGGACCCGGAAGGAATCTGGCAGATGCGGGCCGAGTATAAAAAGTCGGCAGTATATGGGGATATGATTTTCCCCAAATATGCAAAAGAAGAGAGCCGAGAGGTGGTAGAGCTATGTGATGAGAAAGGGAAACCCTACGCACTGATCGAGTTTAAGAGGAGATAACGATGGCATTAGCAGATGGATTGGGAAAGAAACAAAGACTGATGGCGGTAAAGAAGGTAGAGTTTGGCATGTATCTGGGAAATAAGGAGGAGCGAGTCCTCCTTCCGGCAAAACAGGTGCCGGAGGATCTGGAGCTTGGCGATCCGGTAGAAGTGTTTCTCTATAAAGATTCGTCGGATCGGCTGATCGCAACGACTCAGGAGCCGAAGATTATGTTAGGAGAGGTGAAAGCCCTTAAGGTGGCAGATACTGGAAAGATCGGCGCGTTCCTGGACTGGGGGCTTCCCAAGGATCTTCTTCTTCCGTTTAAGGAACAAACGACAAAAGTGAAAAAAGGAGATGAGGTACTGGCGGCGCTGTATATAGATAAATCGGGACGCCTCTGCGCTACCATGAAGGTCTATGATTTGCTTTGCACAAATTCACCCTATCAGAAGGATGATCATGTGGAGGGAATCATCTATGAAACCAGCGAGCGGTTCGGTGTATTTGTGGCGGTAGATGACTGTTACAGCGCGTTGATTCCCAAAAGAGAAGCGTTTGGGGAGCTGAAAGTAGGAATGCGTATTAAGGCAAGAGTCATTCAGGTGAGAGAGGATGGTAAGCTGACTTTAAGTGTCCGGGAAAAGGCATATCTACAGATGGACGTGGATGCACAGATGGTACTGGAAAGAATCCTGGAGTCTGGAGGAAGCCTCCCTTTTACCGACAAGGCGTCTCCAGAGCTGATTAAAAAGGAATTCGGATTTAGCAAAAATGCATTTAAGCGCGCGGTGGGAAGACTTTTAAAGGACGGAAAGATACAAATCACGGAAAAAAAGATTGAAATCCTTGACAAATAGGATATAATAAAGGCGATAGGAAAGTATTGGAAAGGAGACCAATCAAGATGAAAGTGCAGAACATTACAGATATCGATAAGTTTTTTGAAGTGGTAGATTCCTGCAAAGGCAAGGTAGAGCTGGTAACAGGAGAAGGCGACAGACTGAATCTGAAGTCCAAGCTGTCCCAGTATGTATCTATGGCAAACATCTTTTCAGGCGGAGAGATTCCGGAACTGGAGGTTGTAGCTTATGAGGCGGAAGATATTGAAAAACTGGTAAAGTTCATGATGAACAGCTAGGAACAGTTTGCAAAAGATCATCCAAAATGATAAAAGATCTGCCGGAGAGAAAGAAGTTTTTCTTTTCCGGAGATCTTTTTTTTGATATAGTGGAAGAAGAATATGCAGGTGAGAGAAAGGGGGCGGGAAAATATGAGTTTTGTACATCTTCACGTTCATACGGAGTATAGCCTCCTGGACGGATCAAATAAAATCAAAGAGTGTATCTCCAGGGTGAAAGAACTTGGCATGGATAGTGTGGCTATTACAGACCACGGTGTCATGTATGGTGTGATTGACTTTTACCGGGCGGCGAAAGCAGCCAAAATCCGGCCGATCTTAGGCTGTGAGGTCTATGTGGCGCCAGGAAGCAGGTTTGAGAAAGAGGCGGGCGGCAGCGGGGATGACCGGTATTATCATCTGGTGTTGCTGGCGGAAAATGACCTGGGATACCATAATTTGATGAAGATTGTCTCTCGGGGATTTACCGAGGGATATTACTATAAACCAAGAGTAGACCTTGAGCTTTTAAGAGAGTATCATGAGGGGATCATCGCCTTAAGCGCCTGTCTGGCCGGAGAGGTGCAGAAAAATATCCTGCGGGGTATGTATGAGGAAGGAAAGGCAGCAGCCCTTAGATATCAGGAGATTTTTGGGGAGGGAAATTTCTTCCTGGAGCTTCAGGACCATGGCATGGCCCAACAGCGCCTGGTCAATCAGTCCCTTCTTCGGATGTCCAAGGAGACGGGAATTGATCTTGTGGCTACCAATGATGTGCACTATACTTACGCAGAGGATGAAAAGCCACATGATATTCTTCTTTGCCTGCAGACTGGGAAAAAGCTTCAGGATGAGGATCGGATGCGCTATGAGGGAGGTCAGTATTATATCAAATCTGAGGAAGAGATGAGGGAGTTATTTCCTTATGCCCTGCAGGCGCTTGAAAATACTCAGAGGATCGCAAACCGGTGTCATGTCGAGATTGAGTTCGGCGTGACAAAGCTTCCCAAATATGATGTGCCAGAAGGGTATACTTCCTGGGAATATCTGAATAAGCTTTGCTATGATGGTCTGGAACAACGATATCCACAGGTAAAGGACTCACTGAGGAACCGGCTGAAATATGAATTGTCCACGATTCAATCGATGGGTTATGTAGACTATTTCCTGATCGTATGGGATTTTATTAATTACGCAAGGACCCAGGGCATCATGGTTGGGCCAGGGCGCGGGTCAGCGGCCGGAAGTATTGTCTCCTACTGCCTTGGGATTACCAGCATTGATCCTATCAAGTATCAGCTGCTCTTTGAAAGGTTCCTGAATCCGGAGCGTGTCTCCATGCCGGATATTGATGTGGATTTTTGTTTTGAGCGCAGACAGGAAGTCATCGACTACGTGGTGAGAAAATATGGAGCCGACAGGGTGGTGCAGATCGTCACCTTTGGTACTCTTGCGGCAAAAGGCGTGATCAGAGATGTGGGAAGAGTCATGGATCTGCCGTATGGATATGTGGACAGCATTGCAAAAATGATCCCGGCAGAACTGAACATTACGCTGGACCGGGCTCTGGCTATGAACCCGGAGCTGAAAAAATTGTATCTGGAGGATGATAGGGTCAGGGATCTGATTGACATGTCCAAACGCTTGGAAGGACTTCCCAGGCATACATCCATGCATGCAGCGGGCGTGGTTATCGGTCAGAAAGCCATCGACGAATTTGTTCCTCTGTCTCTGGGATCTGACGGCTCGGTGACGACTCAGTTTACCATGACGACCCTGGAAGAATTGGGACTTCTAAAGATGGATTTCCTGGGGCTTCGTACACTGACGGTGATCCAGGACGCGCAGAAGCTGGCAAGCCAGAGTTCTGGAACAGAGATTGATGTAGAGAAGATCGATTATGATGATAAAGAAGTGCTGGCATCCATTGGTACAGGAAAGACGGATGGAGTATTCCAGCTGGAAAGTGCAGGGATGAAGAGCTTCATGAAGGAGTTAAAGCCCCGGAGCCTGGAGGATATTATTGCAGGAATCTCCCTTTACCGCCCTGGACCTATGGACTTTATTCCCAAGTATATCAAGGGCAAGAATCATCCGGAGATGATTACCTATGACTGTCCCCAGCTTGAACATATCCTGGCGCCTACCTATGGCTGTATCGTTTATCAGGAGCAGGTGATGCAGATTGTACGTGACCTGGCAGGATATACCTTGGGGAGAAGTGATCTCCTGCGGCGGGCCATGTCTAAGAAAAAAGGTGACGTGATGCAAAAAGAGCGTCACAACTTTGTCTATGGCAACCCGGAAGAAAACGTGCCTGGCTGTATCGCAAACGGCATTGATGAAAAGACGGCAAATCAGATTTATGATGAAATGATCGATTTTGCGAAGTACGCATTTAATAAATCCCATGCGGCGGCTTATGCGGTGGTGGCCTATCAGACGGCATGGTTGAAATATTATTATCCGGTAGAGTTTATGGCGGCTTTGATGACTTCTGTGATCGATAATTCCAGCAAGGTGTCAGAATATATTTATACTTGCCGTCAGATGGGAATTGAGATTTTGCCGCCGGATATTAATAAAGGTGTGGGAAATTTTTCGGTAGACCATGGGAAAATCCGATACGGGTTAGGTGCGATTAAGAGTATCGGTCGTCCGGTGATCCAGTCGATCATCGAGGAGAGGGAGGCAGGCGGAGAATTTAAGAACCTGAAAGATTTTATCGAGAGACTTTCCGGCAAGGAGGTTAATAAGCGGACCATTGAAAGTTTTATCAAATCTGGGGCGTTTGACAGCCTGGGAGGAACCAGAAAACAGTTTATGGTCATTTATCTGCAGGTGTTAGATCAGGTGAATCAAGAAAAGAAATACTCTATGACAGGACAGATGTCCTTATTCGATATCGTTTCTGATGAACAGAAGGCGGAGTTTGATGTTACGCTTCCCGATGTAGGAGAATACGAAAAAGAGACGAAGCTTTCTTTTGAAAAAGAAGTGCTCGGAATCTATTTAAGCGGACATCCGTTGGAAGAGTATGAAGAAAAATGGAGAAAAAACATTACCAGGACCACGCTGGATTTTCAGCTGGATGAGGAGACTGGACGGACAAAGGTTCACGACGGCGCCAAAGAGATGGTAGGCGGTATGATTACTGCAAAAACCATCAAGTATACCAAGAATAATAAAGTGATGGCGTTTCTGACGCTGGAGGATCTGGCCGGCAGTGTGGAAGTTATCGTCTTTCCAAAAGACTATGAGAAAAATCAGCAGTATCTGAATGAGGAGAGTAAAGTATTTATCCGGGGAAGGGTATCAGAGGAAGATGAAGCGGCCAGCAAGCTGATTTGCGAGACGGTGATTCCCTTCGAACAGACCAAAAGAGAACTGTGGCTTCAGTATCCGGATAAAACTTCTTATTTGGAAAATGAACCAGAGCTTTTTAAGCTTCTTCAAGACTCCGACGGAGATGATACCGTAGTTATTTACTGTAAAAAGGAAAAGGTGGTCAAAAAGCTTCCGCCAGGCAGAAACGTGGCTGCAGATAAGGTCCTGTTAAGCAGGTTGACGAATTATCTGGGGGAAACTTGTGTAAAACTGATAGAAAAACCCATTGAAAACCGTCATTAATTACGGTAAAATGTTGCTCGGAGAGGTAGTAATCATTAATATAAATACAATGGAGGAATGATCATGGCAGACAAGATAGTTCGTACAATTGGTGTGCTGACAAGCGGTGGAGATGCACCGGGAATGAATGCAGCGATCCGTGCAGTTGTCAGAACCGGATTAGGAAAAGGGTTAAAAGTCAGAGGTATTCGAAAAGGCTACCAGGGATTGTTGAATGAAGAGATCATCGACCTTTCTGCAAGAGATGTATCCGATACGATTCAGCGTGGAGGAACCATCCTTCAGACAGCACGCTGTGAGGAGATGCGTACCGAGGAAGGACAGCAAAAAGCAGCTGCGATCTGTAAGAAATATGGAATTGACGGTCTTGTGGTAATTGGAGGGGACGGATCCTTTGCCGGTGCGCAAAAGCTTGCTAATCTGGGAGTGAATACCGTTGGAATTCCAGGAACGATCGACTTGGACATTGCTTGTACGGAGTACACCATCGGATTTGATACAGCGGTTAACACTGCGATGGAAGCAATCGACAAAGTCCGTGACACATCGACCTCCCATGAGAGATGTTCCATTATTGAGGTTATGGGAAGAGATGCAGGGTATCTGGCACTGTGGTGCGGTATTGCCAATGGTGCGGAGCGTATCCTGATGCCGGAGGAGCACGATTATGATGAGGCGGCTATTGTTGCTGATATCCAGGAGTGCAGAAAGCGTGGAAAGAAGAATTATATTATTATCAACGCAGAAGGAATTGGAGATTCCCTGAATATGGCGAAGAGAATCGAAGAGGCTACAGGCATGGAGACGAGAGCAACTATCATCGGACACATGCAGCGCGGAGGAAGCCCTACATGTAAGGATCGTGTTTATGCATCCATTATGGGAGCCATGGCAGTGGACCTTCTGGTAGAAGGAAAGACAAACAGGGTAGTCGGTTACAGACATGGCGAGTATGTGGACTTTGACATTGACGAGGCGCTGGGGATGAAGAAGGAGATTCCGCAGTATCAGTACGATGTGGCAAAGGCTTTGGCATTATAGGTGTAGATAAAAGACAGACAAAGGCGGACGGATGTTAGGAAAGAGAGCCGGACATCCGGTCCGTCTTTTGAATTGCCCTTGAATTTCTTCCAGTGACCGGTTACAATGTGTTGTAATACGGATAAAGAGATAAAGGAGACAGATCGTGGTGAATGAAGAGAAAAAAACGGCACCGGTTGGTGTGTTTGATTCTGGTGTGGGCGGACTTACGGTAGCACGGGAGATCATGCGTCAGCTTCCGGAAGAAAATGTGATATATTTTGGAGATACGGCAAGAGTTCCTTATGGAAGCAAGTCAAAAAATAATATCATCCGCTTTTCCAGACAGATCATCAGGTTTTTGCAGACAAAGAATGTGAAAGCGATTGTAATCGCCTGTAATACGGCTAGTGCACTGGCACTGGAGACGGTGCAGCAGGAGGTAGACATTCCCATTATTGGCGTGATTGTGCCGGGAGCCAGGGCTGCTGTCCGGGAGACCAGGAACGGTTGTATCGGAGTGGCTGGAACGGAGGCTACGATTCGAAGTGAGACTTATACCAAGGTGATCAAAACGCTGATGCCGGAAGCGAAAGTAATCGGGAAGGCCTGCCCGCTATTTGTCCCGTTGGTGGAAGAGGGATTTGCCAAGCATCCGATTACAGAAGAAGTCATCGATATCTATCTTTCTGATATGAAAGCAACGGATATTGATACGATGATCCTGGGGTGCACTCATTATCCGCTGCTTCGCTCCAGAATTATTTCATATTTCGGAGAGAAGGTTCATATTGTTAATCCGGCATATGAGACAGCCATGGATCTGAAAGAAATTTTAAAGGAAAAAGACATGCAAAATGGCTCGGGGAAACCAGGAGAATATCAGTTTTATGTCAGTGATGCAGCAGAAAAATTTACAGAGTTTGCCGGATCGATCTTGGCCTATGATGTGGCGGCAACCAGGCAGATTAATATAGAAGAATATTAGGTGATAGTATGACGAAAGAAGTATTACTCAGTATATCCGGACTTCATTATGATATGACAGGGCTTCCGGATGACTCTGTTATGGAAGATGAAAATGAACCTGTGGAAGTCATTACTCCGGCAAGCTATTATTTTAAAAATGGGAAGCATTATATTGTGTATGATGAAGTGGTAGAAGGAATGCCGGGCACGATCAAAACTAAGATACGGATTACGGACAGTCGGATGGTAGAAATCATGAAGTCAGGAATGACAAATACGCACATGACTTTTGAAAAAGACAAGATCCATATGACACAGTATGAGACGCCTTACGGAGAGCTTCTGGTAGGAGTTCATACCCGGTACATGAGCCTGAAAGAGTCACAGGATCGGATAGATGTTAGTCTGGGCTATGAATTGGATGTCAATGGTGATAAAGTGGCAGACTGTAATATTAATATGCAGGTAAAAAGCCACGGACAAGCTGAGGCATAAGAGAAAAGAAGTATTATGTTTTCCCTGGAAACGTGGTATAATAGACCCGTTATGCGTGTAGATGTAACTAGAAAGAAGGGAAAAGATTGCTAAGAGAAAGGTCGAAAGAAAGAAACAGGCAGATGGGATTTCGCATCTTTTTTTATGCAGCCGGCCTGTTGATTCTTGCATTGGGACTGACTTTGAATACAAAAGCAGGGCTTGGAGTTTCTGCGATTATATCGGTCTCTTATTGTGTATCTGTCGTATCCGGACAAAATTTCGGAAATACGACTTTTGTTATGTACGGGATTTTTGTGGTGTTAGAGATGATCCTACATATGATCCGGGTAAGAAGATATGAGAAAATGGACAGCGGCGCCCTTAAGCATGCCGGACGGGTGGATCGGAAGATGATTCTTTTTATGGATGTACTGCAGCTTCCATTGAGTCTTGTTTTCACCAGATTTTTGAATGTATTTTCGAATATGATCCCCCAGATTGCAGCAGGACAAACGTCTCCAAGAGCCTATGCTATGAGGTTTGTAGTGTTAATCATCGCGATTATCTTAACGGGAGTGGGGGCGGCAATGTCCTTAAATATGAGGATCGTGCCAAATCCAGGAGACGGGGTTGTACAGGCTATTGCAGATGGAATCCATAAGAGTGTAGGATTTACGAAAAACTGCTTTGATCTTGTGAATATTACCATCAGTACATTGGTGGGTCTGTTGGCTGTCGGACGGCTGGCGGGTGTCGGTATCGGAACGGTATTTGCAGTCATTGGCGTTGGAAGAGCGATTGCCGTTTTTAATCATTTTACTTATGATAAGATGGCAAGGCTGTCTGGAATTGAAGAAGAATAGGTGAATATACGTTGTGAGGAAAGAAACGATCAATGTACATGGGATTTTGGTTACCATCGAGTACCGGGAGGTAAAAAATGTTAATCTGTATGTGAAACCGCCGGACGGACAGGTGCTGGTGACTGCTCCGGGATATGTAGAAATCTCTCATATCCATAAATTTCTAGAGAGCAAGGAGGAGTGGATCCTTAAGACTCAGGAGAAAATACGTCACATTAATGCCAAAAAGGAAGAAAATGTTCAAGGGGAACCTTCCAGAGAGCAGATGGAGGAGTTGGAGCGGCAGATTCAGAGTTATGCAAAGAAATGGGAACCGGTGTTGGGCGTACATGCAAAAAGCTGGACGCTGCGGAAAATGAAGACTCGCTGGGGCAGCTGCACCATTGACACGGCAAAGATCAGGATCAATACCTATCTGGTTCATTATCCGGTGGAATGTCTGGAGTATGTGGTGGTTCATGAGTTGTGCCATCTTCTGGAGGCTGGGCATACGCAAAGATTTTGGGCGTATGTGGAGAAGTGTCTGCCGGACTGGAAGATCAGACGGATGAGGCTTAAAGGGGACGTTAGCAGATGAAATAGAAGAAACTGGAAAAAAGCAGCGTACTTTTGTACGCTGCTTCCTTTTATAATCTAGAGATTGTGATCGAAATACAAATTTCGGGGTAAAAATTATATTTTGTATTTCGATTACAATATAGCACAAGGCTATATCCTTTGAAAATATTTTTTTGGTACAGACATTTAGAAAATAATTGTGCTCCGATCACAAAAATGATATGCTAAGCATAAAGGGAGGCGGTAAGATGGCGGTAGAATTGCAGTATTTATATAAAGAGATCCGGCCGGAATATGAAGTGAAGCTGCATACGACTTCCTGCTTTGGAAGAAAGATCAGCTGGATCCATATGGTGGAGGGGAGTGAGCATGCAAAATTTCTCTACGGTGATGAGTTGGTTTTTAATTCCGGATTAAATTTTAAGTCAGAAGAATGGCTGGAAGAATTTTTAAGGGCGATGGATAAAGCTGGAGCCGGAGGTGTGATCATGGCGCTGGAAGAGGGAATGACATTTTCGCAAGAGGCCATCGACTGGTGTAATGAGAGAAAATTGCCACTGTTTTCTGCTTCAGCGGACACCCCGTATATAGACATTATGCGGAAATTTTCCGAAATTTTGTTGAAAAATGAGCAAAGAGAGACCAATCTGATTGCGGCGCTGAAAAATGCTATTTTTTACCCGGATAATGAAGAACTATATATGAACCACCTAGAGAGAAATGGATTTCCGCGGGATATTTCTTATACGGTAATTATTCTAAGCTGCCATACTTATGATACAGAAAAAGGAAATGAACTGCTGGCTGCGATTCAGAAAACACTTTATTTTCGTTTAAAAAAAACCATCGTATATGAAGAAGAAGGAAAACTGATCATTCTGGCAGCAGGATATCGGGGGGACTGGCTTCAGAAAGAATTTTACGAACTATGCCGGGAAGATCCGAACCTATGCATTGGCGCCGGGACGACTGTCAGACGGATGAAAGATATTCACAGATCTTACGAAAATGCATATGCGGCCTACCAACTCACTAAGACCACTCTTCCTGCAAACTTTCTGGTATATGATAACCTGGGTATTTACAAGATTCTTACCGATATAAAAGATCCTGGGATCTATCCGGATTTTGTCCAGGAGGTTCTTGGACGACTGATGGAATATGACAAACAGCACGGTACCGAATACATCAAAATTTTAAAAGCTTATTTTGAAAATGACTGTAGCACCATTTGCACCGCAAAAACGTTATACTGCCATAAGAATACACTCACATATAAATTAAATAAAATAAAAGAAGTGCTGGGGTATGATATATTGAGCAACGAAAACAGGGTGCGGATCATGGTGGCGTTTTACATCCTTCAATTGGGGACGGGGGATTTTTGAAAATCCCCCGTCCCCAATTGAAGGTTATCCCCCGTTTTTGGAAAATTTAGTGGATAAATATGGTATAATGATGTGGATAAAGAGTAATAGCAGTAAGGAGGATGGAGATTATGGATGAGAATCGGGTAAAGAGAAATCGTTTGTTGGCGGATCGGGTGATCAAAGGGCTCAGGTCTCGCAATATGGAGGGATATTATGTGGAGACGAAGGAGGAGGCGCTAAGGAAGGCGTTGGAATTGATCCCTGAAGGAAGCAGTGTTTCCTGGGGAGGAACGATGTCAGCAGCGGAGATAGGCCTTAAGGATGCAGTCTGTACGGGAAATTATAAGGTCTATAACCGTGAGGCTGCCCATGATCCCGAAGAGAAGCGGGCGGCTGAACTTGCAGCCTATGATTGTGACTTTTTCCTTGCCAGTGCAAATGCAATTACAGAGGATGGGGTGATGGTAAATATTGACGGGTTTGCAAACAGAGTGTCTGCGATTGCGGCAGGTCCCAGAACCGTGTTAATGATCGTGGGCATGAATAAGGTGGTAAAGAGTGTGGAGAATGCATTTTCCAGAGCGAGAAATGAGGCGGCTCCCATTAATGCCCAGAGGTTTGGCCTGGATACGCCCTGCTCCAAAAACGGTATGTGCTATGACTGTAAGGTGGCGGATACGATTTGCTGCCAGATTTTGCTTACGCGTTTTTCAAAAATTCCTGGAAGAATTAAAGTAATTTTGGTAGACGATGTGCTTGGGTTCTGATCTTGGTGAAAGGACTTTCTTCTTTTACAATGTAAATGTGGTGAGTGGATGGAATAAAATTGACCATTCCGGTATATATTTAGAGGAAGAGGGAAAAAAGAATCTTTTTCATTGACGGAATAAGAGGAGTCTGATATAATATGAGTGTTCCGCAAAAGTGGGATCTCATATTATGGCGCCATAGCCAAGTGGTAAGGCAGAGGTCTGCAACACCTTCATCACCAGTTCAAATCTGGTTGGCGCCTTTTAACCGAGAACGGAAGGTTCTCGGTTTTTTTATTTTCTGCCAGTCAGATTAAAAAATTACCTACAATTTTGAGGTCTGTTTTCAGAAAGAAACAGGCCTGCCAGAGTAAGTACTGTTCCGATTCCTGTCATCCAGGTGAAAGGCTCAAGCAGGATGAAGACAGAGGCTGCCACGGTGATGACCGGGATCAGGTAAATATATACGCTGGTTTTCAGGACGCCTAAGATTTTCACGGCAAAATTCCAGGTGGCAAAACATAATGCAGAAGCCCCGAGGCCCAAAAAAAGAATGTTCAATAAAGAGATTGGATTCTTAAATCTGAAAGGATCCAGCTGGAAGTCAAACAAGAAAAGGGCAGGAATCATAAAGAGGATCCCATAAAAAAATACCCGTCTGGTGGTTTGAATTGTGTGATAGCCAAAAGCTGTAATCCTTTTTGTGAAAATAGAATAGCACGCCCAGCATAATGCGGCCAAAAGTGCCAGAAGGTCTCCCAGAGGGTTCAGCTTTAGGGAGGTGCCGTTGAAGCTGATCAACGCAATTCCGGCCATGGCAATGAAAAAGCCAATAAAGAAATTTTTCTGAAGCTTTTCTTCCTGTTTGAAAAATAAATGTGACAGGATAGCGGTAAAGAACGGAGAAACCGACACCATCACTCCTACGTTGGAAGCCATGGTATAGGTCAGGGCTATGTTTTCCATAAGATAATACAGGCATATGCCAAATAGTCCGGCCGCAGCAAAGGTAAGCTCCTGAAGAAGCGTGGTGTTTTTCAGTCTGTGCGGATAAACAATCAACAGAGCAAAAAGTCCCAGGATAAAACGAAAAAATAAGATTTCTACCGGTTGGAAATCTTCCAGGAGCACCTTAGTAGAAATAAAGGTAGTGCCCCAAAACAGAATTGTGATCAGAGCTGATAAATGTCCGGCTGCTTTTGTATGTTCTTTCATTCATGTATACCTCCGTCCTTATTGTAACACTGATATAAAGATGCGTAAACATGGACGGTGTTGAATCTGACCGGCGAATTTATGCTTCTGCCTGCTTTAATATTTTATCAGCAAACACTTTGGCATGCTCCTCGTCCAGGGTGTCTGGATGAGTCAAAGCTTCATCAAAGTTCTGGATCATGAGATCTATCTGAGCTGCATTTTCGGCTGTCCGCATGGATTCATATTTCTGGCGTACTTTCTGAGGCATTTTCCCCTGGCAGATAAAAGCTCCCAGATATCGATTGTCATTTTCGATCCACGCACTTACATTTTTTTCGATAGTCTTATAGTAATCAGGAGAATTTCCCATACCGCAGGTGCCAAATAAAGCAATCTGCTTTCCGCCAAGAGAACTTAAAAAATCACTGATAGCCATGCTGCAGGTACCCCGATGTACGCAAAAACCAATAAAATAAAGGTTTGCTTCGGGAATGGTTTTTTCGGTGCTGATGTCGATCAGATCCTTAGAATTCCCGGGAAGGTGGGAAAAGATTGTGGCAGCAATCTTTTTCGTATTTCCAGATTCGCTCTGATACAGAACCAGATAGTCTAACATAATGACGCTTCCTTTCTATCATACATTAACTTTTTTTGATAAATGTTGCATTGCATTTCGGACACCGGATTTCAATTCGTCCTTTACCTCGAGGGATCCGGATTTTCTGCCGGCAGACCGGACATTTATAAATGTGGTGGGTTTTCCGCTGTTGCATCAGGTTCTTCTGACGAAGAAAAAAGGTACGCAGCCGGTAGGTTTTGTTCAGGTACCACTGATTTTCGGAAGATCGTTTGTAAATATTCCGGGAGAACATCCGGAAATAAGCATAAATCAGACAAGCCCAGGACAGAATGACAAGAGCAAGGCTGTCGGCCCATCCGGAGATCAGCATAACTGCCAGTCCGACAATCACCAGACATTTCCCAAGAGAGTCCATGCCGTATCTTCCATACATAAACTGAATCAGTTTTTCTCTCAAAGTTTTTCACACTCCTAAAACATAAATCTTATCATGTCATTATCATAAATCATGCCCAGCGAAAGTCAATAAACTGCCGATAAAAAATGTATAAAGTTTTGCGGTGATGTGATATAATTGCGATAAATGAGGTTCAGAACAATGGGAAGGAAGGAAAAACGGATGAAAAAACTGACCCGATTGATTCAAGAAGACATGAAGCCGGCGCTTGGAGTAACAGAGCCGGGGGCTATTGCCTTTGCTGTTGCCATACCAATTCTAAGCCCTGTGAAAGAACCTGGCCCTTCACAAACTGCAATCGCATCAATCTCACGCACATTTAAATCACTTAAACCTAGCATATTTTCTATCATTGGCATA
>JAHYZZ010000006.1:0-8689 GCA_019424135.1 Lachnospiraceae bacterium
GCCTGCAGTCAATCTGCTCAAAATCTCTGGTGTCATAGCCATGGTTATCGGATTCAAACACCGGATTCAAAAGGATGGAGTCCACGCCAAGATCTTCCAGATATTCGCTCCACTCGATCAGTTTACGGATGCGCGGGAAATGCTCCCCGTCATTATGCACTGGTGCACCACAGAATCCAATTGGATAAATCTGATAAAAAATACTGTTATATGCCCACATATGATTAGCCTCTCTTTCTATGATCGTGTCATGCTTTTTATTCATCTTTTATATATTAATATATTACCGGGTATGGGTCAAAAGATATTTCCATATATTTGTGGAAAAATTTACAGAGAAAAAACTAATTTTATTGTAATAGTCAGATAAAATAGGGTATAATGAGAAAAACACGTTATGAGGAAGGGGAAAACAGGTATGAAAAAGTTACTTTGTGTCATTTTGACATGTCTGATGATTTCTTCGCTGACAGCATGCGCAGAAGAAGAGGTCAAGGATGCAGCGGTAGGAACAGTCGAACAAAATGGGGTGACCATTACGATGCGCTTTGATGCGGCAGGAGACGAGATTACGAAGATTACTCAGGAATCTTCGATTCCGATCGAAGGGTACTCCCAAGAGCAGATACAGGTGTTTAGGGATGCCATCGAAGATGCAACTGCTGCTTATGAAAATATCGAGAATGTGGATTATTCCTGGGATGAGACAGACAGTGAGCTCAAGGAAACGATTGTCATTCCAACGGATGAGGAGACATTGAAAGCAGTCATTGATGCCGGGCTCCTTCCGGTTTCCGGCGACAATGTGACGAAGCTATCTCTGGAGCAGACAAAAGAGGGTCTTCAAGACGCTGGGTGGACATTTGAATAGCGGAAGTTTTCTTTTAAAAAGAACAGGAACCAGCATAAAAGGATCATTCCTTTTATGATGCTGGAAATGGTAATGCTCCACCAGATCCCATTCAGTCCAAGAGAGGTCTGGATCAGCGCCAGAGCAAGAGGAATCCGTAATGTTGTAAAGACAATGCTGACAACGGATGGTGGTACGGTTCTTCCAAAGCCGGCAAAAGCCCCTGCAGTGGTAATTTCTACACTCATAAACAGCTGAGATACGCCAAGGATCATCAGATAATCTACACCCATGGGCAGAACGTCGGATTCAGTGATAAATACACGGAAGATGGGGACAGGACATCCAATCAGAAGGAAAGTGCAAAAGAGTCCCCAGATCAGAACGATGCACATGGCACATCGATAACCTTTTCTGATACGCTTGGGATTGCCGGCACCATGATTCTGAGCAATAAATGAATTCACAGCTGCGGCGAAGCCGTCGGCGGTCATCCAGGAGATGGATTCAATCTGTGAACCCACCTTCTGGACAGCCACGGCTGCATCTCCATATCCTGCCACCAGTCGGGCAATGACCATGGAAATACCGGTAAACATCATATTTTGTATGCAGGAAGGGGCGCCAATCTGCATGATGTTTTTTAGATATGTCAGATCAGGCCTTCGAAAGATTCGTACATGGCAAAATAATAAGTCATCTTGCATGGCAAACACGAGGAACATGGAAGTTACAATCATCTGAGCAAAGACGGTGGCAATGGCTGCACCGGCAACCTGCATCTTGGGGAAGGGACCGATGCCGAAGATCAGGATCGGGTCCATGAAAAAATTGATGACAAGCCCGCATGTGGTGGCAAGAAAAGCTGCCCGGCTGTTGCCAATGGCGGTAAACAGCCCGGTAAATGTCTGGTTTAAAAAGGAAAATACAATCAGGCCGCAGGTAATTTTTAGATAGATGCGAGCATCTGAAATGACCTGTGGACTGCTCAATTTAAAAAAATCAATCAATGAAACCGAAAATAAGGTGCAGACCAGTCCGAAAAGAAGTCCTGTAAGGGCAGCAAGCTGCAGGGAGGCCTGCGCGTATCCTGCAGCTTCTGTATGGTTGGCAGCCCCCAGAGAGTGACCTGTGTTCACCTGCCCTCCCATTTTAGAGAGGACAGCCAGGCCGTTGGACAGCCACATATACATGCCTGCGGCGCCGACGGCGGCAACAGCGTTGCTGCCCATACGTCCGATCCAGATCATATCTGTGAGGTTGTATGCCATCTGAATCAGGGAAGTAGCCATGATCGGGACGGCCAGCATGGTTAAAGAAGAAAGTACTGGTCCGTGCAACAGATCCACATGTTTTTTCATTTGTCATTCCCCCAGCAAAAATTATCGCAATGTAAAATGCACAGTTCGAAATCTCTGGTTTTTGTGCAGAAAACAGTATAGCATATTCTATGGAAGAAGAATACCCGGAGAAAGTGAAAAAGGTTAGAAAATTACCGAAAAATGGTTGACACGCCAGGACACGTATAATATAATAATGCAGTATGACAAAAGGAGAAACAGTAAGAAACCAAAGCCCCGGAGTCTTGCTGATTTCAATAAAAGACCATGTGAAATGTTTATATTTACAGGAGGGAACCCAATGAAAACTTATATGGCAAATCCAGATAAGATTGAAAGAAAATGGTATGTAGTTGACGCTTCGGGATATACATTAGGACGTTTAGCATCAGAAGTAGCTAAAGTATTAAGAGGAAAAAATAAACCGGAATTTACACCGCACATCGATACAGGTGATTATGTAATCGTTGTTAACGCTGAGCAGGTAAAGGTTACCGGTAAGAAGATGAATCAGAAGATTTACTACAATCACTCTGATTATGTTGGAGGAATGAAAGAGACTACTCTGGCAGAGATGATGAATAAGAAGCCTGAAAAAGTGATCGAACTTGCTGTAAAAGGAATGCTTCCGAAAGGACCTTTGGGAAGAGCGATGATTAAGAAACTTCACGTATATGCCGGACCAGATCATGAGCAGCAGGCTCAGAAGCCGGTAGAACTGAAATTTTAAGGAAAGGTTTGAAAGGAGGATATTACAGTGGCTAACGCAAGATTTTACGGAACAGGAAGAAGAAAAAAATCAGTAGCAAGAGTATATTTAGTACCGGGAACCGGTAAGATTACAATAAATAAGAGAGATATCGATGAGTATCTCGGACTGGAGACTTTAAAGGTTGTTGTTCGTCAGCCTCTGGTTGCAACAGAGACAGAAGGTAAGTTTGATGTAATCGTTAACGTAAAAGGTGGCGGATACACAGGACAGGCAGGAGCAATCCGTCACGGTATCGCAAGAGCACTGCTGGAGGCAGATGCTGATTACAGACCGGTTCTTAAGAAAGCAGGATTGCTGACACGTGATCCGAGAATGAAAGAACGTAAGAAATATGGACTGAAAGCAGCGAGAAGAGCTCCGCAGTTCAGCAAACGTTAATTATACGTCTCAGGACAATTCTATACGATTTACAGCCTCCCAGGACATTTGTTCTGGGAGGTTTTTGCATATATTTCAGTAGAGAACTGTGGTGGGGTATTTTTTGATACATAAAAACGTGCAGATACACAAAAAATAGGAATATCTATTGAAAAGAATGATAGTATGCAGTAGAATGGCATTACTAAATAATGTGCAGATGCACAGAAACGAGGAATGATAGATGGAGATTAGAAGAGATTCTTACCTACGGCAGCTGATCGAACGAAAAGATAATGGCATGATCAAGGTGATTACCGGCATCCGCAGGTGTGGCAAATCATTTTTGCTGTTTACCATCTTTAAAAGATATTTGCTGGAAAATGGTGTTGATGCCGACCATATCATTGAGATTGCCCTGGATGGTATCGAGAACGAGGAATTAAGAGATCCAAAATTATGTTTCAGGTACATCAAAGATGCTATGAAGGACGACGGCAGATATTATCTTCTTTTGGATGAAGTGCAATTTATGCCGAGATTTGAAGAAGTCCTAAATAGTTTGCTTCGCATGAGTAATGTTGATGTATATGTAACTGGCAGTAATTCAAAATTCCTATCCAGCGACATTGTGACGGAGTTCCGTGGCAGAGGTGATGAGATCAGAATTTATCCCCTTTCCTTTGCGGAGTTCTATTCTGTCTATGACGGCGATTATGATGATGCCTGGGATGACTACATGACCTACGGAGGACTGCCGCAGGTTGCAGGTTTCCACAATGAACGACAGAAAGCTGACTATCTGAAAAATATCTTTGCAAATGTCTATCTGAAGGATGTTATTGAAAGAAATAAGATTCAGAATGTGAATGAGATCGGTATTCTTATTGATGTACTTGCTTCTGCAATCGGAGCACCAACTAATCCATCTAAGATTGCAAAAACCTTTGCCAGTGAAAGACAGATGTCTTACACGAACAAAACGCTCTCCAGGCATATTGACTATTTGGCAGATGCCTTTTTGATTTCTAAAGCCAGCCGCTATGATATTAAGGGCAGAAAGTATATCGGTGCAAATCTGAAATATTACTTTACTGATCTGGGATTGCGAAATGCCCGTTTGAATTTCAGACAGCAGGAGCCTACGCATATTATGGAAAATATTGTTTATAATGAGCTGCTGATCCGTGGCTACAATGTTGATGTAGGTGTCGTTGAGATCTTTGATAAGGATAAAGAAGGTAAGCGTGTCCGTAAGCAGCTGGAGGTTGACTTTGTGGTAAATCAGGGCAACCAGAGATACTATATCCAGGTTGCTTATGACATGACCTCGGAAGAAAAGCAGACTCAGGAATTTTACTCTTTGCGTAATATACCGGATTCTTTCAAAAAGATTGTCATTGTAAATGGCACTAAGAAACCGTGGCGTAATGATGAGGGCTTTGTCATTATGGGAATGAAGTATTTCCTTTTGAATGCGGAGAGCTTGGAATTCTAATTATGCGAACTGACAGCGAATAGCCCACCACAGGGACAGTGGCAAGGTAATAAGAGAGGTGTCCTCAATCGTGCTAAGTCGTCTGTGGTTTATAACTCGTTTGCAACAAATCTTCGGATAAACCTTGATTTTCTCGCTGTTTTTGGTTACCCAAACATTAATCAAATACAATTGTATACGATTCAGAGCGTCACAAGGCGTTGCATGGTCTCCCAGGACATTTGTTCTGGGAGTTTTTTCTGTCCAAGAAAGAATAGACATTCCACAAAACGAGGAAGAAAAACAGTGGAGAGAGAAACAAGACTTTAAAAATAAACCCGATGATGCCTATACAGGTTGATATATTTCAGTAGTATGGATGGATTATAAAATAGGCTCGATGACAGCTCGGAAATAGAGGTCTAATTCTGCCGGTGTCTGTTTCATACGTCCTTTGATCCACCACAATATCATTTCTACAAAGCTGCTGGATATGTGGTTGACCAGAAAATCTTGGGGAATGTCCCTATTGTTTTTTCTGTTTTGATTCACAAATTGTGCTTGTACCAGTTCGTTCAGACTGTTCTTAAAATAACGCAGGAATATGTCGCTGTTTTCACAGGAAAGCAATTGCAGGATGTCTTTGTCATTTTCCTGTAAATGCTGCAGCAAATGGCAAAAGACGGAGTGTGGGGCATTTTGGTCGGAATATAATCCATGTGTATGTGTACAGTCCATTGCGCTGCTGATAATATGTCCGAATAGTTCTTCGCATAAAGTTTTTAATAAATCGTCTTTTGCTTCAAAATGAGCATAGAAGGTTGTTCGCCCTACATTAGCAGTATCAATAATATCTTGTATAGTGATCTTGTTATAATTCTTTTCCGCCAGCAGAGATCGGAATGCAGAAAAAATAGCGGTTCTCGTTTTTTGTTGACGTCTGTCCATCATAACTCCTTCCGTACAATTTTTGTAAAATGTTCAATAACGAATATGCAGATTTGATTGTTCATTGTTTTTTAAGTGTAATTTGTTACAATAAAAGCGAATAAGTTGTTCGGTATAAAATTATTGTACGGTAAATGCGCAAAAGTGTCAATGCATCGGACATTTGAAATCGTGTGCAGACAGGGGGCAGATTATGATAAAAAAAATCAATGATTTTCTTGCAGGACTTCCCATGACGATGGTTGCAGGGGTGTTTTTGTTGTTTGACTTGATTCCTCATTTCATGGTATCTTTTCATTTCTTTCCGTTTGATCCCGCATGGGTAACCGTAATCATCAGCGGCATACCCCTTTTATATCTGGCAATCTGGAGAATGATTTACAATCCTGGTATCAGCAAGATTTCTTCTGCGCTACTGATTTCTATTGCCATGTTTGCGGCTATTGCTATTGGAGATCTGTTTGCAGCCGGCGAAGTTGCCTTTATTATGGCAATTGGTGCACTTTTGGAAGAAGCCACGACCAATCGTGCGAAAAAGGGGTTGAAAAATCTGATGAATCTTACTCCAACGAAAGGACGACGGATTGAAGATGGAAAAGAAACCATAATACCAACTGAGGAAATTCTGCAAGGTGATATTTTGCGGATTTTTCCAGGGGAAACAATTCCAGTGGATGGAAGAATCATCAGTGGTGAGACTTCGGTTGATCAGTCTATCATGACTGGTGAATCTTTGCCGGTCGATAAGAGTGAGGGAGAAGAAGTCTTTTGCGGTACCATCAACTGTTTTGGCTCTATTGACATTTTGGCCACAAAAGTGGGGGAAAACAGTTCCTTGCAAAAACTGATCCGCATGGTGCAGGATGCAGAAAACAAACAGGCTCCTATGCAGCGTATAGCAGATCAAGCTGCAAGCTTTCTGGTGCCGGTTGCGATTCTGATTGCTGTTTTGGCCTATGTGTTTACCGGAAATATAGTCACTGCCGTTACGGTATTGGTTGTATTTTGTCCCTGCGCCCTTGTACTGGCAACGCCTACTGCTATTATGGCGGCAATCGGCCAGGCAACCAAACATGGTGTTATGATCAAGTCCGGCGAAGCCCTGGAAAAAATGGGAAAAGTGGATACGATTGCTTTTGATAAGACCGGGACACTGACCTATGGCCGTTTGGAGGTAAGCGATATGTTTCCTTTTGATGAAGCCGTAAGCAAAATAGAATTACTTTCTCTGGCAGCTTCCGCTGAGGCGAAAAGTGAACATCCTCTTGGGAAAGCCATTGTGGCCTGTGCCAGAACAAAAAAAGTTCCCCTTGTAGAATCGACATTTTTCAAAATGACCACAGGTAAGGGAATTTTTGCGGAAGTTAAGAACCGTAAGCTGCTTTGTGGGAATGAAAGGTTCCTGCATGAAAAGGGAGTGCCCATTCATACTCCTGTAAAATCTGTACTGGAACAGTTACGAACACAAGGAAAAGCTTCTGTACTTGTAGCAGATCAAAAAAATTGTATTGGTGTCATTGCCCTTTCTGATGTACTGCGCCCGGAGGCAAAAGATATGGTGACCCGTCTATCAGATATGGACACTCGCACGGTACTGTTAACGGGCGATCATCAAGGGACTGCGGATTACTTTGCAAAGCAGGTGGGGATCTGTGAAGTAAGGGCGGAACTTCTGCCGGAGGAAAAGGTGCAAAGTATTGAGACAATGCAGAAGAATCATACCGTGTGTATGATCGGCGATGGAGTAAACGATGCTCCGGCCCTGAAAGCCGCGGATGTCAGTGTGGCCATGGGAAGTATGGGCAGCGATATTGCTTTAGACGCTGCTGATGTTGCCTTGATGAGTGATGACATTTCCAGAATTCCATATCTAAAGCGACTGTCTATAGCGACAGTCAAAACAATTAAATTTAGCATTGCGTTGTCCATGTGCATCAATTTTGTTGCAATTATTTTTTCATTAATGGGAGTGCTGACACCAACCACCGGAGCATTGGTACATAATGCCGGTTCCTGTTTTGTTGTACTCATCGCTGCTTTGCTCTATGACAGGAAATTTGAATAGGTTTTCAGGTGGTAAGCTGTTGACGGTTATACACTGAAATGCCGGAAATCGTCCATGATTCTGATAAAGGAGACGTTCTGGAGGCATAATAACTACATGAAGTGCTAGTTAGAAGGGAGAAAAACAATGAATTTAATTTTGAGTGACAGATCCTTTGATTTGCCTTTGAGTAAGCAGTCTGTTGAATTTATTGATTTATCCAGACTAAAAATTTCAAACTGCACTGGATGCTATGGCTGTTGGACAAAAACTCCCGGAAAATGTGTCATTCGAGACGATGCAGTAAAGGTTTATCCCAAGATTGCCGTAAGTGATCGAGTTTTGTATGTCAGCAAAGTGAAATATGGAAGCTACGACACCATCATGAAAACCATGTTGGAACGTGCAATTCCTGTGCAACAGGCTGTTATCCGCCTGCTGAACGGTGAAACACATCATGTTCAGCGTGCTGTTGTGCCAAAGCAGGCGACAATCATTGGCTATGGCAATATTTCCGAAGAGGAAAAAGAAATCTTTACAAAGCTGATCGGAAGAAATGCCAAAAATATGTGTTTTGAGGACTACCGAGTCATTTTTTCCCGTGAGAAGGAGCTGGAACAGGTTGTAAGAAAAGAGGTGCTGTCATGGGAAAAATTTTGATTCTTAATGGAAGCCCGCGGGCGCCAAAATCTAATTCTAAAAAATATGCACAGATCTTTGCAAGGAACTGTACTGTACCGACAAAATATTTTGCTATTACCGGTAAGAATCACCAGGAACTATGTAAGATCATGGATGACTTTACAGATGTGTTACTTGTATTTCCTCTTTATGCGGACGGAATACCTGTAACGTTATTAAATTTTTTAAAGACATTAGAGAAGAATCCTCCAAAACACAA
>JAHYZZ010000006.1:8699-30931 GCA_019424135.1 Lachnospiraceae bacterium
CGCGGATTTCTGTTTTGATCAATTGCGGTTTTATGGAACCGGAGCAAAACGATACCGCTGTAAAAATGATTCGTTTTTTTGGCAAAGAGCATGGCTATCCTTTTGGATCACTTCTGCAGATTGGAAGCGGAGAAGCTATTTTAAGTACTCCGCTTAGAGGGTTTGCCATTCGGAAAATCAAAAAACTGGCAGTTTCTATTTCTATGGGAAGAAGTGTCAATCTGAAAACGACTCTGCCGATCCCCAAGAAAATGTTTGTGAAAGCCTCGGCGAGGTATTGGGAGAATTATGGAAAAAGATATGGCACAACACGAGAGCAGATGTCTATCATGGAAATAGAAAAAGAAGAAACAAAGGCATAATATCAAGGGCATTCTTCCTTCATTTTTTCTACATTTTTATGGAAACTAGGTTATAATAGTAAAAAGAAACGTAGTTGATAGTTTGATAAGGAAGGGGGATTGGCTATGACAGGGAACAGAATTATGACAATCGGACGTGAGTTTGGGAGCGGCGGCCACGAGATCGGAAACAGGATTGCTACCAGGCTTGATATTCCACTTTATGACAACAATCTGATTCGAATGGTAGCGGAAAAACTGGATATTCGGGAAGAGACAGCAAGGGCAGTGGATGAGACCACATTAAACAGCTTCTTGACCGGATTCGTTCTAGAGCCTATCGAGCAGGCCAGTCAGCTGAATGGGATAGAATATGTTCCAACGCTGAATCAGCAGGTATATGAACTGCAGTGCGATATTATCCGCAGACTGGCCGACAGAGGACCTTGTATTATTGTAGGAAGATGCGCAGATTTTGTACTTAGGGATCACGAAAACTGCGTCAATGTTTTTATTTGTGCCGATTGGGAGGACCGAGTAAAACGGATCGCAAAGAAATACGATATTTCTGAGCGCAAAGCGGAAAATAAAATCAGGAAAATGGATCGGGAACGTAGAAATTACTACGAATCTCATACCGGTCTGGAGTGGGGAAGCATTGATTCCCACCACATGCTGATCAATGTCAGCCGTCTTGGGATGGAGCGGACGGTGGACATCCTGGAAAAAATCTATTGGTAGAGGCGTAGTTGTATGGATAAAAAGACATATTTTGACAATGGGAGTACCTCCTGGCCAAAGGCGCCGGGAGTGGCAGAGGCGGTCTCGGATCTGCTGGTGAACGGAGCTTTTAATATCAATCGTGGAAATTATGAGGGTGCGTATGAGGTGGCGGGCCGTGTGCTGGATACCCGGGAAAAACTGGCGCGGATGTTCCAGGTAGAGGATTCCAGACGTGTGATCTTTACACCGGGGGTAACCTGCTCGCTGAATTATTTCATCAAAGGCTTCCTGAAAGAAGGGGATCATGTGCTGGTAACCGGTCTGGAGCATAATGCGGTGATGCGGCCCTTACACCAGATGAGAACCAAAGGAGTGTCTTATGATGTGATTCCGGTGGATCGCCAGGGCAATCTGAACACAGAAGCGGCAGAGGCGCTGGTACGTCCGAATACAAAGGCAGTGATCGCATCCCATGCTTCGAACGTATGTGGAACAGTCGTCCCGATTGAAGAATTGGGAGAACTCTGCAGACGCAGACATCTGTTTTTTGTGGTGGACACGGCGCAGACCGCAGGTACGTTAAAGATCGATATGCCGGGCAGCAAGATTGATCTGCTGGCTTTTGCAGGGCACAAGGGCCTTCTGGGACCGCAGGGTGTCGGAGGTTTCCTGATTTCTGAAGAGCTGGATCGGGAGATGGAACCGCTTCTTGCAGGAGGGACCGGGAGCCAGTCTGATTCTCTGGAAATGCCGGATCAGCTTCCGGACAAGTATGAGAGCGGAACGATGAACCTGCCTGGGATCATCGGACTTCACGCAGCCCTTTCTTACCTGGAGAAGACCGGGATAGACGTACTCCGAAAAAAGAAGATGGAGCTGACAGGGTATTTTCTGGAGCAGGCCGCGCAATTAGAGGGGATCCGGATTGTAGGAAGACCAGATACCGAGAAACGGGTGGCCGTTGTATCACTGGATTTTCAGACCGTAGATAATGCGGTGGCGGCATTTGAGCTGGAGAGAAGAGCCGGGATCATGACGCGGGTAGGACTTCATTGTTCCCCCCTGGCCCATCAGTCTCTGGGTACATTTCCCCAAGGGACAGTAAGATTTGCGTTCAGTGCGTGCAATACCCGGGAGGAAATAGATGTCTGTATCGCCGTACTTAAGGAACTCTTATCAGAAGTGGGATAGATGATAGAAATTATCTATAAATAATAAAAATGAGAATAAGAAATCAATAAGGGATTTGAGGAAGTCTGGTTGTTTCCTCTGGGAAAAAGTGTTACGTTTATTTTATAAATGTAAGACAAAGGAGGAAAAAATAATGGCAGACAATCGGAAAATGTGGAGTGATCTCGGAATGAATCTGGAGCTGCATGATCAGTTATGCGAGGTCCTTCCACAGGCGTTTGGGGATGTTTTTCTGTCTCAGGAGAACCGGCCGGAGGGGATGGATTACTATAACATGGTAGTGGCAGACATTCACGGGATTCGCCCGGCAGAGCTGATCGAACATCAGAAAAAGGGAGGAAAGGTGTTTGGTACTTTCTGTGTGTATGTTCCCGATGAAGTGATCTTTGCGGCAGATGCCATTGCCACAGGACTTTGCGGAGGCTCACAGTTCTGGGTACCGGGAGGAGAAAAGGTGCTTCCGACCAATACCTGTCCTTTGATTAAAGCTTCTGTAGGCGCAAGGCTGGACCGGACTTGTCCGTTTTTCAGGATCGCGGATATGTATATCGGAGAGACGACCTGTGATGGAAAGAAAAAGGCATGGGAAATCTTAAGTGAGGATGTTCCGGTATACGTGATGGATCTTCCGCAGATGAAACGGGCAAAAGATGTGAAGGCCTGGGCAGAAGAGATTACTGCGTTAAAAGATAAGGTTGAAGAATTTACCGGAAATAAAGTGACGGCAGAGAAGCTTTCGGAGAGCATCAGGCTGATCAATGACAAGAGAAGAGCTCTGGAGAGACTTTACAACTGCAGGAAGAGTGAAAACCTTCCGATCAGCGGTACAGATGCCCTGGTTATCTCACAGATTGCCTTCTATGACGATCCGGCAAGATTTACCCAGATGACCAATAAACTGTGCGATGAGCTGGAGCAGAGGATCAAAGACGGTGTCAGTGTCGTGCCGGCAGGAACCAAGAGGATCATGTTGACAGGAACACCTCTCGCAATCCCGAACTGGAAGCTTCATAACATCGTAGAAACCAGTGGAGCAGTTATTGTCTGTGAAGAAATGTGTACTGGAACGCGGTACTTTGAGAATCTGGTGGACGAGACAAAGGAGACAGTCGAAGACCAGATCCAGGCGATTGCAGAGCGTTACATGAAGATCAACTGTGCATGCTTCACCCCGAATCATGGACGTATCGACGATATTCTCCGTCTGGCGAAAGAATACAAAGTAGACGGTATCATTGATGTAAATCTTAAATTCTGTAACCTCTATGATACCGAAGGATACTTCGTAGAGCGTGCAATGAAAGAAGCAGGCATTCCGGTACTCGGTATCGAAACCGACTATACCGACAGCGATGCACAGCAGCTGAGAACAAGAGTCAGCGCATTTGTAGAAATGCTGAATCATTAAAAGAAGGATGGTGTCACATGCAGCAGATGCAGCATTACGTGATTTTTCCAAATCATGACAATGGCATGCGGCTCTATCAGGAATTAAAGAAGCAGGGAATCCCGGCCACGATTTCACCTACGCCTCGCGCGGTGAGTAAGTGCTGCGGGATTTCTCTGATGATAGACGAAAAAGACGTGGCCGCCGTAGAAAGCTGCGCCAGAGAAAAAAAGATTGAGATCCTCCAGATCGCGGCGATTGAGCGAGATCTCAACCCCAGAAGAGACCGCTACTGTTAATCGGGGACGTACACCTTTTGCAAAGGTGTACGTCCCCGATTAACTATTTCAGGAAGAAGCGTATCATTTTCTGATGGAGTTTTCGATAGGGCTGGTAGCGCATGGGCAGATCCAACCAGGTTTTTTTGTCTACGATGCTCTTGTAATGGGAAAAGGTATCAAAACCGATTTTTCCGTGATATGCTCCCATACCGCTTTCGCCGAAGCCTCCAAAGCCCATCTGTGTTGTAGCAAGATGGATGATCGTATCATTGATGCATCCGCCGCCGAACCCACAATGTGAAATGACTTTTTTGGCGGCGGTCTTGTCGGAGGTGAAGATATAAAGTGCCAGTGGGTGCGGTCTGGCGTTGATGTTGTGGATTACTTCATCTAAGCTGTCAAAAATTAGGATGGGCATGACAGGACCGAAAATCTCTTCCTGCATGACGGCATCTGCGAAGGTGACATTATCAAGGACGGTGGGTTCAATGCGAAGTGTCCTGCGGTCGGATTTCCCACCATGTACCACTTTCGTTTCTTCGATCAGTCCAAGGATCCGGTCAAAATGCTTTTCATTGATAATTTTCCCGTAATTTGAGTTGTGAAGTGGCTGTTTGCCATACTGCTTCTGGATCTGTTTTTTGACTTCTTTGATCAGCTTGTCTTTGACAGAACGTTGGCAGTAGACATAATCCGGTGCGACACAAGTCTGCCCGCAGTTTAGATATTTACCGAATACAATTCGTCTGGCAGCGAGCTTTATATCTGCGCTCTTATCGATGATACAAGGACTTTTTCCACCAAGTTCCAGTGTGACTGGCGTCAGATGTTCTGCTGCATTTTTCATCACTTCTTTTCCAACAGACTGACTGCCGGTAAAGAAAATGTAATCAAAATGCTCTTTCAGAAGGTAGGTGTTTTCTGCCCGTCCGCCAGTGACGACTGCCACATACTGGGGGTCAAAGCACTGGGAAAGGATCTGCAAGATCACATCACTGGTGTGAGGTGAATAGGCACTTGGCTTTACCACTGCGGTATTTCCGGCTGCCAGAGCATCCACCAGTGGGGAAAGGGTCAGCATAAATGGATAATTCCAGGGACTCATGACCAATACCACACCGTGAGGCGACGGTTTTTGATAGCTGCGGGAAGGAAACTGCGAAAGAGGTGTCCGGACCGTTTTTTCTTTGGCAAACCGGCGCACATGCTTTAGCATATAGCTGATCTCTTCTAGCACCATCCCGGTTTCACACATATAACTTTCGAAACTGCTTTTTCCCAAGTCCCTTTTTAGGGCTGCATGGATTTCCTTTTCGCATTCAGAAATAACGGCATACAGCCGTTTCAGCGCATCGATACGCGCGCTGACAGGGAGCGTGGCTCCTGTCTGAAAATATTTTCTTTGCATTGTGACAAGGTCTTTAATTTCTTGTTCTGTCATGGGGGTTCTCCTTTCTAAGCGGATTCTTTTGATTCATCCATTAGCATATAATAGAAGGGTTCCAGTTCTGCTGCGTTCATCAGTACGGGAACAGGATAGAGAGGATTGGCTTCTTTGTCAGCATAGTGTGCCAGTTTTGGAATATCTTCCTCCTGAATCTCCCCAATCCGGTCTCCAATTCCGAAGCGCTTTTTCATATCCTTGATAGCTTGGATAAACCGTGCGGCTGCTTCCTCGTGAGGGGTATCTTTCTTAGCCAGTCCGGCTGCGATCGCCAGGTGGTATAGTTTTTTATGGATTTTCTTTCCGTAGGCTTCCAGAACCATGGGAAGGATCACCGCATTGGCAAGCCCATGGGGGACATTGTATTCGCCACCAAGGGAATGTGCAATGGCATGGATATATCCCACATAGGATTTTGTAAATGCGCAGCCGGCATAAAAAGAGGCATGTAGCATATTACGGCGTGCGTCCACGTTACTGCCGTCTGTATATACGATGTCGATGTTTTCAAAGATCAATTTCACTGCCAGCAGGGCGTCTTTTCTTGTCCCGTAAGTAGTGGAATTTCCGATGTAAGCTTCAACTGCGTGGGTCAGGGCATCCATTCCTGTTGTAGCGGTAATGAAGGGAGGAAGGCTTAAGGTTACCTTTGGATCTAGTACAGCATATCGTGGAATCAGCGGAAAATCATTGATAGCATATTTATAACGAGTCTGGGCATCTGTGATAACAGCCGCCAGTGTGGTCTCGCTTCCGGTTCCGGCGGTGGTTGGGACTGCCATGAGCAGTGGCAGTTTTTTATGTATTTTAAGGATACCTTTCATTTTAGCAAGGGACTGCCTTGGTTTTGCGATACGGGCGCCGACTGCCTTGGCACAGTCCATACTGGAGCCGCCGCCAAAGCCGATGATACAGTCACAGCCACTGCTTAAGTAGAGATCCATGGCTTCTGCCACATTGTCAGTCGTGGGATTTGCCACTGTTTTGTCATAAATACAGTATGGAATCTTTACAAGTTCCAATGCCTTTTCCAGACGTCTGGTCAGACCAAGCTTTCGGATACCGGCATCGGTGATGATCAAAACTTTGCTGCATTTTTTGTTTTGGATGATTTCCGGCAGAGATTTTACACTGCCTACGATTTTAGGTTTGCGATATGGCAGGAAAGGCAGGGCGATTTTTAGACCTGTCTGAAAGGTCCTGCAATATATTTTTTTTAGTTTATTCATAACAACAGATCCTTTCCGGTGCTTTATGATATATTTTTACCAGAAAAATATTAGCAGTTGCAGAGGGGTTTGTCAATAAAACCGGGGTTGTCAGACCAGAGAAAAAGTGGCTATAATAATGAATACGGCAGGATGATGAAAGAAGGAATCAAATGATGAAAAAACAATCAGCATTATTTTTTGATATCGATGGAACGCTTCTGAGTGAAAAGACAAAAGAAATCCCTGCCAGTACAGTACAGGCGCTGAAGAAAGCAAAGCAACAGGGACATGTTGTATTCGTTAATACGGGAAGGACGCTGTGTAGTGTGCCGGTAAAGGTAAAAAGTCTGGAGTTTGACGGGCTTTTGTGCGGCTGTGGGACTTATCTTATGTTTCATAATGAAGTTCTCTTGGAACATGCCATTCCCAAGGAAAGGGGAGACCGCTATATTGATGCCATGAAAAAGTATCGGATCGACGGATTTCTGGAAGGAACGGAGGATGTCTACTTTTCAGAACGGATCAGTCGGTTTGAAAATGTGGAAAGCACACGGCGCTACATGGCGTCCATGGGGCTTGGCGTAGAGAGAGCATATGAGAAAAAAGGATTCCGGTATGATAAGATCTTGATCTGTACCGATGAGAACAGCGAAAAGGCTCCGTTTTTTGATGCGATTGCAGAGGACCTGACGCCTCTGGACCGGCAGCGGGGAGTGTATGAATGTATTCAGAAGAATTATTCCAAGGCGACAGCCATTGAATACATGCGGCAGTATTTGGGATTAGAGAAGGATCAGATCTATGTGTTTGGGGACAGCAGCAATGATCTGTCCATGTTTGAGTATGCGGATCATGCCGTGGCTATGGGGGAGCATGATCTGGTACTGGAGCCATATACGGAGTATGTGACCGATACGGTAGAGCGCGATGGTGTAGAAAAGGCGATGAAATATTATTGTTTAATATAAAAAGGAAAGGAAGGATTTGGATGGGCGAGCAATTGACACCAAATGATGTAAAAAAGATCAAAGAGGAGATCGAGTATCGAAAAGTTGTGGTGCGGAAAAAAGAGCTGGAAGCGGTAAAAGAAGCCAGAGCACAGGGAGATTTGAGTGAAAATTTTGAATATAAGGCGGCAAAGCAGGATAAGAATCGTAATGAAAGCCGAATCCGTTATCTGGAGCGGATGCTGAAACATGCAAAAATCGTATCCGACCAGTCTAAGGAGGATGAGGTAGGGATCAACAATACCGTGGAAATCTATTTTGAGGACGATGATGAGGTAGAGACCTACCGGTTGGTCACCAGCGTGAGGGCAAACTCCATGCAGGGTCTGATCAGCATCGAATCCCCGCTGGGAAAGGCCATCAGAGGACATAAGTGTGGGGAACGGGTCTTTGTAGAAGCCGGAGAAAATATAGGATATTATGTGGTAATCCGAAAGATTGATAAGACCACGGATGATTCCCACGATCAATTGCGGAAATTCTAGTTGGCAGAGAGGTAAACTTATTTGAAAAATCTATAAATCGACGCTTTATATCATATTTTTGAATTGGAGAGAATGTTTTGCCACTGTTACAATAAAGATTAGACAGAAAACACCAAGGTGCTTTAGAGAGGAGATTTTTCATGGAAGTTATTAGAGATTTACCGGAAGTTTTTGAGGAATTTGCGGAACAGCGCAAGAAATCATTCTTATCAGTAAAAGAGCTGAAAGACAAGGGTGTTCCGGTTGTGGGCGCGTATTGTACCTATTTTCCACAGGAGATAGCCATGGCAATGGGGGCTGCTACTGTCGGTCTGTGTTCGACTTCGGATGAGACTATTTCGGTGGCAGAGAAGGATCTGCCTAAGAACTTATGCCCGTTGATCAAATCCAGCTATGGATTTGCGATCACAGATAAATGTCCATTCTTTTATTTTTCTGATGTAGTGGTAGGGGAGACAACCTGTGACGGGAAAAAGAAAATGTATGAATATATGTCTGAATTTAAGGACGTATTTTTGATGGAACTTCCGAACACCCAGGGAGAACAGGCATTTAAGCTGTGGAAAAGTGAGATCATCCGGTTTAAAGAATATCTGGAAAAGAAGTTTCATGTGGAGATCACGGAGGATCAGATCCGCGAAGCTATCAAGGTCAACAACCAGGGACGTAGATCATTGCGCCGTCTGTATGAAGTGATGCGTCACGATCCGGCTCCGATCACGGGACATGATCTTTTTAAGGTTTTGTATGGAAGTACCTTCAAATTTGATCGGTCACAGATCCCCGGAGAGGTGGACGCACTGGTAGATAAGATCGAAAAAGAATATGCAGAAGGAAAAATGCAGGAGAAGAAGCCTCGTATCCTGGTAACTGGATGTCCAATTGGCGGAGCAACTGAAAAAGTGATTCAGGCTATTGAAAATAATGGCGGTATTGTGGTTACATATGAAAATTGTACCGGAGCTAAGTCTATTGATAAGCTGGTTGATGAGGAGAATCCAGATGTATATGATGCACTGGCAAGAAGGTATCTGGATATCGGATGCTCCGTTATGACGCCGAATCCCAACCGCCTGGAATTGCTGGGAAGATTGATTGATGAATACAAGGTAGATGGTGTTGTGGAAATGATTCTGCAGGCCTGTCATACTTATAATGTGGAAAGCACAGGCATCCGCAAATTTGTAAATGAAAAGAAAAAGATACCATATATTGGAGTAGAAACAGATTATTCACAGGCAGATATCGGACAGCTGAATACCAGGATCGCGGCGTTCATCGAGATGCTGTAAGTCTGGCACAAGGCAGCCTGTGCAGAAAGGATTGAATAAAGAGATGAATTTTGTCGGGATTGATATCGGCTCCACCGCATCAAAGGTTTCCGTGCGTGGAGACAAGGAAATCAATTACGTGCTTCCAACAGGGTGGAGCAGCAAGGAGACAGCAAATACGATCAAGGAGAAGCTTCTGGAAGAAGGGGTGGACGTAGATGCAGAGGATACCAAAGTTGTAGCTACCGGTTACGGGCGTATTGCCGTGGATTATGCAGATTATGTGATCACAGAGATTACCTGCCACGCCAGAGGCGGCCGGGAGTTTGCAGGAGACGACTGCGCGGTGATCGATGTGGGCGGCCAGGATACCAAGGTGATCATTCTGGAAGACGGGATGGTTAAGGACTTCTTAATGAATGATAAGTGTTCCGCCGGAACCGGAAAGTTCCTGGAGATTATGGCCAATCGGCTGGGTGTTACACTTCAGGAACTATTCGAGATGGCAGATCAGGGAACCATTCTGCCGATCAGTTCTTTATGTACCGTATTTGCCGAATCTGAGGTAATCAATTACATCGGAGAGGGAAAGAACCGGGAAGATATTGCTGCTGGTGTGGTAGATTCCGTAGCGGCAAAGGTAGCACAGCTGGCACAGCGAAAAGAACTGCCGTCAAGGATTATCCTGACAGGAGGTTTAAGCAGAAGCCGGTATTTTACAGCACAACTTTCCGAAAAGCTGGGGCAGTGCGTAGAACCGACAGAAATGGGCAGATATGCTGGAGCGATCGGAGCTGCGAAACTGGCAGAAGAAAAAAGTCATAGACGCTAATTTGCTAATTTAGGACGTAGACCTTTTACAAAGGTCTACGTCCTAAATTGCATTTTGCCCTGTACCTTTTTGCATTTCACCCTGTACCCTGTTATAATATCCACGGAGGTATCAGTGAAGATATGTTTGGAATTTTTTTGGAGCAGGTGCAAAAAAAAGCGCCCCTGGTGCACAATATTACGAATTATGTTACGGTGAATGATGTGGCGAATATGATCCTTGCCTGCGGGGGAAGCCCCATTATGTCGGATGAGCCTGCGGATGCGGCGGAGATTACGTCGCTCTGTGAAGGATTGAATATTAATATCGGGACGCTGAACAGGCGTACCATTGACGGGATGTATGCTGCGGGCAGGAAGGCGAGGGAACTGGGACATGCCACTTTGCTTGACCCGGTGGGGGCAGGTGCCAGTGTGCTTCGGACGAAGACAGCGGCAGGCTTGATGGAGGAGATTGGGTTTGACGTGATCCGGGGAAATATCTCCGAAATGAAAAGTCTGGCTGCGGGCAGCAGGACTACCCATGGCGTAGATGCGGATGTGTCCGATGTGGTGACGCAGGAAAATCTGGAAGAGAGCATTGCGTTTGTGGAGGCATTTGCGAAAAAGTCCGGAAGCATAATAGTGGTTACCGGAGCCATTGATCTGGTCAGTGACGGAAGATGCTGTTATGTGATTCGTAATGGAAGACCTGAAATGGGAAAAATTACTGGAACCGGATGTCAGCTGTCCGGCCTGATGTGTGCGTATCTGGCGGCAAATCCGGAGCATAAGTTAAAAGCCGCGGCGGCGGCAGTCTGCGTGATGGGGCTTGCCGGAGAGATTGGCTGGAGCCGGATGCAGGAAGGAGACGGAAATGCCACATACCGGAACCGGATCATTGATGCAGTTTACAATATGGATGCAGAAACATTGGAGCGAGGAGCAAGATATGAAGTTCGATAGAAAAGATTTATTGTTATATGCAGTGACAGACAGATCCTGGCTGGAAGAAAAAACTTTGGCTCAGCAGACGGAGGAGGCGCTAAAGGGTGGTGTTACATTTGTACAGATCCGGGAAAAGCAGCTTGACCGGCAGCATTTTCTGGAGGAAGCAAAAGAATTAAAAGACCTTTGTGCCAGATACCGTGTGCCTTTTGTGATCAATGATGATGTAAAGCTGGCCCTCCAGGTGGATGCAGATGGGGTCCATGTGGGACAAAGTGATATGGAAGCCGGTGATGTCCGAAAAAAACTGGGACCGGATAAGATCATCGGAGTGTCTGCGCGTACGGTAGAACAGGCACTTCTTGCCCAGAAGCATGGGGCGGACTACCTGGGGGTAGGAGCGGTATTTCCTACCAGCTCAAAAAAGGATGCGTCAGAGGTCAGTTTCCAGACGTTGCAAGAAATCTGCGAGGCGGTAGAGATCCCGGTCATTGCTATCGGCGGGATTGACAAAGAAAATGTTGAAAAGCTTGCCGGCAGCGGCATCTGCGGAGTGGCTGTCATCAGCGCGGTCTTTGCACAGCCAGATGTCCGAAAAGCAGCGGAAGAATTAAAAATTGCGGTGAAGGAAATGTTGTCAGAAAAATGATAAGGGAGAACCAGAGATGATAAAAGGGGCCATCTTTGATGTAGACGGGACACTTCTAGATTCCCTGGGGATCTGGGAGGAGGCAGATGTCAGGTATTTGGAACGGCTTGGAATCTGTGCCAAAGAGGGACTGGGACGAATTCTCTATCCGATGACGCTTAAAGAGGCGTCAAAATATATAAAAGAGCACTATCCCATTCAGGAGACGACAGAAGAGATCGCCGCAGGCGTGCTTGAAATCGTACGGAAGTTTTATGAACAGGAGGCCCCTTTGAAAGCGGGGGCTATAGAGCTTCTGGAGGCCTTTAAAAGATGGGAAATTCCAATGGTCGCGGCGACAACCGGAGAACGTCCTTTAGTGGAGGCAGCTTTTGAACGCCTGGGGATTCGCTCCTATTTCATTGACATTTTTACTTGCACAGAGGCAGGCGCAGGCAAGGATCAGCCGCAGATCTACCAGATTGCAGCCAAACGTCTGGGATCCAGACCCTGGGAGACTTTGGTATTTGAAGATGCCTTGTATGCGGTGGAGACGGCAGCCAATGCAGGCTTTGTGACGGTTGGGGTAGAAGAGTCTTACAACGCTTTGGACAAAGAGGCGATTAAAAGTCTGGCAGATAGTTATCTGGAATGTCGTAACATTACTGTCTCATTTTGGAAAGAAATTAACCAGATATCAGAAGCAAAAAGAAGGGAGATTCACTGATATGATAAGAAAAACAGCACTGACCATAGCAGGAAGTGATTCCAGCGGAGGCGCCGGGATTCAGGCAGATATTAAGACCATGATGGCAAACGGCGTCTATGCCATGAGTGCCGTAACCGCGTTGACGGCACAAAACACACAAGGAGTCACATCGATCATGGAGTCTTCTGCGGAGTTTCTAAAGGACCAGCTGGACAATATATTTACGGATATCCGTCCAGACGCAGTGAAGATCGGGATGGTGTCCTCAGGGGCTTTGATTCGTGCGATCGCAGGAAAGCTGACACAATATCATGCAGAAAAGATTGTGGTGGATCCGGTGATGGTGGCCACCAGCGGCGCGAAACTCATCGATGATGAGGCCGTTGATACATTAAAGGAATGCCTGTTTCCGCTGGCCACAGTTCTAACACCGAACATACCAGAAGCAGAGGTGTTGTCCGGTCTGAAAATCCGTTCCCAGGAAGATATGGTAAAGGCGGCGGAGGCAATCAGCAAAACCTATCATTGTGCTGTGCTCTGTAAAGGGGGCCATCATCTAAATGACGCCAATGATCTTTTGTACCGGGATGGAAAAGACAAATGGTTTTATGGGAAACGGATTGACAATCCTAATACCCACGGCACAGGATGCACCCTGTCCAGCGCCATTGCCGCCAATCTGGCAAAGGGACAGGATCTGGACCAGGCAGTAGAACGAGCGAAGGAATATCTGTCCGGAGCCCTGGAAGCCATGCTGGATCTGGGAAAAGGCAGCGGGCCTATGGACCATGGATTTGATATTCAAAGCAGCTTTGCCAAATAAAATCAGAGCTACAGGAGGGGTGCAAGATGGAACAACTCAGCTTGTTTGATGACCGGCAGCAGACTGTGCCGCTTGCCAGCCGGATCCGGCCTACATCGCTGGAAGATTTTGTAGGACAGCAGCATCTTCTAGGGCCAGGGAAAATGCTTCGGAGGCTGATCGAGAGGGATCAGATTTCATCTATGATTTTTTGGGGACCGCCAGGCGTGGGAAAAACAACGCTGGCCAGTATTATCGCAGGCAGAACACGGGCGAATTTTATTAATTTCAGCGCGGTTACCAGCGGAATCAAGGAGATCAAAGACGTCATGAATCAGGCGGAACAAAGCCGGAGGATGGGAGAACGCACGGTGCTGTTTGTAGACGAGATCCATCGTTTTAATAAGGCGCAACAGGATGCATTTTTGCCGTTTGTGGAGAAGGGAAGTATCATTCTGATCGGAGCGACCACGGAAAACCCCTCTTTTGAAGTCAATGGGGCACTTCTGTCCAGGTGTAAGGTTTTTGTGCTCAAAGCACTGCAGACAAAAGATTTGGAGAGTCTGATAAGACGTGCATTGGAACATCCGTCCGGATTTGCCCGCCAGAATGTGCAGATTACAGATTGGCAGATCCATCAGATCGCGGAATTTGCAAATGGAGATGCAAGAACGGCACTCAATACTCTGGAGATGATAGTGACCAATGCACAGATTACCAAAGAAGGGATGGTGGTGACAGATGAGAGCCTGGCTCAGTGTATGAGCCGGAAATCTCTTCTTTATGATAAAAATGGAGAAGAACATTATAATCTGATTTCAGCCCTTCATAAATCTATGCGAAACAGCGATCCCGATGCAGCCATTTATTGGATGTGCAGGATGCTGGAGGGCGGAGAAAACCCGTTGTATATTGCCAGACGGTTGATCCGGTTTGCCAGTGAAGATGTAGGCATGGCGGACAGCCAGGCGCTCCAGATAGCTGTGGCTGCTTATCAGGCATGCCATTTCCTTGGAATGCCGGAGTGCGATGTACATCTGACCCATGCGGTGACCTATCTTGCTATGGCCCCAAAGTCCAATGCACTCTATACGGCAGTGGAGGCATGTAAAAAAGAGGTAAAAAATGGACAGGCTGAGCCGGTGCCGCTACAGCTTCGAAATGCTCCTACCCGGCTGATGAAGGAATTGGAGTATGGGAAAGATTATGAATATGCCCATGACACACAAGAAAAACTGACTCACATGGAGTGTTTGCCCGAACATCTGATCGGCACTACTTATTATCATCCTACAGATCAGGGACAGGAGGCCAAAGTAAAGGAGCGGCTTGAAAGAATCAAGTGGTGGAAAAATCAGAAATCATGATGGAGGAAAAGAATATGGGAGAAAAGACGGTAAAACTTTATACCCGGCAAAACGATAAGACCTTGTATCAGCTGGAACGTGACGGACGGATTATCAACCAGAGGGTATACGTAGAACTTCATTTTGGCGATATTGCGCCATTGTTTATGGAAAGTTACGACTGGTTTACCCAAGAGGCATCAAAACGTCTTCCAAAACCGGATGATGTTCAGGCTCCGATCTGGTGCTCGATCAGTGTTGAAAATTGTCTGAAGCCGATCCCAGGGACAGTTGTTTATGTGTTGGAAGTGCCGGAAGATCAGGTGATTTATTTTGATGATGTAAAATGGGATTATGTGTTGAACCGAATTTATCTTCCAAAAGATGAGGAGGATAAGAAAGCATACCGGCAGCATTTAAAAGATATAGGCGTCGAGAATAGTTTCGAGTTCCTCTCCGGAAAGTATAAAGGAATGTATCCAGAAGAAGAGGCCCGTATCCGGGAAAGCTGGAAGCGGGCCTTTGAAATCGATCACTGGACGATCTTTAATGTCTGCGGGAATCTCTGGGAAATCCGCAAAGAGTGGGTGAAAAAAATCGTACATCCGGGAGAATCCATAGAATAATTCATCCGTTTATCTTGGATAAAAGGTAGATCTCCAGATAAAAATACGGGCACCGGGCCTGGGAAGGAATGGAGCCTCCGGCAGGTGAAGTGAAGAAATTCTATTAGTCACAGACGTAAATTGCGGAAGTGACAGGATTCCGGTCAGCAGGATGCAAAATCCGATCAGTAAGAGGGCACCCGGCACAGTATCGATATGATCCAGGATGGGAGTACCCCGACGGATGCAGGAATAAATCAGGCCATGGAAAAGATAGATTGCCATGGTACGTGTGCCAATATAGGAAAAAATGGTTTGTTTTTCTGTCATTAGCATCAGAAGGGCAAAGGTCATGAAAGCCCCGATGGCATAACAGATGATCCTACAGATGATGCCTGTAATCATATCTTGATCCAAAAAGTCATAGTTGTAACGCCCGTAAAATATCTTTACAGAGAGATGTTTATGCCAGGGATCCGCAATTAGATACCCTGTAAAAAGCAGGATTCCGGCTGCGCTCAGAAACTGAGAGCTTTTTCCTCTTAGTTTTGTGATCCAAGAGCGGTTACAGTACATCCCGGCAAGGAAAAACGGATAAAAGACCAGAATCCGAGGTATGCTTAAAAAATTATTTGGCATATCCACACAGCCGATCAGCAGTCCTGCAAGGATTGAGAGCAGGAAGTGATGGGGAATTTTTTTTAGGTGTGGAGTAACAAATCTCCAGACAAAAAGTGCCAGGATATACCACAGTGAAAATTTAGGGAACATGAAAGACAGCGTGGTCGGCCGGTGGAGAACCAAGGTATATAGCAGGTAATAAATCACCTCATAGACCAGATATGGGATTCCCAGTTTCCGGATCAGTGCGGTCACTGACAGTTCCCGTTTGGAAAAATAACCGGAAATAAAGATAAAAGCCGGCATGTGAAATGAGACAATCAGCCATTTTAAAGTATATAAAAATTCTGTGTTCTGGTAGCTTCCTTCCGTGAAATGTCCCAGTACTACCATTAAAATTAAGAATGCTTTACAGTTGTCAAACAGATAGTCGCGTGGTTTTGTATTCGCAGACTGCATAAAATCCCCTCCCATTACAGAGAGATGATACTCTTTCCTTTCTGGGAAGACAAGATATAAAATAAATAAAAATATTTCATATATATAGATAGAAATTGTGACAATCTCACAGATTCTTCCTAAGGAAGGGGCAGGATTGTGACAGCAAGGGATGCAAGATCAGAATCTTCCTGGTCTGCGTTCATCAAAGTATCCATATTTATGGGGACGGTGACGGTTGTCTTTGTGCCATAGGTAGGTGCGGCAGCATACTTTTCCAGGGATGCGACCAGCCCGGCAGAGACTTCTTCTATCGAATAATAGGTGCCTTGTTCAAATTCGTGGAAAGCATCAGCAAGACTGTTGTTGGGGGTTACGGTTACCTCAATCTGATAGCTGAACAGTCCGGTACCTTTGCGCGGGGTACCGACGCTATAGACACACTGCTTCATGATGGTTTTCAGAGCTTCCTGATACCTTGGAATATATGCTTGGCTTAAATCTTCCGGAGGATCAAAGGTTTCTGTCTGGTACCATTCATAGGCTTCTTCTTCTGTACGTCCGGTATGCAGGGCAAACTGTGCGATTTCACCTTTAAAAGAGGCATCCAGATAAGACATGAGAAAGTCGCGCATATCATAAAGTTCACAAAAAGTATTGTAAGGATCCATGAATCCAAGAAGAGCTGATTCCAGAAAGCTTTGAAGATCTTCTTCGGCAATGGAAAAGCCATCCTCTGTCTGGGTTACCTTAAGCTGCGTAGTGGTTTCCTTTCCGGATACCGGAGCGTTCTTAAGGATGTCAGAGTCTGTCTCAAGAACAGCAAGCATCGTCTCGGTAAAGTCTGAGGAAGGGGGATTTTTGGCAGCCTCTTCGTTGGCGTCACGCACGGTTTCTCCCAGATCGATGGGAGTATAGGTGATGGAAACAGAGTAGATACCATCACTTCTTTCCTTGGCAGAGGCTACCTGAAATGAAATAGAAGAAAAGGCGTCCTGCAGAAATTCAAGATAAGGTTTTTTGATCTCCTCCGGACAGGAAAGGACAAAATCTTCACTTCCGTCAGAAAGGCCGGATTCCAGAAGTATAGAAAAGGAGGAGACATCTCCTTCTTTCAGCGAGGTAATGGTTTCTCCGGCGTATTCATCGGCAGACTGACCTTTGCAGCCAGACAAAAGAAACAGGACGGCACAGATGATACCAAGTAACAAAGTGGTCGTTTTTTTCATAGAAATCCCCCCATAAAAAGCGATATGATCTATACTATATTTTATCATCTGTAGGGAGAAGGAGCAATTAATTCCGTCAGACGATTTTCTACACGAGCAGGGCAAAGTTTGAAATATGACTGGAAAAAGCAGGGTATATTATATATAATGATAGCAGGGTATCCAGCGGAAAAAGCAGACCGCAGGTATCACCGTACAAAAGGAAATCAGGAAAAGGAGAAGGTTTCATGGAAATATTACAGATTGAAAAAGAGTTGCGGGAGAACTCCTATCCGGGCCGGGGAATCATTCTTGGGAAGACTGCGGACGGTACAAAGGCAGTGGCCGCATATTTTATTATGGGAAGAAGCGAGAACAGCCGTAACCGTATCTTTGTTGAGGATGGCGAGGGCATCCGTACGCAGGCCTTTGACCCGTCTAAGCTTGTAGATCCAAGTCTGATTATCTATGCGCCGGTTCGTGTGCTGGGCAACAAGACCATTGTTACCAACGGCGACCAGACGGACACCATTTACGAAGGAATGGACAAGCAGCTTACTTTTGAGCAGTCTTTGCGTAGCAGAGAGTTTGAGCCGGACGGACCGAATTATACGCCCAGGATTTCCGGAATTATGCATATTGAAAATGGAAACTATAATTATGCTATGTCGATTTTGAAGAGCAGTGACGGGTCACCGGAAAGCTGTCACCGCTATACGTTTGCCTATGAAAATCCGAAAGCAGGGGAGGGACATTTTATCCACACGTATCAGTGCGACGGCAATCCACTTCCCAGTTTTGAAGGTGAGCCTAAAAGGATTCAGATTCCAGATGACATGGAGACATTTACCAGTCTTCTGTGGGACAGCCTGAACGAAGAGAATAAGGTGTCTTTGTTTGTGCGTTATATTGACATTCAGACAGGAAAGTATGAATCAAAGATCGTAAATAAAAATCAATAATCTGGAAGGGAGCAGATCAAAGATGAAAGAATTAGAATTAAAGTACGGATGCAATCCAAATCAGAAACCGTCTAGGATTTATATGGCTGACGGAAGTGAACTGCCGATTCAGGTACTGAATGGAAAGCCGGGATATATTAATTTTTTGGATGCATTCAATGGATGGCAGCTGGTCAGCGAACTAAAGAAAGCAACCAAACTTCCTGCGGCCACATCTTTTAAGCATGTGTCTCCGGCAGGTGCGGCAGTAGGCCTGCCTCTTTCTGAAACATTGGCAAAGATCTACTGGGTAGATGATTTGGGAGAGCTTTCCCCGCTGGCCTGTGCTTATGCAAGAGCAAGAGGTGCAGACAGAATGTCTTCCTTTGGCGACTTTATTTCTCTTTCGGATGTCTGTGACGTGGATACAGCCAGACTGATCAAAAGAGAGGTGTCTGACGGTGTGATTGCGCCTGGATATGAGCCGGAAGCGCTGGAACTGTTAAAGCAGAAGAAAAAGGGAAATTATAATGTGATCCAGATTGATCCGGACTATGTGCCGGCAGAGCTGGAGCATAAGGACGTCTTTGGCATTACGTTTGAACAGGGAAGAAATGAGTTAAAGATTGATGATGATTTCTTCTCTCATATTGTGACGGAAAATAAGGAACTGACAGATCAGGCAAAGATTGATCTTGCCATTTCCATGATTACATTGAAATATACACAGTCGAATTCTGTATGCTTTGTCAAGGATGGACAGGCCATCGGAATTGGGGCAGGACAGCAGTCCAGAATCCACTGTACCAGACTTGCTGGAAGCAAGGCAGATAATTGGTGGCTAAGACAGTCTCCCCAGGTTATGAATCTTCCTTTTGTAGATTCCATCCGTCGTGCTGACCGGGATAATGCCATCGACCTGTATATGGGAGAGGATTATATGGACGTACTGTCCGATGACGCATGGCCGGCTATTTTTAAGGAAAAACCAGAAGTATTTACCAGAGAGCAGAAGAGGGAATGGCTGGACAAGCTGACAGATGTGTCTCTGGGATCCGACGCTTTCTTCCCGTTTGGCGATAATATTGAGAGGGCTCACAGAAGTGGTGTCAAATATATTGCACAGCCGGGAGGATCAGTCAGAGACGCCAATGTGATTGAGACCTGTAACAAATATGGAATGGTGATGTCCTTTACAGGAATCAGACTGTTCCATCATTAAACGGGCAGACAGAAATAGAATAAGGAGCGGTCGCATGAAACAATATGATGTGATCATCGTAGGCGCAGGCCCGTCAGGGATTTTCTGCGCCTACGAGCTGATGAGAAAAAAACCAGATATCAAGGTGTTGATGATCGAGAAGGGGCGTTCTATTGAACAAAGGCAGTGCCCAAAGCGTAAGACCAAAGTCTGTATGGGATGCCAGCCCTGCTCTATCACCACCGGTTTTGCAGGGGCAGGTGCATTTTCGGATGGCAAACTGTCCCTTTCTCCAGATGTGGGAGGCAACCTGCCAGAGATTTTAGGCTATGACAAGACGGAAGAACTCATCCACGAGGCAGATGAGATCTACCTGAAATTTGGTGCGGACCAGAAGGTATATGGAGTGGATGACAGACAGGCAATCGAAAACATCCGGACAAAGGCAATCCGGGCGAATCTGAAATTGATCGAATGCCCCATCCGCCATCTGGGAACGGAGGAAGGATATAAAATCTATACCAGACTGCAGAAACATCTACAGAATTGTGGCGTGGAAATCCAGTTTACGACCATGGTTCAAGATCTTATCGTCGAAAACGGACGTGCAGCAGGTGTAGTTACAGATAAGGGGGAATGCTTCCTTGCGCCAGAGATTGTCGTAGGAGTTGGAAGAGAAGGATCTGAATGGTTTGCCGGCATATGTAAGGATCACGGCATTGAGACCAGAAACGGAACCGTAGACGTGGGGGTGCGTGTGGAGGTTCGGGATGAGATCATGAAGGAGCTGAATGAAAAGCTTTATGAGGCCAAATTAGTATATTATACCCCTACCTTCGATGATAAAGTGAGAGTATTTTGTACCAATCCATCTGGAGAGGTGGCCACAGAGTATTACGATGACGGACTGGCAGTGGTGAATGGCCATGCATACAAGTCTCAGGATATGAAAACTCATAATACCAATTTTGCGCTTCTGGTATCTAAAAATTTTACGGAACCCTTCCGTTCACCTATTGAGTATGGAAAACACATTGCCCAGCTGGGAAATATGTTAAGTGGAGGAAAAATCCTCCTGCAAAGGTATGGAGATTTTCGCAGGGGCAGAAGGACGACGGAGGAACGTCTGGTGCGCAATAACATTACGCCGACACTTAAAGATGCAGTACCGGGGGATCTTTCCCTTGTATTTCCTCACCGGATCATGGTTGCCATTGATGAGATGATTCAGGCTCTGGACAAGGTTACACCGGGAATTGCATCGGATGAAACGCTTCTTTATGGAGTGGAAGTCAAATTTTATTCCAACAAAGTTCTGGTAAACCAGCAGTTTGAGACGAGTCTTCCCGGACTTCGTACGATGGGGGATGGTGCATCCATCACGAGAGGGTTGCAGCAGGCTTCGGCGAATGGGCTTTGTGTGGCCAGATGTATTCTGGGCAGGTAGAAGAGGGTTGTATCTTCCTCTGAAATCGAATATAATAAAAAAGGTTGAATGCTGATTGTGCAAAAAAATCGGTAAATATGTCAAAAACCATGGAGGAATTGGAAAACTATGGGAAAATATTTTGGAACAGACGGATTTCGAGGTGAAGCGAATGAAGTCCTGACAGTTGAACATGCATTTAAAGTTGGAAGATATCTTGGCTGGTACTATGGGCAGGAACATAAAGCAAGAGTCGTGATAGGAAAAGATACCAGAAGGAGCAGCTATATGTTTGAATATGCGCTGGCGGCAGGCCTGACCGCATCTGGGGCGGACGCCTATCTTCTCCACGTCACAACGACTCCCAGTGTGTCTTATGTGACTCGTACTGAGGACTTTGACTGTGGAATTATGATCTCTGCCAGCCATAATCCATTTTATGATAATGGAATCAAGATCATTAATGGAAAAGGTCATAAAATGGAGGCAGAAGTAGAAGAAAAGATCGAAGCATATATTGACGGCAAGACAGAGGAACTGCCGCTGGCAAAGAAAGAGAATATCGGACGTACCATTGATTACGCAGCCGGAAGAAACCGCTATATCGGACATCTGATTTCTCTGGCCACCAGATCCTTTAAGGATATGCGGATCGGCCTTGACTGTGCCAACGGAAGTGCATTTGCAATCGCAAAAAGTGTGTACGATGCACTGGGGGCTAAGACCTATGTGATCAATCATGAGCCAGATGGAACCAATATTAATACGAACTGTGGTTCTACTCACATTGAAGTATTGCAGGAGTTTGTAAAAGAGAAAAAACTGGATATTGGCTTTGCCTTTGATGGAGATGCGGACCGGTGTATCGCCGTAGATGAAAATGGAAATGTGGTGGATGGAGACCTGATTCTTTATGTTTGCGGAAAGTATTTAAAAGAACAAGGACGTCTCAACGGGGATACAATCGTTACAACGATTATGTCTAATCTGGGACTTTACAAGGCATGTGATAAAGCTGGGATCAAATACGAGAAGACTGCAGTGGGGGATAAGTATGTCTACGAAAATATGGTAAAGAATAATTTCTGCCTGGGCGGAGAGCAATCCGGACACATTATTTTCAGTAAACACGCGACCACTGGAGATGGAATCCTTACATCTTTGATGGTGATGGAAGTTGTTATGGAAAAGAAGCTGTCTTTGGCGAA
>JAHYZZ010000006.1:30941-34472 GCA_019424135.1 Lachnospiraceae bacterium
ATGTCAAGATTTATCCTCAGCTTCTGAAAAATGTACGGGTGGCAGATAAGAAGACCGCAAGAGAAAACCCACAAGTGGTAAAAGCAGTAGAGGCCGTGACAGAGGCGCTGGGGGACGATGGACGGATCCTGGTAAGAGAAAGCGGCACAGAGCCGGTGATCCGTGTAATGGTAGAGGCGGCTACCGACGAGCTTTGCGAGAAATACGTAGATCAGGTGATTGATGTGATGAAAGCAGAAGGCCTGGTTACACAATAGGATGTGATCATTAAAAGCAGATATGAAAAAGGGATTCCCTCCTAGATGGAGTGGAATCCCTTTCCTATAATTTCACTGGTGTTCGAAATCAGTAAGAATGCATCCGGTGAATGTTCTTTAATAAAGTTTCTGAGCCGTACCGCTTCAATCCGGCTTAAAACGGTGAGCACCAGGTATTTGTTTTCACCGGAAAAAGCACCCTGTGCAAGAATGATCGTGGCGCCGCGGTGCAAATCGTTTTTGATAAATTTACAGATAGGTTCCGGATCGGAACAAACCACATTGAAATACTTGGACAGATTCAAACTCTCGATAAAACCATCGATCAAGAAAGAACGAAGGAAAAGACCCAGGAAAGAATACAGTCCTGTGGTGATGCCAAAAACGAAGCAGCCTGCCAATGTAATGAAAAAGTCGGTAGCCAGAAGAGCTTTTCCGATATCCGCACTGGTATATTTTTTCATAATCATGGCGATGATATCGGTGCCGCCGCTGGAAGCGCCAATGTTAAACAGGATGGCAGATCCTACGGCTGGAAGCGCAATGGCAAACGCCAGCTCCAGAAGGGGCTGATCGGTCAGCGGCTGCTGCATTGGACAAATTCGGTCAAGAACCGACAAAGTAACAGATAAAAGAATACTGCTGTAGGCGGTTTTGGCGGCAAATTTTTTCCCCAGAATAAGAAAGCCAATCAATAAAAGGAGCATATTTGCAATGAATGAGAAGTCACTGGCTGAAATGGCTCCTGTTTTGGCGACAAGGACGGCCAGACCGGTAATACCGCCGAAAGTAAAGTTATTGGTAAATTTAAAGAAATAAGTACCAACGGCCATAATCAGTGTGCTTGCAGTAAGCAGAAAGATATTTTTAACTTTTGATTTCATGATGTATTCCCCAACGTATTTTTTGCTGATTTTAATCCATCCCAAATTGTAACGCTGGGTTCCTAAAAAGTCAACGAATAGATTCAGATTCCAAAAAATTGCATGATGGAGGTGAATCTGGAGCATAATATCCTCTGTAAGGAGGAAGAAAAGATGTATAAATATCTGCCGATCACGGATGTATACGCAAGAGAAATTCTGGATTCCCGGGGAAATCCAACGGTGGAGGTGGAGCTTTTGGCAGGGGAACGCTACTGGGGAAGAGCCGGGGTTCCGTCAGGAGCATCCACCGGAAAATATGAAGCGGTGGAACTTAGAGACCGGGAGGATCGGTATGGAGGCCTTGGCGTTCGTCAGGCAGTCGAACATGTCAATGCCAGGATTGCTCCCGAAATCATTGATATGAATGTGTTTGACCAGGCGTTGCTGGATTGGACGCTTAAAAATCTGGACGGTACAGAGGATAAATCCAACCTGGGGGCCAATGCCATGCTAGGGGTGTCTATGGCTGCAGCCCGTGCTGCCGCTGATGCGCTGCGTCTGCCGTTGTATGCATATCTTGGGGGCACCAACGCAAAGAAGATGCCGGTGCCGATGATGAATATTATGAATGGGGGCCGGCATGCAGATAATACGATTGACATTCAGGAGTTTATGATCATGCCGACAGGGGCCTGCTGTTTCCAGGAGGGTCTTAGAATGTGTGCGGAAGTTTACCATATGCTGAAAAAAGCATTAAAAGAGACGGGACATCATACGGCAGTTGGAGACGAAGGTGGTTTTGCACCAAATTTAAAGGGAGCAAAAGAAGTGTTGGATTTGATGGTGGCAGCAGTGGAAAGAGCCGGATACCGGCCGGGGGTTGATATTGTTTTTGCTCTGGATGTAGCAGCCTCAGAGCTGTTTGACCATCAGTTTAGGAAATATGTATTTGAAGGAGAGGGGGAGATCCGTTCCGCAGAGGAGCTGATTGATTATTATGTAGAACTTACCGATGCTTATCCGGTTGTGTCAATTGAAGATCCGCTGGATGAGGAAGACTGGGAAGGATGGGAGCTTTTGACGACCAGGCTTGGGATGCATGTGCAGCTGGTGGGAGATGATCTTTTTGTAACCAATACTGCAAGACTAAAGAAGGGAATTGAAAAAAGGGCGGCCAATGCCATTTTGATCAAGGTGAACCAGATCGGTACTTTGACAGAAGCGTTTGATGCCATCGAGACGGCACAGCGCGCCGGATACCGGACGATTCTGTCCCATCGGTCTGGAGAGACACAGGATACAATTATTGCTGATATCGCAGTGGCGTATGGAGCAGGACAGATCAAATCTGGAGCGCCCTGCAGGGCGGAACGGGTAGAAAAATATAACCGTCTGTTAAGGATTGAGGAACGATTGGGGGACGTTTCCATGTATCAGAATCCGTTCGCATAAAAACACGAAAATACGCTTGCTATCCGTAGCTTCCTGTGATAGAATAAACATGGTTTATCCGCAGGAGGTGTTGGAAGTGGAAATCTTAAAAACGGTAATTATGATTATATTTGCAATAGACTGTATCGCATTGACAGCCATCGTTTTGATGCAGGAAGGAAAATCAGCAGGACTTGGAACCATCGGAGGCATGGCTGACAGTTACTGGGGGCAGAACAAGGGACGTTCTATGGAAGGTACACTGGTAAAGTCCACAAAGTTCCTTGCGATCTTGTTTATTGTACTGGCAGCAGTGTTGAATTTGAATGTATTTGCTTAATGAGCATAAGAGGAAGAAACAGTAGGACACTCCTGGATTGGGAGTGTCCTTTTTCCGATATAGGGAGAATTACAGAAATGGACAAGATATTTGAAGATAGAAAAAAGATGGTGTACCGGTTTATGCAGGACGACCTGTATATACCGATGAAACAAAAAGAAATTGCTGCTGTCCTCCAGGTGCCAAGAGAGAACAAAGAAGAACTAAAAGAAGTGTTGAAAGCCTTGGAGATGGAAGGAAAGATCACTGTCAGTAAACGGGGAAAATACAGTGTCAGCAAGGAAAAGCATCTGACAGGCCTTTTTCGTGCCAATCAAAAAGGATTTGGATTTGTGACGGCAGAGGGTGAAGCATCTGACATTTACATTGGAGCAGATCAGACCGCAGGAGCCATGGACGGTGATCGGGTAGAAATTATTCTGCTTAAGGCAGAGGGGAGAGGACACAGAGAAGGAAAGGTGATCAGGATCCTGGACAGGGGTGCGAAAAAAGTGGTTGGTCTTTATCAGGTAAGCGCCGGGAAAAAATACGGTTTTGTGCTGCCGGATCATCCAAAAGTTTTTCAAGATATTTTTATCCCCCAGGAGCGTTCGATGAATGCAGTAGATGGTCATAAGGTGGTGGCAGAGCTGACTTC
>JAHYZZ010000006.1:34482-49593 GCA_019424135.1 Lachnospiraceae bacterium
GAAGGCAGGATCGTGGAGATCATAGGCCATGTAAATGATCCGGGAACAGACATCATGTCAATTGTCAAGGGGTTTGATCTTCCTGTAGAATTTTCAGAGAAGGTATTGAATCAGGCTGTCCGGGTGGCAAAGCCGGTAAGCGATGCAGATATGTCTGGAAGAAAAGATCTCAGAGACTGGCAGATGGTGACGATCGACGGAGAGGATGCCAAGGATCTGGACGATGCGGTTTCTGTTGTGATGGAGGGGGAGGATTACCTCCTGGGCGTGCACATTGCGGACGTGACTAATTATGTACAGGAAAACAGTGCCCTGGACCGGGAGGCCTATGAACGGGGAACCAGTGTGTATCTGGTGGACCGGGTGATTCCGATGCTTCCCCATACCTTGTCAAATGGAATCTGCTCCTTGAATGCAGGAGAGGATCGTCTGGCTTTAAGCTGTATCATGAGAATCAATCCTTCCGGCCGGGTTATCGATCATGAGATTGCAGAGACAGTGATCCATGTAGATCAGAGGATGACATATACCAGTGTGAATAAGATCTTGGAGGATGAAGATGCCGGGGAGATGGAGAAGTATCAGGAGCTGGTACCGATGTTTCAGCGGATGGGAGAACTGTCTTTGCTGATCCGCAGGCGCAGACACCAGAGAGGATCCATTGATTTTGATTTTCCAGAAACGAAGATGATCCTGGATGAGAAAGGAAAACCGCTGGAATTAAAGCCTTATGAAAGAAATACGGCGACCCGCCTCATCGAAGATTTTATGTTGCTGGCCAATGAAACTGTGGCAGAAGATTATTATTGGCAGGAAGTTCCGTTTTTATACCGTACTCATGAGGCTCCGGATGAGGAAAAAATCCGTGCGCTTGCCACTTTTATTAATAATTTCGGGTATTCCATGCATATTGGAGTCAATGAAGTGCGCCCCAAGGAGATACAGAAGCTGCTTGCAAAAGTGGAAGGAACTTTGGAGGAACCTTTGATTTCCAGACTGGCATTAAGATCCATGAAACAGGCCAGGTATACAGCGGAAAATACAGGACATTTTGGACTGGCGGCAAAATACTATACGCATTTTACCTCGCCGATCCGTCGGTATCCTGATCTTCAGATTCATCGGATCATCAAGGATCATCTGCGAGGTCGCTTGAATCAAAAGAAAATGGAACATTATCAGTCGATCCTTCCGGAAGTGGCAAAGCATTCCAGTGAGATGGAACGAAGAGCCGATGAGGCAGAACGGGAAACAGTGAAGCTGAAAAAAGCGGAATATATGAAGGAGCGCCTGGGCCATGTATATGAGGGTGTGATTTCTAGTATTACCAGGTGGGGCATGTATGTGGAGCTTCCCAACACGGTGGAAGGTTTGATTCATGTGGTGAATATGAGAGATGATCGCTATGAATATGATGAGAGCAGATATGAAATGGCAGGCATCCATACAGGCAAACGCTATAAACTGGGACAAAAGATCAAAGTAAAAGTGGCTGGCGCAGACTGCCTGCAGCGAACCATTGATTTTGAAATATGGGAAGAAGGAGATGAGGAGTATGGCAAAGAAGAATGGCACGAAACTGATTGCGAATAATAAAAAGGCATATCATGACTATTTTATACTGGAGACCTACGAGGCAGGAATTGCTCTGCATGGGACAGAGGTAAAGTCTCTTCGGATGGGAAAATGCAGCATTAAGGAGGCTTTTATCCGTGTCGAAAATGAGGAAGTCTATGTTTACGGGATGCATATCAGCCCTTATGAAAAAGGAAATATTTTCAACAAGGACCCCTTGCGAGTCCGCAAACTTCTTCTTCATAAATATGAGATCCGAAAGCTTCTTGGAAAGACAAAAGAAAAAGGAATGACTCTGGTGCCGCTGAAAGTATATTTAAAGGATAGCCTGGTGAAGGTTGAGATCGGGCTGGCAAAGGGAAAGAAACTATACGATAAACGACAGGACATCGCAAAAAAGGATCAGCAAAGAGAGGCGCAAAGGGACTTTAAAGTGCGCAATTTCGGGTAAAGGAGGAGAAGGATGGTACCTACAAAGAAAGAGGATTTACGTAATCTGGTGACAGAGACGACGAAAGAAGTATATGAGGAACTGACGCCTCATCTTGTTCAGCTTATTCATCAGACCCAGCGCAATACGGCGTTGACAGATGCACAGAAACAGGATGAGATTTCCATACATATGATGGGCTATGTGAAATCCTGTACGAATGAAATTATCATAGAAGTACTGGCAGAGATTCTGGGATTGGAGGAAGAAGAGGAATAAAAGCAAAAATACAGACCGGCAGATGTATCTGCCGGTCTGTTGTAATAGGGGGATTACTCAATCGTAATCAACTTAGGCTGCTCTTCTTGTTTTTCCACTTCTTTTGGAATCTGTAGTGTCAGAACACCGTCTTTGAATGCAGCCTTGATGTCTTCCTGTGTGATTTCATCGCCTACGTAGAACCGTCTGTTGCAGGTTCCAGTGTAACGTTCTTTGTGGATGCATTTTCCACGGGCATCTTTTTCTTCTTTTGTTTCATTTTTATGAGCGGTAATCGTCAGATAGCCATCTTTCAGGTCGGCCTTAATCTCTTCCTTGGCATATCCTGGCAGCTCCATTTCAACAAGATAGTTTCCGTCTTTTTCATGGATGTCCGTCTTCATTACCTGAGTGGATGTACCGTCATAAGAACGGGTAAAAAACGGGTCGTTAAACATATCATCAAATAAACTATTAAATCCTCTGTTTGCAAGTAACATAACACATACCTCCCTGGTTTTATCTATTTCTATTTGTTATCTGTTTCATTTTTATGTGATCGGGGAAAAAGAATTGTCCCCGTTATTTTTAACCTTCGATGGCGATTGATTTCTTTTCTTCTACTGCTTTTGCATCCTTCTTTGGAATGCTCAGTCTAAGAATACCATTTTTGAATTTTGCTTTGATCTCTTCTTCTTTGATACCGTCTCCGACGTAAAAGCTTCTCTGCATAGCTCCCGCATACCGCTCTCTACGGATATATTTTCCTTTTTTGTTTTCTTTATCTTTATCCAGACCTTTTGCGGCGGAAATGGTCAGATAACCGTCATTAAGTTGTACATTGATCTCATCCTTTTTAAATCCTGGAAGATCGATGTCTAATTCATAACCTTCATCGTGTTCCCGGATATCTGTCTTCATCATATTTTTTGCATGTTTACCATATAATGGGTTTTTCCGGCCCCAGAATTTCTTTTCAAAGTTGTCAAACGGGAAATCCATCCAATCATCATCAAATAAGTTTTCTCCAAAAATACTAGGCATCATCATAAGTCATTTCTCCTTTCATGTTTTACACATCAAATTTAAACTTTTTATGAGCTGCTTTCACAGCTGCCATCAGCACTCTTGAAGTTGTCTCAAGTGTTGTAAGCAAATGAAAAACTTAGGAGTTAGGATTCTAAATCTGATCCATCTTCCTTTGTTCTATCTGTACTATAGCACTGGTTGTTAGCACTGTCAATAGGTGAGTGCTAATTTTTTAAAAATTTTTTGGACACCCGAGAATATAACCCACATACTCACTTAACATGACCAGGAGAGACTGATTCTTAGGATCGCCAGGCCATTGCCCGAAGTAAAAAATATATTGTAAATGAAATGGAATAGCCCAGAAAAGAAGGAACCGAAGGCTTTTTTTGTGGAGGCTGTCTTTCCCTTTAGAAGAAAAATATGATGAAATCTGTGACGAGATATGGTATATTTATTGCTAAAAAGAAGTCAGAATTTTAGACCTAGTCACTGTTTAGAAAAGGAGCAGAACAATGAAGAAGACAATTATTACCGTAGTAGGAAAAGACACCGTAGGCATCATCGCAAAGGTATGTACATATCTGGCAGAGAACAAGGTAAATATTCTGGATATTTCTCAGACTATTGTAGACGGATATTTTAATATGATGATGATCACGGATACCAGTTTGTCCCCGAAAAAACTGGATACGCTTTCAAAAGAACTAGAAGAAGTGGGAAAAGAGATTGGTGTGACAGTACATGCACAGCATGAGGATATTTTTACAAAAATGCATCGTATTTGAATGAGGCAGCCAGGAGAAAGGACAGGTAAAGATTTATGATAAATATGTATGAGGTCAATGAGACGAATAAAATGATTGAACAGGAAAATCTGGATGTGCGTACGATTACACTTGGTATCAGTCTTTTGGACTGTATTGATTCTGATCTGCAGCAGGTGAACCGGAAAATATATGAGAAGATTACCGGTCTTGCCGGTCATCTGGTGGAGACAGGGGATGAGATCTCCAGAGAGTATGGAGTTCCGGTGGTAAATAAGAGAATCTCTGTTACACCGATTGCCTTGGTAGGTGGCGCATCCTGTAAGTCTACTGAAGATTTTGTGACTCTGGCTCAGACTTTAGATAAAGCAGCGAAAGAAGTAGGGGTAAACTTTATCGGCGGCTACAGTGCTACCGTGGCGAAGGGAATGACTAAGGCTGATGAACTGTTGATCCGTTCTATTCCCAAGGCTTTGTCATGCACAGAACGTGTATGCAGTTCTATCAACCTGGGCTCTACCAAAACCGGTATTAATATGGATGCAGTACGTTTGATGGGTGATATTGTCCTGGATACCGCGAAGGCAACCGCAGATCAGGATTCCCTGGGCTGTGCCAAGCTGGTGGTGTTCTGTAATGCTCCGGATGATAATCCCTTTATGGCCGGAGCTTTCCACGGTGTCACGGAAGCGGATGCAATTATTAATGTCGGTGTTTCCGGCCCTGGAGTTGTGAAGACTGCATTGGAAAGAGTCCGGGGGGAGAATTTTGAGGTGCTGTGCGAGACGATTAAGAAAACAGCTTTTAAAGTGACCAGAGTGGGACAGTTGGTGGCTCAGGAAGCATCTAAACGTCTGGGGATCCCTTTTGGAATTGTGGATCTTTCTCTTGCCCCAACACCTGCTATCGGCGACAGTGTGGCAGATATCCTTCATGAGATCGGTGTAGAGTATGCAGGAGCTCCGGGAACGACAGCGGCCCTTGCTCTCCTTAATGATCAGGTAAAGAAAGGCGGGGTGATGGCCTCTTCTTACGTGGGAGGATTAAGCGGTGCTTTTATTCCTGTCAGTGAAGACCAGGGGATGATCGATGCCGTGCGTGCAAATGCTCTGACAATAGAGAAATTGGAGGCCATGACCTGTGTCTGCTCCGTAGGACTGGATATGATTGCGATTCCCGGGGATACCAAGGCTACAACCATTGCAGGAATCATTGCCGATGAATGTGCTATCGGTATGGTGAACCAGAAGACTACCGCTGTCCGTCTGATCCCGGTAATCGGAAAAGGAGTGGGAGAGACTGTAGAATTTGGAGGACTTTTGGGATATGCACCGATTATGCCGGTTCATTCTTATTCCTGTGATAACTTTGTAAACCGGGGTGGTAGGATTCCGGCTCCTATCCATAGTTTTAAAAACTAAAGATATAAACAGGGGTTATTTCCCATGGATCAGCACTCTGTTTTTGTACGTTTCTTATCCTCGGATTCACGATCGGTAAGTCTGAAGATTTTGATGGTTCCTGTACGGTTTAGGTGCATTAGAAGTGACAGCCCGATGGGAAATCCGAACAGTCCCACCACGCCAAATAGCTGGACCCCGGCAAACATACAGACCAATGTGACCACCGGGTGGAGGCCGATCTGGCTTCCCACAATTTTAGGCTCAATAATATTCCGGACAATGGTAATAAAAAGATACAGACCGAAAAGCTTAATGGCCATGGAAAAATCACCCAGCACAGCTGTAATTAATGCCCAGGGGATCATAATGCCTCCGGTGCCTAGAACCGGCAGGATGTCAAAAATTGCGATGCCCAAGGCAACCAGGAATGCATAGTTGACTTTAAACAAAGAAAGTCCGATAAATAATTCCACAAAAGTGATACTCATGATCAGAGCATAAGACCGGATACAAACGAACAAGGTCCCGACGATATACTCTTTGACCTGCAGAAAAATGTCCCGTGCCCATCCATTTAACTGGCGCATACAGAATGCGGTCAGACGGTCATAGTCCATGGAAATAAAGAAGGTGGAAATGACCATCAACAGTAGCTTGATAAATAACATTGGAAGAGAAGAAGCGATACTGGAAATGGCTTCCATACTGGTTAATGAAAGGTTGGACACCAGGCTTCGCAAAGACTGCATGAACTGGCTCCACAGGTAGTCGACAGTGTCCAGAATCTGGGGATCTGCCTGCTCAAGAGCCCGTTCCAGTTCGTCAAAAAGATCGGTCATGACCGGATTGGCATAGAGCCGGAAAATCTGAGGAAGCCTCTGGACCAGATCCGTTATAAAGGAGAAAGCCCGGATGCTTGCCAAAACTAAAAACATTCCAATGGTTCCGTAGAAAAGAAGAACCAGAACAATGGCGACTGCGCGCTTGGAAAGTCCGGTCTTTTTCGCGATAAAACGGATGGGATGTTTTAGAATATAAGAAATAAAAAGTGCCGCGACAAAAGGAAAGAGAAGAGTCAAAGCAAACTGCAGACCCAGAAAGATCGCGACGATAATAATTGCAAAATATAAAAAATTTATAATAAATGTTTTTCGTTTTTCCATGGAAATAAGACCCCTCTTAAAATCATATTCTATCAGAAGTGACAGTATGATGTATAAAAATACACATTATTAAGCATAACGAAGATAGAGGAAAGTGTCAACAAATGAAAAAGGATTTGAACTACTTTTTTACCTTGACAAGAAAAAAGGGCATGCATATAATAAAACAGAACACAAATGACCAAGGGCTTGTACTGGTTTCGACGGGGGTCTGGAAGTTGGGGAAGCCATCCGTAGCGGGACACTACGTTAAAAGTTCCATCTAAATATAAACGCAGACGATAGACAGTTAGCGTACGCTGCCTAATTTTGGCAGTAGTCGGCCTTAGGTCATCCGCTGCCTAAGTCACCGGCTTCAATGAGGCGGAGCACTTCACCTTCAAAGCTTTGAGAAGATGGAAGAATTTATGAAGCTACTAAAGCCAGTAACCTGTCATTAGGTGACTGGTCAAGGGAATGTTAAAATAATGACTGTGATGGGAGATGCCCTGATGGATGGGCTTTCGGACGCGGGTTCGATTCCCGCCAGGTCCACTATCTGGAAGTGTCATAAAAGCACCGGAATCGGTGAATTTATGACGCTTTTTTTTGTATAGAGGATGTGCTATTATAAATGGTAGATTCACAAAATTATCATATTTGCCTGCTATGATAAGGAAAATGGAGGATGCGAATATGGAAAAACTGAAGATTTTGATAGTTGACGATGAGAGCAGAATGCGTAAACTAGTCCGTGATTTCCTGGAGCGGGAAGGATATGAAGTGCTGGAAGCCGGTGACGGGGTGGAAGCAATGGATATTTTTTACGCGGAAAAAGAGATTGCGCTTGTGATATTAGACGTGATGATGCCGAAGATGGATGGATGGCAGACGTTAAGAGAGATACGCCAAGGTTCCCAGGTGCCGGTAATTATGCTGACAGCCAAGTCAGAGGAGCGTGACGAGCTGCAGGGATTTAAGCTTGGGGTGGATGAATATATCTCCAAACCATTTAGTCCCAAGATTCTGGTGGCACGGGCACAGGCAATCCTCCGGCGCGCTCATGCGCTTGGAGCAGAGGAGGTGCTGGAAGCAGGAGGAATTTCCGTTGACAAGGCAGCTCATCAGGTGAAGATTGACGGGAAGGAGATCGAGTTAAGCTTTAAGGAGTTTGAACTTTTGGCATATTTCGTGGAAAACCAGGGGATTGCATTGTCCCGGGAAAAGATATTAAATAATGTGTGGAATTATGATTATTTTGGAGACGCCAGAACCATTGACACACATGTGAAAAAGCTTCGGAGTAAAATGGGGGACAAGGGGAATTACATCAAGACCATCTGGGGGATGGGATATAAATTTGAGGTAGATTCATAGATGAAGTATTCAATAAAAAAGCAGATGATCATCATCTTTATCGGGCTTCTGGCCTGTATGGTGGTAGCGCTTCTGGTCATAAACATGACATTTCTGGAACCTTACTATATTCAGAATAAAGAACGCAGTTTCCGTGAGATGTATCAGGCGTTAAACCAGGTGTCCAAAGATCAGGCTTATACCGATAAAGATGTGACAGACGCAGTAGTACAGCAGGCAGAACAAAACAATCTGTCATTCCTAATCGTGGACGAAACTACGGGGAACAAGTATACCAATGTATATGATCAGGAAATGCTCTTAAACCAGCTTTTGGGATACGTGATAAATCAGGCTCAGAAAAGCGGGAAGCTTCTGGAGAGTACAGATTCTTACCAGATGCTTCAGTCCAGGGATCCGTGGAACGAGACGGAGTATCTGGTTATGTGGGGAAATTTTGAAGATGGAAGCCAGTTTTTGATGAGGAGTCCCCTGGAGAGTATGCGTGAGAGTGCGGCTATTTCCAACCGATTTTTGATTTATATCGGAAGTGTTCTGATCCTGGTGGCAGGTTTTCTGGTATGGTATTTTTCTAAAAAGCTTACGGATCCGATCCGGGAACTGGCGGCACTTTCGGACAAGATGGCCGATTTGGACTTTGAAGCAAAGTATACCAGCGGCGGTGAGAATGAGATCGGAGAATTGGGAGCAAATTTTAATCGTATGTCCAGAAGACTGGAGAGTACGATCTCAGAATTGAAAAAGGCGAATAACAGTCTTCTGAAAGATATTGAACAGAAGGAAAAAATGGAAGAAATGCGCAATGAATTTCTGGGAAATGTATCTCATGAGCTCAAGACTCCGATTGCCCTGATCCAGGGTTATGCAGAAGGCTTAAAAGACGGGGTCAATGCTGATCCCGAAAGTAGAGATTTTTACTGTGATGTAATTATGGATGAAGCCATGAAGATGAATCAGATGGTCAAGAATCTACTGACGTTAAATCAGCTGGAATTTGGAGATGAGGAGATCACTTTTGAACGTTTCGATCTGGCAGCGCTGATTCGAGGGGTTTTGCAGAGCATGGAGATTTTGGCGCAGCAGGATGATCTGAAGGTGATTTTCAGACAGGATGACCCGGTGTATGTATGGGCAGATGAGTTTAAGACGGAGCAGGTGATCCGCAACTATGTCAGCAATGCGTTTCACCATGCAGCTGGAGATAAGGTGATCGAGGTCAAGATTCAAAGAGAAGGGAAAAAGGCAAGAGCAAGCGTGTTTAATACTGGCACACCGATCCCGGAAGAATCCCTTAAGCATATCTGGGAGAAATTCTATAAGGTAGATAAGGCTCACACACGGGAATACGGCGGCAATGGGATAGGTCTGTCCATTGTAAAGGCAATCATGGAATCCTTCCATCAGGAGTATGGAGTAAAAAATTATGACAATGGTGTTGAATTCTGGTTTGAACTTGATGTAGAATAAAAATATTCATGAAAAGAAAAGGAGCCGGAAAATTTGGTAGCGATTGTAGATTATGATGCGGGAAATATTAAAAGTGTAGAAAAGGCGGTTAAGCTTCTGGGAAAGGAGGTATCTGTCACGAGAGATGGGCAGGAAATCCTGGAGGCTGACCAGGTGATCCTGCCGGGAGTGGGAGCTTTTGGAGACGCAATGGAAAAGCTTAAGCAGTATGGACTGGATACCGTGATCCGAAAGGTGGCTGATAAGGGGACTCCATTTCTTGGAATCTGTCTGGGAATGCAGCTTTTGTTTGATAGAAGCGATGAAGCGCCTGGAGTGGAAGGATTAGGAATTCTAAAAGGTGAAATATTAAAGCTTCCGGAAAAAGAAGGATATAAAATTCCTCATATGGGTTGGAATTCTTTGGAGCTGCAGAATCACGGACGTCTGTTTGAGGGACTTCCGGAGCAGCCTTATGTTTATTTTGTACACTCTTATTATCTGAAAGCACAAAATGAACAGATAGTGAAAGCGTGTACGGAATATACCACCCATATCCATGCCTCTGTGGAACAGGGGAATGTGTTTGCCTGTCAGTTCCACCCAGAAAAAAGTAGTGATGTGGGGCTTAAGATTTTAAAAAACTTTTTGGAACTATAGATTATGAGGGGGACAAAGGATGCACACGAAGAGAATCATTCCCTGCCTGGACGTTCATAATGGGCGTGTGGTCAAGGGTGTAAATTTTGTAGATTTAAAGGATGCCGGAGATCCGGTGGAGATTGGAGCTGCTTACGACAAAGCCGGAGCGGATGAATTGGTCTTTTTGGATATCACGGCTTCTTCGGATGCCAGAAATACCGTGGTGGACATGGTGCGCCGGGTGGCAGAAACGGTGTTTATCCCATTTACTGTGGGCGGAGGAATTCGTACCGTAGACGATTTTAAAGCACTTCTTCGGGAAGGGGCTGATAAGATATCTATCAATTCTTCTGCAATTAATACGCCGGAGCTGATCTCAGATGCGGCGGATAAATTTGGCAGCCAGTGTGTTGTGGTGGCCATCGATGCAAAGAAAAGGGCCGATGGAAGCGGCTGGAACATTTATAAAAACGGCGGAAGGATTGACGTAGGCCTTGATGCAGTAGAATGGGCTCGAAAGGTGGAAAAGCTGGGGGCAGGAGAGATCCTTCTAACCAGTATGGATTGTGACGGGACGAAGGCGGGATATGATCTGGAGCTGACGAGGGCTGTTGCAGAGGCGGTAAAGATTCCGGTCATTGCCTCCGGCGGTGCAGGAACGTTGGGGCATTTTTATGATGCACTGACAGAAGGGAAAGCAGATGCGGCGCTGGCTGCCTCATTGTTTCATTATAAAGAGCTGGAAATCTGTGAAGTGAAAAAATATCTGCAGGGCAGAGGAGTGTCTGTGCGGCTGTAAGGAGGAAAAGAAGCGTGGGTGCAATCAATAATGACTGGCTGGATGCTTTGAAGGAAGAGTTTAAGAAACCATATTATAAAAAGCTGTTCGAGACAGTTAATCAAGAATATCGGACAAGGCAGATTTTCCCACCGGCAGATGATATTTTTAATGCCTTTCATCTGACGCCGCTTCATAAGGTGAAGGCGGTGATTTTGGGGCAGGATCCATATCATAATGTAGGACAGGCCCATGGACTTTGTTTTTCTGTCAAAAAAGGGGTTGATATTCCACCTTCGCTGGTCAATATATATCAAGAGCTGCATGATGATCTGGGGTGTACGATTCCAAATCACGGATGTTTGACCAAGTGGGCTGAGCAAGGAGTGCTGATGTTGAACACAGTCCTCACCGTTCGGGCTCATCAGGCTAATTCTCACCGGGATATCGGATGGGAGGAATTTACAGACGCTGCGATTCGGGCTTTGAATACGCAGAATCGCCCGATTGTGTTTATTTTGTGGGGGAGTCCGGCACAAAGAAAAGCACGGATGCTGAACAATCCGAATCATTTGATCTTGAAGGCGCCCCACCCAAGCCCACTGTCAGCCTACCGGGGGTTTTTTGGCAGCAAACCTTTTAGCCAGACCAATGCATTTTTGGAAGCCCATGGGGTGGAGCCCATTGACTGGCAGATCGAATAGAATCGTTACAAAAGTATTAATTTTCGTTTCATTTTATGCCAAATGGTTGCAATCATAGGAACCATTTGGCATAATTATTAAATGAGCAACTGCTCAATTGAAGGAGTGATACCGATGAAAAAGCAGGAAATAGAGTGCTGTGATGTGACTTACATTCATGAAGCGGCTGTTCAGATTGCCAGGGAAAGGATGCCAAGGGAACAGACCTTGGAGAAGCTGGCAGATTTTTACAAGGTTTTTGCAGATGCCACCAGAGTCAAGATGCTTTGTGTGCTTCTGGAGACGGAGATGTGCGTCTGCGATCTGGCTGAAGTGCTGGGAATGACCCAGTCGGCTATCTCGCATCAGTTGCGGCTTTTAAAGCAGATGAAGCTGGTGAAGAACCGCAGAGAAGGAAAGACCGTGTTTTATTCATTAGCTGACAGTCATATTCAGTCGATCATCAGTCAGGGGATGGAACATATTTTTGAATAAATATGTATGGGTTGTGAAAAAGGAATCGAAGTATGACGAGGGAATTAAAGATAAGAAGCCTGATCTATGGGACGGGGGTTCTGGTATATTTGTGCGGGGTGGGTGTAACTGCGCGTTACATGCTTCCGGATATGGTCAGATTTGTATGGTTTATAGTTGCATATCTGTTGATAGGATTTGATACGTTTAAAAAGCTGGAAGAAAATCTGATGCAAAAGAAGTTTCTGACAGAGTACACGCTGATGATTTTGGCTACAATTGGAGCCTTTGGTGTGGGCCGGTACGTGGAAGGAGTTCTGGTCATGCTTTTGTTTGAACTGGGGATGATGTTTGAAACTTATACGACAGACAATGCCAAGCGTTCGATCGAAAGTCTGATTAATATCCGTCCGGAATATGCCACCAGAAAGGTCCGGGGGAAGGAGTTTAAGGTAGACCCTTGGGCACTTAAGACCGGGCATACGATTGTGATCCGCCCAGGTGAGAGGATACCGGTGGATGCAGTTGTGACATCCGGAACCACCAGTATCGACACCAAGGCGTTGACAGGAGAGGCCGTTCCCCAGGCAGTATGGCCGGGAGACCGGATTTTCAGCGGATGCATCAACTTAAGCGGTGTGATCGAAGCAAAGGTTACTGCATTATATAAGGATTCTACGGTTTCCCGTATCATGGAGATGGTGGAAGGCGCACAGAATCAAAAGGCAGAGAGCGAAAATTTTGTTACCCGGTTTTCCAGGGCTTATGTTCCCATTATGTTGATTTGTTCGTTGGCGGTTATGATCTATCCTCCTCTTACGTTTTCCTATGGGAATTGGGATACCTGGATTTACCGTGGACTGATTTTTCTTATTATCGCATGCCCGACAGGACTTGTTATGTCAGTGCCGATTGCCTTCCTCGGCGGAATTGCTTCAGCGGCTCGTCACGGGATTGTAGTAAAAGGTGGAAATTATCTGGAAGATCTTGCGAAGGCAGATACGTTTATTTTTGATAAAACGGGGACATTGACAGAGGGTGTGTTCCATGTGACGGAAGTGAAGGCGGTCGGTATGACAGACCAGGAGTTGATCAGAATTGCTGCACATGTGGAATGCCATTCTAACCATCCGATTGCCCAGTCTTTGAAAGAGGCCTACCAGGGAGAGATTCAGGAGACGAAGGTATACCGGATGAGAGAGATCCCGGGATTTGGTGTGAATGCCACATTTGAAGGGAACCGTGTTTATATAGGCAATAAGCGACTGATGGAGCGGCAAAATGTGGCCTGTGACGAAGTGAAACGCGCAGGGACTCCCGTATATGTGGCTGTGGGCGATAAGTATGCCGGATATATCTTGATTGCAGACCGGGTAAAGGAGGATGCAAAAGATACCCTCCAGTACCTGAGAGAAAGATGCAGAGCTGTGCTGGTGATGCTTACCGGTGATACGCAGAGCGCCAGCAGGGAGGTTGCAAAAGAGCTAAGAATGGATTATGCTTATACCAACCTGATGCCGGAAGATAAGCTGGAACAGCTGGAGGATTTTATGGGCTTGCAGGACGGCGGCGAACGTCTGGTGTGTGTCGGCGACGGGATCAATGACGCTCCGGTGCTGGCCAGAGCAGATGTGGGGATCGCCATGGGCGCTTTGGGAGCAGAAGCTGCGATTGAAGCGGCAGATATTATCTTGATGGAGGATGAACTGCCAAGGATTGTAGACGCTATAAAGATTGCGAAAGAAACATTGAGAGTTGTAAGCCAGAATATAACATTTGCGCTTGTGGTAAAAGTGCTGATCTTGATTCTTGCTGCAGTTGGCTGTTTTGGTATGTGGGAAGCAATTCTCGCAGAAGTGGGAGTCATGCTCGTGGTAATCTTAAATGCTGTTTGGGTGGTAAGGTACCAGGTATAAAAAGAAATAAAGGGTGTAGCAGTATGAAAATGAAAGGTGTAATTGTGGCCGTGATGCTGGCAGCTTTTTCTCTTACAGGATGTTCTTCAGCTTCAGAAAAGGGGCTGGAATATCTGCAGGAAGAAGAGTATGACCAGGCAATTGAAGAATTCCAGAAGGCGGTGGATAAGGACGACAATCCGGGAGACGCCTACCGTGGAATTGGGATTGCAAAATGGGAACAGGAAGATTATGAGGGCGCCAGAGAAGCGTTCATAAATGCATTGGACAATGGGGCTAAAAAGACGGGAACACTTTATAATTTTATCGGATGCTGTGCGCTTAAGCTGGATGATGCGTCTTCGGCACTGAATTATTTTAATCTTGGCATTAGTCAGGAGGATAGCAGTAAAGAGCTTGTACAGGAAATGAAGTTTAATGTGATTGCAGCTTATGAACAGATGGAGGACTGGGAAAGCGCCAGATCTAAACTGGAAGAATATCTGGAAGAATATCCGGATGATGAAGATGCACAGAAAGAGATGACTTTTCTGGAGACGAGATCATGATTGAGTTGGAGAAGGAAAGAGAACGGGTGATCCTGGTGGGGGTCAGCCTGTCAGAACAAGAAAAGACCCAACGATCACTGGATGAGCTAAAGGAACTGGTATCCACTGCCGGAGCACAGACGGTAGGGGAAGTGATTCAGAGCCGGGAACAGGTGCACCCGGCAACCTATGTTGGAAAAGGAAAGATAGAAGAAATCAAAGACCTGCTGTGGGAACTGGACGCAACAGGTATTGTTTGTGATGATGAACTGTCTCCGGTGCAGATGAAGAATCTGCAGGATGAACTGGATACAAAGGTTATGGATCGGACACTGATTATTCTGGATATTTTTGCAGGCAGAGCTTCTACCAGTGAGGGGAAGATCCAGGTGGAGCTTGCACAGCTAAAATACCGCCAAACCAGGCTGACAGGTTTTGGAACGGCGATGTCGCGTCTGGGAGGAGGAATCGGTACCAGAGGACCTGGAGAAAAGAAACTGGAGATAGACCGGAGGCTGATTAAGAACAGGATCGCGCAGCTGAACCGGGAGTTAAGGGATGTAAAGAGGCACAGGGAGGTCACAAGAGAGCATCGAAGCAGGAGTCATATTCCGGTGGCGGCAATCGTAGGATATACAAATGCCGGGAAATCTACGCTTCTCAA
>JAHYZZ010000006.1:49603-85173 GCA_019424135.1 Lachnospiraceae bacterium
GCACAGATTTTGGCAGAGGATCAGTTGTTTGCGACACTGGATCCTACGACCAGAGAGAGAAAGCTCCCCAGCGGGCAGGAAATCCTCCTGACAGACACGGTGGGATTTATTCAGAAGCTTCCTCACCATTTAATTGATGCGTTCAGAAGTACGCTGGAGGAAGCAAAATATGCAGATTTGATTCTTCATGTTGTAGATGCGTCCAGCAAGCAGATGGATCAGCAGATGTATACGGTTTATGAGACGTTGCAGAATTTGGAAATCAAAGACAAACCTGTGATTACCATATTTAATAAGCAGGATAAACCGGGATGCGACCAGCTGGCCAGAGATTTCAGGGCGGATTATACAGTGAGGATCTCTGCCAGGACAGGCGAGGGTATAGAAGAATTGCTAGAGACCATTGAGGCACTCCTTCGCCAGAAAAAGATTTATATTGAGAATCTCTATTCCTATCAGGATGCGTCGAAAATTCAGCTGATCCGTAAGTTTGGCGAACTCCAGTCTGAGGAATACCGGGAAGACGGAATCAATGTACAGGCGTATGTGCCGGTGGAACTCTATGAGAAGGTAAAGGTTTCCCGGGGAGATTCCTGAAACTCCTTTTTATAAGCCCGGGAAAAAGTGGAATAGTCCCGGAATCCACAATCAAAACAGGCCTGCGTGCCCGGTACGCCGGATAAGATCAGTTCTTTTGCAAGCAGGAGCCGCTTCTGGGTAATATACTGACCCAATGTACAGCCGGTTTCCTGCTTGAATAGTCTCATCATATAATATTTGCTGATATAAAATTTTTTTGAAATCGCGTCGATGGAAAGATCATCGGCAAGATGTTCGTTTACATACGTTAGGATATGCTGGATCTTAGGATTGTAGTCTTGCGTATCGATGAATTCCAGCCGGTTCTTTCTGGCGGCCCGGTTCAGGTGGATCATAAACTCCAGAAACAATACCTGCCGATAGAGGTCCGCGGCATACCCATCGTCAGAGAAAGAATGCTCTAGCCGCGTAATCGAACGAAACAGAGAACTTTTTTCCAGCGAAGGAATGCGTAGCACATTCGAATGCTCCAGCTCGGCCTTGTGGAAACAGTAGCTAAGATCATAAGAATCTGTCTGATAGGCGTCCATAAAATTAGGTGAGATATAAACAATAATCCTCTCATACACCCTGGAATTATCCACTGAAAGCCGGTGGATATCATTATGGCGCACCAGCACAATATCATAAGGCTGCAGCTCATACGACTTTCCCTCGATCATATAACTGACAGTTCCCTTGATAAAAATTGTAATCTTGTCAAAATCATGATAATGATAGGCGACCTCCTGAGTTTCCCGGTCCGTCAGATGAAATAGCCGGAACTCACTGTTGAGGTAGCCTTTTTTTGTATAGCTGTCCATAGAAACCTCCATTTGGGTACAGGGTAAATGACAATTTAGGACGTAGCCCTTTTGAAAAGGGCTACGTCCTAAATTTACCATGGGAAGGCAGGATTTGCAATGTATATAGCAGGATTTTGCCTTGTATTGGGAAATAATGCCTGTTATGATAAGAGAAGAAGGTGGAAACCGTATATTTCGGAGGTTATGTTATGAAGGTTGTTTTACAGAGATATCATGGACTTGGAAATGACTATGTGGTGTTTGATCCGAATAAAAATGAGCTGGATCTGACGCCGGAGAATGTCAGGCTGATTTGTGACCGGAATGAAGGTCTTGGCTCTGATGGTGTGCTGGAGGGCCCGGTTCTAAAGGAAGATGGCATGCATGTAAAGGTGTGGAATCCGGATGGAAGTGAGTCGGAGACCAGTGGAAATGGTGTCCGGATTTTCGCGAAGTATCTTAAGGACGCCAGTTATGTGCAGAAAAAGCATTTTACGTTGTATACGGGGAATGGACCAGTAGAGGTAGCTTTTTTAAACGAGGATGGCAGCAGGTTGAGAGTATCTATGGGGAGGCTTTCTTTCTGGAGCGATGATATTCCGGTGACTGGAGAGCGCCGGGAGGTGATCAATGAAGACATGGTGTTTGGGCGAACGCTTTATCCGGTTACCTGCGTGTCCATCGGAAACCCCCATTGTGTGATCCCCATGCGTGAGATTTCAAAGCCTCTGGTGTGTAAGATCGGCGATTATGCGGAGATTGCCAGATATTTTCCAAACCGGATCAATACACAGATCATGAAGGTAATCGACAAAGAACATGTGGCGATTGAAATTTACGAGCGGGGTGCCGGATATACGCTGGCTTCCGGAACCGGAGCCTGCGCCGCGGCAGGCGTAGCCTACAAGCTTGGCATGACGAACAGCAAGGTGATTGTTCACATGCCTGGCGGAGATCTGCAAGTGGAGATCGAGGATGACTGGAATGTTTATATGACCGGGGACGTATTTTATGTAGCAAAGCTTACACTGAGTAATGAATTCACCGAAAAACTGAGAAATATATAAAAACGAAAATAGCAAAAGATGCTGCCAGAGACAAGGAAAAAGGCTTTGGCGGCATCTTTTCTTTTTTTAAACTACGTTGAGAGTTGAAAAATATCATGATAAAATGGAACAAGAATTCTTTTGATATGGGGTGGAATTATGGCATTACAATTCATCTTTGGGCCATCTGGATCTGGAAAATCTTATAAGCTGTATCAAAGTGTGATCCGGGAATCCATGGAGTATCCAGATCAGAAATTTTTGGTTCTTGTGCCGGAACAGTTTACCATGCAGACCCAGAAAGATCTGGTGAGTATGCATCCTCGCCATGGAATCATGAATATTGATGTCTTAAGCTTTGGCAGGATGGCGTACCGCGTGTTCGAGGAGACTGGAGGAGGCAGTCTGCCGGTGCTGGACGATGAAGGGAAAAATCTGATCCTGCGCAAGATCGCCGGAGATTATGAAGACCGGCTGCATATATTAAAGGGGAATATGAAAAAACTAGGCTATATCAGTGAAGTAAAGTCTGTTATTTCAGAGTTTACTCAGTATGATATCGGTGAAGAAGAGATTGGAAAGGTGATGGAATCAGCAGGAGAAAATTCCAGGCTGTACTATAAACTTAGAGATCTTAAGATTTTGTACCGGGGCTTCCAGGATTATCTGGAGAGTCGTTATATCACAAAGGAAGAGCTTCTGGATGTATTAAGCCGTGAGGTGCCAAAGTCAGAAATGCTTAAGAACAGCACCGTCGTTCTGGACGGGTTTACCGGGTTTACTCCAGTCCAGAGCCGTCTGCTTTTGGAGCTTTTAAAAAATTGCAGGAAGGTCTGTGTGACAGTGACAATAGATGAGAGGGAAGATCCTTTTACATATCGTCATCCCTATCAGCTTTTTGGACTGAGTAAGCAGATGACTTCAACACTGACAAAACTTGCAGAGCAGGCGAAGATCCAGATTCTGGATCCGGTGAACCTGTTTGATGTACCGGTGCGCCGATTCCGGGAAAATCCGCCTATGGCATTTCTGGAAAGAACCCTATTTCGTTATCACAAGAAAGCCTCTGATCAGGAGTGTACCTTTCAAGGAGAGCAAAGAGCAGTGGGGCTTCATGTGGCGCATAGTCCCAGAGAAGAAGCCATGGCTGTGGCAGGAAGTATCCGGGCCCTTGTGAGAAAGGAAAATTATCGTTACCGGGAGATTGGTGTGATCGTCAGTGATATGAACGCCTATGGGGATTATTTAAAGCGTGCTTTCGATTTGTATGAGATCCCGGTGTTCCTGGATCAGAAAAAGAGTATTTTGTTAAATCCTTTTGTGGAATATATCCGAAGTCTTTTAAATATGGCTGAACAAAATTTTACTATTGAAAGTGTATTTCGGTTTCTGAGGACGAACTTGTCAGGATTTACTGCTACAGAGACGGACGCACTGGAAAATTATGTGATCGGTCTGGGAATAAAAGGGTATAAACACTGGCAGGAACGGTGGATCAGAAGGCTAAAAACAACCACAGAAGAAGACCTTGAACAGTTTAATCACTGTCGGGTACGGATGGTAGAAAAAGTGGATGGGCTGATCTATGTATTGAAACAACGGAAAAAAACGGTCCGGGACATTACCACGGCTGTTTATGAGTTTATGGTGAAGGAGAATCTGCAGGTCCGATTAAAAGTACAAGAGGAAGAGTTTCAGGAAAGAGGAGAGCAGGCATTGGCCAGAGAGTACGCTCAGGTTTACCGGATCGTGATCGAGCTGTTCGACAAATTTGTGGAGCTGTTAGGGGACGAACCGGTAAGTCTGAAAGAGTATGGAAAGCTTTTGGATGCCGGTTTAGAGGAGGCCCGGGTGGGAGTGATACCGCCAAGTCCGGATCAGGTGGTGGCCGGCGATATGGAAAGAACCCGGCTGAAAGATATCAAAGCCTTGTTTTTTGTGGGTGCAAATGACATATATCTGCCCGGCAATCTTCTGCGGACCGGGCTTTTGTCTGAACGCGACAGAGACCGTTTTGCAAAGGAGAAGCTTTCTCTGTCCCCTGGAGGAAAGGAAAAAGCATATGTACAAAAGTTTTACCTGTATATGAATCTGACCAAGCCTTCTGAGCGGCTTGAGATTTTCTACAGCCGTGTATCTTCGGAAGGAAAGAGCCTGCGGCCATCCTACCTCATTCAGGAAATCAGGAAAATGTTTCCGGATATTCGGGTGGAGGAGGAAGACGCCAGGGCATTTGTGGAAAAAGAATGGACAAAGAACCTGGGCCTGGACGAATGGATCAATGGTCTTCAGAAGGTTCGCACCGGTGTGTCAGCAAGCTGGATGGAATTATACTGTCAATACCGGAAGGATCCAAAGTTTGAAAGAAAGATCGGGAGGCTTTTGGAAGCAGGATTTTATCAGCGCCCGGCCGATTCATTGACTGAAAAGACGGCGAGACGTCTGTACGGAGAAAAGTTTGAAGATAGCATTACCAGGATTGAACGGTTTTCTGCCTGCGCATTTTCTCATTTCCTGACCTATGGGCTGGGGCTTCAGGAACGTCAGGAGTATGATTTTCAGGCGGTGGATCTGGGAAATATCTGTCACGCGGCGCTGGAACATTTTTCCGGAAAGGTGGCAAAAGCGCGAAAAGACTGGACTGCTCTTTCAGAGGAAGAGCGCAGAGACTATATTGATGAAAGTGTAGAAACAGCTATTGCTGGTTATGGCAACAGTGTCTTATATAGCAGCGCCCGTAATGAATATATGATCGTGCGGATGAAAACAATGCTGGAGCGAACAGTCTGGGCTTTAACCTGCCAGCTGTCCGCCGGAGATTTCCGGCCATCAGCGTATGAACTCCGATTTAGAGGAGGAAAGATTGACCGTGTCGATACCTGTGTGGATGGAGATCAGGTCTATGTCAAAGTCGTAGATTACAAAACCGGGAAAAAAGCCTTTGATGTGGTGTCTTTGTATCATGGACTGCAGCTTCAGCTGATGGTATATCTGGATGCGGCAGTGGAAATGGCAAAGAAGCAGTATCCGGGACAGGAAGTGATCCCAGCCGGAGTTTTCTATTATCGGATTGATGATCCGCTGGTGGAAAAGCCGGAGGAAGGCGAGAATGTGCGGGATCAGATTTTAAAAGAGCTAAGACCGGATGGCATCATCAACTGCAAGGACGAGGTGCTGACCCATCTGGATCGGAAGAGAGAGGGAGAGTCCCTGGCTGCTCCGGTAAAGTACAATAAAAATGGCAGCCTTTCCAAAGCTTCAAAAGCGGTATCAGAGGAAGAATTTGAAATCATGATGAAGCATGCAGTACAAAAGGTGCGAAATGTTCACGAGGAGATCTTATCGGGAGAGGTAAGCCCCAGGCCATACCGAAAAGGTCAGGAAACTGGCTGCGATTACTGCAGATATCGGAATATCTGTGGATTTGATATCAAATTACCGGGGTATGAATATCGGGAAATCCCCAAAATGAGCCAGGAAGAGGCGATTGGAAAGATGAAAGGAGAATGGTAAGACATGGGAGTTTCTTGGACAGAAGAGCAACAGAAGGTCATTCGTCTTAGGGACCGGAATATTCTGGTTTCGGCGGCGGCTGGTTCTGGAAAGACAGCAGTTCTGGTTGAGAGAATCATTACGATGCTGACCAGAGAGGAAGACCCGGTGTCTGTGGATGAACTTCTGATCGTCACTTTTACGGAGGCGGCCGCGGCAGAGATGAAGGAACGGATCCGCCTTGCCATCGAAAAAAAACTGGAGGATCATCCCGACAGTGAACATTTAAGGCAGCAGGCAACCATGATCCACAATGCACAGATTACAACCATCCATAGCTTCTGCCTGTCAGTGATTCGAGATCATTTCCATGCCACTACGCTAGATCCGGGATTCCGTGTAGGCGAGGAAGGGGAACTAAAGCTCCTTAGGCAGGATGTGCTCAAGGACATGCTGGAGGAAAAATATCAGGAAGGTTCCCAGGAATTTCTGGATTTTGTATCAGCCTATGGAGGAACCAGAAACGACCATCGTCTGGAAGAATGGATCTTGAAGATTTACGAATTTTCCAGAAGCTATCCAGATGCGTCCGGGTGGCTTAGAGATTGTGTCCGGGCATATGAAGTGAAAGAGTCTTCTGAGTTCGAAAAAAGTATACTTGCGGCAAGGATTCGGGAGAGAACTATGCAGTATCTTGAGGATGCGAAGGAAATGCTTTCAAGAGCTTTAGCGGTATGTATGGACGAAGACGGGCCTCTGGCTTATGAAGAAACCATCCGTCAGGATATTCACATGGTGGAAGATCTGAAAAAGACAAAGACCTATGAAGAGCTTCAAAAAAAGATGGCTTCCCTTTCTTTTGTCAGACTGGCCCCCAACCGGAAAAAAGATGTGTCGGAAACAAAAGCGGCGTATGTTAAAGAAGTGCGTGATGAAGTGAAAAAGCTGCTGCAGGATCTGAAAGGACAGTATTATTACCAGAATCTGGAAGGAATGCTGGAAGATCTGAGGATTTGTCAGCCACAGGTGCAGGTTTTAGCTCAGCTGGTGGAATTATTTGCTTTTCAGTACCAGGAAGCAAAAGAAAATCAGAATCTGATCGACTTTTCCGATATGGAGCAGTATGCGCTTAAGATTTTGACGGAGAAAAGGGATGGAAAGTTCGTTCCCTCTTCTATTGCAGAGGAGTATCAGCAGCAGTTTAGGGAGGTCATGATTGATGAGTATCAGGACAGCAACCTGATTCAGGAAACCATTCTTACCAGTGTGTCCTCTGTCTCCAAGGGCAGGTATAATATTTTTATGGTAGGCGATGTGAAACAAAGCATCTATCGATTCCGTCTGTCCAGACCAGAGCTATTTATGGAAAAGTTTCATACATATGGTCTGGAGGATAGTAAAACCCAAAGAATTGATCTTCACAAAAATTTTCGGAGCCGTCCGGAAGTGCTGGATGTGGTCAATCGGATTTTTTGTCAGGTCATGGCAGAGGATCTGGGAGGAGTTGCCTATGATGACCAGGCAGCGCTGTATCCGGGAGCTGTATACCCGGAAGTTTCAGATGTAGATACAGAGATCCTGGTAGTGGATACGGCAGGCGATGAGGCAAAGGGAATGGAGAAGAAACTAGAAGCACGTCTGATAGCCGGAAGAATTCGCAGCCTATTGGAGGAAGGGCAGGTAATGGATCAGGGAAGCGGTCTTCTACGCCCAGTGAAATACTCGGATATTGTAATACTGGTTCGCAGTATCCAGGGATATGCAGATGTCTTTGTGGAAGAGATGGGAAGGGAAGGAATTCCGGTCCATGCAGGAACCAAGGAAGGGTACTTTAAAGCCAGGGAGATCGGAATCCTTCTGGATTATCTTAGAATATTGGATAATCTTGAGCAGGATATTCCCCTGGCAGCGGTACTTCGTTCTCCCATTGGCGGTTTTGTGGAAGAAGAGTTGGCAAAGATCCGCAGCGCAAACAAAGATGTGCCGTTTTATGAGGCTGTTGCCAGATATCCTGAGATGGAGGATGCGAAAGAGTCTATTTGCAAGAAACTGACACAGATTATGGGGCAGTTAAAGGATTTCCGGAGAATGGTACCATATACGCCGATCCATGAGCTGATCATTCGGATCCTGGATGAGACTGGATTTGGAAATTATATGTCGGCTATGCCAGGCGGAGAACAGCGGAGAGCAAATTTGGAAATGCTGATTGAAAAGGCAAGAGTTTTTGAATCGGCCAGCTATAAAGGATTGTTTCATTTTGTCCGTTATATGGAACAGCTTCAGAAATATCATGTAGACTATGGAGAAGCCAGCATTGAAGATGAGCAGGCAGATACTGTGCGGATTATGACGATTCACAAGAGTAAAGGCCTGGAATTTCCGGTGGTTTTTGTGGCAGGAATGGGAAAACGGTTTAATATGCAGGATGCAAGAAGCAGCGCGGCTCTCCATCCTGGAATGGGAATTGGTCTGGATGTGGTTCGGCTGGAAGAACGAACGAAAATGCCCAGTCTGGTGAAAAAAGTAATTCAGAAAGAAGAGGTGCTGGATAGTCTTGGAGAGGAACTGAGAGTGCTTTATGTGGCGCTGACTCGCGCAAAGGAGAAATTGATTATTACCGGTGCCTTGCCAGATGCAGAAAAAAAGATAGCAAGCTATGAAAATGACCAGAGGGAATCTGAGTCAGTACTTTCTTTTGCCAGAAGAAGCAGGGCAGCCACATATTGGGATTGGATTCTTTCGGCGGCAGAAGGTTGTAAGGATGACGCACCCTTAAGAATTCAGATCGTGGGGCCAGAGGAGATGGTCCAAGAGGCAGTAGAAGAAGAGACAGCTGGAAGAATTGTTCGAAAAATGCTGGAAGAATGTGACTTGGAGCAAGAGTATGACCCAGGGGCCAGAGCTGTAATTGAAGAACAGTTTTCTTATAAATATCCTTATGCAGAAAGCCGGCAGCAGAAGATGAAATTTACGGTATCCGAGCTGAAAAAGAGAGCTTTTCTTCTGGAAAATGCTCAGGATGATGCCTGGGATCTTGGCGAGGAAGTCTATGAGGAACCGGACGTGGTGCCACTGCTTCCAAAGTTTCTTCAGGAAGAAGAGACTTTGAAGGGAGCATCCAGAGGTACGGCCTATCACCGGGCTCTGGAGTTATTGGATTTTACCAATGTATCAGACCTTTCTTCGGTTATCCGGTTCCTTGAAACGTGTCAGGAGAAGGGGAGGATAACGGCAAAGATGGCTGACTGTATTCGAGTGGAAGATCTTTTAGAATTCCTTGACAGTCCCTGTGGCAGACGGATGCGACAAGCTGCAAAGAGAAAGCTTCTTTATCGGGAACAGCCCTTTGTCCTCGGGATAGATGCACGTGAGTTTTATCCGGAGGAACAGGAAGGGGAAATGCTTCTTGTCCAGGGAATTATTGATGCCTACTTTGAAGAAGATGGGGAACTGGTGGTGCTGGACTATAAGACAGATCGGATTTTCTCGCCTCAGGAGCTGGCAGAGAAATATCATGCACAGCTTCAATATTACGCCCGGGCTCTGGAGCAGATGACCGGGAAGAAAGTGAAAGAGAAGATGATTTATTCCTTTACAATGAAGAAAGAAATACCGGTGTAGCAATCTTAGGAATCCACTGCAACATCCATGATGAATCATGGATGTTGCAGTGTTTTTTTGGTTAAAATAATATTTGTTGACAAAGTATATTATACATCATATAATATAAGCGTAAGAATAATATTGTACATTAAAGTAATATTATAAACAAGCAAGGGAGTGAGACTATGGTGTTTAATACCGGAGCGGCGCTTCTGGATGCGATTGTGCTGGCCGTTGTGTCCCGGGAAGAAGAAGGAACTTACGGTTATAAGATTACACAGGACGTAAGGAAGGCCATTGATGTGTCGGAGTCCACCCTGTATCCTGTACTTAGAAGACTTCAGAAGGACGGATGCCTGGAGGTATATGACCGACAGTTTGACGGGAGGAATCGGCGGTATTACAAGGTGACGCCACAGGGAATGGCACAGTTAAACCTGTATCGGGAAGAATGGAAAAGCTATTCCAGAAAGATTAGCCAATTATTTGAGGGAGGTGGATCCGAATGAACCGGATTGAATTTATGACAGAGCTTGCATCATTGTTACAGGATATCCCGGTTGAGGAGAGAAGGGATGCAATGCAGTATTATAATGACTACTTTGATGATGCCGGGGAAGATCAGGAGCGGCAGGTGATTGAGGAACTGGAAAGCCCGCAAAAGGTGGCTGAGAAGATTAAAGCTGACATGGCAGAATTCCGACAGGAAGAGGAAAAGCCTAATATGCCTGCCGCGAAGGAACAGATAAGGCAAGAGGATCATCAAGTCCACAAAAAATCGGACCGAACCCTTAAGATCATCTTGATCATCGCAATCGTTCTGATCGGGCTTCCGATTGTGCTCCCGATGGGACTGGGACTTTTATGTCTGGTCTGCGGAGTGATCATCAGTCTGTTTGCACTTTTTATGGCGCTTGTGATAGCTGCCGTGGCAGTTGCCGCAAGTGGGATCGCATTGTTTGTTTCTGGGATCTTGTGTCTGGTACCGGAGCTGGGGGCTGGATTTATGTTGATGGGCATGGGACTGATCCTCACCGTGGTCGGTGTAGTAGCAGTTGTGGGAGCTGTGAGACTTAGCGTGGTAGCAATTCCGGGAATCTGCCGGGGGATCGTATGGGTCTGTCGCAGACCGTTTCAGAGAAAGGCGGTAGGATAAGTTATGAAAAAAGGATGGAAGATTTTCTGGGTGATATGTGGACTTCTGGCAGGTGTCGGAGTTGTATTCTGTGTGATCGGCCTGGCACTTGGCGTAACGACAGATAAGATCAGACTTCAGGTAGATCGTGGAATCGGAATTGTTATGGATGAAGACGGTGTTGGCCTTGCAGAGGATATCAGAAAGACATACGAAGGTGTGAAAAAGATAGATGCCGATGTATACGCCGGAACCGTAGAGATCATTCCAGAAGATGTGACGGATGTAACGGTGGAGACAGATGGTATCAGCCAGGCGCTTGGATTTCAGGCCGATGTAGATGGAGATGATCTAAAGATCACCACCAAGAAGAATCTTTGGAGAACCAATCATGTGGGGACAGGGACGGTCTATATCTATGTTCCGCAGAATCTGGTTCTAGATGACCTGTCCATAGAGCTTGGCATCGGCAGCCTTTATATGGAAAATATCTGTGCAGCCAGGATGTCTGTGGATGCAGGGACAGGAGAAGCACAGGTTTATGACATCCAGGCATCTGAAGCAGCCCTCCAGTGTGGCGTGGGGAGTGTTACCGGCAGTGGTTGTATTTCTGAAAAACTGGATATCGAGGTAGGGGTTGGGGAACTGGACTTTACTGCTGCAGGCAATGAAGAAGACTACGATTATGATATTGATGTGGGCGTCGGAGATGTCCAATGTGGAGCGGCAGAATTCTCCGGCCTTGGAGCAGAACGCAAGATTGATAATGGGGCCGGTCGGATGATTTCGATTGACTGCGGTGCAGGATCGGCAGTCATAAGTTTTGACGGAACCAGACATTATGAATGGAAGGAGGAAGACCATCATGGAATTTAAAAGGCTGTATCGTTCGAAAAATAACCGTATTATCTGTGGTGTATGCGGAGGGATCGGAGAATATTTTAGCGTAGATCCCACTGTGATCCGACTTTTGATGGTACTATTTGCCTGTACAGGAAGCGGAATACTGGCTTACTTTATCGCAGCAGTTATCATGCCAGATCAGCGCAGATAGATACATATTATATAAGTATAAAAGCCCCGGCATCTGTCAATACTTATAAAAAATGAAAGGGGCAGGTGCTGATGGCAGGAAAAAAAGACCGTCCGGTCAATCTAAACGAACTGACAGAAGAAGAAAAAATGAAATATGAGATCGCAGAGGAGCTTGGACTTTTGGATCAGGTAATGGCACAAGGCTGGAAGTCTTTGTCTTCCAAAGAGACAGGAAGAATCGGAGGGCTGATGACCAAGCGCCGCAGAGAGGAGAAGAAAAAGTAACAGAAATATTAAAAATGTTAAGAAGTATGAACATTTCGTAATAACAGTTGAAAAGGAAAAATCCATTTGCTATAATCGAAAAACTGGTAAATATGTAAGTGGGTGAAGGCATGAATCGTAGAATAAATGTGTTAGATATTGACATCGATAACTGCTCTGCAAAAGAAGCCCTGAAAAAGACTATCGGATATATGGACTCTGTTCCGGTAAATACAGTAGAGATGGTGACGGTAGACGGATTGATGCAGATGGATGAGACGCCAAAGCTCAAAGACGAGATGTGGAAGTTTGATCTTTTGATGGCCGGTGACAAGACGATCCTGGAAGCCGCGGATGTCTCGGAGAAAAAATATCTTCAGGAGGCAGATGAACAGCTTTTTCTGAAGATGTTTTTGCGTTATCTGCACAAAAATCATAAAAGAGTTTATCTTCTGGTGGAATCAGAGGAGGAGGGCCAGACATTTTTCGATTATCTGCAAAAGCATTATGACGGGGCACAGGTTGTAGGACTTGCCAAGGTTTCTGCGCAGAACCGTGCAGATGACATGTTGGTCAATGCGATAAACGGCGGGGAGGTGGACTGCATCATTGCTGCTCTAAAGGCGCCGCTTCAGGAAGATTTTATTATTAAAAACAAAAATCTTCTGGATGTACGCCTGTGGCTTGGAATAGGCAAAAGTACGCTTCCGGTCTGTAAAAATGGGCTTGTATCAGGAAAGCTTGGACAGTTCCTGGTTAAGTATATCTTTAAACGAGAGATTGAAAAAAGAAAACAAAAATAATCTTGAGGAAATTGACAAATATTTGCGATTTCCTCTTTATTTTTTTGGTGAAATATATTAAGATAAATCTTGTAGTATACATTTTTACCACATCTTTTTCTGTTTTGTTGTGAAAAATGTATATTGAAACTGGTGGAGGAGATGACATATGATATCTAATCAAATACTTCAAAATACAATTGAAGGATTGAAAGGGATTACACGAATTGATTTCTGTGTGATGGATACAGACGGGAAAGCACTTGCAAGTACATTTCCGGAACAGACTGATTGTGAAACAGAAGTAGTTTCTTTTGTAGAATCTCCCGCGGACAGCCAGGTGGTACAAGGATGCCAGTTTTTTAAGATTTTTGATGAGCATCAGCTGGAGTATATCCTGATGGCTAATGGCGAGAGCGATGATGTGTACATGGTTGGAAAGATTGCAGCATTCCAGATCCAGAACCTTCTGGTGGCATACAAAGAGCGGTTTGACAAGGATAATTTTATTAAAAATCTGCTGCTTGATAATCTGCTTCTGGTGGATATTTATAACCGTGCCAAAAAGTTACATATTGACACAGACGTCAGACGTGTTATCTTTATTATTGAGACAAAGCATGAAAAAGACAGCAATACACTGGATAATGTCAGAGGTCTTCTGGGAAACCGTTCCAGAGATTTTGTGACAGCGGTGGATGAAAAGAACATTATTGTCGTTAAAGAACTGGATGAAGGCGATGGAAGTCCAGAACTTGAGAAGACGGCACAAAATCTGTATACGATGCTGAAGGAGGAAGAGGGAGAAGATGTTCTGATCGCTTACGGCACCGTAGTCAATGATATCAAAGAGGTATCCAAGTCTTATAAAGAAGCGAAGCTTGCACTGGATGTAGGCAAGATCTTCTGTGGGGAGAAAAAGGTGATTGCCTTTAGTGCTTTGGGAATTGGACGATTGATCTATCAATTGCCGATTCCGCTCTGTAAGATGTTTATACGTGAGATTTTTGAGGGGAAATCGCCGGATGATTTCGATGAAGAAACGTTGACCACGATCAACAAGTTCTTCGAGAATAATCTGAACGTATCGGAGACATCCAGACAACTTTATATTCACAGGAACACGCTTGTGTATCGGCTTGACAAGCTCCAGAAAAGTACGGGGCTTGATCTTCGTGTGTTTGAAGATGCGATCACCTTTAAGATTGCTCTGATGGTCGTAAAGTATATGAAGTATATGGAGTCTTTGGAGTATTGATAATCAGGAGGAAAGTATGATTGAATTAAAAGAAGTAACGAAGGAGTACTCGAAAGGGGTTGCGGCTCTGAACGGCATCAATTTGAAAGTCGAACAGGGAGAATTCGTATTTATCGTAGGCGACAGCGGATCGGGCAAATCCACATTGATTCGTTTGATCTTAAAGGAACTGGAGCCTACATCAGGAAAGATTATCGTAAACGGCCAGGATTTGAGCCGCCTGAAACATCGGAAGATACCGATGTACAGAAGAGGTATCGGTGTGGTGTTCCAGGATTTCCGACTTTTGAAAGACCGTAACATTTATGAAAATATCGCATTTGCACAGAGAGTTACAGAGAAATCTACCAGGGTAATTAAGAAGAAGGTGCCTGCGGCACTGTCCTTGGTGGGTCTTGCACAGAAATATAAGTCATTTCCGAAAGAGCTCTCAGGGGGAGAACAGCAGAGAGTTGCCATTGCCAGAGCCATCGTAAATGAACCGGCAATCCTGCTTGCTGATGAGCCGACCGGTAACCTGGATCCGACGAATTCATGGGAGATCATGAAACTTTTGGAGGAGGCGAACAACAGAGGAACGACGGTGCTTGTCGTTACACATAACCAGGAAATCGTAAACGAAATGAAAAAGCGTGTCGTTACTATGAAAAAGGGAGTCATTGTAAACGACGAGAAAAAAGGTGGGTATAATAATGAGAATTAGTACAGTTGGGTATTCGATGAAACAAGGGGTAAAGAACATCGGAAGAAATAAGTTGTTCTCCATTGCCTCCATCGCAACGATGGCAGCGTGTATTTTCCTCTTTGGCTTGTTTTATTCCATTGTTGTAAACTTTAATTATATTGTGGAGAAGGCAGAAGAAGGGGTAGCAATTACCGTTTTCTTTAATGAAGATGCTACAGATGAGCAGAAGGATGAGATCGGGAAAGAACTGGAAGCGGCAGATGGTGTGCTGGAAGTCAACTATGTCAGCGCCGATGATGCATGGGATCAGTTCCAGGATGAATATTTCGGCGATAATGCAGACTTGGCGGAAGGGTTTCAGGCGGATAATCCGCTGGCAAATTCCGATAACTATGAAGTATATATGTCGGATGTATCCAAGCAGTCGGATGTCGTAAAGTTTGCAGAAAGCCTGGATGGGGTCAGAAGCGTCAACCGCTCAGATGTAGTGGCTAAGACACTGACCAGTGTCAACAGGCTGGTGGGATATGTATCCATTGCCATTATTGCAATTTTGCTGGCAGTATCCATTTTCCTGATTAGTAATACAGTTACTATGGGTATTACGGTCAGACGTGAAGAAATCGCAATTATGAAGTACATAGGAGCAAAAGACAGTTTTGTACGGGCACCGTTTGTGATCGAGGGTCTCTTGATTGGTGTGATAGGGGCGTTGATTCCGCTGGCTCTGTTGTATTTCATGTATGACAAGGCAGTCGCTTATGTGATGACACGTTTTAGCCTTTTGAACAATATTATAGATTTCCTCCCTGTTATGACAATCTACAGAACGCTTCTTCCAATAGGTATTGCACTGGGAGTCGGAATCGGTTTTGTTGGAAGTTTCTTTACCATACGTAAACACCTGAGGGTATAATTTTAAAGGGGGATACATATGATACGTAAAAAGCGAATCATCAGTCTGATATTAGTTTTTGTGATGTGTCTGGGGATTGAAACTCAGGCAAACGCAGCTGAACTGAATGAGACAAGAGAAAAGGCTTCTCAGCTTCAGGATCAGAAGAAAGCAGCAGAAAGCGAAAAAGCGTCTCTGGCATCACAGTTAGAAAAGATTGCTGCAGATATGGAAGATATCCAGAAAAAGATTGAAACCAAAGAAGAGGAACTGACGGCAAAAGAAGAAGAGCTGGTCCAGGCAAAGGTTGAGGAAAACAATCAGTATGAGGATATGAAAAAAAGGATCAAGTATATGTATGAAAATGGCAATGCTCAGTTCATAGAGATCCTTCTGGAGTCCCAGACGATTGCTGACTTTTTGAATAAGGCCGAATATATCAGTACGATTTCAGAATATGACAGAGATATGCTGGATGAGTTTAAAGCGGTTGTAGAAGATGTGGAGGAGCAGGAAGCTGCGATCCAGAAAGAGTACGACGAGATGGGCGATATGCAGGATGAACTGATCAGCAAGCAGGAAGAGGTGTCTACTCTTGTTTCTGAGAAAGAGGCGGAGATTAGCGAGCTGGATAGTCAGCTTGGCGATACTAATGCAAAGCTTGCAGAGCTGGAAGCTGCAGCTGCAGCTGCCAAGCGGAAACAGACAGAAGCCAGCACGGGATATGTAGCAGGAGGCGGGGGCGCCTCTGTAGTAACCGGAAACGGTACATTTGCTCATCCATGCCCGGGATATACTTACATTTCCAGCGAGTTTGGATATCGACAGCAGCCGATCGCAGGTGCCAGCACCAACCATAAGGGTATGGACTTTGCGGCAGGAACGGGTACCCCGATCTATGCGGCGGCAGGAGGAACTGTTGTTTTTGCTGCATACAGCGGAAACGCCGGAAATATGATTACGATCAACCATGGAAATGGGCTGACTACTACTTATATGCATTGTCACCAGATCTATGTATCAGCAGGACAGACTGTAAGCAAGGGACAGAATATCGCAATCGTAGGAACGACAGGCAATTCATCTGGACCACACCTGCATTTCCAGGTGGAATTGAATGGTACACCGGTGAATCCCCGTAATTATCTGTAGTGTTGTGAATGAAAATTAGATTTAGGAAGAATTCAATGAAATCAAAGAATCATTTTTTACAGGGGGCGCTTTTTGGCGCCCTCATTGTGTTATCAGGGGCAGGAGTTGTTTCCTGCGGAATCCGGCTTTCAGAAAGAGCATCTGCGGATGAGAAACTGTCCGCGTTGAAAAGCCTGATTGATGAAAATTATATAGGAGATGTAGATGAAGAAGCTCTGGAAGAAGGGATCTACAAGGGATATCTTCAGGGGCTTGGGGATCCCTATTCTGTGTATTACGATGAAGAGGAGACGAAAGATCTCTATGAGACGACAGAAGGTGAATACAGCGGTATTGGTGCGGTATTGAGCCAGAATATGGACAGTGGGGTTATTACATTAGTCCAGATTTATCAGGACTCTCCGGCAGATAAAGCCGGACTTATGGACAATGATATCCTGACAAAAGTCGGGGACATGGAAGTAACCGGAATGGATCTATCGGAAGTAGTAACCTATATTAAAGGCGAAAAGGGAACGGATGTGGATCTGACTGTTTTACGAGGAGAAGATTCCGAGGAGATCACAGTGACCGCTACCAGAGATACGGTGGAGGCACAGACGGTGGAATATGAGATGTTGGATGACCAGATCGGATATCTGTCTGTAACAGAATTTGATTCTGTCACTTACGACCAGTATGAGGAGGCTCTGAGTACCCTGGCGGATCAGGGTATGAAAGGACTGATTGTGGATCTTAGAAATAATCCGGGCGGAAATCTGAATACTGTATGCGACATGCTGGATCTGGTGCTGCCGGAAGGAACCATTGTATATACAGAGGATAAGGATGGAAACCGGGAAACAGCAACTTCCGATGAGGAACATCAGATCGATGTACCGATGGCAGTGCTGGTTAACGGCAATAGTGCCAGCGCCTCTGAGATCTATGCAGGTGCCGTCCAGGATTATGGTATCGGCACGATTGTGGGGACTCAGACATATGGGAAAGGCGTGGTGCAGCAGATTTTTGATCTGGGAGATGGAACCAGTGTGAAGCTGACGATCGCGGAATATTATACTCCAAATGGCCGAAACATCGATGGAGAAGGCATTACACCTGATGTGGAAGTGGAATATGAAGCGGATGAAAGTGATCCTCAAGCAGATAATCAGCTGGAAAAAGCAGTCGAAGTGTTGAAAGAAAAAGAATAATCCTTTTCATTGACAAGGGCCGTATGGTAAAATAATACTGTATATGGAATTTTAAAGGAAGGGAAAGCAGATATGACAATATTGATCCAAAACGGACATGTGGTCGATCCACTGACGAAGCGTGACGAAATATGTGATGTGCTGGTAAAAGATGGGAAAATACAGAAAGTCGCCCCATCAATTCAAGATGTGGCAGATCAGGTGCTGGATGCGTCGGGCTGTTATGTGATGCCGGGATTTATCGACCTGCATGTGCATTTCAGGGATCCGGGGCTGGAATATAAGGAGACTCTGGAGACAGGAGGAAAAGCTGCGGCAAGAGGTGGTGTTACGACTGTATGCGCTATGCCGAACACAAAGCCGGTGATTGACACGAAGGAGAAGGTGGAGGACGTTCACCGCAGAGCAAAAGAAGTATCTCCGGTTCATGTGATTCAGATCGGTGCTGTGACGATGGGACAGAGTGGAAAAGAGCTGGCGGATATTGCTGGAATGGCAGCGGCCGGGTGTCATGCCATCAGTGAAGACGGAAAGTCTGTCATGAATGCATCTGTCTACCGGAAGGGAATGAAAGAGGCAAAGAAAAACGGATTGTCCGTTTTCGCACACTGTGAAGATATCAACATGGTTGAAGGCGGTGTGATGAATGCAGATAAAAATGCAGAAAGACTGGGGATGAAAGGAATCACCAATTCTGTAGAAGATGTGATCGTGGCAAGAGATATCCTGCTGGCCAAAGAGACAGGAGTAAGGCTGCACCTGTGTCACTGTTCCACGGCAGACAGTGTAAAGATGATCCGGCTTGCCAAGGAAGAAGGACTTTTGGTGACCGGAGAAGTGTGCCCACATCACTTTACTTTGACAGCAGACGACATTAAAGAGGATGACGCCAACTATAAGATGAACCCTCCGCTGCGCAGCAGAGAAGATGTAGAAGCACTTCGACAAGGACTTAAAGAAGGAGTTATGGATGTAATCTCGACAGATCATGCACCTCATGCAAAGGATGAGAAGAGAAAGTCCATGAATGACGCGCCGTTTGGAATTGTGGGTCTGGAGACGTCAGCTGCTTTGACGTATACAGAATTGGTAAAAACAGGGATTTTAAGCGTCATGGACATGGCAGAGAAGATGAGCAGCAATCCGGCAAAAATACTGGGACTTTCAGATAAAGGTTCCGTATCAGAAGGGAAAACAGCAGATCTTGTCGTGTTTGACCCACAAAGAGAGTATCGGATTGATAAGCATACCTTCTTTTCGAAAGGGAAAAATACACCCTTTGACGGAAGGAAAGTGTCTGGGGATGTGAAATATACTCTGGTGGACGGAGAAGTTGTATATGAAAATCAGTTATTGACAGGAGGAAAATCGCGTGATTAATCAGTTAGTGTCCAATATTAAAAAAACGGGAGCGCCTATCGTAGTGGGATTAGATCCGATGCTTAGCTATGTGCCGGAGCATGTACAGAAAAAAGCCTATGCGGAATTTGGCGAGACATTGGAGGGAGCGGCAGAGGCCATCTGGCAGTTTAACAAAGAAATCGTAGACAAGACTTATGATCTGATCCCGGCGGTCAAGCCACAGATTGCCATGTATGAGCAGTTTGGAATCCCGGGACTTGCCGCATTTAAAAAGACGGTGGACTACTGCAAAGAAAAGGGACTGGTGGTTATCGGAGATATCAAAAGAGGAGATATCGGTTCTACATCTGCCGCTTATGCCACGGGACATATCGGAAAAGTCCAGGTGGGAGAGCACACATATGCACCCTTTGACGAGGATTTTGTGACGGTGAATCCATATCTTGGCTCAGATGGAGTAAAGCCGTTTATTGATGTATGCAAGAAAGAGAAGAAAGGTCTATTTATTTTGGTAAAGACTTCCAACCCATCCAGCGGTGAATTCCAGGATCAGCTGATAGACGGCCGCCCATTGTATGAGTTGGTGGGAGAAAAGGTGAATGAATGGGGACAGGACTGCATGGGCTGCTCCTACAGTTATATCGGTGCCGTGGTAGGTGCCACCTATCCAGAGATGGGAAAAGTGCTGCGTAAGATTATGCCAAAAGCTTATATTCTGGTGCCGGGGTACGGCGCACAGGGAGGAAAGGGTAAAGATCTTGTCCATTTCTTTAATGAAGACGGACTGGGTGCCATTATTAATTCTTCCCGTGGGATCATTGCGGCTTACAAGCAGGAAAAATATGCATCCTTTGGAGCAGAGGCTTATGGAGATGCATCCAGGGCAGCTGTAGAGGATATGATTGCCGATATCAGGGAAGCACTGGATCGATAGGCCGAAAGGAGATTATAGATGAAAAAGAAGGAAAGGGCAGAGGTGATTGCACAGGAGTCATTGGCTGCCGGGATATACAGTATGTGGATCCGAACAGATGCGGCAGTTTTGGCGAAGCCGGGACAGTTTATTTCCGTGTATACAGAAGATAAAAGTAAACTTTTACCACGGCCCATCAGTATTTGCGAGATCGATCAGGATAGAAGGGCTTTGCGTATGGTATACCGTGTGACCGGGTCGGATACGGGGACAGAGCAATTCTCAAGACTCAAGGCCGGAGAGGCGGTGGAGATTATTGGTCCTTTGGGGAACGGATTTCCATTGGAAAAGGCGAAGGGAAAACAGGTATTTCTGATGGGCGGAGGGATAGGTGTTCCGCCGATTCTGGAACTGGCCAAACAACTGTCCTGTGACAAAAAACAGATTCTGGCAGGATACCGCGATGCACAGACCTTTCTTAGTGAAGAGTTTGCGCAGAATGGAGAGGTGTATATTTCAACAGAAGACGGAAGTGTGGGCACCAAGGGCAATGTGATGGATGCGGTCCGGGAACATCATCTGGAGGCAGATGTTATCTATGCCTGCGGACCGATGCCCATGCTCCGCGCGATCAAGGCCTATGCTACAGAGAAAGGGATTGAATGTTATATTTCTTTGGAAGAGCGGATGGCTTGCGGAATCGGCGCATGTCTGGGATGTGTGTGTAAGAGTAAAGAAAAGGATGAGCACAGCAACGTGCATCATAAACGGGTTTGCAAGGATGGCCCGGTCTTTCTGGCTTCGGAGGTGGATATCTGATGAATATGAAAGTCAATATAGCAGGCGTAGAGTGGAAAAATCCGGTCACGGTGGCCTCGGGGACCTTTGGATCTGGAGAGGAATTTTCGGAATTTGTAGATTTGAACCGTCTGGGGGCAGTGACGACCAAAGGCGTTGCAAATGTTCCATGGTCCGGCAATCCTACACCTAGAGTCGCAGAGGTCTATGGGGGAATGATGAATGCCATCGGGCTTCAGAATCCGGGAATTGATGTTTTTTGCAAGAGGGATATCCCGTTTCTTAGGCAGTATGATACCAAGATTATCGTAAATGTGTGCGGACATGCCCCGGAAGAGTATCTGGAAGTGGTGGAGCGACTCCGTGAGGAACCGATTGATATGCTGGAGATCAATATCTCCTGTCCGAACGTGAATGCCGGATTTCTTGCTTTTGGACAGGATGCGGCACATGTGGAGGAGTTGACGGCACAGATTAAAAAGATTGCCAAGCAGCCGGTAATTATGAAACTGACTCCTAATGTCACTGATATTACAGAGATTGCGAAAGCTGCGGAAGCAGGCGGGGCGGATGCACTATCTTTAATCAATACGCTGACAGGGATGAAGATCGATGTTCACAGACGAACATTTGCGCTGGCAAATAAAACGGGAGGAGTCTCTGGACCGGCAATTCACCCAATTGCTGTAAGAATGGTCTACCAGACGGCACAGGCAGTAAAGATTCCGATTATTGGAATGGGAGGAATTGCTACGGCGGAAGATGCTATTGAGATGATTCTTGCTGGAGCAACGGCAGTGGCGGTAGGAACTGCAAATTTTGCAGATCCAAAGACTGCAGAAAATGTGGTGAATGGAATCGAAGACTATATGAAACAATATGGAGTTGAAGATATTCATGAGTTGATAGGAGGAGTGCATCGCTAGATGGATTTATTCCAGAATAAATTTGCAGAAAAATTAAGGGAGTCTCTGGTGGCAGTGGCTCCCACGATCGGAATTGTACTGCTGCTTAGTTTTACAATTGCGCCGATTCCGCCAAGCATTTTGCTGCTGTTTTTGTTTGGCGCGGTATTCCTGATTGTGGGAATGATGTTTTTTACCCTGGGAGCCGAGCTTTCCATGACTTTGGTGGGTGAAAAGATCGGTACGAAGATTGCGCGGTCTAGAAACTTGGCTATCGTCTTATTTTTCTGTTTCTTATTAGGTTTTATGATTACGATATCCGAACCGGATCTGCAGGTGCTTGCAGAGCAGGTTCCGTCAGTCCCTAACGCTACTTTAATCATTGCGGTGGCAGTCGGTGTGGGATTCTTTCTGATGGTTGCAATGCTTCGAATGTTATTTTCCAAAACTCTTCGATTACTTTTAATTATATGTTATCTTGTGGTATTTGTGCTGGCATTCTTTGTGCCGGAAGATTTTTTGGCAGTAGCCTTTGATTCCGGCGGAGTGACGACCGGACCTATGACCGTGCCGTTTATTATAGCTTTAGGGGTAGGTTTTGCTGCTGTACGAAGCGATAAGCATGCGGAGGATGACAGTTTTGGTCTGGTAGCCCTTTGTTCCATTGGACCGATCCTTGCCGTATTACTGCTTGGGATGTTATATCATCCGGAAGACACCCCATACACGCCGTCAAAGATTCCGATGATCCAGGATTCGATAGAGCTAGGGAAAGAATTTGCAGCAGGTCTTCCCAAGTATATTGAAGAGATTGCCGTTTCACTTCTACCGATTGTTGTATTTTTTGCAGTTTTTCAAATCATTTCCCTAAAAATGAAGGGCCGCTCCTTTTTGAAGGTAGTGATTGGTCTGGTTTATACTTATATTGGTCTGGTACTCTTTCTGACAGGAGTTAATGTGGGATTTATGCCAGCCGGTAATTATCTTGGCGAGATGATTGCAGGTCTATCTTACCGTTGGGTACTGATTCCAATCGGTATGGTGATTGGATATTTCATCGTAAAAGCGGAACCGGCGGTCTACGTGTTGAAGGAACAGGTGGAGGAAATTACGTCAGGGGCAATTTCAGGAAAAGCAATGGGACGAAGCCTTTCTCTTGGTGTATCTGTCTCCATTGGTCTTGCTATGATCCGAGTGCTGACGGGAGTATCTATTTTGTGGTTCATACTTCCAGGATATATGATAGCCTTATGTCTTTCTTTTTTTGTGCCGAAGATTTTTACGGCGATTGCCTTTGACTCGGGTGGAGTTGCCTCAGGGCCTATGACGGCTACGTTTCTGCTGCCATTTGCCATGGGAGCATGCCAGGCAGTTGGAGGGGATATTGTTCGGGATGCTTTTGGAGTAGTGGCTATGGTAGCGATGACACCTCTGATTGCGATTCAGGTTATGGGGACAATTTATCTATACCGGTCCGCACATGCAAAGAGCAAAGAGGCTATAGAAGATTCCTATCTGGATATCTGGGCTGATGATGACATTATAGAGTTATAGGAGGAACGATATGAATAGTATCTATCTCATGGGAATCATCGCCAATCGGGGGATGAGAGAGAAATATCTTCAGTTTTTTAAAGAATATCATATTGAGGTGACTTTTGCGACTCTGGGGCGGGGAACAGCCAGTAGTTCCATTCTGGACTATCTGGGAATGGAGACAACGGAAAAAGCTGTTTATTTTGCAATCATTACTCTAGATACCTGGAAGAATTTGGAACGTGGATTGTATACCAGACTACGTATCGATGTTCCGGGACGTGGAATTGCTTTCCTGATACCTCTTAGTAGTATTGGCGGGAAAAAAGTTTTGCAATATCTGACGGTGGGACAGAAGATTGAGATCGAGGAGGAGAGTGTTTTGAAGAACACAGAGTATGAGCTGTTAATCACAATTGCTAATTCCGGATATACAGAAACCATTATGGATGCAGCCAGGAGTGCGCATGCACCGGGAGGAACTGTTATTCATGCGAAGGGAACCGGCGCAGAGCATGCAAAGAAGTTTCTGGGTATCAGTCTTGCGGAAGAGAAAGAGATGGTGCTTATTGTGGTTAAATCCCTACAGAAGAATGATATCATGCATGCGATTATGGAACAGGCGGGTATCGGTACGCCTGCAGGTGCTGTGATGTTTTCACTGCCCGTCACAGATACGGCTGGAATTAGAAGAATGGAAGAATTCATAGAGGATTGACATAATGCGATTCATTTTTAGGTTGGGAAAGATTTAAAAATGACGAAAAATACCATATAATAGATGGCATAAGAATCAATGCAATATCCGATAAGGAGGAGGGGCTATGTTAGAATTTAAATATGATACGCAGCTGTTAATCGAAGGAGAAGATATTGTAATTGAAGACATGGAAGGCAAGAAACGAGGGTTGAAAGGATAAGGGGACTTCATCTTCTACAGAGCATGAGACAAATTACGAAATTGAAAATACTGGTAACTTGTGTTAGAATTGATAAGAATTATGTAGGAGGTTTAAAAATATGGAGCAGTATAAGCAGGAATTTATTGAGTTTATGGTGGAAAGTGATGTATTGAAATTCGGAGAGTTTACGCTGAAAAGTGGAAGGAAATCTCCGTTTTTTATGAATGCGGGAGCTTATGTAACAGGCACACAACTGAAACGTCTGGGTGAGTATTATGCAAAAGCAATCCACGATAAATATGGAGATGATTTTGATGTGCTGTTCGGACCAGCCTACAAAGGAATTCCGCTTGCTGTGGTGACGGCTATTGCCTTCAGTGAGTTATATGGGAAGGAAGTCCGTTATTGCTCGGACCGGAAGGAAGAAAAAGATCACGGAGCCGATAAGGGGAATTTTTTGGGAAGTAAGCTTAGGGACAAAGACCGAGTAGTTATGATTGAGGATGTGACTACTTCCGGGAAATCCATGGAAGAGACCGTTCCAAAGGTAAAAAGTGCGGCAGATGTGACAATCGTGGGTCTTATGGTATCCTTAAACCGCATGGAAGTGGGTAAAGGAGGAGAAAAATGTGCCCTGGACGAGATCAAAGAGTTGTATGGTTTTGATACAGCGGCTATCGTGACAATGGAAGAGGTAGTAGAGTATCTCTATAATCGGGAGTGCCAGGGAAAAATCGTGATCGATGATACATTAAAATCAGCAATCGACGCATATTATGAACAGTATGGTGCGAAATAAGGTCAGGAGGAAAGCATATGAACGAGAAAGCATATAAAGCTATGAGTCTGGCAGGAGCAGCAGGTATTGCTGTGGGAATCGTGATTTTAGTTATAGGGATCGCAGCAGGAGCCATTTCGATTGTCAGCGGGGCATATCTGCACAAGGAGAAAAAGGGGCTCACTTTCTAGGAACTTTGATAAATAGAAGGGAAGCAGTTTTTTTGAATGTAAGGACGAGGAAGAGGATTCGAATCCTCGGTAAGATTTTATTCATATTTTATGTAATCTTTATTGTTTATTTTCTGATATTTTCTGACTGGTATGGCCGGACGGGAGAAATGAAAGAATATCATTACAATCTGGTGTTGTTCCGGGAAATCAGAAGATTCTGGGAGTACCGGGATCAGGTGGGATTGTTTGCAATGTTTACAAACTTGTTTGGCAATGTAATCATTTTTATCCCCTTCGGATTTTTCCTGCCAATGGCCAGCAGATACAGGAGCCTTTTAGGAACGGTATTTTATAGTTTTGGCCTGAGCCTTTGTGTAGAGACCTTTCAGCTTTTTTCTAAGGTAGGAAGCTTTGATGTAGATGATCTTTTGCTCAATACCATCGGCGGACTGGCAGGGTATCTTGTTTTTGCGATCCTCGCAGCAATAAGGAGAAGACATGTTACTACGAAGAAGAAAAATAAAAAAAGAAGACACTAGAGCGAAGGCTGCAGCAAAAGCAAAAGAGAAGCACCGCAGGAAGATGATCCGGACGAAATATGGCCAGGCGCCGCTGCGCCATGCCAGAAAAGGGATTTATTCCTGTATCTATGGGGCGGCCGTCTTTGCTCTTTTATTTTTAATGATTCTGATCTCCTATGTGACAAAAGGCGAGGTCGGGATTTTGATCGGTCTGGTGGGGCTTGGGACAATTGCATTGTCTGCAGCAGGACTGACACTTGGAATTCGGGGGCTGAAGGAGAGAGATAAAAATTACCTTACCTGTAAGGTGGGAATCGCTACAAATGGCCTGTTCCTTTTGGCTCTTGCAGGATTATTTATCAGGGGGCTGTTATAAAAAATGATAGAAGAAAGATACAAACTTGCTATCGACAGAATTCGTCAGATTGGTGGAGAAGAAAGTGTGGAGCAGCCGTTTCGGGCATTTTTTCAGAAGACGGCGCAATTTCTCCTGATGATTGATGAACTAAAAAAGGAACTGGAAAGCGGAGATTATGGCCGCAGAGACCTTGCAGGGATGAAGGACTGGAATCACAGACTTTATCAGGATATTTTGCCGGATAATTATGACAGAAGCTATGGAAATCCGGCCTATGCGGTAAATAAGCTGGGAGAAGAGTATGGACAGATGCTCAGTTTCCTGTATACAGAACTTCGGGGAGCAATTCCCTATGTATTTGAAGGAAAGATAGAATATCTGGATATTTTATATGAGCTCTTTTTAGAGATTTATGTACAGTTTGAAGAAGAGACGCCGTCTTTTGAACAGGTAAGAGAGATCATTTATTGGTATGCCAGCGATTACTGTGATGTTTTTGTAGCGGATCGGATAAGAGAGCAGATGGATCCAGACAATTCTTTTGCCGCAGATATTATCTGCGGCAGCAATCTGAGTGATCTGCGCTATCTTTACCGGTTTGGAGAGTATATCAGCGAAAATGAAACGAAGACGGCAGAACATCTTCTGGAACTGCCGGAAGAATTAATCCAGAAGATGGCCGATGTCTATACAGAAGGATACCGGATTGGATTTGTGAATACCGGAAAAGATCTATCGAAGAAGGGGACAGTAGAAATCCGATATGTACTCGGTTTTGAAAGAGTCATAAAAAAGGCGATTGAGAACTTCCGCAAGATGGGACTGCGCCCGGTGCTGTGCAGGTCTGGCGCCAGTGTGCTGACCAAACGCCGTCATCTGAAAATAGGGTATTACGGGGCAGTGGCCAACAAGCAGTTTGATTATGATCACGGCAATGATCAGGCTTTATTTTTAGATAAAAAGTTTCTGGAACGGAAGTTGGAGGTCATTCAGACAACCTATGAACATCATAAAGAATTGGCCTCAAGAATGGCGGGACCTGCGGTGATTGAGACGTTTGGGGAGTTGCCCTTTTCTCCAAGACAGACGGAGGAGGCACTTTCGTTTCACTCCAGGCAGGAGGAGCTGGCGTTAAATTTTGACAGCCGGCAAAGCCTGATTGTGAATCAGTATATTCCGGGAGACGAACGCAGTTTTACGATCATTGCCTATCCAGTTCCGGAGATCGGAAAGGATTACGAAGAAATTTTTGATGAGGTGATCCGAATCAATACGCTGGATGCCAAGGTGTATGAGAAGGTGCAGCAGACCTTGATTGATGCCTTGGACCAGGGGGTATATGTACACGTACTGGGAGGAAATGGCAATCGGACAGACCTTAAGATACAGCTTTATCATCTTCAGGATCCAAAGAAAGAAACGATCTTTGAAAATTGTGTGGCAGACGTCAATATTCCGGTAGGGGAGGTGTTCACATCTCCGGTGCTGGAAGGGACAAACGGCGTCCTGCATGTCAGCAAGGTTTATTTAAATGAACTGCAGTACCGGGATCTGGAGATTACTTTTATTAATGGGATGATTGCGGATTACCGCTGTGGAAATTTTGAAAGAGAACTAGAAAATAAAGCATACATCCGCGAGAATATCCTGCATAAGCATGAGACCCTGCCTCTGGGAGAATTTGCCATTGGCACGAATACAACGGCTTATGTGACAGCAAAAAAATATGGTATTGAAGAGAAAATGCCGATCCTGATCGCTGAAAAGATGGGGCCTCATTTTGCTGTAGGAGATACGTGCTACAGCTGGAGTGAGGACATAAAAGTATATAATCCCAATGGAAAAGAGATTGTGGCAAGAGACAACTCTGTATCTATCCGGCGGAAGGAAGACGTGTCCAAGGCATACTTTCACTGTCATACGGATATTACCATTCCTTATGAAGAGTTAAAGAGTATTACGGTCGTGACGAAAGATGGGAGAGAGATTGTCCTTCTTGAGGACGGCAGATTTGTACTGCCGGGAACCCAGATCCTGAACGAACCGTTGAAAAATATATAGAAATCATGTATCATGAACCCAAGGAAAAGAAAGGATGAAGATTATGGCAAAAGTAGGAATTGTTATGGGCAGCGACTCTGATCTGAAGGTGATGAGCAAGGCTGCAGCTATGCTGGAAAAGCTGGGAATTGATTATGAGATGACCATTATCTCTGCACACAGAGAGCCGGATGTGTTCTTTGAGTGGGCAAAGGCAGCAGAAGGAAAAGGAATCAAGGTGATCATTGCAGGCGCCGGAATGGCCGCACATCTTCCGGGAATGTGCGCTGCACTGTTCCCGATGCCGGTAATCGGGGTGCCGATGTCTGGAAAGAACCTGGCAGGAGAAGATGCACTCTTTTCTATCGTACAGATGCCGCCGGGAATTCCGGTTGCGACAGTTGCAATTGACGGAGGAATGAATGCGGCGATTCTCGCTGCAAAGATCCTGGCTGTTTCGGATGAAGAGTTGTTAAAAAAACTGAAGGATTATAGCACAGAGATGAAGGAAACGGTGCAGGCAAAGGCAGCAAAGCTTGATGAGATCGGTTATCAGGCATATCTGGATCAGAAGTAAGGATGAAAAGAAGATAAAGGAGACTGGGTATGGATTATAAAAAGGCTGGCGTAGATATAGAAGCAGGCTACAGATCCGTAGAACTGATGAAGGAGCATGTGAAAAAAACGATGCGTCCGGAGGTGCTGGGAGGTCTGGGTGGCTTTTCAGGAGCGTTTTCGTTAAGTAAGATCAAAGAAATGGAAGATCCGGTACTGCTTTCTGGAACTGATGGCTGTGGAACGAAGGTAAAGCTTGCGATGGTTCTTGATAAGCATGATACCATCGGCATTGACGCGGTCGCAATGTGTGTGAATGATATTGCATGTGCCGGAGGAGAGCCGTTATTTTTCCTGGATTATATTGCCTGCGGCAAAAAGTATCCGGAAAAGATTGCAGATATCGTGAAAGGTGTGGCAGAAGGATGTCTTCAGTCGGAGGCGGCTTTGATCGGCGGCGAGACAGCAGAGCATCCGGGACTGATGGCGGAGGATGAGTATGACCTGGCCGGATTTGCCGTGGGTGTCTGTGATAGGAAAGATATGATCACTGGTGAGAATTTAAGAGGTGGAGATATTTTGATTGGGATGGCTTCATCTGGCGTACATAGCAATGGATTTTCCCTGGTGCGTAAAGTATTTGAAATGACAAAAGAGTCTTTGGAGACCTATCATGAAGATCTGGGAACTACGCTTGGCGAGGCGCTGCTTGCTCCGACAAGAATCTATGTAAAGGCTTTAAAGAGCCTGAAAAATGCCGGAGTGACTGTGAAGGCCTGCAGCCACATTACCGGCGGAGGTTTTTATGAAAATATCCCCAGAATGCTGAAGGATGGAGTGAAAGCTGTAATTGAAAAGGACAGCTATCCGATTCCACCCATCTTTGCAAAGATTGCAAAGGAAGGCAATGTAGAAGAGCAGATGATGTACAATACCTACAATATGGGACTTGGCATGGTGATTGCTGTGGATCCGGCGGATACCGACAAAGCGATGGAGGCAATCCGTGCAGCAGGGGACAAGCCTTACGTAGTCGGCCATATTGAGACCGGAGAAAAGGGTGTTGAGTTATGTTAAACGTAGTTGTTATGGTGTCTGGAGGGGGAACGAATCTGCAGGCTGTGATTGATGCTGTGGAAGATGGCAGGATTCAAAACACCACAATCGCAGCTGTGATCAGTAACAACGCAAATGCATATGCACTGCAAAGGGCGAAAAAGCATGGAATTCCATCGGTGTGTATTTCCCCCAAAGACTTTGCATCCCGGGAAGAGTTTAACAAGGCATTTCTTCAAAAAGTAGAAGAAATCAGTCCCGACCTGATTGTACTGGCTGGTTTTTTGGTGGTCATTCCACCAGAGATGATCCGCCGGTATCCGAATCAGATTATCAATATTCACCCTTCATTGATACCTTCGTTTTGCGGAACCGGCTATTATGGATTAAAGGTACACGAAGCAGAGCTTGCCCGTGGAGTGAAGGTAGTGGGGGCTACGGTGCATTTCGTAGATGAAGGAACCGATACCGGGCCAATCATCCTACAGAAGGCGGTGGAGGTCAAGAATGGGGATACTCCAGAGATCCTGCAGCGCCGGGTAATGGAACAGGCAGAGTGGCAGATTCTTCCAAGAGCGATTGAACTGATTGCAGAGGGAAGAGTGAAGGTGACAGGAAATATTGCAGAAGTTTCACAGGAGGATTAAAAGATGAAGGTATTGATCGTGGGAAGCGGCGGAAGAGAACACGCCATCGCTTACAGTGTGGCAAAGAGTGAAAAGGTGGACAAGATCTATTGTACGCCTGGGAATGCAGGGATTGCAGAATATGCAGAGTGTGAGCCGATTGGAGCCATGGAATTTGATAAAATCGCTGCGTTTGCCAAGGAAAAAAGTGTGGATCTGGTCATTGTAGGGATGGATGACCCACTGGTAGGCGGCCTGGTGGACTGCCTGGAGGCAGAAGGGATCCGTACTTTTGGACCGACAAAAGCCGCTGCAATTTTGGAGGGGTCGAAAGCTTTTTCCAAGAACCTGATGAAAAAATATAATATCCCAACGGCAGCATATGAGAACTTTACAGACTCTCAAGAGGCGCTGAAATATCTGGAGACAGCAAAATTTCCGATTGTTTTAAAGGCCGATGGGCTGGCTCTTGGAAAAGGAGTATTGATCTGCAATACGTTGGATGAGGCAAAAGAAGGCGTAAAGACCATCATGGAAGATAAAAAATTTGGAGATGCGGGAAACGAAATGGTCATCGAAGAATTTATGACAGGCCGAGAAGTTTCTGTTCTATCCTTCGTAGATGGGAAAACGATCAAAACGATGACTTCCGCACAGGACCACAAACGGGCCGGAGATGGTGATACCGGTCTGAATACGGGGGGGATGGGAACCTTTTCCCCGAGTCCTTTCTATACCAAAGAGGTGGATGAGTTCTGCCAGAAGCACATCTATCAGGCGACAGTGGATGCTATGAGAGCAGAAGGAAGGCCATTTAAAGGTGTGATTTTCTTTGGTCTGATGTTGACGGAAGAAGGACCAAAGGTCCTGGAGTATAATGCAAGATTTGGAGATCCGGAGGCACAAGTGGTACTGCCTCGGATGAAGAATGACATCATCGAAGTGATGGAAGCCTGCATTGACGGCACGCTGGACCAGGTAGATCTGCAGTTTGAAGATAATGCGGCGGTCTGTGTAGTGCTGGCAAGCGAAGGATATCCGGTATCCTATGAAAAAGGACTGCCGATCAGCGGACTGGAGAAATTTAAGGACACAGAAGGATATTACTGTTTCCATGCCGGGACAAAGTTTGATGGCGATAAGATCGTCACCAATGGCGGACGAGTCCTTGGCATCACTGCAAAGGGCAAAGATTTAAAGGAAGCCCGTGCAAACGCTTATGCAGCGACTGAATGGGTGCAGTTTGACAATAAGTATATGCGCCATGATATTGGAAAAGCAATCGATGAAGCGTAAATGTGATTATTAAATTTGTAAAGAAACTGTCAGGAATATGTGTTGACATATAAGAAGTGAGAGAATCAAAATGTTTTGGTTCTCTCACTTTTTCTATTGATCTTTTCGAAGCGATTTTAAATTTTTAACAAATTCTTCAATCAAATCGAGTTGGTCGGTATTAAGTTCTCGTAAATTTTTCAGCGCTTTTTTACATTCTAATGGATTTTTGGACTGAATATTAAAAAAATCTTCCGGGGTAAGATCAAAATATTCACAAATATAAAAGAAACATTGCATCGACGGAAGAGCATGTCCATTTTCAATCCGATTGATATAGCTCTCATTTTGCCCGATGGCCAGACTCATTTCACGAGCGGACACATTTTTATTCATGCGAAGCGCGGAAATTCTTTTAGCTATAAATTCTTCGTACATTTTCTACACCTCCACTCATATAGGATAGTATATACAATATTTTTTTGCTAATAAGATATATAAAACTTGACATTTCAAAATATAAGATATAGAATATCCTATAAATAATAAAATAGAACTTTTAATATCATTTACTTAGTGTTGAAGGTTTTATTATAGAAACTTATAGCTATATATAGATATAAGTTTTCATTTATTGCATATTGCGGAATGAGGTGGGAAGAGGTGAAAAAAGAGTGGACAGCACCGAAAATGTCAGTCCAGCAGGTCGATCTGGATATCATCGGGGATACGAGGAAGCTGTCTGATGTAGAACTAAAAAATAAGTTGGAAGAAGCCGGATATAAATTTCAGAATACGCAGCGGGTATACTATTCGAATTCCAATTATGTTCTGCGTGAAATTGCAGGTGAATCAGTTTTAGTATCAATGGGAGAAGGAATTGCAGATTTTTGCGGAATAATCACACTGAATCAATCTGCAAAAATTTTATGGGAGACAATGAAACAGGGAGCCACCAAGGAGAAACTTGCAGATAATTTAAAAAATTATTTCCAAATTTCGGACGAACAAGCTACTGAAGATGTAGAAAAATCCTTGAAACTTTTAGAAGAGAAAGGATTGGTCTCCTGTGAATAAAAAAAAGACGCGGTTTCCATTAAATGGAACATTTGAACTAACAGGACGATGTAATTTATCGTGCAAGATGTGCTTGGTTCGGGTTGACCAGAAACGGATCCGGGAACTGGGATTTTATGAACGGGCCACGGAAGAGTGGATACATATGGCAGAGCAGGCTGCAAAAGCGGGGACGCTTAATTTGTTATTGACAGGCGGTGAGGTCTTGATCAGACCGGATTTTTGCGAGATTTATGAAGCAATCGCAAAAATGGGATTTTTACTGACCATTTATACAAATGCTACAATGCTGACAGAAAAAGTTATGGAGTTATTCCAGCGGTATCCTCCACACAAAATTGGCGTGACAATGTATGGCACTTCTAACACGACCTATCAGAAGCTTTGTGGATGTGATGATGGGTATGATCGTTTTATAGATGGTGTAAAACAGCTTAATCGATTACCGTCATTGCTTGATTTGCGGACAACGGTTGTAAAAGATAATGTCAGTGATCTGCCACAAATGAAACAGTATGCAGCAAAGCTATTTGGAGATGAAAACCGGTTACATATTAGCCGATTTGTCTGCAAGTCTGTACGTGGTGGAATTTGTAATCCTGAGAGCGTAAGGCTATCACCCGAAGATAGTGTTCGTTTTACAGAATCCTATTTATTAGAATTGGACAAGGAAATCAGGGAATCCGAAGCTAAGAAGCTTTACTTTTCAGAAAAGAAATTTAAAGTTCGGGCGAAGGAATATGAGAAAGAAGGACAGTATCTTTTTCAGGCGTGTCATGCAGGTCTGGACCAATATACAATTAATTGGGCGGGAAATATGTATGCATGTGAATTATTGACACAAGGATACACAGAACCATTTAAAGATGGATTTATATATGCGTGGGAACATCTTTTAGAACAGTATCCGAAAGCAAAAAGGATCAGTAAGTGTGCAGAATGTAAATATGCTGTTGTATGTGAAACTTGCCCTGCCAATCGGATAGCGGAAACAGGGGACTGGTTTGGCATACCGGAATATGCGTGTAAAGAAGCCCGATATAAATATCAAATATTATCCAATATAGGATTCATAGATTCATAAATTAAATAGGGAGGAAACTATAATGAGAGAATATGAGAGTCCAAAATTTGATTTTCAGGAACTGAAACTTTTTGAGCGAGTTGCAGATACATGTTGGGGAACCGCTTCCATTTGGCTGGACACGAATGGCGACAGCATTATTTCCAATATTGATATTCAGTTATCTACTGGCGGTGGATGTAAAGGTAATGAATCTGCTGGCAATATTAATAATGCGATTGGAGAATTTAATAACATAGCTAATGCGTATAACAATAACAAAGATTTAAGTGCAGTGGCTCAATATAATCCTGCTTTGGCTGAATATTTGAAGGCCAATCCCGAAGCTGTCCTGAATCCGATTACTGCAACAGCAAATTCAAACTGGGCAAATACAAAGGAATCAAGCGGTGGTGGAATTATCATTGACAGGAGCTGATTCGATAAAATATTTTGAGTTTGGAAATTTTGTTTTTGCGGTGTCGGATGAGTTAATTAGAAAAAGCAGTGACTTAGCTGCCGGACTAGAGAAATTTTCTATAAAAAAGCCTAAGTTGATTGACTTTCTTTTAGCAACAAAGGATAAAATGCCAAACAATAGCGAAAAAGAACTATTGTTTGGCATTTCTGAGTGTACCTATCCGACATTTGCGCATCGATTTAACACGGGAGACTATGAATTTCAATTTCAACAGCCAAATGGTCAGTCGGGCTTAACCTTTTATATATCGAAAGAATGGTCAAAAATTATCTTATTGGAAGACGATACAGATGATAATGGATATATGCTTTTCAACCGGTTGGGTGCTTTGATTAACCTTGCTGTACTTGATCACGATGCATGTGTATTTCATGGAGTTGTTATGGAATATCAGGGAAATGGAATTCTTGTTATGGCGTCAGCGGGAACCGGAAAGACCACACATACTGATATGTGGGAAAAGCGGGAAAAGGCATTGATCATCAACGGAGATCGATGCTTATGCAGATGTATTGACGGAGTCTGGTACGCATTTGGCATGCCATGGGCCGGATCGTCAGGAAAAGTTTTGAATTGGAAAGTGCAGATACATACTATTGTTATGTTGGAAAGAAGTCAAAACAACTATGTGGAAAGAATTTCCCCTTTTCATGCAGAGCTTTGTTTATTGCAGAGGATGTTTGCTCCTGTATCTAAGGGAGATTTACAGGAAAGGGCATTTGAATATGCGTATGATATTACTGTGAAAATTCCTGTGTTTAAATTAATGTGCCGACCAGATTACGAATCGGTAGATGTGCTAAAAAAAGCGATACAAGACCAACAAGTTGATTAAAGAAGGAAATGCGAGATCTTTGAATCTTTAAAAATGTAATACGAGTTGGCGGTGTGAAGGCAAAGAAATGAATAAAAAAACATGGAATGTTTTATTAGAAAATCGTTTATCCTCAGCTATAGGTAATGAAAGGCATGTCGAATTGATTGCCGCAAAAGAATTATTCCCCGCAATAGAAGAGCTGCTTGCCGAAGGTCGGCAGGCAGCTTTTACTGTGACCGGGATGAGTATGTGGCCGCTTCTTTGTCACGGGAGAGATCAGGTAGTCGTAGAAGCCTGCCGGCCGGATCTGCTCTGCAGGGGAGATATCATTCTACTGAAGACTCATCTGGGTAATTATCTTCTGCACAGGATAACAAAGAAAACGGGTACCGAAGTAGTTACGACT
>JAHYZZ010000007.1:0-24302 GCA_019424135.1 Lachnospiraceae bacterium
TCGTTTTTCGGAACACGAAAAACTCCACAATGAAAACAGGGCCTTGCCCTAACAAGAAAAAACTGCCAACGTCGCAAAAGACGTCGGCAGTTTCTCTTTGATGTCTATAAAAGAGAGTGTCCTTTTTCACACAACTGATAAATTTCTTCGTATTTAGCTTCAATAAAAGGCTGAACCTTATAGCTTTGCTTCTGAAGTTTGTAGTGGTAAATAAACACAGGAAGTATCCAACCAGCAAACGCCGGAATGGCCAGCAAAATCATCAGAACATAATGCGGTGATTCGCTTGTGACTGCAAAAACAGAACCCGCCATAAAAACTGTTCCAATAACCCCTACAATCATAGCCCACACGGTTGCCGTCTGCTTTTTTGAGCGCTCCAACAGTTGAATTTCCCTCATACACGATTCAAAATTCCGCTGTAATCGCGTCAGTTCCATTTTATTGATAATCTTTCGATTGCGCTTCAAATGAATTGTTATGGTTCCCACGCTGTAATCTGTTGGGTATTTTTCATCCGGTATCCATCCAAAGTTTTCATAACAATCCAAAAAGAAAGAAGCATCTTTGCCCGCAATCGAAATTTCCTTATATTCATAACCGATATAGGTATGTTCAAGCCCTTGATTCATGTTCACAGCTCCTCCTCGGGAATCGATACCGGGAGTGTCACTGTGAAAGTACTGCCATTCCCGGGAACACTGGTCACAGTAATGGTGCCATCGGACAGTTCCAGAATTCTCTGTACCAGGGCAAGTCCAAGTCCATTTCCCTCGATGGCATGAGAGGTATCCCCCTGATAAAATTTATCAAAAATTTTCTTTATGGTATTTTCATTCATGCCACAGCCGGTATCAGATACAACAACTGTGATCTCATTAGAATCTGAAGTTTGTGCCAACCTTACACGACCCCCGTCTGGGGTGAATTTCAGTGCATTGGATATGAGATTGGTCCATACAATTTCTAACAATCCCTCGTCAGCACAGATCATGACACGATCCTCAATCTCTGCTTCAAATTCAATATTCTTTTTTTCCCATGTATCCTCAAACTGCAATGCACACATACAGAGCTGGTTGCAGACATCATATACCTGTGGGAGTGGTTTGATTACCTGCTTTTCCAGCTTGTTGAGCTTGAGCATATTAGTGATCAGATTAGACAGTCGTTTTGTCGCTTGGAGAATTGTTGCGGTACATTCCTGACGCTGCTCTTCTGTCAACTGCTTCTTCTGCAAAAGTTCCGCATTATTCTGGATCACAGCCAACGGAGTTTTTATCTCATGAGATACATTGGAGAAAAAATCTGTTTTCAGCGTCTCGATGCTGCCCAGCTCCTCCACCATCTTATTGAAATCCATAAACAGAACATCCAGATGGGTAGTCTGATCCATCGGATGTTTTGGCGGAAGGTAAACGGAAAAATCTCCGGAAGCCACCTTGCGTGCCGCTTCGGAAAATTCTTCAATGGGCTTTTGATAATGCCGCTTGATCGTCCAGCCGGTAATGAAGGTAGAGCAGACCGATGTCAATATCCAGAAAACAATGACTGCAATACTGTTTTCAAGGGGCAGATTACGGTAATCAATCGCCTGTCCAATCATAAACATTTGCATCGTTGTCAACAAAGCAAACATGAAAAAAAACAGCACAAATGCCGAGAGCGGGAAAATGCCCTTTTTTACGCGTTTGTCAGAGAATTTACTGCCGATTTTCATAACAGCACCGCCTTGTAACCAAGACCACGAACAGTTTTGATTTCAAAACCATTGCAGCCAGAAAATTTATCTCTCAACTTCGTGATATATACATCCACAGCCCGAAGACTGGTTTCTGACTCTACTCCCCAGAATTCATCCATCAGTTGGGCTCTGGAAAACGTTTTGTTGGGATAGGACAGCAGTTTATAAAGAATATTAAACTCTCTTGTGGTCACCGGAATATCCTCCCCAGCGACAGTCGCAGCTACTGCATCCGCATCCAGTATCAGATTTCCCACGGTCAGTCTTCGTTCCATTTCAATATTGGCTCGCCGCAGAAGTGCCCGGATCCGCAGCAACAACTCGTCCAGTTCAATCGGCTTCACCATGTAATCATCAATGCCCAGCAGAAACCCCTTTTGCTTGGACGGCAGATCGTCTTTGGCAGACATAAACAAAATCGGGATGGTCTTATTGACACGCCGCACAGTCTCTGCAAATTCAAAACCATCTATTTCCGGCATCATAATATCGGATACTATTACATCGTACATATGGTTATAGAGTTCGTCGTATGCAGCATTGGCAGAAAGACAGCCTTTAGCAGAAAATCCACTATCATTAAGATAGGTGCATACCGTCTGATTCAGTTTTGCGTCATCCTCCAGTACAAGAATATGAACCATGTATTTCCCTCACTTTCAAATCTGTTTTTGATTATTATATAATATGATTTTACTGTTAAGCAATCTTGGAAAATCACATATAGAAGATTATTATATCTGGTTTATATTTTCTTTTTGTTTGTAAATTGTTTAAGAATTGTTAAAAGGATGCAGAAGTAGCAATCAATCCTCCAGAGTATCCATTGTGTATTTAGGAACAGATTCTCATCAAACTTGGTCGTTAACAATCTCTGAAGTTCTTTGCAAGAACACCACGGTTAATACAAACCTTGTGCTTTTATTCTAGAACTTTTGGATAATCCAATCATTATTTTGACAGACGATTACAATTACCACCCCAATATAAAGCTTCGATTATTACCCGTCTTTATTACGACATCTATGATAGAGCATAAGATATTAAAATAGCTGAGTTCAAACTACATTGCTGAGAATCTCCTGGCAAGCGGACAACCTTGGGAGTTCTATGGCAAATTGGTTGGGTAGATAGAAACTGGGATGATGTTTCAACGGCACTGCACCGCTTTCCCTTAGAAGCTCTGCCACAAATTGAGAACAGAAATAATGGTCTTTCCAGTGAAATGGGAGATGTAGGATACAGCACAAAACCCCCAGCCTAGTGTAACAATATTCGTCCCGGTGTTCCTCCATTTCCTGAAGGCGATTCTTGATTTGAAGGTATGCTTTATCAGAAACTTGTAGCCGAATACAACGGCTGTGTTTTACACCTCTCCTTCGGTGCTTCTCTATTGTTTCAATCGCAAATCCACGATAATTAAAACTATAATAGGTATGCTCATCTTCTTCCAATGCAATGGAACTGTGGGTAAATCCCTGTCCGCCGATATGGCAAACTAGAGTGGAAATCCAGTCTGAATATTGGGTAAGCAAAATAAAAATCTGATGCATATTGTTATTCTCTCCTTTGGTAATCTTCTTGAATGAGAATACGATATCATTTCCGTGTTTCTATAAAACTTCTGTTTTGTTTAATAAATATTAAAAAACAGCAGTGATGTGCATATTACGAAGCTAATCGGCCGGGTTTGCGGAGCAAAACGGCCGCATTCCGTTTCTAAACAGCCGATTTATACAACGTTTTAGCAGGCGCTCCGATATAATGATGGTAGCCATCAGAATGATGGTGAATACATCATTTGAGGAGGATAATGTATGCAGTTAGATTACAAAGACATTCTCTTTATCTGTCAGGTAATACACATCCACGGAAATTTCATTCCCTCCCGAATTAATCTCCAGCCAGTAATCACGGATTTTATGTCTCCGATACCAGTCCTGTAACGAATAAATATCTAGAGCCATAAAATCAACGATACACAATAGTATTGCTTCTTTGCTTTCGTATTTCCATCTAGAATACTCCAGAGACTCCGTGATTTTATCAAGGCATTCCTGACATAAATGATTTTCCATGATATCTGTTTTCAGCCGATATTTCTCTGGAAGGGAAACTTTGATTGACGCCATCTTCCCATCAAAATTGCTGTCAGATGTATAAGCGATTTCTCCTGTATTTCCAGAAATAACATTTCTATAATTGTCTTCTGCCATTTCATTTCCATCTATATCCGTTCTTCTTACCTGGAAATTTAATACATACCAATCATTCAGTGATATGATTCCTATTGTATTAAATTGTCTGTAATAATCTATCAGACTATAGGTTTCTTTTCTGGTTGAGGAGATTTTAATAATTCTTTCTCTTCTCCCGGCAAAATAGGCGGATAGTGCAAATCAAAAAAACGCTCAATGTCAAATCCACCTGCATATCTTCCATGAGTATTTTCCCTATAAGCATAAATAATAATAAAGCAATGACAGTAGCTATATCCCATAATAATTCTGTTGCTTTCATTTGCTCTATGCTCTGATCTGCCTGTTTCTTTACTTTTCGGATTTCTGATTCTGCCTCCCGTTTTTCATTCTTAGCCACACATTCTGCCGATTGTGCCCTATTTTCTGCTTCTTTCTGTTTTTTCTGTGCTTCTTCTACTGCATCTACAGAAGACTGTATCACCATCTTTTCCAGTTTAGAGTTCCGGGCCTGAACGTCTTTTATTCTTTCTTCGAGCTGCTCTTGCTCTTTCCTGCTCTGCAATCCGTTCCTGTTCCGCAGATCGTCGTTGCTTCTCTGCAAAGACTGACTGATATTCTGCGTTCTGGACAATTCGATTTGCAGTTTCTGATTTTCCTCGGTTAGCTTTTGAAGCTCGTCTTGCAGCTTCTGATTTTCGGATGAGATTCTCTGATCTTTTTCCCGAAGTTCCCGCATCCGCTCCAGACATTTCTGGATATTTTCCCGATCCTTTTTCTGAGCGCTCCGCAACTCGTCCCTCTCTGTAGTCACTTTCGACAGGACCTCTGCCTGTTCCTGTGACAGCTTCTTCCACTTGTCGATAGTATCGTGTGAGATCGGCATCAACTGTGTCATCTCCGAGGATACCATAGTTTTCTTTTTGTTCATTTCTGATAAATTCATCCTCTAATTCTCCTTTACTGATTTTTAAATGAAAAGTCTTAGAAAGGTTGCCGTCACGTACCTTCTTCCCTTCCTGATTTTGAAACGTGATATGCTTTCTTTTCTCTGTCCAATTCACGCTCCATCCTGCATTCTTCATTTCTCTGATAAATTGTTCTCGGCTGGTGCAATACTCCATCACATTCAGCACAGCCATGGCACAATCCGCCACATAACTATCCTTTGCATGGTTACGAAACAGATTGTATTTGTCTTTGCTCCATGCGGTCACTTCTCCGTTCTCAATCTGACTGCCATCAAAATGTTTGCCTTTTTCCGCTATGGTGAGTCCACGTTCCCGGCACATCCGATTCGTCAGCTGCTTCATACGTTCCAAATCTTTTCTGGAATTATGCAGTTTTTTCCCATTTTCGTAGCTTACAGAATTAGTAACTATATGGCAGTGAATATGATCTTTATCCTTGTGAACACTGATAACTGTCTGAAAACCGGCAACCCATTTTTCAGCAAATTCTATTCCAAATTCTAAAGCCTGCTCAGGTGTGATTTTCTCATCCTTATGCCAGGAAATCACATTATGGGAATACATCCGACCGGAATCCTTTCCCCATAATCGTTTCTCCGCTAAAAACGACTGATATACCAGATCATAATTTACTTTCTCATACGGATACGGCCCTATGAAATGAACAAGATGCTGCTCCGTTTTTCCCTCCCGCAGAACATACTCGATACAGTTTCTCATTGCCCCATGGGAATTTGTCCGCTTATTAATTGTCTTATTGATTGCCATATTGTTTCACACTCCTTCCGATATCCAGATATATTTTCACTGAGGCTGTTCAGCGCATCTGCTCTGGGATAAAAGCCGCCGGCATTCATATGATGTGCGATCTGGTTGATATTGGTTGTTGCACCTCGTAGCAGACGGTTTGTTTCCCCAAGCCTTTGATTTAATACATTCAATTCTTCTTTTACCTCTGCTGACATAAGATCCACATTTTCAATTGCAGCAAGTATCACTGCCTGCTGTGTCTGACCCGATGCTTTGATCTTTTGCTGAAGCAGGGCATATTCTTTCTCATTCATCCGTATCGTAACGGTATGGTTTCTTTTTCTCATAATCCTTTCACTCCTTCCATAATCTACACTGTTATTTCTAAACACTTCCAACTACGCGGGGATTCCATAAGGGGCAGCATCGCCCCTTTGGTGGGCGCAGGGCGCATGACGTCCGGTGGACGTCAGTTTTGCGCGGACCGAAGTGGCAACGGAGACAAGCCCTAGTCAATCTGTGAATGGAATGTCCGGTGGACATTTCAGGAACAGAACTTCATAGCATTGGCGGCCAGGGTTCCAATGGACAGCGTCCTCTGGCAAGTTTAGGAACAGCCCCTAGGCTGATTCCGGTGCATAGCGGCTTGCCACTTTGCGAAACTTGCCTGTCATCTGCTGCCATTCCATACGTGCTGATTGCTTCTGCCTTCCTTCACACATCTAAAAGAAAGGCAGGAAGATGACAGTGGTTTTGTGGGATGCAAAAAGGATGTGAAGGAAATGGAAGTTCTCACCTTTCCAGAGAATTTCTATTTTCCGGAATATCTTTTGGGCATCCCACTCCGGTGCGCAGTACCGGACAATCATGTGCCGTATCCGGCACCTAAACAGATATATCTGCCTGTACTTTTTGTACCTCCTGCCAATCTCTACCGTTCACTGCACTCTTTTCCACTACCGAAGGACAAAAATAGCAGTTAAAAACAATAACCGTTTTTTCCCGGAAAAATTGTCTCAACTGCTATGATCTTTTACTGCTATTATTCAATTGTCCATTCATCAAATTCTGTTAAACTTCCATCCAAGCTGATCCACTTTTCAAAAGTGCTGAAACTCTTCCAACTCTTTCTCCAATTTCTTAATACGATGGTGCTGATACCAGATTACCCCTGGCAGACCTGCAGCCATAAGAAAGGCACAAACCAACACCTTCAAAGCATCCCATCTGGATTCTATTCCACTCCTGGAAAATCCACACACAAGATTGACGAATAGGATATAAAAATATCCACAAAATAAAGATGTACAAAACATCCCTTTTAAAAATTTCCACATTTTATTTCCCATCTTTACACCTCCTCAAAATAAGTTTAGCGATTTTTTCGCTAAATATCAATAGTGAATATTTCGCTAAGATATTATGAATCCATGAGGTGAAAATAATGTATAGTAGAATCCGAAATCTAAGAGAGGATCGTGATCTCACGCAAAAACAAATGGGCGAGATCTTAAATTGCAGCCAGCGAATCTACAGTAATTATGAATGCGGCGATGTAGACATTCCCACACAAATCCTGATCAAACTGGCCAAATTTCACAAAACCAGCGTTGATTATCTGCTTGAACTGACAGATGACAAGCGCCCCTACCCCCGTAAAAAGGATGGAAATCAATAGATTCTGCCCGGATTCTCGTTCCGGGCAGTTTTTCTGCTCTTTTTTTATTTTATTTTAAAAACTGTCTGCAAAATCCAATGCCGCATCTGCATTTTCTTCCTGCTCCCTGTCCACCGAATCAAAAGCAAAACCACCTTCTTCTTTTTCTTGCATAAACGGCTGTCCGACACCATTCATATACGGATACAGCAACTCCATGAGATTTTTCGCAAGCAACATAGGAACCGATTCTTTTACCCCTTCTTTGATAGCGTTCTGCACCTGTCTCAGAAACGCATCTTCCTTTTCCCGAGTCTCCAGGTAAGGATCTTCTTCCTTCTCATATTCTCGACCAAAATAATCATTCACTGCAGCTACTACCGCCCGTGTATAGGATTTATATTTTTTCCTGTTCATGGTCTGTAAATACTTCCAGGCCTGACGGTCTGCCTCGTCCAACAGGTTCAGGCGGATATTTGTATTGATGATTTTCCGTTCCTTTCTCATGCTCATATCATTCTGCCTCCATTCTTCTGAATTTTTCTGACTGCCAGCATCTCATAACCTTTTGCTGCTGCACAAATATCATGGATAATGGTTACCCGGTTCCTGACATAATCTCCAAAGTTTTCGATCATACAGCCACCGCCCCCGACTACATACAGCCGCATTAATTCCGGATTATATTCGTGTTCCCTCAGTTTCCGAAAGATTTCTGCTGTATAATCTCTTGCAGCCGCTTTCATAACATCCAGATATTTTTCCCCGATATCTGCCGTTCCTTTTCGGATCACCTGTTCAATAACCAGATCGTCCACTACTGCTCCCATCCTCCTTAATAACTGTTCCCTGACAGCCAGCACACATTGATGTGTCCCGTATTTTTCAGTAAAACATTTCTTTTCTACCGGTCGTGAATTATTGATATACATGATATTCATTGTCCCATTTCCGATGTCCGCCAGCATATTGATTCCCTTAAAATCCTGTAGATGATATCCGACGGCTGCAAAACCCTGTGGAAAAATATCTGCCCCGATAAACTCCACATGATAAGCTTTTCCACGAAACACAAAATCCACCACTGCATTCTGAAGCAGATAATCACGAAAAGTTTCTTTCTGACTGCTCACCCATGTCAATGGAAGTCCGGCAGCCAGATGTACTTTCGCCTGATCCACCCCTTTACTTTCCAACTCACTGGAAACGGCCGCAAGTGTAAGGATGTAATAGTCCTCATCCTCCGTTTTTTCTGCCCGAAACTCCTTGTGTTCTTCTCCAATCTGGTAATACACTCCTTGGTAAACCAGAAGGTTATTCTGGAAGGTAGGCTCCTTTTCATATCTAGTTACACCTGTCCGAAAACATTTGCAGGCTGTTTTCATGTTTCCATATCCATGATCCACACCAATCACTGTAATTATCTGATTTTCCTTATTTTTCATCATTCTCATATTATCTTTCTCCTTTATTTTTTTGAACCAAATTAATACTTACGCTCTTTGATAAGATAGATATTTTATTTTCGTCCGCTCCACCCGGAACACCTGTGACATAGCTTCACCTCCAATAAAAAAGGCACAAAGCCTTTCATGACCTGTGCCTTATCTTCTATTTATTTTGTTTATCTTTTCTTTTAGGAAACGTAAATCAGTTCCGCCAAAATCATTTCCTCTGCAATTGCCCTATGCTGATTGACTGCTCTTACCCATGCCATCTGGTCATCCTCCTTATCTGGCAAAGGATCGCTCTTTTCCAGCTGTTTCAGTATAATTTCTTCCCGCTCCTTTGCCGCCCGGTCAATCTCCAACAGATGCTCCCCAAGCGTATCTTTTAAAAGCATCACCTGATATTTTGCCCGTTTGCAGTTTTTCAGATAATCCCTGCGCAAGAATCCGTATTTTCCGATATGCAACATCTGTTCTCCAGATTTATATTCCAGTTCCGGTAGCAAATACCCATTCACATTTTTATAATTCAGTTCCATAACTCTACCCTCTCTTTCCATTATATTTCCTGTTGAACATCTTTTTTCTTATTCTGATGTGCCCATCCTTTCAGTAGTTTTTCGATCAGATCTGCCTGTTGAGCTGGTGTATAATCTGGTGGAAAATACTTTCCAATCCGTTCAAAGGGAATTTTTATCTGTTCCCTCTGGTTAGGCTTGATTTCCTGCAGAATATCATAAATCATGTCCATATCAAGCTGTTTCTGCTGACTCATCCTCTTTAACCGGTTGGCCTGTGAAATATTCGGAATACACTGTTCCAGTTCCATTACAGCATGAAGCTCATACTGTTCTTCTTCTGTCAGGAATGAAATTTCCACTGCAGAACGGATTGCCAGCAATTCCCGGTCAACCATATCCAAAATCTTCGGTATCAGTTTTGTGAGACGAATATAACGCTTAATCTGGGTCACACTTTCCCCCACCATCCGGGCAAGCTGTTCATTGCTCCGATAACCGCCTGCAGAATCTGTCTTTTTAATATTTACCTTACCATTTTCAGAGACATCCGCTTTTAATAAAGATATCTCAATCATTTCCTCAATACACTTCGGTTCCAATGGGTCCGAAGACAAGTCCTTTCGTTTTCCCTGCCGGTTCATTGCCTGTAACCTCATCTTATAAGCAAAGGCTTTTTCACTCGGCAGAATTTTTTCTCTCTGTAAATTACTGTCTATCATTGCAATAACTGCCTGATCATCATCCATCGTACAGATGATAACCGGAACTTCTTTGATTCCTGCCCAGAGGGCAGCTTCTTTTCTTCGATGCCCTGCAATGATTTCAAATCCTTCTCCATCCGGATTTTTACGAACCAGCAGCGGCACCAGTATACCTTCCTGCTGAATACTTCTGCGCAACTCAAAGAGTTCCTGATTTCGTTCTACTTTAAACGGATGTTCTTTGAAGTCATGTAATTCCCTTATTTTAATCATTCCAATGTCTGCACGCGGCGCGTCAGTCTGTAATGAACACATCGCTTTCTTTTTTACCATTTGAATTTTCCTCCTATTCCGTACAAAAGAAAAAGGACTCTTACCTTCCAGAAAAGCTCTGAAAACAAGCGTCCTTTTCACTCTTATCTACGATATTCAGATTGAAATGTTACATCAACTTTTATGTGTCTACTCATACCACATGCAAAACTACAGACACTTCTATGCCATCCATAATCTGTTTTTTTCGTCCCTGTTTGCCTGTCGGTGCGAAACTTATATACCTCGCAAAATGCCTGAAACAAAAGATTTCTACGAATTCACCCGATGTAGACAACAGACGGTCTCCACATGATAAGTACCCGGGAATAAATCTACACATCCTATCTTCTCCACCTGATACCCTCTTCCTTGCAACATCTCCAAATCTCTTGCCAGGCTGGTAGGTTTACAGGCGATATACACCATCTTTTCCACGCCAAACTGAATGATTTTTTCCAGGGCCTTAGGATTCACGCCGTCTCTTGGAGGATCCAGTACAATCATATCTGGCACCTCTCCCAAATCATCAACGACTTTCAAAACATCTCCTGCCCAGAAGGTACAGTTATCAAGACCGTTCATTCTTGCGTTTTCCCTTGCCGCTTCCACGGCCTCTTTCACAATTTCCACACCGACTACCTTTTTCGCCACAGGAGCTAAGATCTGAGCAATCGTTCCGGTGCCACTGTATAGATCAAAAATGACTTTATCTTTTGTCTCCCCAATATAGCTTCTCACTTTTTCATAGAGAATCTCTGCTCCCAGAGAATTTGTCTGAAAGAAAGAAAATGGAGTAATTTTAAAGCAAAGGTCTAAAAGTTTCTCATAAAAATAACCCTGTCCAAATAAAATTTCAGTCCCTTCATCTTTCACCACATCTGCTACACTATCATTGCAGGTATGCAGGATGCCAGCAATCTTTCCATCCAGTTTCAGGGACAAAAGTGCTGCCGTCCATCCTTGACTGTCAAACCGGTTCAGACAATCCTCTTGTGTCGTTGTTACCAAATCAATGAGGATCTGTCCGGTTTTCACCGCTTTTCTGACCAACAGATGCCGATAAAATCCGGTATGACGCATCCGGTGATAATAAGGCAGACCACTTTCTCTGGCATAGGTAAGTGTACAGATAAGAATCTTGCGAAAATCCCCATCCACGATCTGACACTCCGATACATTTACAATATCATGGAAGCTGCCCCTTTTGTGCATTCCAAGGGCCAAAGGGCCATCCTTAAATTCATCTCCAAATGAAAACTCCATTTTATTGCGGTAAGCCTTCTGACGGGGACTTGGCTGAATTCCTTCCCAATAATAAGAGCCATACACCGCTTGATCCATCATAGATTTAATCTGTCTCTCCTTCAGTTTCAGCTGTTCTTCATAGGGAAGATTCTGATATGTACAGCCACCACACTGCCCAAAATGGGGACAGGCCGGTGAAATCTCAAGGACCGATGGTTCCAGTACCTCCAGGATTCTCCCCTCTATCTTTCCTTTGCGAATCTTGTTTACGGAAAACCGTACCTTTTGTCCTGGAATTGCGTTTTTCACAATTACGGTTTTTTCCTCGTCCAGAAGATATATTTTCCCCTTGTTGGGAAATTCTACTGTTTCAATTCTGCCCTCATATATCTGCCCTTTTTTCATCGATACTCTCCACTTCTACTTCTGATATTTTGCTTTCAGTATGGTACCATCCTGCTCTACCTTAATATGCTCCAAACTTTTTACATACTGATTAAACTGGGCATATCCATAATCACTAATCTTAAAATCCTTATATTTTTCGTACACCTTATTGCCCAGCGTACTCAGCTCGACTCCATGTTTTCCTGCCTTTCTCACCAGCCCGATCACATAATTATCAATATCCGCCTTCCGTCCCTGGTCTTCTTTAAGCACAACTGATACAATATGTCCTCTTTTTTCTAGCTGGATCCTGGGAAATTGTTCCAAAAATTTTGACAACATATTATAGCCATAACTTCTTACATCAAAGTCCGGATAAAGGCTGACCAGACGGCTTCCAACCTCACCAAGTCCTGTTCCCTTATTATTATCCTGATTTTCAATGATCATATCAATGATAGCATCTTCAATCTTTGAAGTACTCAGCCTTTCATGCTGCTCTCTGGCCTTTCCTGCTCCAGGTTCTTGTTCACTCATCAGGTTCTCCAAAATTGTAAATTTATCACATGCCTTTCGAAAGGGCTCAGGTGTCTTATTCTCACCCATACCGATCACCATTTTTCCACTTTCTCTGATCCGGCTGACCAAACGTGTAAAATCACTATCGCTGGAAACAATGCAAAATCCATCCACATCATTTGTATAAAGGATGTCCATAGCATCGATAATCATGGCCGAATCCGTTGCATTTTTCCCCTGCGTATAACTGAACTGCTGAATCGGCGTGATGGAATTACTCAAAAGCTGATCCTTCCATCCGGAAAGCTGAGTACTGGTCCAGTCTCCGTAAATCCTTTTATATGTAATAATTCCATACTTTGACAACTCTGTCAAAATCGGCTTTATATATTTTGCTGATACATTCTCCGCATCAATCAACAACGCAAAACATTGTTCTTCCATTCATTTCCTCCCGTCCACATTCTTTTTTCATGATAAAAGCAGGCAGAAACCCTTTCTCTGACAGACGGGCTTCCAACCTGCTCTTTTTATTGCGTCTTAAACTGGCACCCTTTTTATACCTGATCATCATCATTGAAGAAATCATCGTCAAAATCATCTTCAAAGTCTTCTTCAAAATCCTCCAGGTAATCCGGTGTAAAGAAACAGTATACCGCGTAAGCAATCGCTGCAACGGCTGCCACAGCTCCTACAATAGCAAGTACCCACAGTACTGTTCTAGACTGGCTGCTTTCATCCTTCTTATTGATCAGTTCATTTAACTTTGTTGCAGCAATGATATCCTCTACCTTACTCATGCTCCCACATCCTTTCTTCTGCTGTCACAGCAAGATCATTAATTAAAAATATTATATCACTAACATTTTCAGATTACTATATATTTATGCCAATTTAGTCAATTTTCTGTAATTTTGCGAATGCAGCAAACATTTTCTTTGTTCCCGGTCCGTCAAAATCTACGGTTACTTCATAATCCCGGCCACCTTCAATTATAGCAGTCACCGTACCGTCTCCAAATTTCACATGACGCACCCGGTCTCCGACCTGGTATCCTGGGCCTTCTCCTTTTGGTGTACCAAAACTTCTGACTGTCCCTGGCTGGACAAAAGCCTTTGCCTTAAACGCCTGCCTTGCCTGCTGATAGGGTGTCGGTTTTGGCACCTCATCCGGTTCTTTTTCGAAAACTGCCCCGGTAGACAGAAGTTCTATTGGAATTTCCTTTAAAAACCGGGACATTTTATTATACTGGGTCTCTCCTCGGATCATCCGACGTCTAGCACAGGTCAGCGTCAGTTCCTCCTCCGCTCTGGTAATTCCCACATAACAAAGCCTTCGCTCTTCTTCCACTTCTTCTGGATCATCTGACGTAATCGTCATATAGCTTGGAAAAATGCCATCCTCTAGCCCTGCCAGATACACATGAGGAAATTCCAGTCCTTTCGCACTGTGAAGAGTCATCAGTACCACATAATCATTGGACTCGTCCAAGCTGTCAATATCCGCCACCAGCGCCACTTCCTCCAGGAACCCATTCAGCGTGGCAGGCTCATCTTTGTCTTCGCACGCTTCTTCATAAGCAGTAATCTTGGTGATTAACTCATCAATATTTTCCATCCTGCTTTCTGCCTCTTCTGTGCCTTCTTCTTTCAGACTCTCTATGTACCCGGTTTCCTCAATAATCTCCTGAATCAATTCTGAAAGCGTCATCTCCACTGCATCTATCTTAAAATGTTCAATCAACGCCACAAAGGATTCTAATCTAGCCGCGCCACGTCCGATATTCGGAATGAGATCCACTGCACGCAATGCGTCATAAAAACTAATTTCCTTTCCCAGTGCATATTCCTGTACACGGTTGATACTGGTAAGACCGATCCCCCGCTTTGGTACATTGATGATCCGGCGCACTGCCAAATCATCCTTCCCATTATCGATGGTTTTCAGATACGCCAGCAAATCCTTGATCTCCCGTCTGGAATAAAAATTAATGCCTCCCACAATCTTATATGGGATGTTTGCCGTTACAAATTTTTCCTCAAACATGCGGGACTGTGCGTTCGTCCGGTACAAAATGGCATGGTCATTATAAGCCGCCTCTCCCTTTTCTACTCTTTCTCTGATATCTCCGACAATATATTCCGCCTCTTCAAATGCCGTATCAAACTGACGTACATTAATTTTTTTGCCTTCCCCATTGTCCGTCCAGAGGGTCTTGTCCTTCCTGCCATGGTTATGACGAATCACTGCATTAGCAGCATTCAAAATATTGCTGGTAGACCGATAGTTCTGCTCCAGTTTAATTACCTTTGTATCTGGAAACACTTGTTCAAAATCCAAAATATTCCGAATATTGGCTCCCCGAAATTTATAGATAGACTGGTCATCATCCCCTACTACACATAGATTCCGATATTTGGCAGATAATAGTCTCACCAGTTCAAACTGAACCGTATTGGTATCCTGATACTCATCCACCATGATGTAACGGAACCGCTCCTGATAATAATCCAGTACGTCCGCCTGGGTCTGGAACAGTTGCACCGTCTTGACCAAAAGATCGTCAAAATCCAACGCATTATTGGCACGCATCTGTTTTTCATATTCCTCATAGACAGTTGCAATCTTCTGCCTGCTAAAATCCCCCTGAGCCTGAATTCGAAACTCTTCCGGTGTGACCAGCTCATTTTTTGCCTGGGAAATGGCTGACAAAAGCGAACGTTCCCTAAAAATCTTAGTGTCAATCTGAAGAAGTTTGCAGATATCCTTCATCAGCGTTTTCTGATCATCTGTATCATAAATCGTAAAATTAGTATCAAATCCCAGCAGATCGATATGTCTTCTTAAGATTCTGACACACATGGAATGAAAAGTACTGACCCAGATGCTCTCCGAACCGAACCCTACCAGGGTATCCACCCTTTCTCTCATTTCCCCAGCTGCCTTATTCGTAAAGGTTATAGCAAGAATATTCCAGGGATTAACCCCTTTTCCCTCAATCAGATACGCAATTCTATGAGTCAGGACCCGCGTCTTTCCAGACCCTGCTCCAGCCAGGATAAGAAGCGGTCCTTCCGTATAAAGCACGGCCTCTTTTTGTTGTTCATTTAATGTATCATATATGCTCAACTCTTTTGCTTCCTTTCTTTTTCCTTCTGCTTCATAAATGCATGCTCTTTTTTTATCTCCTCATACAAAGCATACGTATCCCAGTCCCGATTGGTCTGCGTTACCATTGCCTTTAACTCTACCTGAACTTGTTCCTTTTTCATCAGAAACAATGCCCGATCCAGCATATCCTCATTCGTCGCATGGATGACCAGCATCTCCTCCGGGAAATCTTCTTTGCATTCTTCTGCCTTCTGTACCGGCTGCCCCAAGGTGTCTTCACCACCAGGATAAATTCCCACAAGCTCTCCTAACGGCCGATGGTATTCTTCTCCTGTCACATGACGGACTTTATATCCCAGGAATCCGAAAATCATCCCAATCTTCTTTCCTTTTGGAGTCCCTTTTAAATGATAACATAATACAACAGATTTCATAGCATTCGATTCCCTTTCGTCAAAAATCTGTTTTCATTATATGGGTTTTCATATGTAAGTGCAAGCATCAAAAATTTTGAGAAATATTTCTTGTCATATAGTTTCAATAACTATATAATGATTATGTTGAGGTGATAATATGACGATTGATACAAAAGACTTATTAAACAGCATTTTATCCAGCATTTCGCGTATTGACTATATCAGACCGAATGATATTCCAAATATTGACCTGTATATGGATCAGGTCACTACTTTCATGGAAGAACAGCTCAAACGCACAAAACGCTACGAAGATGACAAGATTCTTACCAAAACCATGATCAATAACTATGCCAAAAATAATCTTCTTCCTCCACCAGTAAAGAAAAAATATTCCAAAGAGCATGTCTTGGTCATGATCTTTATCTACTATTTTAAAAACATTCTTTCCATTAAAGATATCGAAAGGCTCCTGACCCCGATTACAGAAAGAGCCTTTGACGAAGAGAGATCATTGGATATGACAGCTATCTATGAAGAAGTCTGTCAAATGGAAAAGTCCCGGATTGAAGCACTGCAAAAGGATGTTGCCAAATCATATACTCTCGCTATGGATAGCTTTTCAGATCTCCCTGAGGAACAAAAAAAACCTCTCAACCTCTTTGCATTCATCTGTAACCTAAGTTTTGATGTCTACGTGAAAAAACAGATTATTGAAAAATTAATCGACGATCTGCCAGATGCTGGCAATGAGACAAAAAAGAAGAAATAAGCCAGGCTTATTTCTTCTTTTGTTTTTTACTTAAGAATCATGAGAAGAATCAATACGCTCAAATACCATGTCATACCCGTCATTTCCATAATTCAAAGAACGGTTGACACGACTGATCGTTGCCGTAGAAGCACCTGTTTTATCCGCGATCTCCAGATAGGTTTTATGTTCCCTTAACATCTTTGCAACTTCAAACCTCTGAGAAAGAGATAACAGTTCATTAATCGTACAGATATCTTCAAAAAATGTATAACACTCCTCTTTATCTTTTAAGCTCAGTATTGCAGAAAACAGATAATCAACTGCTTCCGTCCTGATCTTCTTGCTCATATCTTACTCTCCTTTGTAACAAAAATTCATTACTGTTACATTTTAACACAGTGAATTTTTAAAGTCTATACCTTTTTCCTGTGTTTTAAAACCGAAATCAGTTTTTCATAAGAAGTATTTGCAACTAGCTCTTCTGGGAACTCTGCTTTCTCACATATCTCCTCTACATAACAATATCCGGCAATATCCACATCTACATGAGCATCACTTCCAAATACCACCAACGCCCCCTCTTTTTTACAGGCGTTCAGCATTTTCAGACAGTTTTCTGAGGTATTGACACGGTATCCGTCTGGACGAAGCGAGGAATTATTGACTTCCAAAAGCGTGCCGGTTCGTTTTGCTTCTTTTGCCAAAATTTCATAATCTACCGGGAACCTTCCATCATCCGGATGTCCGATGATATCCACATACGGATTTTCCATCACTGCAAGATAAGCAGTCAAAATATTCTCCTGTATACGCTCATCCTTAAAACAAGGTGTATGCATGCTGGCAATGGCAAGATCCAGTTCTTTGATAACTCCCTGTGGAAGATCTACCGTCCCCTCCTTGTCCATTATATTCAATTCCGTTCCCAGTAATAGATGGATCCCATGCATGGTACGTGGCACCACCCGGAGATTCTGAAAATAATACAGCTGACAAGAGCCTGGCATTTCTGGAGCATGTTCCGTAATTGCAAGGCCTTCCAGTCCTTTTTCAGCTGCCATAGCTGCCATCTCCCTCATTGTATTATAGGCATGGCCGCTGACCAACGTATGTGAATGTGTATCAATTCCAATTTTCATTTGCCTGTCCTTCCTTCTGTCGCATTTCAGAAATATTATACTGCATACATTTTTCTTTTTCTACATATTCTAAAGTTATATTTTCATAAAACAGGAGGATTTTTCATGAAAAAAGACAAAGAGAACCAGAAAATCATAGATTCCTACGATTACCTTTCCAATGCAGCATCCAGTCAGGATCTGACCGGTTTGATTCCCTCCGCCCCTATATCCACTGATGAAATAGAATCCTATAAAGACGTGTATCAATTTCTCCCACCAGATGGCGATGCATCCATGATTCAGCCGGATGTATCACTTAATTCTTCCTCACATTCAACCACGAAAAAACCGGGAAAGAATCACACTCCAAACTAACTGTCATATACTAATCAAAAACGGGGTTTTAATTATGCCATCCATGAACCTGGTTCCGGTAAACGGAATCATTTTAAACATTGCCCCCTTTGGCAATGATTGCTGCGAACAACAAGTCAGCATCCGCACCTCCAACGGAATCAACAATTTTATCGTTGGTCCGGAAACCTATGTCCTTAACAATGTCCGTCTGCGTCCAGGTATGAACGTTACCGCTCTGTATGATGCAGACCAAGCTGTACCATTAATCTACCCGCCTCAGTACCAGGCCGTTCTTATCGGACGTAGAAATCCCAGTGAAAAGGTCTATGCGGGGTATTTTGATGAAAATCTTATGTCCGCCGATGCCACACTGCAACTGAACCTTGATACGTCCACCAGCATAGTGACCGCCAACGGCCAGACTTTCCAATGTTCTCCAGGAGGTCATACTCTTATCGTGTATTACAATGATTCTACCCGAAGTATTCCTGCTCAGACTACACCTAGAAAAATTGTTGTGGTATGTTAAAAAAATAACAGGGGACGTAGACTTTTGTAAAAAGTCTACGTCCCCTGTTATTTTTTTAACTACGATTCTGCACCTCAACCAAATGAAGGGCTCCATATCTTTCTCTCAATTTTGGTTTCTCAATCTTCCCAGTTGCATTCCTTGGTACATCAGCAAAAAAGATCCGTCTCGGTCTTTTATATCTAGGAAGTTTTTTACAGAAATTGTTAATTTCTTCTTCATCACAAGTAAATCCTGGTTTTAACTCGATAATCGCAGCTGAAATCTCTCCAAGCCTGTGATCCGGCAATCCGATCACTGCCACATCATGCACTGCTTCATATGTCCGTAGGAAATCTTCAATCTGCACCGGATAGATATTTTCTCCTCCGCTGATAATAACATCCTTCTTTCTGTCTACCAGGAAAATAAAACCATCCTCGTCTTCCTCTGCCATGTCTCCGGTATATAACCATTCCCCATGCAAAACCTCTTCTGTGGCTTTAGGGTCATTATAATAACAGACCATAACCCCGGGCCCGCTAACCGCCAATTCTCCTGTCTCACCTTGCTTAACATCATTGCCATTTTCATCAATAATTCGTGTTTTCCACCCGTAGCCTGCTTTTCCGATGGCTCCCACTTTGTCAATATTTCCTATTCCCAGATGAACACAGCCCGGTCCCAGAGACTCACTGAGCCCATAATTGGTATCATACTGATGATTTGGAAAATAGTCCAGCCAATGTCTAATCAGACTGGGCGGCACTGGCTGCGCGCCGATATGCATCAACCGCCACTGATCCAACTGATACATATCAAGATTTATTTTTCCACTATCCAATGCCAGAAGAAGATCCTGGGCCCATGGCACCAGAAGCCAGACAATTGTACATTTCTCCTCTGATACAGCCCTTAGGATAAATTCCGGATTCGTCCCCTTCAAAAGTACAGCTTTTCCTCCTGTCAAAAGGCTTCCAAGCCAGTGCATTTTCGCGCCGGTATGATAAAGTGGAGGAATACATAAAAAAACATCTTCCTTTGTCTGTCCATGATGATTCTGTTCTGCTTTTGCCGCATGCATCAGCGCCTGATGTGTATGTAAAATTGCTTTAGGAAATCCCGTAGTTCCTGACGAAAAATATATCGCCGCATAATCTTCATCCGTTACATCTATTTTCGGCGATTGGCTGGAACAATTTGCCGAATGCATAGTATAATCTTCTGCAAATCCAGGACATCCATCTCCTACAAAGAACAAAAGGCGGTGCCTGCTAATATCATCTGCAATCTCCTCAATACGTCCAATAAACTCCGGCCCGAACACTAACACATCTACCTCGGCAAGCTCTACACAATATTTAATCTCATCCGCAGAATACCGAAAATTTAAAGGCACTGCCAATGCTCCTATCTTCAATATACCAAAATAAATCGGCAGCCATTCCAGACAGTTCATCAATAAGATCGCTACCTTGTCCCCTTTTTGCACTCCACGCTCCAAAAGTAAGTTTGCAAAACGATTAGCCTTCTCATTAAAGACATTCCAGGTAATTTCTCTCCGGTAGTACGATGCTCTCACCGGTTCAATCAGTTCATATTCTTTCCATGTAACTCTTCTGGTCTCTGGCATTTCTGGATTGATCTCCACCAGTGCCACGTCATCTCCGTATAACCGGCAGTTTTTCTCCAAAATATCTATAATAGGCATAAAAAAATCCCCTTTCTGGCTTGTCGCTTTAACGCGTTTAATCGCTAAAGTAACTATACCTTTTTTGAAAGGGGATGTCAACCGTTATATTCTATTGATTTTTTGCCGCTGTTTCTGCAAATTCTGTTGTAACAAGATCTTTATACGACGCACGTTCACTCAGTTCTCCTGCTTCTTCAAGAATATCCTGAAGAAGATCAAAGCTCTCCTCTTCAAAAATCAGATTGTCTTTCCACGTATCTTGATCATAATACCTTGTCACAATGGTGGTAATGGTGTCCAGATCCGTCTCGGTAAACTGTGGTTCAATTACTTTTGCAATCTCCTCCGGAGTGTGAGTCTGTACGTAATCCATTCCTTTTTGCAACGCATTAGTAAATCCTTGGATCACCTCTGGATTTTCTTCTATATAACTTTGCTTCGCGGAAAATGCTGTATACGGCACATATCCGCTGTCCGTGCCAAGAGATGCCACTACATGACCTTTCCCTTCTTTTTCAAGGCTAGTTGCACCAGGTTCAAACTCAACTGTAAAATCCCCCTGACCTTCTGAAAAAGCGGCTGCGGTAGAACCAAAATCAATGTTCTGATCAATTTTCAGATCTGTAGCCGGATCAATCCCATTTTTACGCAAAATATATTCAAACACCATTTGAGGCATACCGCCCTTTCTGCCTCCTAACACATTGCTTCCCTTTAAGTCTTTCCAAGTAAAGTCAGGCATCTCCTCCCTTGCCACAAGAAAATTGCCCGCCCTTTGAGTCAGTTGTGCAAAATTAACCACATAATCCGTGGCCCCTTCATTATAGGTATAGATCGATGCTTCTGAACCCATAAATCCAATATCCGCCTCACCAGAAATAACTGCAGTCATCGTCTTATCGGCTCCAAACGGGGTTAACATTTTAGGCTAAGACAGCATCAAAAAACAGCGTATTTACGCCATCGGGAATCTATTTTGTTTCTAGCACTTTGCACAACGAATGTTTGTTCGGTTCGCCATTTTTTCACAAAAGATGATACAATATTTTTCAAACATCCCCGGGGCTTTCGACAGCTCCGGGAATTGTTTTTTCATATTTTATCAAACAATTTTTGAAAAACAATCCTAATTCTATGTCTTTCGTTATATTCCTTTAACTCCTTCATTGTCTTTTCAACATCACCGTGATGCAAAATAGCATATGCAACATTAATAGCCGGGTTATTTATATTCTCCATAAGGCCGTAAAGTACAGACTTTTTCCATAAATTATTCATGACATCTTTTTTAGCCTGTTCCCATCTCCATCCATCTTTTGAATACAAACGACATTTTTGTCGATTTATTTTTTTATGATCAATTTATCGTATTTCTTCTGCCATTTTTGTAAATCACCATAAAAGATTGCGCCGGCAACTTGAAGACCTAACGGCTGATTGTCTGCTATATATTTTGCCAAATTCATACTATACTTTTCCATATAATACAAATATGCAGCCGTCTGATAATCTAAATACTTTTCGTATAGATCTCTTGCCCTATTCACTTGATTTGTGAAACCTATAAAATCTTTAGCAGAATTCATAATTGCCGGATATACTGCTCCAGGATTAAACATATCTATATTCTTTTTTTCAAAGCAATCCTCCACCTGATATATTTCTTGAACCTTAATTTTTAACTCCAAATCTCTAACAGCATCAAGCGCCTGTGCCACTTTATCTCCGATCACGTTTTCGAACCTCATTTTTTGATCCTTATTCATACGCCACATTGCTGATATCTACAGCCTTGACTGTCACGCTCTTGGAAGTCCCGATGGATACTCCGTCTTTCGACCAATCGATAACCATAGAATCGGTCAAATCCATACCACCGTCTATCACAGATGCAGTTAGCATCGTGCTTCCTTCTCCGTTTTTGAATACAACACCATTGTCTGTAATTACGAAACAGGAATACACTTTGTTTTCTTGAATAAGCTTATGCATCTGTTCAATCAAGGAATCGTCAATTTGACTTTTTACCTCACTGAAATTATCAAAAGTTGTTTTACATTTTGTTTCATCCGTAAAACAAATTTCCTGTTCGACTATTCTAGCCTCAACATATAAAACCGGATTAAACTCTGCGTCTTCAATCGTAAAAGTGTCACCAATATTCCCTTCAATGTAACCATCCACTTCATAAGACATTTTGGGAACGCAATTTTTCTTTAATTCAGCTAACGCCTGTCCATATAACGGATTGACATTATCCGTTTCATAACTCCAGACTTTTAATATATATCGACTATTCAGATCGCTCATCAGATTAGACGGAAATCGGTCTCTTGCTTGAGGCACTCGTAGGTCTCTGCTTCCTTTTGCCGTATAATATACTAAATTTCCCTCCTCGTCATATTCCTCTTTTTCTAATGAGGAAATCGTCAAATCATTTGTCCCGGTCGGACGAATTGCAGTATACAACTCTGTGATATCTGATGTCTTAGTATTTCATATTCCATTTTATCTTCGGTCAGATCCCCGACAGACTTAATCAGCGTCTGCATCAGCGCCGGCACAGACAATATCTTTCCCAGCCTCCGCAAAACCCGCATGGCCAGAGACTGTAATTCTGTCCTTCCGGACGCTCACTACAATCAATCACACCACGCCTTTACTGTTCCGGTCATTCCCCGCCGGAGGGAGATGTTGGATCACCGCCTCTCTACTGATAACCGCTTGCCATCAAATGATATCGTGTCGCCGATTTTCGCAATCTGATCACCCACCTTCACCCCTTTCAGCTTCTCAGCACCATCAGACAGATAGTGCACAAACTTTACGCTGGTATAATTAATGCGGGCAACCAGCCACTTAGGAGCCAGCATGTCCGCATCCTCTGTTACCGTGTATTTCTTTGTCATAAGCAGCCAGCTTCTTTAAATACTGCCAGAATTTTCGGAAACTGGATAGCTATCCAGTCGATCATAGTTTCCTCATGACCATAGTTTGGATGATTGAAATCTGCTCCAAGTCCGCTCTCGAAGAGAAAAGCATGAATGATTTTATGTCGAAGGTAACGTTTTTGAATTTCTTTAAAATCAAGAACATCTTCGTCTTTTTGTCTATTTGCTATCACAATCAGATTTACTGATGGGTCTGTGTAACCACCTCTTCCATCAAGAATCGGATCTGCCTCAGCATTGCGGTATTCAACATCCCCTTCTGATCCTAATATATTCAGCTTCATAAGCACCTCCTAAAAATTGGTATAAAAATACCACCGGCCATTTCTGACTGGTGGTATCTATAATTTTTTCTCAATTTGATTCGGCCATACCGTATCTGTTACAATCCTTCCGTCTTTTTTATTAATGTCCATCTCATACGCCGCTCCATCATCGAAAATTTCAACAATGAATGCCGTTTCTCCGGTTTTTAGAAGAACCTTATCAAACATTTCCAGTTCCACAGTATCACTCCTTATCTACATAAGCAGATGTCAGTCTCATTTCCCCCGTATTCTTGTCATCAATCCATGCTGTTAATACCTTTGCCGTCTTTCCGTTAGGGCCTGTTATGTCCATTATAACCTCATAGCGCTTTCCCCATCCATTATCTGGCTTTTCCTTTGCGTCATATTCTGATATTTTATCATATATTTGACTGATCAATTCGTCAGCATTATCCTCTGTATAACCAAGAGCTTTTTCAAAAGCCCTAGCCTTATCCGGGTCTTTATTCTGGTTCAGTGCATACTGTGTAAATTTCGCTTTTGGAATAACAGCATCTTTGTATCTTGGTAATTTCATTATACCAGAGCCCAAATCCTTTGCAACGGATTTTCCAGTCTTTTTCAGCTTGTTCCACTCTTCCGTAGTACCGCCCTTGTCAAGAAAGT
>JAHYZZ010000007.1:24312-79311 GCA_019424135.1 Lachnospiraceae bacterium
AGAAAGTTCAGCCATGCCTCATAATCTTCATAGGCAGCCACAGAGCACCGGCAGCGCGGATGTATCGGCGGAGCATTTGTTCCTGGCATCATTTTTGCCACCTTGAAGTGCTTCTCATCCAATGCCTTGCAGATTGGACAAGCATCGTCCAACGCAAGGAAGGTATATTCCTCAAAGCCATTCCGCTCAAAGGACTGTTTCTGAGCTTCTGTCTGCACTCTCGCCAGTTCCGTGATCATCAGTCGCTCCGCATCGCTCTGGATGACTCCGAAGCGTTTCCGGAGATGCATTGCCAGACGTCGCGGATTCTGCCCCTGGATCAGACCGGTCTGTAGCAGACTTGACAATTCATTCTTGAGCATATCCTGATACATCCAGATCCGGTCTGAATATGTAGCATTATGGAAGGACGCATTCACGATAGCATTGTCATCCTTCGCGTTGTTCTGGATCGTCTTCCCCAGAATACCAGCCTGCCGCTCAAACTCGGATATCGTCCGGTCTGTCAAAATCTCATCGTAATATTTCTGAAGCTCATCGAATCCGGCTACCATTTCCAAACCAATCTGCGCTTTCAGAAACTCCAGCTGATTCACCTTCATGGTCATGTTGTACAACCGCATCTCCTCATTGGCCTGATTGGAAAAATTCTTCTCCTTCACATACTTGGCGGCCTTCCGCCCCAGAGCTTCAATATCAGCTTTGGCGGCACGTTTCTTCGCTTCCGCAAGAGTAATTCCCTCTTTCTTTGCATACTTTACATAAAAACTATTGATCTCCTTTTCAATCTCATCTATCATGTTCTGGTAGATCTCCCGGATATGTTTCTGGTATTCAGCTTCATCCCAGATATTATACTTCCTCTGTTTCGTCTCCCGGCTCTTCCAGTACGTCGCGCTGTCCATCCTCTGCCGCACCTCCAAACATCTGCCTCATATGCTGCTTCCATGACCTCCTCCTTAATTCACTACAAATCCGAGCCCCAGTTTGCTGGCTTCTTCCTTTGCGCTTTCCACCGCCTGCAGATATGTCCCGTAAAAGGCACGCAACCGCTTTTCCGAAAAGCGGATGATATAACAGGTCTTCTGCAGGTCTGACGTCTCATGGTACCAGTTCCCTGAGTAAAACCAGTTCACCACTTCCCTAGCGAGCTCTTTGATATCTTTGCAATCCTTCACCAGCTCCATGAATGTCTGCTGCTCTTCCAGCGATCCGATCAGAGTCTGTTCACAGGCGTATCCGAACGCATCCTTTTCATATACCCTTCTACCCTCTTCTGGGCCGATTCCTATGTACATCCTTCTATCACCTCTCAATATAAAAGATCTTCCCCTATACTGATCAGCTCCCGGAGTTCCTCTTCTGATAATGAAATTCCTCGTCCCGGCTTTTTATAGCCATGTTCTTCACTCCATCCCCGAATATCATATTTGGGCTCCTTTCCGTACCAGGAAATCAGGTTGGCCTCCTTCTGATACTTCGCCCCTTCCACCATGGGAAAACTATGTAAATGTTTTATGATTTCAAATTGTGTCTGCGCCATCTTTACATTTTCCATTCCTTGTTTTACAATAAAGTTGAATATTATTCAGAGTGCCCGAGCTTGCCGGCTCATGTGGGCGCTCTACTTATTTGGCCAAATCTAAGATGCGTTTGATCTGTCCGGCCGTAAATGTTAACTCACTATCTGTACCTGCAGAAACCGTCAATTTCTTGGCCAACTGGCAGGTAATCGACACATCCCCCCTGCCATCCTTACGCATCATATCTACTTCTTCAGATAACTGTTTCAAGAACTCCTGAAACTCATCTTCCGGGATAATCTTTGCTACCTCTTTCACTATCTCACCTCCTTTAAATCAATGGTCCTGCCATCAAGCAGTACAGCAACACTGTCAGCATGGATCCCACACCTAATGCGACACCGATCAGTCCCCAAATCAACAGGTTGATCAAAAAGTCTCTCTGTTTACGCTTGTGCCTTATTAGCTCTGCCGTATATTTCTTTTCCACAGCTTGTCCCTCCCTTCTACCGCCCTAGGCGGTTTTCTCTAACTTGTATGTAATTTGGGCTTTTTCCTGCTGTCCTAACAATGAAATCAGCACTTGTATGATCTTGTTCATATCCGGGTTCATATGCACCACCTCTCTAATATGTATTCCTTACGGATTGTCCGGGTTGCCGGTATCTGGTATAATCTTCCTATCAAATATTGGAGGAATATTTTATGGACACATTAGACAATCGCCAATCCGCATTTCTAAAACGGATCGCTGCAAATCCAGCCCCCTATGATACTCTTACAAAAGAAGAAAAAGAAATTTGCGTTTTTCTTACAAAACAGGAATACATCACATATCAGACCGAAACGAAAAAACGCTCATTTAATGGCGTCTTTCAGGTTTATGATGAAATAACGGTAGTCTCCATTTCTGAAAAAGGAAAAATGTATCTCGTCAATGAACAGCTCTCCAATGAGCAACATCGCTATCTTAAAGAGCAAATGGATTCATTAAGAGAACTGGCCGATTCTGCAAAAAAGCAAGCAAATATAGCTATCGAAAACGCTAAGAATGCTGAAAAAGAATCAGCGTTTGCTCGTCGTGATGCTTGTTTTGCGAAAATCACATCTATTATTACTATTCTCATCAGCATAGTGGCTATAATAGTATCCGCAGTATGCTAACAATAAGGGCTATAATGGCAATTATCATGGACACTATCTGTAATGCTGGCGGCCTCCATTTATTATCCATCCCCATCACTCTCCTTCCTCTTTATCTGTCTTCTTCACGCTTGTTTACCTCTGAATACGCATACATATCACGCTCAACCAACATAATTCGCAAATCGCAATATGTGATTTTATAATCCACGCTCTCTACCTCACCTCCTTCTCATCCGTCTGGAACAAATAATCAAACTTACACTTAAACATCTTGCCGAGCATTTTGATCTTAAACGTGGTAAACTTCCCAGTTTTTTTCTTGCTTTCATATGAATTTCTTGGGATACCAAGTTTTTTTGCAACATCTGAATTAGATAATCCAAATCTTGCTTGCTCTGCCTCTAAATTTCTAAACAAACTTCTTCCTCCTTTCTTTTATGTTTGCATTACGCAAACTTTTTATTGACACGCTTACATACCACTTTTATAATCGTAGATATAAGGAGGACATTATTATGGGAGAATACTTTAATGAAAATTTAAAATGGGCAAGAGAACAAAAAGGGCTATCCCAAAAGGATGTCTCTGAAAAAATAGGAGTAGCAAAATCTACCTATTCTCTTTATGAAAGTGGGAAAAGGGAACCCAACGTACAAACAATTAAAAAAATTGCTGACGTACTAGACGTTTCAGCTGATGAATTACTCGGAATTGATACAGAACCAACAACTCTCGCTGCCCACTTTGATGGCAATGAATATACAGAAGAAGAACTAAATGAAATTCGCCAATTTGCAGACTTTGTAAAAAACCGCAGAAGAGAGTCCTGATTATTGGACACACTTCTTGATATACTTGAGTGGTAGGTGGCACTATGAACAACTACGAGTGTCTGGAAGGCGAAGCCTGCAGGGACGGTATAGAAGTTGTTAATTGTAGATTTGACAGTCCACGCATAAAGGGACTATATTGCGATAAAACGATAGGTATAAACCTAGATATTGACTCATCAAAGGAAAAAGCCTGTGTCTTGGCTGAAGAGATGGGACATCATCATACCAGCATCGGCGATATTTTGGACATGTCAAACACAGTTAACCGAAAACAGGAACGTCAAGCAAGGTTATGGGGATACAACAAGCCGATCGGACTCTCTGGTCTGATCAAAGCTTTTGAAGCAGGGTGTCAGGATCGTTTTGAAGTAGCGGAATATCTGGGTGTGACAGATGAGTATCTATGTGATTGTCTGGATGCATACAGGGATAAATACGGTGTCGGAGTCGCTGTTGACGATTACTACATCATGTTTATTCCACATTTGGCAATAGGCAAAATGGTATGAACGCCAAAATCGTTTATATATTCTCAATGTAAGGTAGAAAAGAGGAGAAAAATGGGTATAAGCGATCTTTTTAAAGTAAACCAATTTAAAACGGAAATCGAGCAACTTAAGGCCGATAATCAGCGTCTTTATAATGATAACTGCAATATGCATAATTTACTCACTCCAGAAATGAAAGACGCTCAAGCTTTACAGACGTTACTATTCGATCTGAAACGAAAGAAGGAAAACCTTGAAGAAAACATATCTCACATTGAAGAAGATATTGAAAAAAGAGTTGCCAATATAAATAATTTAGATGCTGAAATCAAAAAAAGGAAATCGCAATTAGTATCTTTAGATGATGACATCCTTGTCCAAGAATTTGGCCTGTACAAACCGCAGTTTGACTTTGCAAATGCTCTGGACTACAAAGAAGAGCTGGCAAAAATTCGAGCGAGAGAAAAAGCTTTTATTAAGGATAAAATTGCTGTTCTTGGTAATACAAATTGGCAGGTCAATGGCAGTTCTTCTCAAGGAAGAAAAATGGTTTCAGATACACAAAAGCTCTTATTGCGTGCTTTTAATACTGAATGTGATGAGTTGGTTAATAAGGTTAAATATACAAATTTTGACCTATCTTTAAATAGAATATATAAATCAGCTGAAGCCATCTCAAAGCTAGGATCAGTTATGAACATTTCTATAAATCCGGCCTACCTTGATTTGAAAGTGAAAGAATTAAGACTAGCCTTTGAATATCAACAAAAGAAACATGAAGAAAAGGAAGCTCTAAAAGCTGCAAGGGCTGAGATGAGAGAGGCTGCAAAGCTTCAAAAAGAAATTGAAGCCCAACGAAAGAAAATTGAGAAAGAACAAACCCATTATCATACTGCTTATGAAAAAATTTTAAAACAATTAGAGTCCTCTCCCTCTGATGCCGATCTACTAAAGAAAAAGAACGAATTAGAGAAACAACTTCAAGAAATCGACAAAGCTATCAAAGACATTGATTATAGAGAAGCCAATCAACGAGCAGGATATGTATATGTAATATCTAACATAGGAGCCTTTGGTGAAAATGTTTATAAAATAGGTATGACCAGACGACTTGACCCTCAGGATCGTATTGATGAGCTAGGGGATGCCTCAGTACCTTTCAATTTCGATGTCCATGCAATGATATTCTCAGACGATGCTCCTGCACTCGAAGCTGCTTTACATAAGGCATTTGAAGATAGAAAATTAAACATGGTTAATACCAGAAGAGAATTCTTTAATGTTACATTAGACGAAATAAAAGATGTTGTTAAAAAGAATTTTGACAAAACTGTTGAGTTTATCGATGTTCCAGATGCCGAACAATACCGTATTAGCCAAAAAATGAAAAAGTCTCATTAAGTTATAACCGCCCAGGCGATTATATAGGTTTCTCAATGTAAGGGTACGAAAGAGAGGAAAAGGATATGAAAAAGAAACTAGTAACTCTATTGATCGCAGGAACATTAGCTTTGTCTGTTACTGCTTGCGGAGGATCCGGAGAGACTTCCGATAATTCATCGGGGAACGCTGTATCTAGTGATTCATCAGAAAGTAAAGAGCCTTCTGAAATCACGATTACTGAAAGTGGGTATTCTGTGGTAGATAACGGATACGGAAACGTCTATGTCTATTATTCCGCTACATTGAATAATCCTAACACTGATGTTGCAGCGCAATTTCCAGTAATTAAAATTACTGCGAAGGGGTCTGACGGCTCTATTGTTGCTTCATCTGATCAAACTTTACTTTATATAGCTCCTGATGATTCCGTAACCTTTGGTAGCTTAGTGGATTGTAATGGCATTGTTCCTGCTACGGTAGAAATTACTGCATCCAGCGGTGATTTTATTCCAGGCGACTCAGAGAGTGTAGTCCATACGTCTAATTTAGCTGTTTCAAACACATCTGAAATCCCCGGCACTTACGGAGATACTTCTTTTACCGGTGAAATAGAGAATACCGGTGATAAAGATTTGACAAGTGTTGCTGTTACAGTCACATTAAAAAACAATGGAACTATTGTATATGGAGACACTACATACATCAGCAATTTGACAGCTGGTACTAAACAAGCATTTGAACTTACAGAATATAATGTTCCAGAACATACAGAATTTATAATAACTGCACAAAGCTGGTCATAATTGAATTACGTGCTCCGTCGCTCTCCGGAGTCGCCGGGGCACACAATAATATATTTTCCCAGGCAGCCGATAGGGTGCATACCACCGTTTCCGAGTCTTGCGGAAGGAGTGGTTGATATGAGTACATATGAAGAGTTCATGATTATACTGACCGTTGGTCTCTTAATTGTAGCAATTCTGAATTATACCCATAGAAAATAGCACCCCAGCTCTGGCCAAGCTTTTGAGGTGCTATTTCTAGTTACTGATAACTTTGCCGGAAACGGATAGGTTTGCTCTATCGTATCGGCTGTCTTGATAAGTATATTATAGCAAATATGCCTTAAAAGTCAACCGTCCCGGTGCTGCCACACCAGGACGGCGATAGACCACTGTTCCGAAGATTACAGTAGTACATTCCGAAAATATTGTATCATCTTCGGGCAGCCAAAGCAAGAGAACGAAAGTTCGCTGGCTGTTATTTTTGTACCTATTTTTCAATATAATGCAAAAGGGAGATGATCTTATGCCAAGCAAAATCCTACGCTGTGCCATCTATATCCGCGTATCCACGGCGGAACAGATGATGCACGGGAAATCCCTGCAAGCCCAGCAGGAATACCTAGCACGCTATGCATCTGAGCACGGCATGATCGTAGCCGGAGTCTATGCAGATGAAGGCAAAACCGCCAGGAAAGAGCTGAAAAAGCGAAAAGCGATCCATGCCCTTCTGGAGGACGTAAAGGCCGGAAAAATCGATGTAATTCTGTTCTGGAGGCTGGATAGGTGGTTCCGTAATATGTCTGATTTCTACAAAGTCCAGGATATCCTGGACGCCTGCCAAGTCCGTTGGATCTCTGCCTCAGAGCCAGGAATTAACATGGAAACCAGGGATGGTCGGCTACAGTTGAATGTAGTTCTATCAATTGGCCAGAATGAGGTAGATACCACCTCAGAGCGTATCAAATTTGTCAACGAGGCATCTATCCGCCAAGGAAAGGTCATATTTGGGGACAGCAATATGCCCCGCGGTTATAAGGTAGGAATCGTAGACGGGAAGAAATGTATGGTCAAGGATCTGGAAGAAGAAGAAATGGTCAATGCTTTCTATGATTATTTTGAACAACATCAGAGCAAACAGGGGACGCTTAAATATATGCAGCAACATTATGATCCAGATTTTTCCTATGGCATACTTCGAACCATGCTTTCCAGTGAGTTCTACAAAGGAACCTACCGAGGGATCCCCTACTGCCCTGCTTACGTTTCAGAGGAACGCTGGGCAAGGATCCAGAAGATCAGCAGGAAGAATATCAAACATACGCCTTCCGGCCGGGTTTATCTGTTTTCTGGTCTTATCCGCTGTCCTATATGTGGCCAGAAGTTGGCCGGAACAGGCTGCTCTTCTATTATTAACCGTAAGACACGAGAAAAGCGTACATACTGTTACTACCGATGCAACCGAGCCATGATTGACCGGATTTGCCCCAATACACACAGGGTCAGCCAGAATCTGATTGAAACATATCTGTTGGATCATCTGGAAGAAGAATACCAGGGATACCGGATCCGGTGCGAAAAGATTGAAGAAAAAAAAGAAAAGGTACGCAAGACACGTACCCCGGAGAAATTGCAAGAAGAGTTGGAACGGCTGAATATCCTGTTTCAAAAGGGACGGATCGAATGGGACTACTACAGCGAAGAGTACGACCGCATCGAAAACGAACTGAAAGAACTGCTGCATACCAGTCCAGAACCAGAGATTCCAAAAGATTTCACCTATTTGGAAGAACTCCTGCAAGAAGATTTCAAGAGTATCTATCAAAAATTATCTCCAGAAAACCGCCAGGCCTTCTGGAGATCAACTGTCCGGGAAATCCATCTAAAAAAAGATGCTACCGTAAAAAATGTGGACTTTTTATAGAATGTCTTGGCCTAACCTGCGAACTCCAAACCCACACACCAGATCAAGATCAATCCCTTCATCTTCAAAATATTTTTCTTCAATTGCCACATACATCGGCGCATAAAAAATCGAATGTGCCACCTCATTTAATGTGACCTTCGTAACTTCCTCTGGTTCCGAATCTTTTACAGAACCAGAAGTTTCTGTGCCATCCTTCTCGCCAGAACATGCTGTAAACATTGAAAATATCATCACCAGCGTAAGGCAGATTCCCAGTAAATGTTTCTTCATCTGAATCCTCCTTATAACTCTTAATGATATCAATATATTCATATAAGGATAATCCGTGACATCTACCGTATAATCCTATGAATCTGCCGATACTCCCGGGGTGCCATCTTGTATATCCTCTTAAACGCACGAGAAAAATGAAGAGCATTGGGATAACCCACCGCAGCTCCCACATCACTGACAGGATCATCTGATGTAGTCAAAAGTTCTGCCGCTTTTGCCATGCGGTAATGAACCAAAAATTCCTGGGGGGACTGTCCGATCACATTTTTAAATATTTTTCCAAAATAGCTACGGTCAAGTCGACAACTTTTTGCTATATCCTCCACCGTTATATCCTGTGCATAATGCTCTGAAATAAAGCTGATTGCCTCTTTTGCATAAAAATCGCTCATCCGTCCTTCCTGCCTCTTTTTCCTGGTATTCGAATACCGGATCAACTTATCCATCAAAAGATAAAACCTTCCGATCATTTCCATCGAAGAACTATTCTCACGAAAAACAAGCTCCTGCATTTCCTCCCCGATTTCAAAAGCATGCTCTTGTGAATCGGGGCTATACACAGGATTCAGATAAGAAATTCCTGCCGCTTCGATACACTCTTTTGCTCTTAGTCCATTGAATTCGATCCACATATAAGTCCATGGCTCCTTTTCATCAGCCATGTAACTATTCACATATCCAGGTTCAATGATAAATCCAGAATCCTTCTTCAGTGCAAACTCCTGCATATGATTTTTTTCATCGTTGGCACGCAAATTTCCTTTCCCTGATAGGATATAATGAAATAAATAATTATTCCTTACATATGGCCCAAAGGAATGCAGAGGGCTACATTTTTCATATCCATACTGCATAATTGTCAAGTCGATAAAATGCTCGTCTCTAAAAATCGAAAACTTTGTCTCTCCCATTTTCTGCCCCTCCAAGATGCATTGTATCATTTTACTAATTTTTGCTTTTTATTTTATTAAATTTTCACAAAATTCTCTCTTCATTTATCATTATATACCATAATGCGTCTATACTTCAACTATTTGCTTTAAATCACGCATTTGGGTAAGATTGAGACCCATTGGTATATATACATTTTTTCGTTAAAATGCTATCATTTGAATCAGCTTATAGCAAAATATTCATGCACTTTGTACATTGCATGACAAAAGGAGAGGTGTGGAATGAAAAAGAAAGTGACTGCTGTACTTCTCGTACTGACATTGCTTCTCAGCATGGCAGCTGTAGCAGGCTGCGGCAGCGATTCTAGCGCTGACGGAGTAACCGAGATCGAGATTATACAGTACAAAATGGAAGCAACCGACTATTTTGACGCACTGGAAGACGAATTCAACGAGACACATGATGATATTCATCTGACCATTGATTCCCCCAATGATGCGTCCACTATCATGAGAACTCGCTTTATCCGCGAAGACTACCCTGATATCATCGGCATCGGCGGTGATATTAACTACTCTTATTATGTTGATGCCGAGATCCTTGCCGACTTATCCGACTGGGACGGTATGGCGGATATCAAACAGTCCTATCTTGATATCGCAGAGGGACTGGAGATTGTTCCGACAGACGGAACTTTTATCGCTCCATATATGGCAAATGCAGCCGGAATCCTTTATAACAAGGATCTATTTGAAGAACACGGCTGGGAAATCCCCACTACATGGGATGAACTGATTTCACTTTGCAAGGATATCCAGGCAGAAGGTATTCTTCCCTTCTACTTCGGTTTCCGTGATACATGGACCTGCCTGGCTCCATGGAACGCAATTGCAGTAGACTTGGCTCCTGCTGATATCTGTCAGCAGGTAAACAAAGGAGAGACAACCTTCTCTGATGCCTACCGGGAGGCAGCCGAAAAGTACATCCAGCTGATGGATTATGGTCCGGACGATCCGGCAGCGTATGGATATAATGATGCATGTACTGCATTTGCAAGAGGTGAAGCGGCTATGTATCCAATCGGAAGCTATGCGATCCCGCAGATCCTGTCTGTAAATCCAGATTTAAATATTGATTCCTTTGTAATGCCTGCAAACGATGATCCGAATGGCAATACACTAAACTCCGGTATTGACCTTGGCTTCTGTGTAACAGCAGCCTGTGAAAATAAGGAAGCAGCATACGAAGTACTGGACTTCTTATATGAAGACGAAAACATACAGGCTTACATGGACGACCAGAATGCGGTCTCCTGTAAAGAAGGAGATTTCACTATTTCACCGATGCTTGACGGTATGAATGACTACATCACTTCCGGCAACATGACAGACTATCAGGACCATTACTATCCTTCCGAAATGGCTGTTGATGCGATCCTGCAGACATATGTCCTTGACAAAGATACCGATGCTTTCCTGAAGAGATTTGACACAGACTGGCAACGGTATAACCGCGATACCATCCGTGAGGTACAGGAATATGAAGAAGAACACGGCAGTACAAAATAGGAAAGGAGTGGGGATAGAATGAAAAATGAAAGAAAACGTACATTTTTATTGATAACAATACCGATCTTGGCATTGTTTGTATGTTTCAACACGATACCTTTAATCCGTGGTATTGTTTACAGTTTTACAAACTTCAAAGGATTTGGAACCTACGATTGGGTAGGCTTTAGAAACTACATGGATCTGTTTACTGACTCCCGTATTGGCGGTTCTTACCTGTTTACCTTTAAACTTGCAATCGTGGCAACGATTTTGACCAACGTGATCAGCCTGGTTCTGGCACTGGGACTGAACGGAAAAATTAAGGGAAAGAGCTTTTTCCGTGCGGCATACTTCCTGCCAAATGTACTTGGCGCACTGGTTGTAGGTTACATTTTCCAGTATCTGTTCACCTACATCATTCCTGCGCTGGGCGAAGCTATCGGAAGTCCTGTTTTAAGTCAGAGTCTTCTTTCTAATGAAAATCTGGCATGGTTCGCTATCGTAATTGTATGCTGCTGGCAGAATATCGCCATGAACACGATCATCTATATCTCCGGTCTTCAGACGGTTCCGGAAGATGTATATGAAGCCGGCGGTCTGGACGGTGCAACAGGTTGGAAGCGTTTTCGCCACCTGACCTTTCCACTGATTATTCCGTTCTTTACCATTAACATGGTTCTTTGTGTGAAGAACTTCCTGATGGTATTCGATCAGATCATGGCTATGACACAGGGTGGTCCTGCACAGAGTACCGAGTCCATTTCCTTCCTGATCTATAATAATGGTATGAAGGGTGGGGCTTTCGGTTATCAAAGTGCCAACGCAGTTATCTTCTTCATTGTAATCGTAGCAATTTCTGCTGCCCAGATGAGTATATCCAGTAGGAAGGAGGAACAGTTATAATGAAAGCAAAAATCGGACAAAGAACAAACTGGCCGGTAGTGATTCTTTTAATCCTTGGCTTGAGTACTATTGTTTTCCCATTATATATGGCAATTGTAATTGCTTTTAAACAACCGTCTGAAATGACCAATAGCATTTCCGGTATTCTGTCACTCCCATCAAGCTGGAGCTTAAGTAACTTTACAGAAGCCATGGAAGTCACTGATTTCTGGCACTCCCTGGGGAATAGCGTTCTGATCACTGTTGTAACCGTTATTCTCTCTATCTTGATCCATTCTTTAATGGGTTATGCCATCGGACGGAACCGTGCACATAGTAAATTTTATAAATTTGTATACTTATTTGTCGTAAGCGGTATGTTTGTTCCATTCGCAATTCTGATGATGCCTCTGGCAAAACAGACTGCTGAACTTGGACTTGCAAATTGGGCTGGCGTAATTATCCTTTATGTGGTATTCTATATGCCGATGAATGTGCTGCTGTACTCCGGATACCTGGTCAACATTCCAATCGCACTGGAAGAAGCTGCCGAAGTAGACGGTGCAAGCACCTGGAGCACCTATTGGAAAATTATCTTCCCTATCATGAAGCCCATGCATGCAACAGTTGCCATCATCACAGCACTGGCCGTATGGAATGACGTAATGACGCCTTTAATTATCATGGCTGGTACCGGACAGAACACCCTGCCTCTGGCACAGTTAAACTTCCAGACACAATTCGGAACTAACTATAACCTGGCGTTTGCCTCATATCTGCTGGCATTGATCCCGATCTTGATTTTCTACGTGATCTGCCAGAAACAGATTTTAAATGGCGTTGTAAACGGTGCGGTCAAATAACAGATATTAACTTTGAAACGAGGGCAAACTTATGGCAATTTTACTTGACAGCGAAAACAACGTTTTTACATTGCAGACAGACCATAGTATGTACCAGATGAAAGCAGACAGGTATGGAGTATTACTCCATACCTGGTTTGGCGAAAAAGGGACAAATTTTGACTACTCCTATCTGATCACCTATGCAGACCGTGGTTTTTCTGGCAACCCATATGAAGTTGAAGACGAACGTACCTACTCACTAGATGCACTTCCTCAGGAATACCCCACTTACGGGAGCGGAGACTACCGCGAAAGTGCCTTAAAAGTACGGTATCCTGACGGGACTACCTCTTGTGAACTTCGTTATGTAAAACATCAACTTCTGGAAGGGAAGTATTCTATTCCCGGACTGCCGGCTATCTATAAAATGCCGGAAAATAAAGCCGATACACTCGTAATTACTCTGGAGGACACCCGGAAATTTTTTTATGTTCATCTATACTATGGAGTCATGGAGGATCTGGATATCATTACCCGATCTGTCCGTATAGAAAATCACAGCAATAAACCGATTTATCTTGAAAATGTGATGAGCACCTGTGTAGATTATCTCCATGGAGAGTTTGATTTTCATACCTTCTATGGGCGGCATGTCAAGGAACGCAATTATCAGCGTGCAGCAGTTCACCATGGAATTCAGTCTGTGGGAAGCACCCGCGGAATGTCCAGTCACCAATATAACCCGTTTCTGATTCTTTCAGATAAAAACACGACGGAGACCTTTGGAAATTGTTACGGTTTTTCATTCTTGTACAGCGGTGACTTTCTCGGAAGCGCTGAATTCGACACCTACAACCAAACACGAGTCCTTTTGGGAATCAATTCCGGAAATTTCCAGTATTGTTTGGAACCGGATGAGACTTTCTGTTCCCCGGAGGTAGCCATGACCTACTCCAGCAAAGGATTAGAGTGTCTGTCCCATACCTATCACAAAGCATATCGCAATAATCTGTGCCGTGGGAAGTTTAAGAAAGCGCACCGTCCGGTTCTTTTGAATAGCTGGGAAGGTGTATATTTTGATTTTAATGGCGAAAAGCTGATCCAAATGGCAAAAGATGCCGCTTCCATGGGCATCGAGCTTTTTGTCATGGATGACGGATGGTTTGGAAAGCGTGACAAAGATGTCTCGGGACTTGGAGACTGGGTGGTCAATGAACAGAAACTGGGGTGTACTCTTGGAGAATTGTCTGAACAAATTCACGCTCTGGGAATGCAGTTTGGAATCTGGTTCGAGCCAGAATGTGTCAGTGAAGACAGTGACCTGTACCGGGCACATCCGGACTGGGCCTTAAAGGTGCCTGGGAAAGCGCCCACGCGTTCCCGTTACCAGCTGGTTCTGGACTTCTCCAGATCCGATGTGCGAGATTTCATCTTCCAGCAGATGTGTCAGGTCCTGGATTCTGCGAAAATCGAATACTTGAAATGGGACTTTAACCGAAGCATTACGGATATTTACAGCGCCGTCCTTCCTGCCGAAAAACAAGGAGAGGTTGCTCATCGTTTTATTCTCGGCTTATACGATATGCTGGACAAGCTTGGCAAGCGCTATCCCGATATGTTGATTGAAGGGTGCTGCGGCGGTGGCGGACGCTTTGATGCCGGCATGCTGTATTATTCTCCGCAAATCTGGGGAAGCGACAACACCGATGCCATTGAACGGCTTACCATCCAGTATGGCTCTTCCTTCTGCTATCCGATATCTGCTATCGGCTCCCACGTATCCCAGTGTCCCAACGAACAGACGGGCCGCTATACGCCGATTGATACCCGTGCCACTGTGGCCATGTCCGGAACCTTTGGCTATGAACTGGATGTCAACCATATGACTCCGGCAGAAAAAGAAGTCGTAAAGAACCAGATTTTCGAGTTTAAAAAGTATTACGATCTAATCCAGTACGGTAATTACTACCGTCTGACAGATCCAATGAAAACAAAAGACTATCACTGTTGGCAGTTTGCATCAGAGGATCAAACGGAAGCTCTTCTGTGTGTGGTGGCTCTTCAAATCCGCCCCAATGGTCCTGGTTGCTGGACGAAACTGCGGGGGCTTGATCCGGATGGGATCTATCTCATAGACGATCAGGAATATCCCGGTAATGTCCTGATGAACGCCGGGATCCCATTGCCAAAAGCAACAGAAGAATACGAAAGCTTTCGAATCCATATTCAAAGGAAGTAATCGAAATACGGCAGGCGGTTGCGAGAATCTTCTCACAGCCGCCTGTTTCATTTAATCATTATCTGCTTTCATATCCGATACCATATTTTGACATTGCATCCAGATGATCCGTATGCAAAAGCATATGGGCTTTATGGGATACCGGTTCACCAAAATATTCCTCATACAATTTAATAATATCTGGATTTTCATGGGAGAACCGAAGCTGAGCTTCTTTGTCCAGACTATAAAGCTTCTTCCCTCTTTCAAATGCCCATTCTTCTCCATCGTGAATCGGCTGTCCTCCGCCACCGACACAACCTCCAGGACAGGCCATAACTTCTACAAAATCATAGTGAACTTCTCCTCGCTCGATCATATCCAAAAGCCTTCTGGCATTTCCAAGGCCGCTTACCACGGCAATCCGTACTGTGATGTCATCAATAGAAAGTTCTGCCTCCATCACACCATGATTTTCCTGAAATCCTGGACTTCTAACCATTTTAAATGCATCTGCAGGCGGATTCTCCTTCTTGAGAATAAAATATGCGGTTCTAAGCGCTGCTTCCATTACGCCTCCTGTTGCCCCAAAGATAACGCCGGCACCTGTGCCCTCCTGCATCGGGCGGTCGCTCTCAATATCTTCTAATGTTTCAGGACTGATATGCGCAGAACGGATCATCTTCACAAGTTCTCTGGTGGTGATAACAGCATCGATGTCATGTCCTGCATATTCTTCATAGAACAACTCCATCTCCCGCTCACCCTTCTTTGCCACACAAGGCATAACGGACAATGTATAAATCTTTTCTGGATCTACCCCCAGCTTTTGTGCGAAATAAGTTTTCATGACTGCTCCAAACATCTGCTGTGGTGATTTGGCCGTAGACAACTGTTTTACCAGATGGGGATACTGTGATTTAATAAAACGAATCCACCCCGGGCAGCAGGATGTAAACATCGGACGTTCCTGAAATTCTCCTGCTGTAAATCTCTGAACAAATTCATTTGCCTCTTCCATAATGGTAAGATCAGCAGAAAATGTCGTGTCAAACACATAGTCTGCACCCATCTTTTTCAATGCATCCAAAATCTTGCCTACTGGAGCATCCTCCGGTAAAAGTCCCAGCTGCTCTGCCCATGCAGTCCGTACTGCCGGAGCCACCTGAGCCACCACGATCTTATCTGGATCTTCGATTGCTTCCCATACTTTTTCTGTATCATCGCGCTCTCTAAGTGCGCCTACCGGGCAATGGGTAATACACTGCCCACACAGCGAACAGTCAGCTTCCTCAATGGTCTTATGGCCAGCAACATTTACGTTTGTCCTGGAACCGGTTCCTTCCACATCCCATACTCCAAGCCCTTGCACCTTTTCACAGATCTGGATACAACGCATGCATTGAATACACTTGGAGTAGTCTCGAATCAGCGGGAAGTCCATATTCCACGGAATCCTCTTAGGCTCCTCCCTAAATGGAATGTCAATAATATTCAAATCATTTGCAATTTCCTGCAGACTGCAGTTTCCGCTTCTTGCACAGATTACACACTGATTATCATGCTGCGACAGAATCAGCTCTACGTTTGTCTTTCTGTCTCTGCGCACTTTCGGACTGTTGGTATGAATCACCATTCCTTCCTCAGCCACATTATTACAAGAAGTGATCAGTCTTTCTTTTCCTTCTAATTCCACCACACACACTCGACAGGCCGCAATCTCATTGATCCCTTTCAGATAACACAAGTTTGGGATTGGTATGCCATTTTGTCTGGCGGCCTCCATAATGGTAGTATTTTCCTTCACAGAAATCTGTTTTCCATCTATTGTGAGATTTACCATATCGTCTCTCTGCCTCCTTTTAAAATACCGAATCCAAAATGATCACAGCGAAGACACCGGGACGCTTCCTGTTTTGCCTCTTTTTCTGTCATGCAGTATTCCACACCGTCAAAATCACAGACTCTTTCACAGGCCTCTCGCTCTGTCATATTCACTCTTCCACATGGTGTCCGGTCACTTAAATTCGGCTCCGGAATCTCCACATCACAGGAAATCTGATGGTGATATCCCAGGTACTCATCAATATTAGCCGCCACAACCTTTGCCGCCGCAATCGCCTTGATTACAGATGCCGGACCGCTTGCACAATCTCCTCCTGCAAAAACTCCAGGCATGTTTTCAAAGGCCCCCGTACTCTTAGCCACGATTTTTCCACGTTCTACCGGAATTCCAGCCTCCTCAAAATGCTTGGTCTCGATATTCTGTCCAATTGCAACAATCAGCACATCACATGGTATGTAAATATCCTTTTCGCCCGTTGGACGAATGCTTGCCCGTCCATCTTTGATAGCGCTAACCATCTGAGGTGTCACATAGATGCCGCGAATATGATGATTCTCATCCACATCAAGAGACGCCGGTGCTTTCAGAGTCTGCAGTTCGATTCCCTCTGCCACCGCTCCTTCGATCTCATCTGGAAGAGCTGTCATATCTGCCACCCTTCTTCTGTATACAATGCTGACCTTTTCTGCCCCCAGCCTTTTAGCCGTACGCACGGCATCCATAGATACATTTCCTCCGCCGATAACTGCGACCTTCTTTCCGGTCAGATCCATGATCTCCTGCTTTCCTACATTCCGAAGGAACTGGACTGCGGAAAGGATTCCATCCGCATCTTCCCCTTGAAGCCCCAGTTTTTTATCCGTGCTGGCTCCGATCGTAATCAGCACTGCATCATACTGCCTTCTTAATTCCTGAATAGAGATATCTTGTCCAATCTTCAATCCATACTTCACCTCTACGCCTGTCTTTAAGATTGCATTGATATCATCATCCAGTCTGTCTTTCGGCAGACGATAATTCGGGATCCCGTAACGAAGCATTCCGCCCAGCTTCGGAAGCATCTCATATACGGTAGCCTGATGTCCCATAAGCTGCAGATAATATGCAGCGCTTAAGCCTCCCGGTCCTCCTCCAAGAACCGCAATCTTCTTTCCGGTAGAAGGTGCACAGGCCGGGGGATCTACCTCTCCTGCATAGTCTGCTGCCATTCGCTTAAGACCGCGGATATTGATGGAATCATCTACCATGTTCCGACGACATCTTGCTTCGCAGGGATGCTCGCAAATAAATCCACAGGTCGTCGGGAACGGATTGTCTTTCCGGATCAGCCTGATTGCATCCGCATATCTGCCCGCGCCGACCAATGCCACATAACCTGGAATATCCACATGGGCAGGGCACAAAGATACACACGGTACTGGCTGACTATATGCACAGGTACACCGTCCATTCTGAATATGTTCTACATAATCATCACGGTACCCGATCAATCCTTTATATACCATCCTGGCTGCTTCATAACCAATGGCACAGTCTGCTGATTCCATGATAGATTTTGCCGTCTGTTCCATCACATCCAGCGTCTCCATTGTTGCCTTTCCATCCAGCACCGCCTTGATAAAATGATTCAGCTGCCCTAAACCAATACGGCAGGGAACACATTTCCCACAAGTCTGTGCATGGCACAGCTCAAGGAAGGCACGTGCCATATCTACCGGACATAAACCCGGAGGGCTGGATTCGATTCTTCGTTCCAGATCCTTATACAGGCCTTCCATCACGACTTCCGCTCTTTTCGGCAAATCGATTTCCAATCTGCTCATACGTTTTCACTCCTTTTCGCTCTCGTTATGACAAATCATTGACAAACGTCCTAAACCTACACAGGACGCAGGCCTTAAAAAGCCTACGCCCCGTCTGAATACTACCTTTTCCGTTCGTTTTCAATGCTTTTCGGCAATTATAACAGATATCTATATGTTTCGTCAATATTTTCTATCATATCTGTCCAAAAGCTCTTCCCATCGCCCAAAAATTTTACAGAAAAAATATCCGAAATCGTTGCCCCAATATCAGAAAAGCTATGCCGAATTCCTAAATTTATTCCCTTTTTCAGCGATTTTCCAAAGCACAGACAGGGCACATATTCCCTGGTATGGTCTGTTCCGGGGAATCCTGGATCACAACCATGATCTGCTGTAACGATCAGAATATCTTCACGTTTCATCATTCCCATCAGGCAAGCCAATTGACCGTCTACTTCATTTAGTGCATTTACATATCCATCTACATCATTGCGGTGCCCAAACAGCATATCAAAATCTACTAGATTCACAAAACACAGCCCATCAAAATCCGTTTCTGCCAATTCCAAAGTCCGTTCCATATTTTTCTGATTTCCTTCATTTGGATAAGTTTCCGTAATTCCTCTTCCAGCAAAAATATCGTGGATCTTACCAACTCCAATCACTGTTTTCCCTGCCTCCTTCAATGCATCCAGCACTGTATTCTTTGGAGGTTCCAAGGAAAAATCATGTCTACGGACTGTCCGCATAAAATCCGGATATTTTCCTGTAAAAGGCCTGGCAATCACTCGTCCCACTCCGTGTTTTCCTGTCATTAGCTTTCTGGCAATCCGACAGTCTTCGTATAGCTCCTCCACCGGCACCACATCCTCATGAGCTGCAATCTGAAAGACACTGTCCGCTGACGTATAGACAATCAGCTTTCCTGTCGTCAAATGCTCTTTTCCATAATCGCGGATTACTTCTGTACCAGAATATGGCCGGTTACAAAGAACACCTCTTCCTGTCTCTTCTTCAAATTTATGGATGATCTCTTCTGGAAATCCATTGGGATAGGTCGGCAGTGGGCGTTCTGAAATCACACCTGCAATTTCCCAATGTCCTACTGTCGTGTCCTTACCTGCAGATTTCTCCTGTAATTTAGCATAGCATCCTATGATTTCTCCTTCTGTCATCCGAAAGGAAGTTCCTTCCAGATGATAAAGACCCAGGCTGGCAAGCGTTGGAACCTTAAGTTTTCCACTTCTTACACAGGTTCCCAGCGTATCAGACCCTTGATCTCCGAACTTGACCGCATCAGGAGCTGCTCCCACTCCCACACTGTCCAGTACAATCAGAAACACCCTCTTTGCCATACACGAAACATCTCCCTTTTTACCTAAACTCTTGTTTTACAAATCAATCTTCTGTTCTTTATAATAACAGACCCGATCCCGTTCTCCGATAGGGCGTAGCACCCGGCAGGGATTTCCAACTGCTACCACATCCGCCGGAATATCTTTGGTCACCACACTTCCAGCGCCAATTACAGCATGATCTCCCACACTTACTCCAGGAAGGATGATGGCTCCGGCGCCGATCCATACATTTCTCCCAATATGGACCGGAAGATTAAACTGGTACACTTCCTCCCGCAATTCCGGAAGAATCGGGTGTCCTGCCGTCACAATATTCACATTGGGACCGATCATTGTATAGTCTCCGATATATATTTCTCCATCATCCACCAGCGTCAGATTGAAATTCGCATATACCATTTTCCCAAGATGTACATGGCGTCCTGCCCAGTTTGCATGAAGAGGCGGTTCCAAATAGACTCCTTCTCCAACTTCTGCAAACATCTCCTTTAAAAGCTTCTCCCTTTCCTCTTTCTGAGACGGGCGAGTCTGATTATAATCATACAGACGCTCCAGACAACTTTTCTGCACTGCGAGCAGCCTTTCATCCGTCGTTAGATAGAGCTTTCCTTCCATCATCCGACTCACATTTTCTTCAAAACTAAACGTTTTCCTCATGTGCTGCCTCCTTAGACTTTGCTGGATTTTTTTGTATATTCAATATTACATTAACTCCCATTGGATTCACCGCCACACCGGAAACTCCTTCCAGAATAATATCCGGAATCTTTGCTGCATCCACGATCGATGCCCGGAATTTCTTTTCTTTATCAAATTTTCGAAGCTCTGCGATATCTGTAAACACCGGTTGATACACACGCCCGTCTTTCTGTCTCAGTACCGGAATGCCTTCCTTTTCATGGACAGCAACAATAAACTGTCCCTTCCGAAAATGCGCCAACATTTCTTCATTTAATTCTTGCAACTTTTCTGTCATCTTTCCACCACTCTTTTTGCGAAATTCCTGTACAAAATAAAGCGCCGTCAGATGCATCTGTGGATTCTCAATTCTCATCTGTCCATCCGGAAGATTCTTCTCATCAATCCTCTTTACCAGATCAGTCAGCTGGATTCTAATTTCTGTTTCAGTTCCTTTGTCCACTAAAAGAGCATTGACCCCCATCGGGAACAAACCAGTATAAAATGACAGAAACATCTTGTTTTTCATTTCCACCAGTTGTACCCTCTCTCCCTCTGCTGCCATTCTTTTTATTTCTTGTTCCGCTGCAGCCTTATCAAAATATAAGAGTACCTGATCATCAAAAGTCTCCGTGTCACAGGATACATATGGCATACGGGAGCATCCGGAAAATACCAGATAAACACTCTCGGAAGTTCTCAATTTCGTTAGCATCTCTTTTTTGTCAGTCTTCATTTTGTTGTGTCCTTTCCGCGCCTCCAGCACTTTATTTTTCCTTCATCTTACCACGCCTTTGATGGATGTTCAATCCTCTAACAAAAGTACAATTACCTGCCAGGTACACCCCTTTTTACAATTAGGTACAGGGCAAAATGCAATTTAGGACGTAGACCTTTTGCAAAGGTCTACGTCCTAAATTGCAAATATTTTTGTGTATAGGTACAGACTGCAAAACATTTACCACAAAGATCTGTTTTAATTCCCGTCCTTTCATACATGATTTCCAGCTGTTTTTGATAGCACTTCTCTACATCCACAATCGCTTCCCTTTCCAGGCCGGCTTTCCACAATGTTCCCTTTAGTGCTCCTGCCGGGCAAAGGCTTACACATGCACTGCAACTTCCACATCTGGAGTTTTCAATGGGCGTCGCATATTCCAGGGGTGCCTTGGTCAAAATAGAAGAAATCCTCACAGCAGAGCCATACTTAGATGTCACCAACAGACAGTTTTTGCCGATCCAGCCAAGTCCTGCTCTTACAGCCACCGTTTTATGCGGAATAGGTGAACGGTTATCCTCACTGACTGTCACCCGGTCTGTAGTCTGAGCGTATGCCTCATATCCTTGTTCTTTTAAAAACTGTTCGCCGGCAAGCACAATCCGATTCAATTTCTGATTCATCTCACTGTAAAGATGATAATATTCTTTTGTCGGCCCCTCCATCAAATCCCTTATCACTTTCGGCGGCAACACAACGGCAACCGCCACTCCTGACTGAAAATCGCAGTTTTCAACGCCCAACAGACTGCCTGATCCGACAAGATCCGCTCCCTTCGCACATAATATCTTTTTTAATTCTTCAGTCAGACTCATATCCTTTCCTCCTTATCAGCTTTCCAGCAAATTCCCGACCAGTTTATCGCGTATTTCCGGATATGTCTGGACAGGCTCCTGATTGCGTAAATGTTCTCCAATCATTTTCTCCATCCATACCATATTGTACCAACGGCCAAACTTATAACCGCTGTCATGAAATTCCCCTACCCACTGAAATCCCATATGTTCATGAAAATGCACACTGCTTTTTGTCAGATACTCGTCCTCTTCTTTCGGCCAGGCAATGCAGACGTTCAGATTTAAGATATGCATTTTTTTTAAAACTTCTTCCATTGTCTCGTAAAGCTTTCTCCCAATCCCCTGTCTTCTGACATTCCTGTCAAGATAAATGGACAGCTCCACCGACCAATCATAAGCCTTCCGTCCGATAAAAGCTGATGCATAGACATATCCCAAGATCCTGCCATTTTTTTCTGCCACAAGATAGGGATATCTTTCCAGTGTTTTTTCCATCCTTCTCTGAAATTCTTCCACTGCGGGTACTTCATACTCAAAAGAGACCGCTGTGTCCGTCACATAGGGCGCATAGATTTCCACCAGACGTTTCGCATCAAGGAGCCTGGCTGTACGTAGTTTGATTGATGTATTCATTTCCGTATTCTCATAAAGCTCTGCCTCCATAAGCTATCCTTTCCATATCTATTTCAATGCTAGCTTTAATATCATCAGACTTATGGATATTTTGATCCTTCCTGGATACTTGGTTTATCCATGCTTCTTTTTGACTAATTATATCAATAATAAAAGTCCGTCCATTTTCCGTGGTAAGTCCGGCATGGCAGAAACGGATGTGGCTCACTTCCCAGTTTGCCTTCCTTTAAGGAAATTGCATCCCAAAGGTTCTCTTCGATATATTTCGGTCCGATTGGATAATCATGATGGCATGGAAGGATTGTATCAATCCCTTTCGCAAGAGCACACAGCTTTTTCTGGCTTTCAATATACAAATCCAGATTCCTGTGATCCCCAAACATATAGATCGGACCGTCTTTTTGCACAGAATCCCCTGGCAAAAGAAGCCGTCTCTTCCTGTCAATAAAAGCGACACTCCCATAGGTATGCCCCGGAATCTCCACTGTTTCCAACCGATATTCTCCACATGGGAAAACATCCCCTTCTTTCAAAGGCTCCAGCTGTATCCCTTCTCTGACCAGATGCCAGTCCTTTGTATGAAGTCGGCATTTCCCAAATTTATCCAGCCCACCTGCATGATCTCTATCTGCATGGGTCAAAATTACATTTACCGGCAAATCTGTAATCTCCTTTACTGCCTCGTACACTCCGCTGTCTTCATACCCGGTATCGACCAGAAGTGCTTCTTCTTTTCCAAGGATCAGGAACTGTCTTACACGTCCGTCATCCAGAATATAAAATTTTTCATCAAATTCTACTGCTTTTGTCATTGTTCACCCTTCCTTTTTGCTTCCTTTTTTACTCATCCGGCTGCTGTCCATCATGTGCCTTCCACTGACATTTTGTCAACTCCATATCTGAAAAAACTGCCCGGAAAGAAGAATCCTCCGGCGAACAGGCATAGATACCAAACCGGATCTTTCCGTTTCCTTTCCACATATGACAAATTCGCATTTGCCGAAAATGGAGTCCATCGTCAGAGCATTCAATGCAAAAATCATCTTCCCTACGGCTCAACCGATACCACATAGACTTAATATCCGCACTTATCTCAGTCGTCGCCCAGTCTGAATATCCCTCATTGGTAACCACGCTTCCAAGATGCTGAAACTCTTCATTCTCATACTCTATAGAGCCCTTCAGCCAGTTATCACTGTCCAAATACATCACAACACCGCATTGGTCAAATCTATGATGGCTCTGATGAAACTCTGTCTTGACAATAAAGCTGAAATACTTCTCCTGTGTTTCCATCTGAAAGACCGGGGCATTGTCATTTCGAAAATGATAATAGGTTCTCTGCCACAGATCTGTATGGGGCTTTGTTATGACTTCGACCACCCCATCCGCAATCCTGAAACTTTCCGGCTCTCTTGTCCATCGAAATCTGTCAAAATCCAACCTTTTCATATCATACTCCTTTCGTTTTGCCATAATATCTCTTGCTTATAAATCCAGTCTCATAAAACCCCCATTTTTTATACATATGCAAGGCACTTTCCAGGGAAGGCAGCGTATCCAGAAGTATATATTGATCCCCAACCTCTTTTGCATCCTTAATGATTTTTGAGATCAGATTTTGCACTTTCTTCTGTATATGGATCCGGCAGACGGTCTGACAGTCAAGCTCTCCTCTCCTTTTTGCCCTTATTCTTGAAGTATAGCATATTCTGAATGTTAATAACATTTTCGGTAAAATTCTAATCTTTCTTGAGCAGACCATAAATCTGATAGAGGGAAAGTATATTTTGATACTGCATCCTGCTGCCCATCAGCTGCCGATATGTTGCTGTTTTTTCCTTCCCTTCTGCCTTTAACTTTTTCATTTTTGTATCTGTATTTTCATAATGTTTCTGTACTGCTTTCAGCATTTTTTCAAACGCCTCCAGCCTTTCCTGGTTTTCCATACTATCTCCTTATATCATGCTAATGACTTAGAACTTAAATCCCTGTTTCTCATTATCATATCACATTCATGAATTCAACGCATTAACATTCCTTAATTGCGTTTGATCCGCCTTATATTTCCCGCTTCCCGAATATCCCATATAAAATGCATTCATTATGTTCCCTCCTTTGCCAGTTCTATAAAACATTCCAGACAATCGTTTACTCTTGGGTCTGTCCGAATGGATCACTTTACTAATTTACCAAAATAAATCGATTGTCTGAAAACAACTTTTTTGGTATACTAAAAAAGGACCGCTATTAGCTTAGCCTATTAGTTATTGGTTGATTTATCATAAAAGGAGGCACAACAATGATAAAAGGATTTAAAAATGCGGAAGAACTTGACTTTTCCGTACCAGCAAACCGTCAGAAGATGGAAGAAGCTTTCCAGCAGGTACAGTCTGAAAAAGGGAAGACCTATCCTCTGATCATTGGCGGTGAAAAGATTGAAACAGAAAAGAAAATCACTTCTCTGTCTCCCGCCACAAAAGAAGTGCTAGGTTATGCCAGCTCCTGTAGCCGTGAACTGGCTGACAAAGCGATAAAGACTGCAAACGAGGCATTTCAGTCCTGGAGCCGTACCCCTGCCGAGGAACGGATCCGCTGCCTGAAAAGACTGGCAAGACTGGTAGAAGAAAACCGCTTTATCTTAGACGCATGGAACGTTGAAGAAAGCGGCAAAAACTGGGGAGAGGCAGACGGAGAACTCTGTGAAGCGCTGGATTTCTTTAACTCTTATGCCATGCATATGGCAAACCTGGACAAGGGATTAGAACTGATTCCTACTGACGAATATACCAAATGTATCTACATACCGATCGGTGTCGGAGCTATCATCCCACCGTGGAATTTCCCGCTTTCCATCTGCGGCGGTATGGTCACAGCAGCTCTTGTTACCGGAAACAGTGTCATTTGCAAACCTTCTTCTGACACACCGATTGTAGCCTACAAGTTAGTAGAACTCTGCCTGAAAGCCGGGTTCCCGGCTGGAACTATCAACTATATCCCTGGTTCCGGCTCCGAAATCGGCGATTATATTGTAGAACATCCACTTACCCGATTCATCAATTTCACCGGTTCAAAAGCTGTCGGATGCCGTATTAATGAAAATGCAGCAAAAGTAGCAGATGGACAAAAATGGCTGAAACGTGTGGTTGCCGAGATGGGTGGCAAAAACGCCATCATCGTAGATTCCACTGCCGACATTCGGAAGGCTGCCGAAGGCGTGGCAAGCTCTGCCTTTACCTTCCAAGGACAAAAATGCTCTGCCTGCTCACGTGCTCTTGTCATGAGTGATGTATACGATGAATTTGTGGATGAAGTGGTAAAATGTGCAGCAGCACTCAAAGAAAACCAGGGAAGCGGAGCCAGCAATGCACCTATGGGACCTGTCATCAACCAGGCCGCTTACAACAGTATTACCGGATACATCGAAGTTGCCCGCAAGGAAGGCAAGATCGTATACGGCGGAACCTACAGCGACGCGGAAGGCTATTATATTGATCCTACTGTCGTACGCGATGTAGACAAAGACGCAAGAATCGCCAACGAAGAAATCTTCGGACCAGTACTTGCCGTTGTCAAAGTCAACTCCTTCGACGAGGCTTTGGATATTGCAAACCAGACAGAATACGGTCTGACCGGTTCTGTCTACAGCGAGACCAGGGAACACATCCAGAAAGCAAAAGTAGAATTCCAGGTAGGGAACCTGTACTTCAACCGTAAATCTACCGCAGCAGTAGTTCTGCAACATCCATTCGGTGGTTTTAACATGTCCGGAACCGATGCCAAGACAGGAACCAGCGATTATCTGACTAATTTCATGAATCTGAAATCCATTACAGAAGACTTAAACTAATGGAGATATGAAGAAAGCTCCCTTTCAGAAAAGGGGAGCTTTCTTATGTTTCTGTTTTTCGAAAGGCTTTCCGGTATTCCTTCGGGGTGATTCCGAAATTTTTTTTAAACACACGATTAAAATAGGAAATATTATGAAATCCCGTATCCAAAGCAATGTCTGTCACACTTTCCATTCCTGATAACAGTTTGCCAGCTGCAATTTCCAGCCGATACTGATTTATATATTCGATGCAGGTAGTATTCATATATTGCTTAAAAAACCGCATAAAATAATATTCACTGAAATGACAAATAGCAGCCAGTTCCGCCACCGTAACCTGCCGCTGATAATTTTCTTTAATGTACTGGATCACTGCCCGGAGCCGGTTCAGTACCTCCTTGTTTTTCCCGTCTTCATGCCTAAAAGGTACCTGGCGATATAAAGCCAAGATTATCTCCAGGAGACTGGCCTTCACCGCCAGCTCATATCCGGGCTCTTTTTCAAGAAAATTTTTCTTCAGCTTTACAAAACTTTTTTTCAGCAGATCATCAGAGTCGCTTAGAGAAATGACTGACGGAAACTGGATTTCTCCCTTCTCCAACGGCAAAATATATGTTACGCCGCATGCATCCATCCCTCCTAGCATTCCCGGGTGAAAGACAAAACTGTCCGTCTCCAGAAGCTTCAGATCTCCTTCCGGGATTCCGTGAAGCATACCAGATGGGAGGAACAAAAAGTCTCCTTCCTTCACCTGACAGGGAATCAGATCAATCAAGTAAGTACAACTTCCCTTCCGAACATATGTAATCTCGAACTCCTCATGCCAGTGAACCGGAAGCCCGGCCAGATTGATCGGATATACGCAGTCATAATATTCCACCGGGAACATCCGTGTACCATGATGCCCTTTTTCCAGATATTGCTTTTTTTGATCCATCTCGCATCCTCCCACTTCTATTCTATTACGACAGGATTGTGTTAAAATTTGTCAGAAATATACAAGAAATACCAGGTTTTCACTTATATAATAGTATCATAATATAACTGAAACCGAAAGGAGAAAAACTATGGTACGCAAGTATTCTTTTGGAAATCCATTTCCTACAGAGGCCATTGTAAAAGAATACTCTGCCCAGCAGGGCACCCTCCCTTATTTTACAAAAACAAAAACGTCTCTCATCTATACCCTTCCAGAAAGCACTCCGGTATACGGACTGGGAGAACAGATCCGCGGGATTAACAAACGCGGCTGGATCTATACCAGTAATTGTACAGACGATCCCCATCATACAGAGACAACCCACTCCCTTTATGGGGCCCACAATTTTCTGATCATCGATGGAGAAAAACCATTTGGAGTCTTCATTGACTATCCGGGAAAGCTGACCTTTGACATCGGCTATACACAGAAGAACACACTCATCATCACGCCAGAGGAATGGAATCTGGATCTGTATCTGATCGAGGAAACTCTGCCTTCCGCAATCGTCCACTCCTTTCGCCAGATGATCGGCAGAAGCTATATTCCTCCAAAGTGGGCTTTTGGCTACGGACAGAGCCGCTGGGGATATCAAACGGAAGAAGACATCCGAAGTGTGGCAAAAGGATACCAGGAAGCTGGTATTCCCCTTGACGCCATTTATCTGGATATCGATTATATGGAGCAGTATGAAGACTTTACTGTCTCAAAGGATAAATTTCCGGACCTGCCGGCACTGACAGAAGAGATGAAGGAGCAGGGCATCCATCTGGTCCCAATTATCGACGCAGGTGTTAAAATCCAGAAAGGCTACTCTGTCTATGAAGAAGGTCTAAAAAAGGGATATTTCTGCAAGGGAGAGGATGGTAACCCGTTTGTCGGTGCGGTCTGGCCCGGAAGATCTCTTTTCCCGGATATGCTGAATCCAAAAGCCAGGAGATGGTTTGGTCTGAAGTACAAAGTGCTGCTGGATATGGGCATCGATGGATTCTGGAATGACATGAATGAGCCTGCCATCTTCTATTCTGAAAAACGCTTAAATCAGGTATTTGACAAAGTGAACGCCTTAAGAGGACAGAACCTGGACCTGAAGAAAAGCAATCATTTTCTTGAGCTTGTCAATTCCCTTGCCAACAACCCGGAGGATTACAGAAGCTTTTACCATGAGCCAGGGAATGGCCTTCCCAAAGTCCGCCATGACAAAGTGCATAACCTATACGGCTACAACATGACAAGAGCAGCAGGAGAAGCCTTCGAAGAACTGGAACCAGATAAACGAATCCTGATGTTCTCCCGCTCCTCCTATATTGGCATGCACCGCTACGGCGGCATCTGGCAGGGAGACAACCTGTCCTGGTGGTCTCATCTTTTGATGAATGTAAAAATGATGCCTTCCCTAAGCATGTGCGGATTCCTTTACACCGGTGCAGATCTGGGCGGATTTGGTGCTGACACCACCGAGGATCTTCTGCTTCGTTGGCTGCAATTCGGCATCTTTACACCGCTGATGCGAAATCATTCAGCCCTTGGCACCAGAAAACAGGAAGCCTACCGCTTCTCCAACCAGGAACAATTAAAGGACATCATCCGCCTGCGCTACTGCCTGCTTCCTTACCTATACAGTGAATACGTGAAAGCAGCCTTGCATGACACCATGCTGTTTTTCCCTCTTGCCTTTGGGTATCCAAAAGATGACTTCGCCGTCCAGGTGGAAGATCAGCTGCTCCTTGGCGAAAGTCTGATGCTGGCTCCCGTGTATCAGCCCAATGCCACAGGCCGTTATGTCTACCTGCCGGAAGATATGCTTCTTGTTACCACATCCGGCCCGGAAGATATGCGTTTTAAAAAAATGGCCCCAGGCCATCATTATGTCCCTGTGGCTGAAAACGAATTGATCTTCTTTGTTCGCAAAGGGCATCTCCTGCCGCTGACAGACCCGGCACAAAATGTAGAAACCGTTGATACCTCCCATTTGAAAATTGTTGCCTATCTGGAAGGCACCTGCAGTTATACCCTTTATGATGACGACGGAATCCACAAAAACTATAACGATCCCTCTCATTTTTCACAGATTCATATATCCTGTGATGGTACAATAGAATATAAAGGCATAGAAGAAAGGGTTCTTAAGACATGTTTCATCTGCTCTTAGCAATCGTTTGTCTTGCCTTCATCAGTCTTGATCTGCCAGACGGACCCTTGAGGTCCGTCTGGCCCTTACACAATTACCAGAAATTCTTTTGCAAAACTACTTAATCTTCTTGGATAGGCTCTTATCAAATTCCTTCCACATCCTTGCGAATTTCATCATACACCAAAACAGCATTGTATCCCCTCTTACTCTTGCAATACAAGAGCTTCCGTAAACCGTATTTGATTTACCAGATCTGCAATCTGGACAAAATCCCTTTCCGCCATTCGTACTGACCGTACTGACTGTAAAGCTTGATAATACACTTTTGTCCTCCTCCAAAGAAGAAATTGAAGAAACCATACAAGGACTGATTTCCCTGTTAGAAAAGGGAACCGGCAATCCTGCCGGCTCCCTGAATTTTTTAAATATAACCGTTTTAATTTTTACACATCAGAATCAACGCCTCATAGGGCTTTAGTTCCTCTGACCAGCTTCCCTCATAATTTTGAATCAGCACATCTGCATCTTTCCATTCTTTTAAAACCGGACAGATAGCCGGATTTCCGGAAAAGTTAGCGCATACCAGAAGCCTGGTATCTTCATTGCTCCTTTCATATGCAAAAATCTGTTCATCTTCCGGCAACAAAAGCTTAAATGTTCCATTTACAAATATCGGATACTCTTTCCTTAACCGGATTAGTTTCTGGTAAAAATAGAAGACAGAATCCGGATCCTTTAGCTCTTCCTCAACATTGATACTGGTATAGTTCGGATTGACCTCGATCCACGGTATTCCTTCCGTAAATCCGGCATTGGCAGAGCTATCCCATTGCATCGGAGTTCTGGCATTATCCCTGCCTCTTGCATAAATAGATTCCATGACCACATCCGTATCATATCCTTTTTCTGTCCGCTCCCGATACATATTCACAGTCTCAATATCTCTATAATGACTGATATCTGAAAAACGCACATTGGTCATCCCCAATTCTTCCCCTTGATATACATAAGGGGTTCCCTGCATTCCATGCAGCAAAGCTGCCAACATTTTCGCAGATTCTACGCGATATTCTTTATCATTCCCCCATCTGGAAACAATCCTTGGAAGATCATGATTGTTCCAAAACAGACTGTTCCATCCTCGTTCATAAAGACCAGTCTGCCATTTTGTCAATACTTGCTTTAACTTTACAAAGGGAAGCGGTGCAAGGTCCCATTTTTCTTTTCCCTCCTGCTGATCCAGCCCGATATGTTCGAACTGAAATACCATGGAAAATTCATTCCCATTCGGGTTGCTGTAAAGCTTTGCCCGTTCCACATCTGCTCCCCAGGCTTCTCCTACAGTGATCAGATCCCCTTTCTGGAAAGTTTCCCGGCTCATTTCCCGGATAAAGGCATGGAGCATAGGACCATTGCCTGTAATCTCAAGATCCGGCTCTTTGGCAATCTGATCGATAACATCCAGCCGGAAGCCGCCGACACCTTTCTCCATCCACCACAGGATCATGTCGTAAATCTCCCGACGGACTTTTTCATTTTCCCAGTTCAGATCTGGCTGTTTTACAGAAAACTGATGAAAATAATATTGTCCCAGTTCCGGCACCCATTCCCAGGCTGATCCACCAAAAGACGCCCTCATCTCATTCGGAGGAGTTCCCTGGATACCGTCCCGCCAGATGTAGTAATCATGATACGGATTGTCTTTACTCTTTTTTGCCTCCAAAAACCACCGGTGTTCATCCGAAGTATGGTTCAGCACCAAATCCATGATAATGCGGATTCCATGACCCTTTGCCCTGCGAATCAACTCTTCCATATCCGAAAGGGTTCCAAACATCGGATCAATATCCTGATAATCTGAAATATCATACCCATTATCATCCTGCGGAGATCGGCACACTGGTGACAGCCAGATCGCATCAACTCCAAGCTTTTCCAGATAAGGGAGCCGCTCCATGATTCCTTTTAAGTCTCCGATCCCGTCCCCGTTGCTGTCTTGAAAGCTTCTGGGATAGATCTGGTAGACCACTGCATGTTTCCACCATTTGTCCTGCGTCCTTCCTTCCATTTTTCTCCTCCTACTCTTCTGTTTTTCTTCTGCTTTTTTCTCTCTGAAAAAGATATCTCAAACGTTTCATTTCCTTTTTTGCTGCTGCAAAGGAGGTCATACGCCATTCCCAGTTCGGAGAACCCACGGTTCCCGGGGTATTCATATGACCCTCTCTTCCCAGTCCCAGGATATCCTGGATCGGAACAATGGCATACTTGGCCGGTCTGGCAAAAGTATAGCCTAAAAGTCTATCCTTTACCTGCCCCTGACCGAATCCTTTTGTTTTTAAAAACCGGCGGACTTTGCGCCTTGCCGCAAGAGACAATCTCCTATACCACTCCATCAGTGTATCATTGTCGTGAGTTCCGGTGTAAACAATCATATTTTCTTCATCACAAATACCGTCAACCGCTCGCTTTCTCCAGGTCTCAATCGCAAAAATCAGAATTTTCATTCCCTTCAGATGGTAATGTTTTTTCAGCACCATCACTTCAGGCCTTAATTCTCCCAGATCTTCTGCCACCAGCTCTACGTCTTTCAACCGTTTCGTCAAAAGATCCAGCACCTCATACCCCGGTGCCTCAACCCATTCTCCTTCCATGGCTGTCGGACAGGAGACCGGGATCTTCCAAAAGGTATCAAATGCCCGGAAATGATCGATTCTTACGATATCAAACAACCTTCCGCTGTATCCAATGCGATCCATCCAAAACTGATATTCACTTTCTTTCATATAGTCCCAGTCATAGATAGGGTTGCCCCACCGCTGTCCAGTGGCGCTGAAATAATCCGGAGGAACGCCCGCGATAAAGGAAGGCCTTCCATCTGCATCCAGCAGGAAATTATCTTTTCCTCCCCATACATCTGCAGAATCAAGCCCTACATAAAAAGGAACATCCCCCATAATCCGGATGCCTTTCTCATTGGCAGCCTGCTTGACCTGCATCCACTGAGTGTAGAAAAGATACTGTAAAAATACTTGAAAGCCTGTTTCTTCTTTCTCCGTTTGCGACAGCTTCGTTTTTTTCCACTCATTCCAACAGCGTCCATCATTTGCTTTTTTTAACGCCCGGAATGTCGTGTATACTTTGACCCATTCCTGCTCTTTAAATTCCTGATACGCCAGATCCTCTTCCTTACCTGCCGCCTTAAAGTTCTGGTATGCCTCCTTAAGATATGGCAGCTTGAACTCACGGACCTTTTCATAGTCTACCCGTTTTTCATCTTCCCGAAAGGATTTCGGCTCTTCTTTCAGTAATCCTTCCTTCAAGAGAATTTCAAGACTAATATATAATTCATCCCCCGCATAGGAAGAGTATGGCTGATAAGGAGAATTCCCATATCCCAAAGGATTCAGAGGTAGAATCTGCCAAATCGTAATCCCACTTTCCTGCATCAGATCGATCCATTGATATGCGGATGCGCCTAGCTCACCTACGCCGGTACGCGAAGGAAGTGCTGAAACCGGCATGAGAATCCCCGCTTCTTTTTGCTTCTTCATGCTTTTTCCTTTCTCGAAGTTCATTACTCTGTCAGATGCCAGATATCTGTGTCGTACTGTGCAATCGTCCGGTCAGATGAGAAATACCCGGCTTTTGCAATGTTTACCAGCATTTTTTTCGCCCATGCCTTCTCATCTTCAAAATCCTCTAACATCCGTTCCTTGGTCCGAATATAATCCTTTAGATCCAGAAGGGTCATGAACCAGTCTTTGCTGACCAACTCCTTGTAAAGGCGTCCTAAGTTTACCGGATCTCCAATCATAATCATCTGCTTACTGATAATAAAGTCTACAAGCTCTTCAATCTGAGGGTCGCTTTCATAGATTTCCCGGGAGTGGTAGCCATTCTGGGCATACAACTGGATGACTTTTTCAGATCTTGCACCAAACACATAAATATTGTCATCTCCCACCAGTTCATGAATCTCTACATTTGCCCCATCCTCTGTTCCCAGGGTCACCGCCCCATTCAGCATAAACTTCATATTTCCGGTACCGGAAGCCTCCTTGGAAGCCAAGGAAATCTGTTCCGAAATATCGCAGGCCGGAATCAGTTTTTCTGCCTTGGTCACATTATAATTTTCCACCATTACGATTCTTAAGTATGGGCTTACTTCCGGATCATTATTTACCAGCTCCTGCAGACACAATATCAGATGAATGATATCCTTGGCAATGATATAAGCCGGAGCCGCCTTTGCACCGAAAATCATAGTAATCGGACGTTTCGGCAGGTTTCCTTTTTTAATCTCCTTATATTTATAGATGGCATATAATGCATTCATCTGCTGTCTCTTATACTCATGAAGGCGCTTAATCTGTATATCAAAGATGGAATGATCGTCAATTTCTATACCCTGGGTCATAGAAAGATAGTTCTTCAATTCTGCTTTCGCACCTTTTTTGATTTCTATTAGTCTTGCCAGTACCTGCTCATCATCCTGGTATGCCAAAAGCTTTTCCAGTTCTTCAGCATCTTTCATATATCCGGTGCCAATTAACTCTTTTAGATAGTCTGCCAATTCATGATTACAGTGCACAAGCCACCGGCGGAAGGTGATGCCGTTGGTCTTATTGTTAAATTTCTCCGGATAGATGTCATAAAATGGTTTCAGTTCGGATTCTTTTAAAATCTCTGTGTGCAAAGCTGCCACTCCGTTAACTGCATATCCATAATGGATGTCAATGTGAGCCATGTGCACCAGCTGATTTTGATCGATAATATAGACTCTCTCATCATGAAAATCTCTTCGAACTCTGGCATCTAGTTCTCGAATAATCGGCAACAACTGCGGAACCACCTGCTCCAGATAATAAACCGGCCATTTTTCCAGCGCCTCTGCCAAAATCGTGTGATTGGTATATGCACAGGTTTTACGCACCACATCGATAGCAGTATCCATATTGAATCCTTTTTCTGTAGTCAAGATTCGAATCAACTCTGGGATCACCATCGTCGGATGAGTATCGTTAATCTGAATACAGACATGCTCATGTAAGTGATACAGATTGACCCCTCTTTCCTCTGCCTCTTTCAAAATAAGTTGAGCCCCATTGCTGACCATAAAATACTGCTGATAGATTCGAAGCAGACGACCTGCGTCATCACTGTCATCCGGATAAAGGAAGAGGGTCAGGTTCTTCTGGATGTCATGCTTGTCAAACTGAATCCCGTCATGAATGATTCCCTCATCTACCGTGTCCAGGTCAAACAAATGTAGTTTATTTTTCCCATTCTGATGATATCCCGGAACATCAATGTCATACATGGTAGAGGTTAATGTAAAATCTTTGAAAGGCACCTGGAAGTGACAATCTGTTTTGGTTAGCCAACTGTCCTTCGTAAGCCATGGATTTTTGTCCTCCCACTGCTTGTGATCAGAAAACTTCTGTAAAAACAGTCCCTCATGATAATTTAATCCCACACCGTCTCCTGGCAGCCCCAGGGTCGCAATCGAATCCAGAAAACATGCCGCAAGTCTTCCAAGGCCCCCATTTCCAAGAGAGGGCTCCAGCTCTATTTCTTCGACTGCAGTTAGATCATGCCCATGCTTTGCTAAGGTGTCTCTGGTCTCCTCAAATAGTCCCAGGTTAATCAAATTATTAGACAGCAGTTTTCCGATAAGGAATTCTGCAGAAATATAGTAAAGTTTACGCTTTCCTGTGTTCTGTGGGATCGCGGACATCTTTTCTTTCGTAATTGTAAGAAGCGCTGCATATATCTCGCCATCTGAAGCACTTTCAATGTCCTTTTGAAATAAATCCTGTAACTTCTGTTTCAGTTCTTGTTCCATCGTAAGTGATCTCCTTTCCATTTCATAGGTTCAATGGCCTGATAATCTCAGACTTTTTTATTATACCATTTTTTCCCTTTTTCCAATACTAAATTTTTTACGTTGGCAACATTTTTATGTTTGTAAATTGCCAAATGTTTCGTATTGTTTCGTTATGATTTTATATTAATCCAGAAAAACAAATTCGTCAATCCATTTTTATTTTTTTCTTGTTTTCCTGTTCCCTTCTGCCTATAATAAAATCATCAGAATTTGATTGTTCCCAGGAATCATTCATAAAACCAACAAAGGGAGGTCCTTTTCGTATGTCCACTATACAAGAAATAGCTGACAGACTTGGCATTTCAAAGGGAACTGTGTCTAAGGCTTTAAACGGCGCATCCGATATCAGCGAAACTTTACAAAAAAAAATTATTGAAACTGCCGTTGAAATGGGCTACCAGAAACTGAGGCGTCCGGGAGGCCTTCGGAAACTCTGCGTCCTGATTCGCCATATGGAATACTCACAGCCCCATCATTTTGGATATGATCTGATCCTGGGCTTCCGGCAGATGGCTGAACCTGCCGGCTACACCGTGGAAATCGTATCCGTAAGTGATCAGCTGCAGGCTTCTTTTTCTTATGATGCCTTTATGTTGCGGCAAGATTATCTCGGAGCCTTTGTTCTTGGTTTTTCCTTAAACGATCCCTGGATCAAGTGTTTCCCTACAAGCCATACCCCGGCAGTCCTCTACGACAACTATATTTCTTCCAATCCACATATGGCTTCTGTCGGTATCGATAATCGGGAAGGGATGGATCTGGCTGTATCGCATCTGAAAAATCTTGGTCACAGACGGATCGGTTACCTAAGCCACGCGTTGGATTCCCACATTATGCAAGTACGTATGGAGGCTTTTCTTCAGGCCATGCACCAGCAGGAACTCCCCGTTGATGCTTCTTTCACCGGAAGCTCCCATTACATCTCCCACTGCATGGAAACAGATCTGCCCCGACTTTTGTATGAAAAAGATGTAACCGCAATCATCTGCAGCCATGATCAAATTGCAAACGCCGCCATGCTCCAATGTCAGCAGATGGGCTTCCAGATTCCCGAGGAAATCAGCATCATCGGCTTTGACGACCTCCCCATCTGCGCCTACACCTTTCCACCCCTGACCACCATTCGCCAGGATCGCCTGCAGCTTGGAAAAAGTGGCTATTACGCACTAGAAAGCCTGATGAACGGTATTCCAATTAGCACACTTCTGCTACACGCAGAACTAATAATACGAAACTCTACGAACAAAAATTTGCCCGATTAGGTACACCCCAGGAAGGGGAACAGGACGTAGACCTTTTAAAAAGGTCTACGTCCTGTTCCCCTTCCTGACCGCTATCTTACTTTGCTGAATTCCTAAGATATTCGAATTTTTTGACCTGGATAGATTAAATTTGGATTCGATATTCCATTAATTTGAGCCAGTCTCTGATAAGTTGTGCCATATCGCTGTGCAATTTCGCTCAATGTGTCCCCACTTTTTACAGTATATATAACTGGTTTGGGTGTACCAGAAGAGTCACTGCCTTTGGCATAGGCATCCCATGCTGTTCTGTCACCATAAAATACATCTAAATCTAAGTCTCCACTATATCCGGGAAGCCTTCCGCTAGAAGTGTACTGATACAAAGCTGCGAACTTCCATGCCCCAGTTCCCCCTAACAGCGGTGCATCCGGATTATATCCCATCTCCGTATTCCCTGCATAGTATCCTGCGTTCCAAAGTCCATAATCTCCATTTACGACCGATGACCAGTCATAGCCATTTACTGTATCGTTATTCATATAAATCAACGGCTTAACCCCTGTCAGCTGGTACACTCTGTCAAGCCATTCCTTTGCCCAGGCCGGTCCCCGGGAGACTCCGCTTCCCTCCCAGTCCAGTGCCAGAATTGCTTTCTTAATATAACCTTTGATATTATTGACAAAATATTCCGCTTCTGCGGAAGCGCTATTCTTCCCGGCAAAGTGATAAACTCCAAGTTTTTTTCCAAGTCCCAGACCCTGTTGGAATGCACGGTCACAATCTGGGTTTACATAAGTCAAACCTTCTGTCGCTTTTATAATTACAAAATCACAAGGAACCTTTGAAAGATCAATCCCTTTTTGCCAGCTGGATATATCAATTCCATTCAAACTCATACTGTAATACTCCTTCCCGTGAAGCTTTTCCTTCACATCTTACAGTATTAACATATGGAATCATACCTTTCGATGTTCCAACACCATTCGAAACTTTTCGAACATATTTTTTCTCTATTAGGTACACCCTTGCATACGAATCAGGACGTAGACCTTTGTAAAAGGTCTACGTCCTGATTCGTATGCTAGTTCTTCTTTCGATATTCTTCTCGTACTTCTTCCGGTACCAGGCTACCACCAGTGCCCCAGACAATATGCACTGCCTGATCCAATTTCTGATCCAGCCCATGCTTGCGAAGGTATTCCCGGGTTTCGGAATATTTCAGAAGCTTGACCGGTCCCTCAAATGCTGCGCAGGAACTTGGTTCAATAAAAATATCTTCTGTGTCCCACAGTGCACGCATATACTCGTAAAGCCACTTGTCATCCACTGTAAATTCCCCGGACAGCAAAGGTTCCATCACTTTCCCCACAAATCCGGAAGGTCTCCCTACTGCCAGACCATCCGCATCGGTTTGTCCTGTCAGTCCTACATCCTGCACACAGATTTGATTATGTAGACCGCTTGCCATTCCAAGAAGCATACATGGCGCCTGTGTAGGTTCTACAAAAAAGACGTGCACATTATCGTTCCAAAGTTCTTTCATTCCAAAAGTAATGCCGCCCGGTGCACCGCCCACCCCGCAAGGAATATAAACAAACAGCGGATGTGTAGAATCTGCCGTAATTTTGAATGCATCAAGCTGATTTTTCAGACGTCCTGCTGCCACCGCATACCCCATAAATAAGTTTTTAGAATTTTCATCATCTACAAAATAACTCTTTGGATCTGCATCGGACTCTCTCCTGCCATTTTTTACAGCCTCGCTATAATCAGACTCATATTCGATCACTTTCACACCATGGCTTCTTAACATATCCTTTTTCCATTGGCGTGCATCTGCCGACATGTGTACAATTACCTGATAGCCGATGGCAGCGCTGGCAATCCCGATGCTTAATCCCAAATTACCTGTGGACCCCACCTGGATCTTATACTGGCTAAAAAATTCCTTGTACTTTTCAGATGCCAGAATGGAGTAATCATCCTCTTTTTTCAGTATCCCTGCCTCAAAAGCCAAATCTTCCGTGTGTTTGAGTACTTCATAAATACCTCCTCTTGCTTTGACAGACCCAGCCACAGCAAGTGCATTATCCTGCTTCAGAAGCAGTCTTCCCGGTATGCTGCATGCAAACCTTTCTTCCAGCGCCTTCTGCATTCCAGGAATGGGTGTCAGTGGAGATTCTATGATGCCTTCCTGCAGTTTCGTTTCTGGGAAACACTTTTGGATCAACGGCGCGAAACGCCTGAGCCTTTCTTCTGCATCGCGAATCTCCCATGTCTTCACCGGCAGATTTCCCTTTGCCAGGCTCCACTTCGTCAGCTTATCGTTGATCCACCCAACCTGCGTGGCTGACGCAATCTTCTGGATCACTGGATTTTTCATATACTCTTTTTCCATCATACAGCCTCCCTTCCTGCATTTTACCGATATTATCATTAAATTTATTATATCGGATTTTCTGACTTCTGCCTAGCATCTTCCTGCCCGTTTACATACCTTCCGATCTTATCCAGGAAATCATCATCCAGATACGCCTCCAGCTTCCGGAACGTGAAAAGATTAAAAATCTCCTTATCCGGCTGCTGGTATTCAATCCATGCCATCGCACACCAGGTAATTCCACGCAGGCAGGTTACCTGAATATACGTCCTCGTCCTTTCTTCAATGCCAGAAACGTCAAATCTTCCATTTACTTCCCGGATGTATGCATGGACAAAGTCTTCTGTCTGTTTCTGATCCAGAATCACATCCGTTTTCCAGAATGTCGTCGTAGGTGCTAAGAAATGTCCCAAATCCTGAGCTGGATCTCCATATAATGGCTTTTCCCAGTCGACCAGATAATCTGTCCCCCTTTCGTTAATCAAAAAATTCGTAGAATTCAATTCTGTATTGATGCAGCAGTAATATGGAATTTTTCCCACATCGTCTGCCCTTTCCCATCCAATATCTAAAAGTCTTCGGATCTTTTTCTTTTTTTTCTCATCTGCCAGTTCTGAGTCCATATATATCCTGACCATCTCTTCACACTCCTCAAGAATGGCCTTCATAGGATCTTTCGGGCAGAAAAGTCCATGTTCCTGGGGCAGTCTTATGCTGTGGATGTCTGCCAGGCATCCTGCTGCCCGTAAAAGCTCTGTCTCATAAACCATCAAATGCCCTGGAAGGAACTCCATGACCATGACCCCATAAGGCAGATATCTGCAGCTTCCATCTACATACAGAGGCCTGGGCGTGCGCCCTGAACCTGCAAGAAGCTTCAGCGCCCGGTACTCATAACCAATCTGATCATCCAAATGCATCTGGCTCCCAAAATTAATCCGCAGCATCAACTTCTGTCCGCTGATTGGATGAAGAAATACATAATTCCTGTTATACTCACCCTGGGCAAGCATCCGGTACTCTTCTGTCACCGCTTCCGGCAGTCCCAGTGCCTCCCGGTAGTGCCTTGATGCCACATATTCTTTTAGCCCTTTTGTTCTGTCCATAGCTCTCCCCCCACTCCTCTTCAAACTATTTACCTCACATCCTGGTACATCTGTGCAATCTGCTCTACAGACACACCATCACGATACATTTTTCTAAGCCGGTTCATTTTCCACATCAGCTGAAGTTTTGGAATCGTGCCTGTCGGAAATCTCCGGTCTGACGTATAAATCCTTCTGTCTGCCATTCCCAGCTTTATATGCATCTTTTTCAGTGTCAGTGAAAACTGATAGTCCTCCATGATCGGAATCTCTGGAAATCCTCCTGCTTTAAAAAACAATTCCCGATCCACGAAAATCCCCTGGTCTCCAAACATAACTTTTCGATCCTTCACCCGATGATTCGAGATCACCTGGCAGGTAAACATTAACCAGTGGACTGAATGAAAGGCAATGCCAAAACATCCGGCCTGGTAATCTCTCATGACCTTCCGGATTCTGGCAAGGGGATGAGTCGGCAGTTCACTGTCACAATGCAGAAAAAACAAAACGTCTCCAATGCTCTTGCCGGCGCCAAGATTCATCTGCCGTGCCCTTCCTTTCGGCGAGTGGAGCACTGTAAACTGTGGCGGGATTTTTTCCAATGTTCCGTCCGTACTTCCTCCATCCACCAGCAGAATCTCACATTTCCCCTGAAGACCATCCAACTGCGCACACATCTTTTCAATTGTTCCCACCTCATTATAAACAGGCACGATGACAGAAATTCTGCTAATTTTTACCAGATATTTTCCCGTACTGCTTTCCTTTTTTTTGCGATCCGTCCGCATTCTTTTCCGATACCCCTGAAGATCTTCCGGGGTATCCATATCTGCAAGGGTATCCGTATATCCTGCCGTAATGCCCTTCTTTTTCAGATCCGCGACCGTGTCCTCCAGAACACTTCCATGTCCATAAGTATCCAGTGCAAAAGCTTCCCGACATGGCTTTTTCATCCCGATCAGATAATAGCCTCCATCCAGCGTCCGCCCAAAAACCACATCCTGCTTTTCCAACACCGTAAACGCCCGTTCCAAACTGTTTTCAGTTAATTCTGGAACATCTGTGCCAACCAAAAGACAGGCATCATATTTCCTTTCCAGAACTGTAGATATCGCCTGATACATCCGCTCCCCCAGGGAATCTCCTTCCTGAGGAAAATAATTTTGTTTCCCAAATATTTTTTGTAACCTTTCCACTCTTCCCCCGGGTGCATAACTGATGTACAAATCTGCCGTCACCTTTCTACATTCCCGAAAGATGTCTTCCAGGAAACAGGTATGCAACCTTGCACACTGCTCAGCTGTAACATGGGGCATCATACGTGTCTTCGTCTTTCCAGGCTCTGGAATTCTTGTAAAGATAATGACTGCCCTTTTCATTTATAGGATTTTCTCCAATATCTTAATCGTATTTTCTACTACTTCCGGACAGAAGTCAAACAATAGCCCCTTTTCCAGAATCTTTTCCATCTCACCCTCTTTTGAAATATCATAACCCAAAAGTTCCCGACACATACTGGACGGATATTTTTCTAAAAACATTTTTTTAAACTGAACCGCCTTTTCTGACATTATATCCTTTTGCACCTGGTCTCCTTCCCGGCTGTGTCCGTAGAGCATTCCAATCACCATGAAGGCACCGGTTACTGCCCCGCAGGTCTCACCACACATCATACCTCCCCCAAAACAGGCTGAAACCTTCCTGGCCTGATCCTGGCTCATCTGCATCTGTTCCGAAAAATATCCGGTCACCACCTGGGAGCAGTCAATTCCCTGCATAAACAACGTTTTAACTTCTTCTTTTCTCATGTCTCCTTCTTCCCTCCTGACAATCCCATAAGTTTTAATCACTTTGTTTCTCCTTTTTCTGTCTGTCCATATATATTTTCCTTAACATCACCACCAAAGCCGATAACGCAAACAGAACCAAAAGTCCTGTCATGAGAAGTTTGGCGCCTCCCGTCAGCATGCTTCCCACATAAGAATATACAATAGTTGCCGGAAGTTGCCCAACTCCTGTCGCAAGGAAAAATGACCCAAAAGACATGGATGTAAGTCCTGCTGCATAGCTGACGATGTCAAAGGAAATAAACGGGAGCAGACGGCAGATAAGGATTGTGTTTTTTCCATATTTTTCAAAAAACGTATCTATTTGGGTAATTCCTGCCTTGCTGGTCAGTCTTTCTGCCACGTCTCTTCCCATGAGCCGCGCTATGAAAAAGCAAACAGATGCTCCTGCCATTGCGCTGGACCAGGAAAGAATGGTCCCCTGCCACCAGCCGAACAGATTAGCATTTGCAAGAGTTAAAAGAAATGCCGGCAACGGCGCAGCTACAGATTGAAAAACCATTAAAAAAAAGGATACTACTGCAGCATAAGCTCCATAAGAGGCCACAAAATCTCTCACTACATCAAAATCTCCGCTGGCAAACATCTTCAGTATCTGATTCACGCTGTTTCTTATAGATGGTACCAGAAAGTATATGACAGCCGCCACAAGAGTGATTCCAAGAAGTACTGCCTTTTTTCCCCACTTTCTGTCTTGTTTCATACCTCTTTCTCCTTCCAGTATCCTGATTTTATCCGATTCCATAATGACTTTCCGATATCTGGCTTTTCTTCACTTTCGAGGATTTTCAGTAAAATATGATTCGTGTTTTCGTAGCCTTTCCGAGCAAGATTTCCACTGCAAGAAGCACAGTAGGTATAAAACCTATCACACTGATCTATTTTTCCAGGCATTTTTCCTGCAAGAACCGGTTCCTTTACTCTGGCAGAACCTCCCAGTCCACAACATTGTCCTTTCTTCATCACCTGAATTTCTTCTTTCAGGAAAGGACGAATATCCTGGAGCATTCCCTTCTCGTCCCACTCTGGGCAGGGGAGAAACAGCTTCGCTTCCCCTTCAATTTTTTTCCCCAGACCCAGTTGCTCCAGTTTTTTATAAATCGTGACCAGTTTCACCGAAAGCCGGTCTTTCAGGAAATGATAACAGTTAGGGCAAAGAATGACCACTTCTTCTACTCCTGCTTTCTGAAAGCGTTTGTCCATTTCACAAAGGATTCTTTCTTCTTCTTTCTTCATACCAAGCTCTGCCACTGGTTTGCCGCAGCAGTCAAACACTACTCCCATTCCATCCCTCTCCTTAAGAAGCCTGGCCAGATATCTCGTTGTTTCAGGAAAGAAAGATGGAAAATTGCAGCCAGGAAACAAAACACTTTTTCCTCTGATATTTTTGTAATTTCGGAAACGATAATCCTTTTTCTCCCACAAGAGCATCCCATACCCCTTTTCCCGGATCTTTCCGCCGTTATCCTCTACATTTTCTCTGCGCATATTTAAGATAATCTGCCTGCCGTCAATCCCCTTCGGGCAGACCTGACTGCATCTTCCACATAAAAAGCAATGATATGCAAGCTTTCTCAAGGAGTCCACATCACCGATATCGATCTGATACTTCTCCAGAAACGTACAGCTTCTTTGACAGAGATGGCAATGAACACATGCATTTGCGTCTGTAACATTAACTTTCCTGGTCATCTTTCTCCCCTTCCCTGCCATCAACATATTTCTTTTTAAAATAATATCCTGTTCCAAAGACCACCATGGCAATCAGTGCTGCACTCCCGATATATACCACCCGGTTCTCAGCGTCTGCAATACCCGCTGTCCCTACCGTATACATGGCCGTACCAGGAAGCATAAATAAAAAAGAACCGACCGTATATGTCCCAAACCCAATATCTGTCACCCCATATGCAAAATTTTGCAGATTATATGGGAAAAGAGGAACCAGCCGAGTGATCATCAAAATAAACAGCTGATTTTTCCCCGACTCATCAAAGAGCCACTTTTTCAGATATCGGTTTTTCAAGGCTGCCGGTTTAATGCTCTCTTTTAAGAAAAATCTCCCTGCCACAAACGCCAGAACAGCCCCTGCCGTCGCTGCCACGCTGCAGCAAACCGTCCCAAGTACAGGGCCAAACAACAGGCCTGCCAGTATGGCAAATGTAATCCCCGGAAGTGCAAGCGCCACACTGCCCACAATCGTAATAGCCATATAGATTCCGATGGCCAGTACAAGGTTCTCCCGTACCAATGCTTCCATAAATTTCAAGTTATCCGTGTCTCCCAGCCAGACAGACCAGCCAAATATATGATTAAAGATCAGAATCAAAATTACGATTCCAATGAAGATCCAAAGCTTTCTATTTTTCATAAGATTACTTCCTGCATAATAGTACAGCGGCTCCTGTCTTCAGGATCTGGACAGCCGCCGCGATTCCAAACAAAAGACTCAAGAAATAATATGCCCTCATCGTCTCTGTGGAACTGATCAACGTATAGGATACATAAACAGTCGTCAGCACGATCATTCCTACATTCATGGCCATCACCAATTTCCCTGCTGCGCTCTTTCTCTTAAGAAAAAGAAGAAAGATAAGTATCGTCAAAATGACCAAAACTGCCATAATCATCATCTCCAACATGTCCATTGGATAGTCTCTCTCCCATCCCTGATTTTTATAAATGACCCATCTGGCCATCCCCATCTTTTTATTTGTAAAATAATGAATCATATATGCACCTGCCAGCACTATGATCTCCAGAAGTACTGCCAGAACATAACCTGCCTTTTTCATGTTGTCATCCTCATTTTTATAATCTTTTTCGGGAAAATAAGCGCTACATATCCTGCAGCGCTTATTTCATAAATTCTTTTGTTATTTGGCTGCCTTGTCAGTGGACAGTTCCCCTACGGTTGTGTGTACACAGTCGTCACTTGCCGGGTCTCCCACTTGCACCGGATTGCTGTCATCCATCTGCCACTGATACCATCCGCCGTCATAGAGTTCCATATTTGTATAACCATTCTCATACATAATCAAAAATGGAATCGCTGCTCTCCATCCGGTTCCACAGTAGAACGCCAGCTCATTGTCAAGAGAAGCACCGGACTCTTTCAGAATGCCTTCCAGAACATCAATGCCTACGGTTGTACCATCATCATTGCAGTAAGATCCATCATCGGTATCATGTCCCCAGATAGCGCCTTCCGGCTCTCCAGCCCTGTCAATATAGCTGTATCCGCTGGTCTCTCCCAACCACTCAGCCTCACTTCTGATGCTGACCAGTTTAAAGTTATCATCATTTGCCAGCTTTTCCTTTACATCACCAATGCTAATGACATATTCCGGATGCGCCGGTACCGTAGCCCCAAACTCTTCTACCGCCTCTGGCTCATTACGCTCGGACTCCGTCGCATATCCCGCATCATTCCATGCTGCAAGTCCGCCGTCCAGACATTTTACGTTTTCAACGCCTGCCCACAAGAGCACAACGGCAACACGGTCATCTGCAGAGTTGACTCCGTCTTCTCCATAACAGATTACAGTGGTATCTTTTGTAATGCCATAATCTACAAGAAGCTGTTCAATCTCCTTGGCAGAACGGATATTCCAATATTCTTCTGATTCTACACTGTCTGTATTCATGTGGTATGCACCCGGAACATGTCCTGTCACATAAGATGGCGAATCTTCTTCTTCTCCCCAGGAACATTCCAAAATCACATAACCAGAGGATTCCTCCTGATTTCCATCGATCACACTTTGTACCCAGTCCGAAGACACATAGACTTTTTTCGTATCCACCGGATCTGCCTGCACATCCGAATTTTCTGCCTCTTTGGTGCTGTCTTTCTTTTCATCTGTCGATTTATCCTGCGCACCCGATCCGCATCCGACTGCAAGAGATGCCGTCAAAGCTGTGCACAGCAGAATACTTACCAATTTCTTTTTCATAATAACCCTCCTATAAAAAACATATTCTAATATATTATTTTTAGCTTTCCCTTGTCCAATTGATATCAATCATATAACTGAACGTTTATTATCTCTTAAATATCTTTTTACGAAATCCATATATAGACAGGGGTATTGAACATGAACAGGATAAAAAAAGGGAGCTGCCCACCGGATTTCCGGCCCGCAGCTCCCTTTTCAAATCAGATTATAAAAATATATATTTCAACACAAACAATACTGCAAGAATATACATGAGCAGGCTAATCTTTTTCTCTTTTGCCTTCCCAGTAATCAAATTAAGGACAATATAAGAGATCACTCCCATGGAAATTCCCTCGGAAATACTGTAGAAAAAGGGCATGGCTCCAATACAGATATAGCAGGGAAGCGCCTCAGAAACATCACTAAAATCAATATTTACCACATTGGTCAGCATATAAAATCCAACGATCACCAAGGCAGGAGCCGTAGCAAAAGAAGGAATTGCCAGAAAAATCGGCGACAGCAAAAGTGCCAGACCGAATAAAATTGCCGTAGTGACCGCTGTAAGACCGGTTCTTCCTCCTTCCGTTACGCCGGAAGCACTCTCTACAAACGTGGTAGTCGTAGACGTCCCCATTACCGCGCCTGCTGTTGTAGCAATGGCATCTGCTAAAAGCGCGCCTCTAATATTTTTCAGTTTTCCATCCTCATCCAACATACCAGCCTTAGAAGAAACACCAATCAGTGTTCCGATGGTGTCAAACATATCTACAAACAAGAACGCAAAAATTACCACCAAAAATTCCAGAGAAAAAATTCCTGAAAATTCAAGCTTTGCAAAAATCGGCGACAGACTTGGTATGGACAGCCCGGAACTAAAATCCGGGAGAAGGCTGTAAAAGCCAAGCTCGGGATCTGGTACGTATAAGCCTGCAAACTGACAGATGATACCCAAAATCCAGGTAATCAAAATTCCCCAGAGAATATTTCCTTTCACATTTTTAATCACTAAGATTCCTGTAATCAAGATCCCAATCACCGCCAGCAGAACCGTAATCCCCACATTCTGGAACGATGCCTCTACGCCGTTTACCTCATTATATGCTTCTACGGAAAACAGCTGCAACAGTGACGATCCTCCTATGACGATCTTAGCATTTTGAAGACCGATAAACGCAATGAATAAACCAATCCCCACACTGACTGCCGCTTTCAGATTCCGCGGAATCGCATTGAAAATCGCTTCGCGCACATTGGTTAGTGACAGAATGATAAAAACAAGCCCTTCGATAAATACTGCCGTCAGGGCCACTTCCCAACGGTATCCCATTCCTAAGACCACCGTATAAGCGAAGTATGCATTTAATCCCATACCCGGAGCCAGGGCAAATGGATAATTGGCACATACTGCCATCAACAGGGTACCAATCAATGCCGCCAACGCTGTTGCGGTAAACACAGCTCCCTGATCCATTCCTGCATCAGCAAGAATGCTGGGATTCACCGCCAGAATATAGGCCATAGTCATAAACGTAGTAATACCGGCTACGATTTCTGTTTTTACAGTCGTCCCATTCTCTTTCAATTTGAATACTTTCTCTAACATGCTCTCCTCCTCATCTTTCTCTTATTGAATCTCTCGAATCTTCTTTCTAAGAGCCAACACCTGGTTCGGTGCAACAGACAGTTCATCAATTCCCATCTGTATAAATGTTTCTGTCAGATCCAGATCAGCCGCCAGATCCCCACAGATGCTAATCTTTTTCCCTTCCAAATGAACATTATTCGTCACAATTCTGATCATCTTGATCAACGCTGAATGATGTGCATTATAAAACTTTCCAAGCTTATCATTCTCTCTGTCCATTCCCAACGTAAACTGTGTCAGATCATTCGTACCGATACTGAAGAAATCCACTTCCCTTGCAAGCTCGCCGCTGATCATGACTGCAGCAGGCGTCTCGATCATAACACCAACCTGGATTTCCTCATCAAATGCGGTCTTTTCAGCCTTCAATTCTCTTTTTGCCGTCTCTAACAAAAGCTTCGCCCTAGTCACTTCTTCAATTGCAGTAATCATCGGGAACATGATGGACACATTCCCATAGACCGAAGCGCGTAGAATCGCCCTAAGCTGTGTTTTAAAAATCTCTTCCTTTTCCAAAGAGATCCTGATTCCGCGAAGCCCCATAGACGGATTTGCCTCTTCTCCAAGATCCAGGCAATCCGCCTGCTTTTCTCCCCCAAGATCAGCAGTACGGATTACCACCTTTTTAACTCCCATGGACTCGGCTGCCAGCCGATACACCTGAAACTGCTGCTCTTCTGTGGGAAGCTTCGTTCCGTTTTCCATATATAAGAACTCGCTCCGAAACAGCCCGATCCCGCCGGCATCGCTTCGGATTACATTCTCAATATCCTCTCTGGTTCCGATATTGGCACAGATATCAATCTTCTGACCACTCTGGGTAATATTTTCTTTTCCCTTCAGCCTTTCCAGATTCTTGACATGCGTTACGTTGGTATCCTGTTTCTGCTTCATTTTTGTTAACGTGGTATAATCCGGCTCGATATATATCTTTCCTTCATAACCGTCAACGACAATCATTTTTCCGTCATAATCTTTTTTCAGTGCCTCTCCCAGGCCAATGACTGACGGAATTCCTTTGGTACGGGCCAGCACGGCAGTATGGGAATTAATGGTGCCATATCTTGTCACAAATCCCAGCACTTTATTCTTATCCAACTGTATGGCCTCACTGGGGTACAGCTCTCCTGCTGCCAGAACAAAAGGCTCATCCATCAGCATTTTGTCCTTCCAGGTTCTGGAAAGAATCCGCAGCATACGATTCGCCACATCTTTTACATCAATATCATGACCTTGTGTATAAATCTTCTGTTCTGGATGATCATTAGAGAGATACTCTGAAGCCACGGTCTGCAGGGCATACTCTGCATTCAGTTTCTGCTCTACGATGATACTGTTGACCTGATCTACCAGTGTTTGCTCCTCGAGAATCGTCTGCTGCATCTCAAAGATGGCAGCATTTGCATCTCCTACTTCCTTTGCCGCTGTATCATACAGATTCTTCAGTTCCTGGATTGCTTTCATTCTTGCCTTCTGAAAACGCTGCACCTCTTTTTCTACATCTTTTACATAAATACGCCGGATCTCCTTCCCCTCTCTCTTATAAAAGGTTAGTTTTCCGATCGCAATTCCCTCTGATACTTTTTTCCCCGTTAATGTTATCATATGCGTTCGATCCTTTTCTAAAATTCAAGATAGTTATACTTTACATGTTTGCTCTCATTTCGTCAAGATAATTGCTGTCCCATTGACTTTTTGTCAGACATATGCTACTCTGACTTCGTATTCTTTTAGTCGCGATACATGACGGCTAATCATAACTTTTTTCATTTTATGGAGGTATCATATGAAAGGTACGGTGAAATGGTTTAACAACCAAAAAGGCTATGGCTTCATCTCTGATGAATCCGGCAACGACGTATTCGTACATTACTCCGGGCTTAATATGGAAGGGTTCAAGACCCTGGATGAAGGTCAGGAAGTAGAGTACGATGTAACTGAAGGCGCAAAGGGACCGCAGGCAGTAAACGTGACAAAACTTTAATCCCTTGAGCGGTAATCATAATTTGAATGTACCTTTTATAATATATAAAACAGCATTGATTTAGATATTTAAAAGCAATACACTAAAATTGAGATTATGGCTGAGACCGGCACAACACAGTGCCGGTCTTTTTCATATTGCCCTTGTAGTAATCGAATTTTAGTGATATGATGAAAAACAGAGAAAATTTCACAGAAGGGAAAGAAAGAACGTGACCTACAAAGAAGCAAGGGTATATTTGGACCGCGTGTCGAAATACGGAAGTGTACTTGGCTTGGATACGATTCGTGAACTGTTGCATGAACTGGGCGATCCACAGAAGGATCTGAAGTTCATACACATCGCCGGAACCAATGGAAAGGGATCTGTGCTCGCGTACACTTCATCCGTATTAAGCGAAGCAGGATATCGGACTGGCAGATATGTATCGCCAACAGTGATTTCCTATCTGGAGCGGATTCAGATCAACGGCATCTTTATATCTGAAGAAGCATTTGCCAGACTGACCGAAAAAGCAAAGCAAGCTATTGCCCGCATGAAAGCAGCCGGTAAGTCAAGTCCGACTGTTTTTGAAGTGGAGACCGCAATAGCTTTTTTATATTTCAAAGAAGCTTGCTGTGACCTGGTTGTCCTGGAATGCGGAATGGGCGGCGAAGGAGACGCCACCAACATCATTCCACCGCCGCTGTGTGCAGTATTTACATCTATAGGACCGGATCATCTGGGCATTCTAGGGAATAGCCTTGAAGAGATTGCCTGCACAAAAGCCGGTATCATCAAGCCAGGATGCCGTGTCGTTTCAGCTCCCCAGGATCCTGAGGTATCGAAGGTGCTTTATGAAAGAGCCAGCTCCTTGGGATGTCCAATTGATCAGACCGACGAAACCGCAATCTGCCAAATCCAGGAAGATTACTGTGGACAGGCAATCACTTACCACTCACAGACAGTGCTTCATATCCCACTCGCAGGCAGACACCAGGCCGTCAATGCAGCTGTTGCCTTAGATATCATCTCCTGCCTTAAGAAAGAGGGATATTCTATTTCTGAAAAAGCCATCCGCAGTGGTTTCCAAAAAGTGCAGTGGTATGGCCGCTTTACTTGTCTTCAGGATGCGCCCCTGTTTTTTGTAGACGGTGCCCACAATCCGCCGGCTGCACGCTGCCTTGCAAAGACATTGAAATACTGCTTTCCAGGCAAGCATTTTATTATGATCATGGGAATTTTCAAGGATAAGGAATATAGCCAGATTGCCCAGATCATGGCTCCTCTGGCAAAATCCATCCATACCGTCACGCTTCCCGATGAAACTCGCAGCCTGCCTGCCGCCACGCTAAAAGAAACCGTTTTAATGTACTGCCCTTCAGGGATTCCCGTCACAACAGAACCTGGAATCAGGGCCGCTGTCAACGCTGCTTTATCAGAAGCCAATACACAAGATGTGATTGTTGCCTTTGGGTCTCTTTCCTATCTGGGAGAGATTGAAAGAGTTTTAAAACCAAATCAAAAAAAGAAAGAGGAATAGAATCATGATAGACCAAGATAAAATCAAACAAGGCGTCCGTCTTCTCCTGGAAGGGATCGGAGAAGATCCCGCCAGAGAAGGACTTCGGGAAACGCCGGACAGAATTGCTCGGATGTATGAAGAACTTTTCGGTGGGATGGATGAGCTCCCTTCCAGGCATCTGATGAAAATGTTCCACACTGATAATACGGAAATGGTACTGGAAAAGGACATTACCTTCTATTCCACCTGTGAACACCACATGCTGCCTTTCTTCGGAAAGGCCCACATTGCCTATGTCCCTGACGGAAAAGTTGCCGGTTTAAGTAAGCTGGCCCGCACGGTCGAGGTGTTTTCCAGAAGACTTCAACTCCAGGAACAGTTGACAGATCAAATTGCAGATGCGCTCATGACCTGTATGCATCCCAGAGGAGTTATGGTCATGACAGAAGCAGAGCATCTGTGTATGACCATGCGCGGCATCAAAAAACCGGGAAGCAAAACCATAAGCCTGGCAAAACGAGGCATTTTTCAGACGGATCCCTCTCTGGAGGACCGGTTTTTCCGTATGCTGGAAAGGCAGGCCTAAAATGAAATCTAAAGTATCAACGACTACCGTCAGACGGTTGGAGGCAATTCGAAACCATCCTCTCTACCATTCATCCCTGTGCCGGCTTTCCAAACTGGAAAAAGACCGGACATTTTGCTGCCACGGTATGGAGCATCTGTTGGATGTGGCAAGAATTGCTTACATACGCAGTCTGGAAAGAGGCCTTTCGATTTCGCGGGATCTGATCTATGCTTCTTCTCTGCTCCACGATATCGGAAAATGGCAGCAATATGAAACTGGAACTCCTCACGAACTGGCGAGTGAACAGATCGCAAAAGAGATTCTGAATAGTTTCCCAGAATCTCTTAAGTTTTCTCCCGATGAAACCCGGCAGATTCTTACTGCTATCCTCGGGCACCGCAGACTCCGGCCAGATCCGGAACCTTTAGAGGCTCTGCTTTATGAGAGTGACAAAGCCTCCCGATCCTGTTTTTGCTGTCCGGCTCTTGCCAAATGCAACTGGGACAATGAAAAAAAGAACATGGAGATTATCATATGATTATCAGAGACAGACAATTTGACACCGAAAGACACACTTATATCATGGGAATCTTAAATACTACACCGGACTCTTTTTCCGATGGCGGAAAATACAACAATCTGGATGCGGCTCTGCGCCGTGCCGAAGAAATGATTCAAGAAGGCGCCGACATTTTAGATATCGGCGGAGAATCTACTCGTCCCGGCCACACACAGATTACAGATGATGAAGAGATCAGCCGGACTGCGCCTATCATCGCAGCTATTCGAAAACGGTTTGATATTCCTCTATCCATTGATACTTATAAAGCAAGTGTAGCCCAATGTGCTTTAGAGGCAGGCGCCGACCTGGTCAATGACATCTGGGGGCTTCAATATGATCCCAAAATGGCAGAGACTATCCAAAAATTTCACGTTTCCTGCTGTCTGATGCATAACCGGAAAAAGCCAGATTATCAGGACTTTTTCCCAGATTTCCTGGATGATCTGCGCGCCTGTATTCGGACTGCGAAAGATGCCGGTATTCCGGACGACCGGATTTTGCTGGATCCAGGCGTAGGATTTGGCAAAACTTATGAAATGAACCTTGCCGTCATCCGAAATCTGGACTGTATGAAGACCCTCGGCTACCCAGTGCTCCTTGGGACTTCACGGAAATCTGTGATCGGGCTGACCCTTGATCTGCCCACCAGCCAGCGTGATGAAGCCACCCTTGCCACCACCGTATATGGAATGCTAAAAGGTTGTTCCTTTGTCCGTGTCCACAACGTACAAGCCAATGTGCGCGCTGTCAAAATGGCGGAAGCCATCCGCGACTGTACGTTATAAAGATATCGATTTATGAAAGGCTGTATTATGAAAGATCAGATTATCATCAAAAATCTGGAAGTATTTGCAAATCATGGCGTATTTCCAGAAGAACAGAAACTTGGGCAGAAATTTATTGTCACTGCCGTCCTATATACGGATACACGCCAGGCCGGAAAAACCGATGACCTTTCGGACTCTATCGACTATGGATCTATCTGCCAGACAATCTGCCGTTTTTTAACAACACATACCTATCAGCTCCTGGAACGGGCCGCTGAATGCCTGGCAGAAGAACTTCTTCTCCATACGCCGGGACTTTCTTCCCTTTGCCTGAAGATAGACAAGCCCTGGGCTCCAATCGGTCTGCCTCTTCAGACAGTATCTGTAAAGATCGAGCGGGGATGGCATACCGCCTATCTTGGTCTTGGTTCTAATGTTGGAGAAAAAGAACGCTACGTAAAGGAAGCAATCCGTGCATTAAACGATCTTCCCTCCTGCCAGGTGGAAACCGTTTCTGATTTTCTGGTCACCAAGCCTTACGGTGTTACAGACCAGGATGATTTTATCAATGCCTGCCTAAAGCTTTCCACCCTTCTTACTCCCAGGGAGCTTCTAACGGAACTGCACCGTATGGAACAAAACGCCGGAAGAGAACGGACCAGACGCTGGGGGCCAAGGACGCTGGATCTGGACATTCTATTCTATGATGATCTAATCCTTGGGGATCCGGATCTTTGCATCCCCCATGTGGATCTTGCAAATCGGGAGTTTGTGCTCCGTCCTCTGTGTCAGATTGCCCCATATCTGCACCATCCGGTTACCGGAAAAACGGTGTGGGAGATGAAAAATGCACTCTCTTGTGATCCGTCCTCCCCATCTCCCTGATAAAAAACAGGTACCCTACCGTTAGGGCACCTGTTTTTCTTTTTATCCCATTACTGATTTGCACGGTACGCCTCATCCGCACTGTACACATCAAATCCACTATTCCTCAGGATATCAATCACCTTGAAAGGATCATCGCTCTTTAATACAGCAGCCGCATCGCTTCCGTTTGCAAATGCATACATATACTCGATGTTAACTTGCCCTTCCACAATCTGATGCATTGCCTTGCTTAAAGACCCGGTTGCATGAGGAACTCTTAATGCCACCACATCCGTCAGCATCGCCGTAATGCCGTTTTCCTTCAAGGCCGCCCGGCCTTTCTGCGGATCAGAAACGATCATCCTGAGCATTCCATATTCTGTCGTATCTGCCAGACTGAGCGCTACGATATTGACATCGTTCTTCGCAAGCACATCCAACACATCATCCAGACGTCCTTCTCTATTTTCCAAAAAAACCGACAACTGCTGAATCGTATTATTCGTACCCATGACATTTCCCCCTTTTATAAATTTCTGTTATCAATGACACGTTTTGCTTTTCCTTCACTTCTCTGGATCGTCTTTGGCTCTACCAGCTTCACTCTTACGGATACTCCAAGCGCCTGTTTGAGTACTGCTCCCACTTTGTTTTTCAAATCATCCAGCTTACGGATTTCGTCTGAGAAATATTTTTCATCCACTTCTACCATGACAGTCAGCACATCCAGATTGTTTTCACGGTCTACAATCATCAGATAATGCGGAGCTACACCGCCTCCCATAGACAAAAGCGCAGCCTCTACCTGTGTCGGGAATACATTGACGCCGCGGATAACCTTCATGTCATCGGTACGTCCGGTAAACTTCTGAATCCGAGGAAGGGTTCTTCCACATGCACACTTCGTGTGGTCAATGCTGGTAAGATCCTTGGTGCGATAACGGATCAGCGGCATTCCTTCTTTGACAAGCGTTGTAAACACCAGTTCCCCCGTCTCTCCGTCTGCACATGGCGTCTGATCTGCCGGGTTCAGGATCTCAGGATAGAAGAAATCTTCATGCACATGCAGTCCTTGATGATGAATACAGTCCATTGCCACACCCGGTCCGGTAAGCTCACACAGTCGATAGA
>JAHYZZ010000008.1:0-2759 GCA_019424135.1 Lachnospiraceae bacterium
TGCCCGGTATGTAGATGCTGTGCTGTCGGACTGTGATTCACGCTTGGAAGGCACTTACCGGGTAAAGGCCAATCAGCAGGCCATGATGGAAACTTTCCGTACCGTCTGCTATTTGGACGCTTACGGGCGGCTCAATGTGATGAGTTCTACTCAGATCGTATTTCATGTCCGCCGGATCTTATCGAATGCACTTGGGATCTCTAAGTCGAAGATTCGGGTGTTTAAGCCCAGGATTGGAGGAGGATTCGGTGCAAAACAGACTTCTGTTTCGGAGGTATATCCGGCTTTTGTAACCTGGAAGACAGGAAAGCCATCCAAGATGATTTTTACCAGAGAGGAGTCTCAGATTGCTTCTTCCCCACGGCATGAGATGGAGGTGTCTGTCAGAATCGGTGGGGACAAAGACGGAAAGATCAGAGCCATCGATGTTTATACGTTATCAAATACAGGTGCCTACGGTGAGCATGGACCGACGACAGTAGGCCTGTCCGGACACAAATCCATTCCGTTGTATGGTTCCTTGGAAGCACATCGTTTTGCCTATGATGTGGTATATACCAATGTGATGTCTTCGGGAGCATATCGTGGATATGGGGCGACTCAGGGGATTTTTGCGGTGGAGACGGCGGTGAATGAGCTGGCCGGAAAGCTTCAGATGGATCCCGTGGAGCTTCGGTTAAAAAATATGGTTCGGGAAGGACAGATCATGCCTGCCTATTATGGAGAACAGACCAACAGCTGTGCCTTGGACCGGTGTATGGAGCGGGCAAGACAGATGATTGGCTGGGATGATAAATATCCTTGCAAGGATATGGGAAATGGAAAAGTAAGAAGCGTAGGTGTGGCTATGGCAATGCAGGGATCGGGCATCTCACATGTGGATGTGGGTTCTGCCAGCATAAAGCTGGAAGAAGACGGAGTGTATACCCTTTCCATCGGCGCGGCGGATATGGGAACCGGATGTGACACGACACTGGCCCAGGTAGCAGCCGAGTGCCTGGACTGTTCCGTAGATCAGATCATTGTGTCAGGGGCAGATACGGATACCTCTCCTTATGATTCCGGATCCTATGCATCCAGCACGGCCTATGTGACGGGACGAGCAGTAGAAAAGGCATGTCGGAAACTACAGGATCATATTTGTGGGAAAGCGGCCGAAGTTCCACCTTGGGATAAAGACGACATTTTGTTTGACGGACATACAGCCGTGGATCAAAAGTCCGGGAAGGAAGTAACATTAAAGGAAATCGGTACGGCAGGGCAGAGCGGAAATGCAAGTTCCCTGCAGGTGACGGAAAGCAACAGTTCCCCGGTTTCTCCGCCGCCTTTTATGGTAGGAATGGTGGAAATCGAAGTTGACAAAGAAACGGGACATGTGGAAATTCTGGATTATGTAGCCGTAGTAGACTGCGGTACAACGCTGAACCCAAATCTTTGCCGGTGCCAGGTGGAAGGAGGTCTTGCCCAGGGCATTGGGATGGCGCTTTATGAAAATGTCCAGTATTCTGCAAAAGGACAGATGCTGAACAATTCTTTCATGCAGTATAAAATCCCTACAAGGCTGGACGTTGGAAAGCTTCGGGTAGAGTTTGAGAGTAGTTATGAACAGACCGGACCCTTTGGGGCAAAATCTATTGGAGAGGTGGTCATCAACACACCTGCTCCGGCGTTGGCCCATGCGGTTGCAAATGCGACAGGGCTGTGGATTCATGAACTTCCGATCACCAGCGAGAAGATTGCCATGGGGCTGCTAAAATGAGAAGAACAGCATTGATTTATCTGGCGGCTGGAAACAGCCGCCGTTTTGGAAAAAATAAACTATTACATGAAGTCGAGGGGCGTCCGATGTACCTCCACCTTCTGGAACGTCTGATGGAAATCGCAGATGGTGATCAGGCGTATGAACTTCTGGTGGTGACCCAGTATCGGGAAATCAAGGAAACGATAGAAAACTTTCAGAAGAAAGGACATAGGCTTTTGTGTGTCTGGTCACCAGAAAGCAAAAAGGGAATTTCCTTTTCGATTCGGGCTGCCCTTTCCTGTATTAAGGAATCTGAATCAGTGGTTCCTGTCGCTCCAGATATAGAGGCATGTGTTTTTTTCGTAGCAGATCAGCCATGGCTTACAAAGACCACAGTGGAGAGGTTTTTAGAAGAAATGAAAGATGCAGAGATTGGATGTGTCCGGTGCGGCAGCCGTAAGGGAAATCCGGTCTGGTTTTCAAATACATTTTTTTCAGAGCTGATGGAACTAAAAAAGGATGAAGGCGGTAAAAGAGTATTTTCCAGACACCAAGAGAAGGCTGTCTATTATGAGGTCAAAAGAGGAAAAGAACTGGAAGATATTGATCAGTTGAGCTATAATAAGACACAGATGAGAAAATAAGAACAGGAGGAAGAAAAGTGAAAGAATACTTAACTGGAATCCAACATGTAGGGATTCCCACAAAGGACATGGATGCAACGGTAGAGTTTTATCAGAAACTGGGATTCGAGAATGCGTTTGAGACGATCAACGAAGAAAACGGGGCAAGAGTCGTATTCTTGAAGTTAAATAATCTGGTGATCGAGACTTACGAAGAAAAGACAGTTAAAATGGAATATGGATCCATCGATCATCTGGCGATTGATGTGACAGATGTGGAAAAAGTATACGAAAAGATATGTGCCATGGGACTGAACAATCTTTCAGACGAGATTCACTTCCTGCCTTTCTGGGAGAATGGAGTGCGATATTTTAAGATAGAAGGACCCAATAAG
>JAHYZZ010000008.1:2769-45810 GCA_019424135.1 Lachnospiraceae bacterium
CATCGAATTCAGCCAGATGCTGTAAAACAACGGCCGAATAAGGAGTGTGAATGACTGGAAATTGCAACTAATGTTTGCCAAGAACGCATAAGTGTGATATGATGAGGTGTGCAGAAAATAAAGACAAGGATTCAATTGGAGGTTTTTTATGAAGTTTCTGTTAAAGCATTGGCTGCAAGTGGGCGTATCGGTGCTGTGCGTATCTGCAATGGCAGGTCCGGGGCTGACGGTACAGGCCACAGAAATTGACAGTATGGAAGAGCAGTCATCACAACTGGAAGATACCTTAAGCGGCATCAACCAGGAGCTTTTGGAACTGGGGACCCAAGTTGCAGATCTGGAGGATAAGATTGAGGAGACCAATAACCAGATTGAAGCTGCCCAGGAACAGATAGCAATTGCAAAAAACAGTGAACAAAAACAGTTTGAAGAGATGAAGCTGCGGATCAAATATGTATATGAGAATGACAGTGCGTCGATGCTCAGTATGATTTTTTCCGTAGACAATATGGCAGATTTTCTGAACCGTGTAGAATTTGTCCAGAATATCAGTGATTATGACAGAGAACAGCTGGAAGAGCTTAGCAATCTTCGAAAGACCATAGAAGATCAGGAAGCAAAGCTGCAGGAAGAAAAAGATTCACAAGAGAAGATGGAAAAAGAGCTGGCAGATCAGAAAGAAGAGCTGAATGCAAAAGCGGCGTCTACTTCTACAGACCTGGCAGCGTTGACCGACAAGATTGCCGGCCTTCGTGCAGAAGAAGCGGCAAAGCAGGCCGAGGAAGCTAAGAAGGCGGCCCAGGCAGAACAGGTCAGCAGTTCCAGTTCCTCGACTGGCACAGGCAGCAGTCATTCGGGCGGCACAGGCAGCAGTTCCGGATCATCTTCTGGCGGAGGGTATGATTATCCGTCGGGAGGCGGAGTACTGACCCCGGATAAAGGTGTGGTCTATTTTAACGGACACAGGGAAACCTATTATTCTCAGAAGGTTTTGCCGGGACATGGGCTGAATATTCCTGGACGTCATGTGGCAAGTGATGGAACGATCCGTGATAAGGATGGATATATCTGCGTAGCCAGCAGCGATTACCCGAAGGGAACCATCGTTGAGACATCTCTTGGAACAGGGAAGGTTTATGATACCGGATGTGCACCGGGAACCATAGATATCTATACAGACTGGTAAAAATGAAATAAAGAAATAATAAGCAGGAACCGGAGCGAATGATGGCGCACCGGTTCCTGCTTGTTAGTTATAAGAAAAGGATTTCCAAGACAAAAAATAATAGGAATCACTGAACTTTTTTTCAATGACTCCTATTATTAAACCATGCGGAGAAAGGGACTTGAACCCTCACAGGATTGCTCCCACTAGAACCTGAATCTAGCGCGTCTGCCATTCCGCCATCTCCGCTCGACAAAAAGTATCATACCATAAAAAAAGCATTTTGGCAAATACTTTTTGCAATTTTTTAAAAAAAATTTTTTCAATTTAAATCATGGTTGAATTTCGATTCCATTTACCTCCAGATGGTCGTCAATGGCAATGACCAGACACCGTCTGCCATCGATTTCCCGTGTTTCCACAAGATCAGAACGTTCTGGATTGACTTTTACAATGACGTCCGCAGTTTCAATCTGAAAGGTGCGGGTATTGGCGATGTTGGAAGCAAGGATTGTCTTTTGTTCGCCCATCACGTCTTTAAAATCCCGATCAAAAGTTTCCATCTGTTCCTGGGAGGCACCGCTTCTTTCCAATAGCCGTTTGATATCCGGACTGGACAATTCTAAAGGTTCCGGGGCTTCTTTGGCTTCCTCCAGCATTTCATTTAAATGATCATGAATATTCCGGACGGTCTCGTAGTCACAGGCCGAGCCAAGGGTGTCGCTGACAATCGCCTGGAAAGAAGTTTTTTGATCGCCTGCAGTCAGAGGAATCTTGCTGCCCAGGACCCCGTTTATAAAATCCGGCTGAAGCTCTTCTGGCTTCTTGGTATAATATAGAACATGGTGAATATCTGAAGCGCGGTCCACAAAGGCTGGAAAGAGGAAGCCCTTCATGGGTGCTTCCACGATCCAGTCACGGATCCGGTCTTCGATATGGTTGGTCTGGGCATTATAACTTAAACTGGCCTTGCTTAGATTTACCGGACAGATGCTGCACATCAGATGTTCATAGACAGTGTCTGAGGCGTCAAACATTTCCAGTCCGTCTGAGGCCTTCCCTGGTACGTCGTAGACGGCGTGAATCAGAATGATATAATAATTCTCCGGATAGTCATAGTGTTCAATGACTTTATCGTAGAATTCTTCCACCAAAAGATCGTCTTCCAGTTTGCTGTCACGGAGCTTTAAGAGAAACTCCTGTGTGCCTCCGCCCAGTTCCTGTTCCAGAGGAAACTCCATGCTAAGCATGTTCTTCCCCAAGGTCCCGGATAGGGTGTGGCGGAAAATATCAAAATATTTAAATGCCTCTTCTTCCGGCAGAGAGAGAAATGCCTTTTTTAACTTTGCTTTTTTTTCCTTTTCATGGTCCACATAACATCCGCAGATCCTTGTAATGGCACAGTTTTCGGGTGTAAACTGCCGGCGGATCTCCAGGATTTCCTTTTTGTTCATAGTCTGCACTTCCTTGTATGTTAAACTCTTCCGCAGTATGCGGATGCCAGTTTAGGGTAACATATTTAAAAAAATATTACAATAGCAGAGAGTGGGGGCCTGCCAGCAGTTCCCTGGAAGCATAAAGGGACAGATCCCTGCGGATACCGATGGTCCATTTGATGAGGGATGCCTGGAAGCCTTCCAGCTCGATGCAGGTAAGATAGCCGGGGCGGACACAGCTTCCGGTATTATAATAGCTGGAAGGAGAGTTAAGGGCTGGACGGTGGGTGTGTCCAGATATCAAAATGCAGTTATGCGCCTTAGCAAAGGAAGATAAGGTATATTCAATTCGTTCCTTTTTGGAGTTCTTTTTTGCACCCCCGGAAGGATCCAAAAAACCGACACGTTCCAGGGGGCTCCAGAGGTAACGGACCAGAAATCTTGCCTGACGCCACAGTACACTGTTGAGGAAATCTGCCTGATGTCCGTGGATCAGATAAAGATCTGGTCCGCCTGTCTGATTTTTTATGATCAAAGCAGGGAAAAACCGGATACCGGGAAACAACTCCTGCTCCCTGCAGGTCATACAGATGGAGAAAGCTTCTGCATGATGTTGGAAAGAGGGGGAGCGTTTAACCATGTCATGGTTTCCATAGATCATAAACAGCCGCTTGGCAGCATGAAAATCCGCCAATATCTGGAAGGAGGTACTGTGTGCGGATTTGATAGAGTCAAAGGAAGGATTTTCCCATAGCTCATCGCCGTCTCCAAGCTCAATATAGGTGAAGTTTCTTTTATAGTAATAGCGAAGGGCTGCAAGATACAGATGCTGGTTTTTCAAAAAATTGTCTCCGGCTTGCCCGTTTCCTCGGTGGCAGTCGCTAAAGAGGACGTAGTGGGAAACATCGGACAAGAATAATTGGCGGGCGTTTCTAAAAGCCTGTTCAAGCCTGTGTTCTGCTGACATGGATCTCACCTCCTTTTCATCCGACGGGAAGACATTTGCTTTTGAAGGCAGATCACGCGTCGGAATAAAAAGGGCAGATATTCCGAAAGGTAAAGGAGCTGATCTAAGCTGAAACAAAAAGGAGATGTAATTTTTTCATACAGCCATAAAAGGATCCGGTTCCGGAACTGGGAAAACCAGGAGAGAAGATACTGCTGCTTTCTTGGCTGTATCGTGTGGGGAGTAGAAAAGGTAAGCGACACACGGCGGCCGCAGACACAAAAGTCCGCGGGAGAATAACCAGCCTCCAAAAGACCCTGGCAAAGGCTTGAAAGCATTTCAAAGGAGGAGAAGGTAACCGAAAGAGTCAGGGTCAGAAGTTCAGGATCAGAGAAACGCCCCACACAAAATCCGGCCAGCCACCAGTGTCTGCGTAAGAGGTGATAAAGGCAGACCGTTCCTTTTTTTAGCTCCAGTTCAAAAAGAGGCAGTTCCTCATCTGGAACAGTATGAAAAAAAGATTTTGAACGTTCTTTGGAAGTTAACAGAGTATCTGCCTGATAGATACCGATTTCGGCGCCAGTGCTGATGCCGTACTGCCCTTTCCAGAATTCCAGAAGCCAGGTTTTGCCCTGGCAGTCAAAATAGACAGGTTCGCAGTCAAATACCATGCCAAGTCCAGGGGAGGCAAGATCATAAAGCTGACAGTAGCCATAGCCTCGCTGCCAGGCATCGAGTCTGGACAGAAATATATCCTGGGCAGTCTGATATTCAAAGCCAAACGGCGAGAGAAGGCAGTTCAGACGGTATACTTTTTCTGGGACAGAAAGTATGCAAATTTTGCGGACCAGCCGCTTTTTACGGAAGTGAAAGAAGAAAGTCAGAACCAGTAGAAAAAACAGGAATATCGGAAGTATCACATACATAGGATCATAGCCTTTCACAACAAGAAAATGGTTCATTTAAGCATATGCGGAAATATCTTTGGAAGTGCAATTCCTCGTTGTAAACAGGAAGCCCTTCCAGTATAATAAAGATTGGAAGCATGTCGAAAGTCAAAATAAAGAGAGGAAAAATGAATGGGTAGTATATTTGACATTTTAGGCCCTGTCATGGTAGGGCCGTCCAGCTCCCATACAGCAGGAGCTGTACGGATTGGACAGATTGCCAGACAATTGTTTGGCAGGCAGCCGGAACGGGCGGTGGTATATCTGCATGGATCATTTGCTGCAACGGGGAAAGGACACGGAACAGATAAGGCGCTGATCGCCGGCCTTTTGGGGATGAAGCCGGACGATATGCGGATTCCGGATAGTTTTGAGATTGCCAAAGAGCAGGGGATGGATTTTGTGATCGAAAATAAGGACATTAAAGGAGCACATCCGAATACGGCGCAGATTATCATGGATGCCAAAGGGAAGAAGACCATGAAGATCCAGGCGTACTCGATTGGGGGAGGTCGGATTCGGGTCAGCAAACTGGATGGGATCGATGTAAATTTCAGTGGGGAAAGTAATACTTTAATTGTGCGCAACGTAGATCAGCCAGGACGGATCACAGAGGTTTCTGCGGCATTGAGCAAGGAAAATATCAATATCGCGACGATGACGGTATTTCGTGATAAGCGCGGAGGTTTTGCAGTCATGGTGGTAGAGACAGATCAGATCGTTCCAGAAGAGGCAATCCAGGAACTGGAGAGCAAGGAAGGGATTTTAAAAGTCATCTTCCTCAAAGCAAACGGGGCATAGGCTCTGGGAATGGGAGGTAACAGAAGCAATGTCATATCAATCAGTAGAAGAAGCATATACAAGATGTAAAAAAGACGGGATCGAGTTCTGGAAGGCAGTCCAGCTGGAAGATATGGATGAAACCGGGATTACGGAGGAAGATTCCTGGAATCGTATGAAGGGAATGTGGCAGGCGATGCTTACGGGCGTTGATGCCTATGAACCGGACGAGGTGTCCGCAAGCGGCCTGGTAGGAAATGAAGGGGGCTTGATGGAAGCATATCAGAAAAAGGGAGATACTCTCTGCGGAGATTTTATGGCAAAGGTGATGACCAATGCGCTGAAGATGGGCTGCAATAATGCCTGTATGAAGCGGATCGTGGCTGCGCCCACTGCAGGAGCCTGCGGTGTGATGCCTGCGGTACTGGTTACCTATTATCGAGAATATCATATTCCGGAGGAGAAGATGATTGAGGCGATGTATGTGGCTGCCGGCATAGGGCAGATCATTGCAAACCGAGCATATCTGGCCGGGGCCTCTGGAGGATGCCAGGCAGAGATCGGATCCGGATCCGGAATGGCGGCAGCCGCCATTTGTTATGTAAAAGGAGGCAGTCTAGAGCAGCTGGGACATGCCTGTGCGATGGCTCTGAAAAATCTGATGGGGCTTGTCTGCGATCCGGTGGGAGGGCTGGTAGAAGTCCCTTGCGTTAAAAGAAATGTAGGAGGCGCGGTGAATGCACTGGCAGCAGCGGATATGGCGCTGGCAGGGATTGAAAGTCAGATCCCGGTAGATCAGGTGATTGATGCCATGAAAGAAGTGGGAGACAAAATGGATGTGAGCTTGAAAGAAACCGGATTTGGCGGAGTGGCGGCCAGCTTAAAGGCAGAAGAAGTAGTAAAACGATTGGGAATGTAACGACAGAACAGATAAGTCCGTGATAATTATTAAGAAGGAAGTGGTCAGTGATATGGAGACAGGTACAAGACTTACAGTAAGAGCATATCATGTAACAGAAGTAAGGTACGCAGATGAAAACCGGGTGACGGTAGACGGGCATATGACGGTCTGCAAAGAGACGGCAAAGGAGATCCTGAAAACGGAACCTTTGATTAAGTCCATCGATATCCGGATCATTGCTCCAGACGAGCATCAGCAGCACACGAATACGATTATGGATGTGATTCCGCTCTCGACAAAGGTGCTGGGAAAACTCGGGGAAGGAGTGACCCATACACTGACCGGCGTTTATGTTCTGTTGACCGGTATTGATGAGAGTGGCAGGCAGATCTGTAATTTTGGAGCCAGTGATGGAATCCTGGCAGAGAAGATTGCCTGGGGAAAGGCAGGAACTCCCCTTGAAAGGGATCTTTTGATTTCCTTCGATGTTGTGCTTAAGGAAGGTACCTGGGCAGACCGTCCGGGACCGGAAGCAGCACATCGTGCCTGTGATACCTTCTGCCAGATTTTCCGGGATCAGATGAAAAAATTTAACGGATATAAATGTACTGAAAAACATGTGTTCCAGGAAACCTATGAACCGGATCGCAAAGACGTCTATATTGTCAAAGAGGTGTCCGGACAGGGCGCTGTGTATGACACCAGGATGTTCGGCGATGAGCCCTGTGGTTTTGAGGGCGGACATTCCGTGATCGATATGGGATGTATGCCGGCCATTGTTACGCCCAATGAGTTCCGGGACGGCGTGATGCGAGCCATGGATTAGGGAAAAGGAGGCAAAAGTCATGGGAATTGGAACAAGTATGAAGGAAACGTCTTTGCATTACTACAGAGATCCTCTGGTGGATGTGGTGTCACAGGATCAGGATGTAAATTTAAGAGGAATTATCATCGTTGGTTCACCGGATAAAAATGAGGACAAATATTTGTCTGCTGAGAGGGTGGGTGTGACACTGGAATGTGCCAGGGCTGATGGCGCTGTTTTTTCCTGTAATGGTCTGGGAAATAATCATGTGGATTATGCACATGCCATAGAGGCTACGGAGAAAAGGGGAATTCCGGTGGTTGCTCTTAGCATGGTTCCCGCAAAGGATTTCGTAGTACAAAATGACTGCCTGGATGGAGTGATGTGCTACTATAAAGCCTTTGAAAAGACGGGAGCCATGGGTGATGAGACCACGGTACTGGCGGAAAATACAGTCAATGAGCTGGACGCCAGGAAGGCGCTTGCCATGCTGAAATTAAAGATGAGAAAAAACGGGAGCAGCTTTTGCTAATCCCGTTCCGTGGTTTCCCGACGGAAAATCGTCGGGGCGATTACTTTATGGACCGGTTCCTGTAAGAGAACCGGTCTTCTTTTTTTACGCTCATTCATCTGATCTACCAGCAGCCGGACGGCTTCGTAAGCCAGTTTGTCAATCTGTTGGCCGATGGTACTGATGGGAACGACAGCTTCTCTGGAAACAGGAGAATTGTCAAATCCAATCAAAAGATAGTCTTTTGGCAGACAGCCGTGTTTTCGGAACAGAAAATTTAAGAAGGTGTTAGCCAGGGTATCATTAGACACAAAAATCCCCTTTTTCTGGCCGGTATATTTTTCATCCAGCTGATCAATGATTGCGCCAAGCAGAGGCTGGACACTTTCATAGCTATGTCCAAATTCCCGGAAGATGATCTCGTTTCTTAAGTTTTGTTCCCGGCAGCAGTCTTTAAAGCCCTGGATTCGTCCATAACTTGGAATCTTTGGATCTGTCGGTGAATTAATATGGATCAGGATATCACAGTCGTGTTTCGCCAGAAGGCTTGCCGCCTGATAGCCGCCCATATAGTTGTCAGTATTAATACTGCTGACAAACTGATCCTCCCGTTCGATGGTCACGATGGGGATAGGAAGTTCAGAAAGCTCCCGGGAAGGGATGGTGTGGCTTAAAATGATCATCCCTTCGATCTGGTAGGCCAGCAGTTCCTGGATATATCGCCGTTCAATCTCTTCGTTGGAGTTCCCGGTAAATACCAGAAATTTGTACCCGAAAGTCTCATAGGTGGAAAGAATCTGATTCAATACCTCCGCATAATAGTGGTGGTAGAGATCCGGGATCAGAAGGCCGATAAATTCTGTCTTGCCATTTGCCAGAATCCGGGCCACCTTATTTTCCTGATAATTCAACTTTTCCAGGGCATCTGAGATAATTTTCTGGTTTTCCAAAGTCAGGGAATCTGGATGGTTAAAATATCTGGAAATCGTGGTCTTAGAAAAATGTGTATATTTTGCAATGTCGTCAAAAGTGACTTTCTTTTTTGGTGTCATGAATTGCTCGCTCCATCTAAATCTAAAATTTGAATATATTATAGCAAAATCTAAAGCCCAGCACAAGAAAGAAGCGGTTAAGTAACCGGTTTTGTAAAAAGTATATAAAGCCGAAGCAGAGGATTCGGTAACTATCCACAAAAATGCGGAATATAAGGGGAATTTGTTGACGAATGAACCGGCAGGTGATAAGATGAAACCATAAAAATAACCGGTTACTTTACCGGTTATTTAGAAAGAACGAAATTTTAAAGGAGGAAGGATTATGAAAAAGAAAATCGCATCCAGGATCATTGCCTGTGGAGTGACCGGAGCGCTGGTACTGGCAATGCTGAGCGGCTGCGGAGTCAGGTTTGGCTTTGCCAGTGACCCGGATGATCCAAATGAAGAAGAGAAGACAGTGCCCATCGATACCTCGGTGGATTCTTTTGAGTACGATACTTCTCTGGACGGCACCAATATCACCTTGCTGAATTCCAAGGCAGAGATTCAGACAGCGTTGGAGGAAATGGGGAAAACCTTTGAAGAGAAATCCGGAGTCCACGTAGAAGTGATGCCGGTCACGGACGGAGACTCTCCTTATACAAAGGTTGTCAGTCTTTACAATTCTGGTACACCGCCGACACTTTCCATTCTGGATACGGCAGACGTGATTGCGCTGGCTGAGGAAAAGGCGGCAGATTTGTCTAGTGAACCATGGGTAAATGAGGCTCAGGGATATTTGACTGAGGTGAACGGGAAGGTATATAGTTTCCCTCTGTGTATTGAAGGACGTGGAATTATTTATCACAAGGAAGTCATCGAGGATGCCTTAGGGGAACCCTTTGATCCTACTTCCATCCGCACCCAGGATGAGTTTGTAGATCTGCTGGACCGATTAGTAGATGCAGGAATTGAAAAGCCAGTATCCCTTGCAAAGGATGACTGGTCTGTGGGAGGCCATCATCTGCAGTATATCTATGAAACTTATGACGGAACATCTGAAGGAGCTGCAGAAGTCATCGAAAAGATTAAAAGTGGAGAAATAGATCTGGATCAGTATGACAGGATGTCACAGCTTCTGGATATGTTTGATATTCTGAAAAAGTATAATGTGGCGAAGGGAGATCCTCTAGGGGCTGACTATGATGAGATGGCCATTGATCTGGTGGATGGCAAAACAGCTTTCTGGTTCAATGGAAACTGGGCATGGCCGAACCTGAAAGATGCAGGTGCTGAGGAGACAGATGAATATGGCTTCCTTCCCTATTACATGAATAATGATCCAAATGATTTTGTCAATCAGAAGATCCAGGCTTCTCCATCCAAGCAGGTCATGCTGGATGGCCAGGTGGCCACAGAGAAAGAGCAGGCAGCGGCAAAAGAGTTCCTGAACTGGATTGTTTTCAGTGAGATCGGTCAGCAGATGCTGGTAAAAACCTGTAACATCATTCCGCCGTTTCAGAACAATCCTTATGAGCCATCAGATCCGCTGAGTAAGAATATTTACGAACAGATACATGCAGGAACCACATTCAATGCGGCAGCCATTATGCCAAATGATCACTGGTCTGTATTGGGAGCCTCGATGCAGAAGTATATGGCGGATCGATGTGATCGAAAAGAACTGATCCAGGACATCAAAGACTACTGGGCAGAACAGGAATAAGAGGGAGGAAAGAGTCATGAAATCTAAAAATGGAGGAAAAGAGTTCTGTACGTTTGCCCTGCCGGGACTGTTCTTTTTCCTGGCGGTAGTAATTGTCCCGTTTATCTACGGCGTTTATCTGACGCTGACAGACTGGGACGGTGTGGCGTCTGTAAAAAATTTTATAGGACTGGAAAATTTTGCTGGAGTCATGAAAGACGGTGCGTTCTGGACGTCACTGATTTTAACATTTAAATATGTAATCTTTGTAGTAATCATTGTGAATGTAATTGCATTTGCCATCGCATATCTGTTGACCAGGGGAATCAAAGGCCAGAATTTTTTCCGGGCTGGATTTTTCACTCCCAATTTGATCGGTGGTATTGTTCTTGGATATATCTGGCAGTTTGTGTTTTCTCGGGTGTTTGTCAGCATTGGGGAAGCTACAGGGTGGAAGCTGTTTGAGGTGTCCTGGCTGTCGGATCCCACCAATGCGTTTATGGCACTGGTCATTGTCAGTGTATGGCAGCTATCCGGATATATGATTTTGATTTATGTAGCCGGATTTATGGGATTAAATGAAGATGTGCTGGAAGCAGCCAGCATTGACGGAGCTACCGGATGGGTGAAATTAAAAAGTATCATTCTGCCACTGATGATGTCATCCATCACGATTTGCCTGTTCCTGACGCTTTCCAGAGCGTTCATGGTATACGATGTGAACCTGTCATTGACAGGCGGAGCGCCGTATGGAACTACAGAGATGGCAGCTATGCATGTATATGAAAAGGCCTTTACATCCAGACAGTTCGGTATGGGTCAGGCGGAGGCTTTGATCTTGTTTGTTATCGTGGCAGTCATTAGTGGAGTGCAGGTATATTTGACTAAGAGACAGGAGGTAGAAGCGTAATGAATAAGACGACGATTGGCGGCAATAAAAGAAAACTGGCCAATGCGCTGGCTATGATCGGTTTGATCATTATCTTTATCGCATATATGTTCCCCTTCCTGATGGTAGTAATTAATTCCTTGAAGGAAAAACGAGATATCATTAAGAGCCCGTTTTCCTGGCTGTTTACCATCAAAGGGCTGTCCTTTGACAACTTTGTCAATGCATTTACGCAGATGGATTTCCTGAATGCATTTAAAAATTCACTGATTGTAACAGTGTCTGCAACCGTGCTGGTAACGATTCTGGCTTCTATGCTGGCATACTACATCGTACGTCACAACAATATGGTTTCCAAGCTGACGTTCGCACTGATGGTAGCATCCATGATTATTCCGTTCCAGGCCATCATGATACCGTTGGTAAGTATTTACGGAGGAACTTTAAATATCCTGAACCACCGGCTGACATTGATTTTCATGCATACGGGATTTTCTATGGCTATGTCAGTATTCATGTTCCATGGATTCATCAGAGGAAATGTGCCGGTTGCACTGGAAGAGGCGGCATACATCGATGGGTGTACCCACTCTCAGACCTTCTTCAAGATTGTGTTGCCCCTTTTGAAACCGATTATCTCCACTATGGTCATCCTGAATTCTATGGCATTTTGGAATGACTTCCTGCTGCCGTCTCTGGTGCTGACAGACAAAGAACTTTTAACTTTGCCATTGTCCACATATAGTTTTTATGGTACATATTCGGCAGATTATGGTACAATTATGGCAGGACTTCTTTTATGCGTTATTCCGATTATGATTTTGTATGTGGTACTCCAGAAACAGATTATCGGAGGCGTTGTGGCCGGAGCTGTAAAATAACAAGGCAGACGGCAGAAGTTTGAAATAAAAGAGAAACGAGGCTTTGAGACATGATCAGAGACAACTTACATTTGAAAGCCCCGGGAAACTGGATCAATGACCCGAACGGTTTTATCTATTATAAAGGTGAATATCATCTGTTTTACCAATACTTCCCTTATGGTCCCCGCTGGGGGACCATGCATTGGGGACATGCGGTGAGCAAGGATCTGGTGCACTGGGAACATTTGGGAATCGCGGTATTCCCGTCTAAGTCTTATGACAGAAATGGAGTGTTTTCCGGAAGCGCACTGGAGATAGATGGAAAGCTGTATCTTTATTACACGGCAGTGAGATATCTGAAATTTCAGGAGGAAGATATCCACTGTGCGGCAGACGACTGCTATGAGGCGTCCCAGGCCCTGATTACATCGGAAGATGGCCGCCATTTTGACAACTGGAATGATAAGCGGCTGCTGATTCCGGCGATCGAAGATGAGGAAAAGGCTGACGCCAAGGACACCAGGGATCCCAAGGTGTGGAAGGATGGAGAGTGGTACTATATGGTGCTTGGCAGCACTTGGAAAAAACAGATCGGCCGGATCGTATTTTTCCGTAGCCGGGACGGGCTTTCCTGGGAGTACTGCAGTGAGTGCCGAAATCAGGCTTTTGGAGAAACATTGGAATGTCCGGATGTATTCCGGCTGGGAGAGACCTATATCGTTGTGGGTTCCCCCATGAACGTGACCGAGGCGGGAATTGAGCATCGGCATCATGCAAAATGTGGTCTGGCGAATCTGAAGCTTCCGGAATGCGAGATGCATTTGCAGGGCTCTTTTAATTACGTCGATTATGGCCTGGACTTTTATGCTCCCCAGACCACCCTGGATGAGGATGGGCGTCGGGTGATGATCGGATGGATCCGGATGCCTAAGCCGGTGAAAGGTGAAAAAGACGGCAGGGGGGACTGGATCGGCATGATGAGCATGCCCCGGGTCGTAGAGGTAGAAGATGGACAGATTTGTTTTCGTGTACATCCCCATGTAGATGCTCTTTATGCAAAAAGATGTCTATCTTTGGAGGAGATTGATCTGGGACAGCCTTTCCGCATTAAAACATCCATCCAGGAAGGAGAGACATTAAACGTCTGCGGTTATGTGATCACGATGAGGGATGGCTGCATCTGTACAGACCGAAGCAGCGTATTTCCGGATCTTAAGCATTATCGTACTCACGCTCAGAGCCCGAAAACCGGCACAGAGACCAGCCAGTTGGATGTCTTTGTGTCGCCCCATCTGATTGAAGTGTTCATTAATAACGGACAATATGTAATTACTCATGTAGTGTATGGGTTGGAGAAAAAACTGGCAGGGAAGATAGAAGAACTGCTGGTGGAAGATCCAAAGCTTTGAGATGGGATTCTAAAAAAGTTTTTATTTTTGATAAGAAGAATATTGATATTTGCGTGTATGACCGCCCGAAAGATCGGGCGGTCATTTGTGTTTTCTGAATTGTTGCTCTAAGAAAAATTCATCTGATGGAATAATGATTTGTATTTCGTTTACAAGTTGCATAACAGTATCATCGGAGATTAATCCGGTGGCTTTGCGAACGTTGATATCCTAGACAATGAAAGTGACACGAGCACTAATCGATACACCAAGCACAGTACGGAAGTATGAAAAATAGGAAACTCCTTATTATTAATATATTCTATATAAGATGATTAGTTAAAATAAATATGATCTATTAAGGGATAAAATATTGAATTATAATTCATTGCAAATTATAATATTAGAAAAGGATTTGTCTAGAGGAGGGAGAAGATGAGAAGGAATAAAAAGTGTGTTGGATTATTGCTCGTAATTATTTTGATAGGAAATTTATGTGCAATAAATATACCAATATCAGAGGTGTATGCGAACGAAGTAGTGGAACAAACTAATGATGTACAGTCCGTAACGACAACGGAAGAAAACGTATTGAATAATGATGAAGGAACAGATTCTAAGGATGCTATTGAAGAACCCCAGGAACCAGGTATGGAAGAAAGGTTGGAAAAGTCTGCTTCTGTGGAAGAGAATAAGGAAGAAAATACTTCTGTAAATGGAGACATAAAGCTAAAAAGTGTTTCCGTAAAAGGGGATAAAGATGTGTTTGACTTGTCGGCGCCTGACAGATTTACAGTTGAGATTTGTGCAGATATACCAGAGGGGATGGAGATATTTCAAGTGACATTAGTATATTGGGCGGCCGATATAGAAAAAAGTGCTATTTTTTATGGATACTCCGATAGATTTATTTCAGATGAAAATGGAATGTTAATGGAGGTTGATGTTGATATTAGTCAATATGCAAAAGAAGCATCGTATGTGCTGGAGTCAATTTCTTTTACAACAATGTACAGCACGATTCAATATAATAATAATTCTGAACAACTGACTTCAACCGATGATAGTATAGCATATAATGGTGAGATTGATTATAAAATTACAAGTTCGGCTAATGTAGATTCCAGTGCTCCGGAGATTACAGGAATTCGTTTCATGACTCAAGGAGACATCTATACCACAACAGCAAAAATAATAGATGTAGATTATGAAGAAATAGGATCCGGAGTGAAAAGTATTAGCGTTAATTATACGACTGGCTTTAAAGATATTGAGTTTTCTTTTACTAATCCTCCAAGCGGAGAGGGATTATTAACAGGAACAGGAAGCGTGCAGATTGCATCAGAAGGCGGAGCTGCGGGAACTTATGAGATAGATTCCGTGGTAGTGGAAGATTATGCAGGAAATCAGTCACGATATATAAAGATGGATGGAGTGGATGGCCTGGTTTGTACGGAATTGGGGACCACACTTACAATCCCACCGGAAGCAAAGAGTTTTGAAATTCAGTATGCAAAAGGATTAAAGCTTCATGGCGTGCGGATAGAAGATGGGGTGGATAAAGAGAATCTGACGGCTGGAGATTCTTTCAATATCTATTTAAAAGTTATGAATGATTCCAGAGAAGATATCACTGTTCGTCCAGAGTACTGTTCTGTAGAATGGGGCTCCATGGATGAAAATGGTATATGGCAGAGTGCTTACGGAGAGGGCAATGCATTTGTGTTAGAACCACTGCAGGAAAGAGAAATTACTGTTCCAGTCCAGATTAATTCTTATGCAAAAGAAGGGATCAGAGAAGTAAGTAGAATTATGCTTAATAACGCTGGAGATCAGTTGACTGCGACAGAATATACAAGAAATAAGCAGGAAGGTGGATTTACAGGGCGTTTTATGGAGTTTGGCGTTGGAGTAGGCGGATCGGGTGAAATAGAAACTTTGTATTATAGGGGAGAAATTGACTATACAGTAACAACAGCAGAGACTCCAGATCAAGAGGCTCCGATTTTAAAAGAGGTAAATGTAACCCCGAAGGAAACGACAGCGCCAGGAACAATTCAGATTAAAATAAAGACAGAAGGGGAGGAAGTTGCAGAGGTTACAAATGCTACAGTTGCATTTATAGATATCAATAATCCAAAGAACGGAATAGCGACACCAGCTAGCGACCCATCTGTTACGAAACTGACTTATTCAGAGAAGGAAGAGTGCTATATCCTGGAATATCATTTAGATAAAGTAGTAAAAGGGACGTATCGGATAATTGAACTTACGCTTTATGACGATGCAGGAAACAGCCGTGGATATTATTATCAGGATGGAAAACTTATAGCCTGGTCAGACGGAACAGATGAAGAGGTACCGGAGGTAGATATCTGTGAGTTTATAGTTACAGAAAGTGAGATAGAAACTAGTGACTTTGACGCGCCGGTATTAAAAGGGATTGAGATACTGAATCCGGAACTTACAACAGATGAGACATTAAGAGTACGAATTCAGGCAGAGGAAGCAAGCGGTATTTCCAGCATGATGCTTTATTACTCCTGTGACAGTAACCAAGATGGGCTTCCTAATGCTTATCTTACATTAAACAGCAAGAATGTGGTGGCGGAAAATAACAGTTATGTGGCTGAATTTGATATTGACCCATACTGCACTGGTGGTGATTATGATTTGGAGCACCTTATGATTACAGATGGATCTGTTTTTGAAGCTGGAAACTATTATTATTATAACAAGTGGTCGAATATTATTACGAATTACAACGATCAATTTTCGCCGGAAAAACCATTAACATTACACATTATGCAGTCAGACAGCAGACCAATCTTAGATCTTCGAACAGACGATCTGGCGAAGGCAGCTGGAGAAGTTGATAACGGAACAACGCTGGTTGTAAAGGGATCCTATGTGGAAAGTGTAAGAATAGAACTGTTCCCGGCTGAATTTTGGGATACCGTTAGGGAAAAAGATTTGACGGTTATAATTCCAGACAGTCAGTCAAACTCTGAAATTATAGTGAAGGGTAATGAACTTCAGAATATTGTTTCGGACAAAGTGGAGTTAAAGGTAGAAAGAGAAAATTTGGTAGCAGATGACGCTGGTATAGAATCGGATAATCTCTACTATCCAGTAAATATCGTAACGACAGATACCTCCTTTCCTTTTACCGTTAGGATACGGGTAGATCAGGAGTTCCTGGAACAGTGTGGAGATAATCCGATCAGGATCTCAAAAGTCAGTGCTGACGGAAGTGCGGCAATCATGCAGGACAACCTTACCGTAACAGAAGACGGATATATGGAAGTCTTCTTCCCTAATGGACTGCAGGGGGCAGGAATTGCTACGCAGATGTTGAATGCTGGTGAAGAAGGAAGGACGATTACCAGCCAGGAGTTTTCCTTCGTTGTGTCGTCCAGGACGAATGATGTAATGCTGGGAGACGTCAATGAGGATGGGCAGGTGAATCTGGTAGATCTGATGCAGTGCCTGAACCATGTAGGAAGGAAAACATTCCTGACGGGAAATGCTCTCCTGGCAGCAGATATTGATCAAAACGGCGAGGTAAACCTCGTGGATTTAATGCGGCTGCTAAATTATGTGGGAAGAAAGACAGATACACTATAAAAGAAAACAATAAAAACGAGGGCGATTCGTGACAGGGTCGCCCTTAAAATTACTCTTTATCCAGAACGGCCTGCACATAATGGGAAATTATCTGTTCTAAGTGGGCGCGTTTATTAGCAGGGCATAGAGAAATTACACCTATAATAGAGTCAAGGTTCCCGGAAGATTCCGCTGGACCATATAAAATGTAGTCAACGGAGACATGAAGAGCATCACAGAGTTTACAAAGAGTATTTACAGACATATTTTTGAGGCCCAGTTCTAGGTCATAGCAAAATCTGGGCGTGATATCGGCCATCTCTGCAAGTTTTTCGCGAGAATAGCCATTTAAAAGACGTTGCTTTTTGATTCGCTCACCCATAATTACAGGATCAACATGAGTCATTTGTTCATCTCCAATCTTATTTTTAAAGCCTACTATAGAACATAATGTATCAGTTGATGATGAAATAAATATGAACTAATAAGGGATTAAAAGTTGACAAATAGTTCAAAAAAGATATATACTGAAATGGAAGATACAAAATTATTCTGGGAGAAGCGGGAGGATATGTTGAAATGAAGAAAATACATTTCAAGCGGATAATGGCGCTTATGCTCTCATTTGTCATGATAATGGGAGCTGTTTTTGCTATGACGCCAAATACTGCCAAAGCGGCAAGCGAAGCGACATTTACAGTAACTGCGGATAAGAAAGAACTCCACAGAGGAGATCAGTTCACAGTTACGGTATCAATGGCAGACAACGTAAATGCGTACGGACTTACATATGAGTTGTTCTACGATGCGGCGAAAGTTTCAGTAGTGGGAGAGCCTCAAAAAGGGACTGTATTTGATGGATTAAGCATGGATAATATGGATATTTATATGCTGACATCAGACGTAGCGGGCAGTTGTGTGGCTGCAACTATCGGACGGACAGAAGCTGCGATTTCAAATGGAACAGTAATGTCGATTACGTTTGAGGTTTTGGAGGATGCTGCAGTTGGAGATTTAGGATTTACCTATAATATTTTAATTGTAGCAGGAGATAAAGATGCAACAGTGCTTGAATACACGAACAACGACCAGACTGATTTGTCTGTTGTAGTTCCGGTGACAGGTCTTTCACTGAACAAGAATGAAACAACAATTGCCAGAGGCGGTACGGAGCAGCTGACAGCAACAGTAGAGCCAGAGGGAGCGGGCAGCACAGTAGCATGGTCCAGCGACAATGAAGAAGTGGCAACGGTAGATCAGACAGGTCTGGTAACAGCAGTTGGCAAAGGAACTGCAAATATTACAGCAACAGCAGGCGGCCAGAGCGCATCCTGTAAAGTGACTGTAAATGCACCGCTTCAGGGAATCCAGATTACTGGGGAGCAGTCAACGATTAAGAAAGGACAGACCACACAATTAAGCGTCGTTTATGATCCGGAAGATACCACAGATGATACAACAGTAGCATGGTCCAGCGATAAGGAAGACGTAGCGACAGTCGACCAGACAGGTCTGGTAACAGCTGTGGCAGACGGAACTGCTAACATCAAGGCAAAAGTTGGAGCACTGGAAGCTACTTATGCAATTACCGTCCAGGAAGTGAAACTGAATGGCATCACAATCAAAGATGCAACTACCATTCATCGTGGGGAAACAGAAACTCTGGAAGTAACTTATGATCCGGAGAATACTACAGATGACAAGACTGTTGAATGGAAAACATCTGATCCGAAAGTGGCAGTTGTGGATGGAAACGGAACCGTAACAGCAGTAGGAATTGGAAGCGCAAACATTACAGCGAATGTAGGAAATCATACAGACATCTGTGTGGTAACAATTGATGCGCCTCTCGAAAGCATAGATGTTCAAGATACACTGGAACTGGTGAAGAACCAGACAGCAGTGATTGATTACAAGCTTGTTCCGAGTGATACGACGGACAAAGAACCGGTAACCTTTACATCTTCTGATCCAACAGTGGCAAATGTAGATGCGGACGGAAATGTGAAGGCTTTGAAAGCTGGCACGACAGTCATCACACTGAAAGGTGTAAATGACGTAACGGCAGAAGTGACGGTAACGGTAAAAGAGATCCCGATCGATACCGTTTCTCTGGATAAAGAAAGCGCAGTTGTTGAAAAAGGTCAGACAACCGAGCTGACAGCAGTTGTCGGTCCTGAGACAACGACCGATGAAAATAAATCAATCAAATGGAGCAGCAGCGACCCGTCCGTAGTGACTGTATCACCAGAGCAGACAAATTCCGGTGAGACAGTGACAGTGACTGCAGCTGATAAAGGCGGTACGGCAACTATCACTGCGGAAGCATGGAACGGGACAAAGGATGAGTGTGTGATCACAGTTCCGGTTCATATTGAGAACGTAACCCTTCCTCAGGACGTAACTCTGAACAGAGGAAGAACCACTGTATTAGATGTAGTACGTGATCCGGAAGAAAATGATGATACGATTACATCTGTTAAGTGGCAGAGTGACGCACCGGAGGTGGCAGCTGTTTATAGTGATGGTACTGTGGAAGGCATAAAAGAAGGAACGGCAAATATTACTGCAAAAGTGACGGTTACCACTCTGACAAATGAGACAAAAGAATATACAGCACAGACTCAGGTGACAGTGAAAGAAAATCATTTAGATGCTGAGCTGGGTGGAAAACTTGCATTTGAAGAACTGAAAGATGCACTTCTCAAAGGGCAGTCTATTGATATGTATTATCAGCTGAATCTTGAGGATATTATGTATGAAAACGAGATTACAGATGGCATACTTATTGAATGGACAAGTTCTGATGAAGACGTTGCAGCGATTGACCAGACAGGAAGACTGACAGGTCTGAAAAAAGGTTCTACAACCATTACAGCTGTAGTTACAGCAAAAGACGGAGAAGGTCAGGTTGTTGGAACATATACCGTTGAGACAGAAGTTGAAGTAAAAGAAATTCCTCTGGAATCGATCGCATTTGATAAGATTATCAAGGAAATGGTTGTAGGTTCCAGCGAAACACTGCACATCATCTACAATCCGGATAATACTACAGATCTGCGGGATGTAGAATGGAGCAGTTCTGACCTCACTATCCTTACTGTAGAAAATGGAAAAGTAACGGCATTAAAACCAGGAACAGCGACAGTTACAGCGAAAGTAGGAGATAAGGAAGTTTCCTGTGAAATCTTAGTAAAGGCGGCAGAGTCCGGACAGCCGGGACAGGGAAGCGGAACTGACAGCGGAAACGCAGCAGGAGCCGATACAGACAAGGGTGATTCCGTCCGCACAGGCGATACAGCAAATATTATACTGTACATTGCGCTGTTAGTAGGAGCAATGGCTGCAATCGTGATCATCTGGAGAAAAAGAAGATTCACAAAATAAGAGAACATAAGTAGAGACAGCGCGGTGGAAAGCCGCGCTGTTTTGCTATAAGAAAGAGAATCAAAATTTTTGATTGAGGAAAAGTGGGAAGTGAGGGTGGACAATGAGGAAAAACGTTGTAGCATGGGCGCTGGTGCTTGCACTGGCAATCACAAATACGTTGACGGTTATGGGAGCAGAGGCAGAAGAAAATGTAAGTGTGCAGGAAGAAATTACAGAAGATGATTTAGAGCAAGAGCCAGAGCAAGAGACTGAGGAAAAAGATGCGGCGGAGAAGGAGTCAGAGGAAACTGTAACTGACGATGCTTTAGAAAACGAATCGAATGAAAATGGAGAAAAGACAACGGAAGAGGATAAAGCTGCAGAAGAAGCGGTTAAGGAGAATCAGGAAGAGATAGAAAGTGCGGAGAAACAGCAGAATGAAAACCTGGAGATAGGGACAGTGGTGGAAACGGGTTCCTGTGGAGATAATCTTACCTATACGATTACGGTGAATGGGAAAGACGAAGAAGGAAATGATACTTATACCCTGGAGATAGAAGGGTATGGGGAGATGGATGATTATGAAGATTACATGCCTCGGAGCAGCCCTTGGACAGCCGAAAAAATATATAGAAATTTCATAACAGAAGTAATATTTCCGGAAGGACTCACACGCATTGGAAGCTATGCGTTTCAATGTATGCCATTGATAAAAGAAGTAAATATTCCTCAATATGTAACGAGTATAGGCCAAGGTGCTTTTTCAGGTTGTAGCAGATTAAAGAGGGTGAATATTCCCAATAGCGTAATAGCGATAGAGGCGAAAGCATTTAAAAGTTGTAGTAGCTTTAGCGGTCAGTTACATTTATCAAATGAGTTAAAAGTAATAGGATCTTATGCTTTTGAATCTTGCAGTGGCTTGACAGGAGATTTGAATATTCCCAATAGCGTAACGACAATATATGAAGGGGCATTTGAAGATTGCGGAGGCTTTACTGGTCAGTTATATTTGCCAAAAGGGTTAAAAGAGATAGGAAAGTATGCATTTTCAGGCTGTAGTGGCTTGACAGGAGATTTGAATATTCCCGATAGGATCACAACGATAAATAGCAATACATTTGAAGATTGCAGTGGCTTTAACGGTCAATTATACTTACCAAAAGGGTTAAATAAAATAGACGATAGTGCATTTTCGGGTTGTAGTGGCTTGACAGGGGATTTGAATATTTCTGATAGTGTAATAACAATAGATAATTATGCTTTTAAAGGCTGCAGCGGTTTTGATGGACAGTTACATTTGCCAAACAGATTAAGGAAAATGGGATTTGATGCATTTTTAGGTTGTAGTGGCTTGACGGGGGATCTGAATATTCCCAATAGTGCAACAACAATATATAGTGGTGTTTTTGAAGGCTGTAGCGGTTTTAACGGTCAGTTACATTTGCCGGATGAGATAGAGACAATAGGATATCGTACATTTGATGGTTGCAGTGGCTTGACGGGAGAATTGAAAATTCCCAGTAGTGTAACGGGGATATCTACTAAGGCATTTAGAGGATGTAAAAATTTGGGAACCATTAAATTTTATGGACAGGCTCCAGGGGTTGACGACGAAGCATTTGAAGGGATTCCCAAATTAATCGCATATTATCCTGTAAGTGATCCCACCTGGACTTCTGATAAATTACAGGATTATGGCAGCGATATTACCTGGAAGCGTTGGTTCCCCGATGAGAGCAAGACGACCGTATCTATTGCCGGTAAGGAGGAGCATTACCTTTCTGCCAGTGATCGGTATGAGACTGGGAGCGGGAAGACAGAGACGATCACCGGGGATAAGGTGATTAAGAATACCACATGGAACATTGCGGGCACGGCAACGATGGAGGACGGGACGCTTTATATTCGTTCCGATGCTGTAGTGACCGTAAGCGGAACATTGAACGCCAAGGATATTTTTATCGAAAAAGGCGGCAAATTAGTTCTGAAAGATGGTGGAAAAATTGACGCCCGAAGTGTGACCGCAAATGGCGGATGGATCGGAGACAGCGGCGGAAGACTGGAAGTGACGGGAGGATTATTGGTTGCGGATGAGCTGAATTTTGAAGGACGCAGTACGCTTGCTGTCAGTTCCGGCGGAAAGATTGCAGCAGGGGAGATGACTGTAGCTACGGGCTCCAAGAACAGCTCCCTGGATAATGGAACGATCTTTATTAATACAAAATTGAAATTAGCGGGAAATAAGAACAATTTTGTATCCGAAAGCGGGAATTTCAGTGTTGTATTTTACGGGAACTCAGATGTTTCTTTGGAAGCAAGCGGAAATAAATTTTGCCTCGGGAAGTTGTATGTGGAAGAGGAAGATGTGTTTCAGAGGCTGGAACTGGAAAGCGGCAATTACATCAGTGCATCTACCTGTACCGTAAATACTTCCAAGTGGACGTTTACAGCCGGGAAGAATCTGTCATCGGCGACAGAGAGCGTCAAGTGGAGTGAGAATGTGGAGAGCGCTTTCCGTGGTGTGGCGGCTCAGAGTGCATTTCAATCCAATAGCAGCCAGCTGACAGCAGAAGAAAATCAATTTGTAAATGCTCTGGCATCTGTCTGGATCAATACGTTGAATACTCCTCTGTGTGAAGGATTTGTGGAATCGTCTGCTATACAGCAGGAGTTAAAATTTGAGATAAACGGGAAGGAGTGTGTCCTGAAAAGTAAAGGCGTTGCATTTGGATTTGGCGGAGTGAACGCTGTGTATCTAAATGTAGATGGGGCTTCTTATGACTCGACTGTGGGAATCGTATCAAATGCAAATGTAAAAGAGTTTTCAGAAAAGGCTAAAAAATATCTGGCCGAAAATATGAAGAGTGAGTTTATCGGATATGCCAGCGGCGGTATTGCAGGAGCCTTGCAAGGAGCGTTTGGATGGGGAGATATTACAACATCCGTAGTAGAGAAATTTATAGAAAAAACAGTGAAAAATGTCTGCATAGATTCTTCGGTATTGAATACCAGCAACAGTAAAAGTGTTCAGGATTTAAAGAAAAGTTTTAAGGTATTAGATATGCTTTCGAGCAGTGCGAAAATCATGTCTGTCAAAGCAGCGGAGAATTCAGCGTCAAGTACAAAGGTTCCGGAGGAAGAGCAGGAGGAAATTATTATATCGGATCTGTCGCCGACAGTACAAGACGATTGGTTAAGGCAGGAGTTTATAACTATCCTGGGAGATGACGGGTCCGGAGAACCAGATTTCAGCAAAGCGGCCGAGATTACAAGTCTGGATTTATCAAACGGGTATATCAGGGACTTAAGCGGCATCCAGTATTTTAAGAATCTGGAGGAGCTAAATATTGCAAACAATGAGGTTTCAGACCTGTCACCATTATCTGGATGTGCGAAATTGAAAACGTTAGATGCCAGCGGCCAGTATATCTCTAACCTGGGAGCGCTTTCTGCTTTGAAAGAATTAACGAAACTAAACCTTGCGGATAATGAGCTGACTACCTTATCTTCACTGAAAGAACCGGCAGGACTCCAGAAATTGGATGTCAGCGGAAACGAGATTGTAGTGTTTGGGACGGCGGGTAAATTACAGAAACTCCAATATTTAAATATGGCGGACAATCCGATGAAGGAAATTGATTTAAGTGCATTATCGGAACTTGCGAACCTGACAGAATTAAATGTCAGCGGATGCGGAATTAAATCAATAAAGGGAATAAATATCGGAAATCTTACAACATTAAATGCGTCATACAATCAGATAGACAGCGTGGCTGCACTGGAAAAGGCAGAGAATCTGGGTGTGCTGGATCTATCCTATAATATGCTGGCAGAAGCAGATGGCTTAAAATCCTGCATAAGCCTGCAGGAATTATCCGTGGAAGGGAATCCACTGGAGAGTATCACATGGATAGAGCCGTTATCTTCGTTGATCAATATCAATCTGGCTCAGACAGGGCTTGTGGAAGAGGATCTTGTATATTTACAAAATATGAAGGACCTGCAGACCCTGGATATTTCCGGGAATATGATTTTTGGCCTATCTACGATAATGGATCTGGGCAGCCTGCAGCAGATCACAATTTCAAATACGCCATTAAGTGATACGGATATTCAAAAGCTGGAGGAAAAGAATATAGAAGTCATAAATGAAACAGTTTATCCGGCCGTGCAGAGACTGTACTTCATAGAGGAACAGGCGAAGATAAGTATAGGGGAGACGTATTGGCAGGACCCCATCTGCTATCCTTCCGGCAGTGTATTGGAAGATGCGGTGTGGACAAGCAGTGATGAAACGGTTGCCGTGGTAGATCATTCTGGCGTAGTAACAGCAGAAAAGGCTGGAAGTGTTGAAATCAAGGTGACTACAGCAGATGGCGAATTGGAAGCTGTCTATCAGATGAACATAGTAGGCGTAACCAAGGGAGATATTAATGGAGACGGAAATATCAACCTGGTAGACCTGATGCAGTGCCTGAACCATGTGGGAGGAAAAGAATTTATAGAAGGAGAGGCACTGGAGGCAGCAGATATCAATGAAGATGGAACAGTGAATCTGGTGGATTTGATGAGACTGTTGAATTATGTCGGAGGGAAAAGCAGCGTTTTGTAGAAACGGATCATGTAATTATCAAAAGTGAGGAGGGAATTGGATGAAAAAGATAATCAGTATTTTGTTATGTGGTGCTTTGATGATATCTCTTGCGATGCCAGTGGCTGCCAATGAAGGTGATACCATAGAAAGTGAGAATCCAGAAGCAACTGCAGAAGAAACTCCGGAAGATAATACAGAAATTGGAGAAGAGAGTTCTGCTGAAGATGAGGAAGATATGACAGAAGGAGAAAAAATACTGAAGGAGTCATCCGAAGACTCCTCAGAGGAGCCACAAGAAGATTATCAGGTGGAGAGTTCAGCGGAGAACGCTTCTTATGGAGACTATACATATACACAATCAAATGGTGAAGTAACTATCACAAAATATACAGGAGCGGCTGAAATTGTTGAGATTCCGGCACAGATTGAGGAAATGCCGGTGACTGCAATTGGTAGTCGTGCTTTTCGGAATTGTAATTCTATTAGACAGCTGACTATTCCACAAGGGATAATCAACATTGCAAGAGAGGCTTTTGGAAACTGTACAAATTTAGAAGAACTCTATTACAATTGCACACTAGAGAAACTGGGAAGTGATATTTTCAAAGGCTGTGCAAAACTGAGAACAGTATACATAGGCGCGGAGACAGCATCACTTGGAATTTATGATGATGGAACCAGTTTCGGACCGGCGCTTGAGACATTTGTTGTGGATGAAAAAAACCAGAAATTGACTGCGGTAGATGGAATCCTGTATTGGATTCAGCAGGATGGAACTTATGCTTTGGCCTTATATCCGATTGCGAAAAATCAGGAAAGTTTTCAGATACCCAACAATATATCTAAACTATCAGACCGCTCTTTATGTGGAAATCCGTATTTAAAGCAGATTGTTATCAATGGGGAAAAACTTACGATAGAGACGGAAGCTATGTGTAATCTATCCGCATTAGAGAAAATTACTTTTTCCGGGGAAATGGAAGAACTGGAAACGAATATTATTACCAACTGTAGCAATTTACAGGAGATATATGTAGAAACAAATTTGCCGTCACCGAAATATGGGATTAGTTTTTTGGCGGGATGTGATAATTTGTCCTATATAAGGATTGGGAAAAATGTTAATGAATTTCCAGTTAGAGATTTTGACGACACTATTTCCTGTTATGAGGTTGAAAGAGGTAATGTAAAGTTTTTAAGCGAAGAAGGTGTTTTATTTGACATTAGCGATAGGAAAACATTATTGAAATATCCTTCTAGAAAAGCAGAAAATTCATATGTGATTCCAAATGATACAGAAAAGATCTCTATTGGCGCCTTCAATAATTGCGTATCACTTCAGAGGGTGGTTTTTTCTCCGGAAAAGACTGCGTATGTAGAAAGGGGTACTTTTTCGGGTTGTAATAATCTTGAGACTATAGAGCTTTCTGGAAAAGTAGAAAAGGTGTTTGCTAATGCAATAGGCAGCTGCAGTAATCTGAAAGCTATTATCTGGGGAGAAAATCTGATAGAGTGGGAAGAGATAGAAAGTCTCAGATATTTTACAAAGCTCAGCGATATAAGAGTGGATTCGGAGAATGAGAAATTTTCATCTGTGGAAGGAGTCCTTTTTGATAAAAATCAGAAAACATTATATGTGTATCCACCGACAAAAGAAGATGAGACATATATCATACCTGATGGAATTACAGAAATTTATAGAGCTGCTTTTGCGGAATGTACATATCTGACAGCAGTTGATGTGCCGGAGAGCGTAACAGCAATTGGAAATAACAGCATTAATTGTACAATTATCGGAGTACGTGGCAGCGAGGCGGAGAGGTATGCACTGGAAAATGAGCTTCCGTTCGTGGACAAAAATCAAGAGGGTATGTCCGGATATCCAATTGTCCCAGATGGCGGAGGAAGCGTATGGAAAGAAGGGGAAGTTGAGGAAATTATTCCGGAAGAGAATCTTTATATTGTAAATAATGCAGCCCAGCTGGCATGGATCGCAGAGCAGACTTTAGCTGGCAATGATTTTTCTGGAAAACAGATCGTGCTGGCAGCAGATATAGATTTAGAATCAAATGAATGGGTACCTATCGGGGATAATCAGAATCCGTTCCGGGGCAGCTTTGATGGGAAGAACCATAAAATAAAGAATTTGAAGGTTTCGGAAAGTGCATATGCAGGTCTTTTTGGAGCGATAAGTTCAAAAACAGCTACGCAGACAGTATATATCCGCAATATCAATTTGGTAAATGCCGAAATCTCTGATGCGACAGCAGCGGGGGCTCTTGCAGGATATGTCCGCACATATAAGGGTGCGGGGGTATTATTGGAGTCAATTACAGTAGACGGTATGGTAAGCGGAGAAGAAGCCGGTGGAGCAATCGGCTTTGTTCAAGGTGGAGAAAATGGTTCGGAGATTAGAGTTGAAAATATCCGTTCTACCTGTGATGTTTCAAGTTCAAAGCATGGTGCGGGAATTATCGGAAGGGTTACTTCTGGTGACGACAGATACGAAAGTTATAGCGGAAGTGTTATAGTTGAAGACTGCCGATATAATGGAACAGTGACAGCTCCGCAGCGCAATGGAGACAGCGCAGGAATTGTCGGAGAAGCCAAGGCTGTTTATAATGGGAAATTAGAAATTCGTCATTGTCGGGCAGACGGAAAAATCTCAACAGCTAATACAGGATACGTGGGCGGCATTGTGGCAGAGCTTGCCGGTGAGAAAGCATTGATTATCAGTTGTGTGAACTATGCGTATGTTACAGATCAAGGCTATTATGGAGGTGGAATTGCCGGTTGGTCTTCCGGACAAGTTGAACAATGCTACAATGGCGGAAATATTATAGCAGCGAATCAGGGAAGTGTATATGGAGGAATAGTAGGTTGCAATGAGGGAACAATAAAAGATTCCTATAATCTTGGAAATATTATAGGGGTAGTAACACGTTATACTTACCCTGGAGGAATAACAGGATATAATCGGGGATCAGTGGAAAATTGTTATCATGCTGGTACTCTGCCGGAACAGCAGTCATCTATCTTGACACAATGCTATCCAGGGGCTATGGGATCTGTAGTTATCGGTCCGACAAAGTATTGCTATTATGATTCGATGGCATTTGATATTGGTCATTTATATGGAAACACATCCAAAGTTCCGGACAGTCCGCTGATTTATAGCGATATTGGAAATGGGATAGTTCATAGCGGTGGGATGACAACTGGGGAGATGAAAGTGGCCGACTCCTATGGCCCGTGGGATTTTATCGGTGTGTGGGAATTTGACCATGAATACAGCTGGGGATATCCAACTCTTATCAGTATCAAAGATTTGCTGGATAAACAGCCGGATTCTGAAAAGAAAAACATAAAAAATAAAAACGGGAAATTTACATTTACTGTTGTAGATCAAGAAAATGAGAAAATCGAAGGTGCAGTCATCACATTTGGCGATGAAACACAGGAGACAGGAGAGAGCGGACAAGCGAAATTTAACTATACGGAAGAAACGAACTCTTTGAAAGTGGAAAAAGAAGGCTATGTTTCGTATGAGGATCTGAATTATACAATGAATCCTACCAGAGAGTATATGATACCGTTGGTAAAAAATGGGGAAGAAGGGGAACATCCGCTGAAATCTGTCATTATGGATATGCGGGGAAATCGATATGAGCTGCTTGCACAGACAAAAACAATCAATCGGAAATATGAGGGGGTCGAATTCAAGCTCTATTGTACTCCAGCTGATTCTCAAATGGAGTACACAAAATATGAAATCATACAGGGGAATCAGCTTGTAGCGGAATCTTCAACAGGAGAATTTTCATTGACACCGGAAATTTTTCAAACAACAGAAAAAAATAAGGTTATTTATGAAACCAAAATAAGACTGACCAATACAGATGGCAAGACTAGTGAACAAAAAATCAATCTGGTAGTAGTAGACGAAGAAGAGATAGAATCTTCCCTGGAATTTGGTCAAGGAATAAAATTTGAAGTTGGGGAAGATGTTCCTGTTTTTGGAGACAGTACGATTGAATTTGATGCTTTTGAATTGCCGGTTTCGGTGAAAATGAGCGAAGAAAAATGGAGAGTTACATTAAATTTGTTGGACGGAAGCTGGGATGGTGGAAAGGATGATGGATTAAAAGTATTAAAAAGTGAGTATTCATTGGAGAAAAAATTTGAGAAAGTAAAGAAATTTTTGAAAAAAGAGTCTGTAATATGCCGAAATCCAAAGATTTCATTTGACTTAGTAGGATATGCAGAAGGAGACATGCCTATGGGGTCAAGTGATATTGATTTGAAAATTTATGGGAAATTGTCAACAAAATTTGGGAAAGAGTTTCAGGCATATGCCTTTGTATTTGCATTTGATGTAAAGGGAGAAATCACGGCTACAGGTGAACTGGTTTTAAATAAGGATACGATTCAGATCACAGATGGAAGTTTTAAAGTTGAGCCTAGTTTTACCGTGGGCTTATATGCCGGAATAGGGATGGCGAATGTGTTGTCAGCCGGCTTCTACGGCGACCCTAAATTAGGAATGGAGTACTATATTGCGCCGACAGAAGAAGCAGGACTGAATGAATTTTATTTCTCCGGAAGTGTGATGCTGGCAGTACGATTTCTGGGGGCCAATTCGGCAACACATACCCTATGGGGGCCCAAGAAGGTCTGGATATATGCTCGGGATCTGGATGAATATAAAGTGGAAGAATCAGGAAAGCTTTCGGATTATCAAACTGCAGAACAATGGCTGGAAAGCCTGGGAGACGAGCCAATAGAAAGCGTGGATGAGGAGATTGCAGGAGAATGGACAGGCGGCGAGATGATTGTTCAGCAGAAAGCATACTCGGAAAGTAAGCCGGTATATATGCAGGCAGATGGAGACATGATCATGCTGTTTACAAGTAATATGGTAACCGGACGCGATGCTGCAGACTCTTCTATACTTATGTATTCTGTATATGACGATGCTGCAGAACAATGGCTGTCACCAAAACCCGTGAATGATGATGGAACGGCCGACTTCAATCCGGTGGCCGCTGGGAAATATGTCGCATGGAACAACTCAAAATCATCTCTATCAGACTGTACTACTTTGAACCAGAGAGGAAAATTACAGGAAGTAACGGTCGCAGTTTATAATTCGGGTACACAGTCATTTGAAAATGTACAAACGCTTACTTCAAATCAGTCCTATGAAAATAATCTGCAGATTCAGGAGACAGGAAATGGGGTAAGTATGAGCTGGAGTATAAATTCCCAGGATGATGTATTTGGAATGGAAGGAGAAAATACTTTATATAGGTGTTCCCAGAAAGAAAAGGAGTGGGATATACAAAAAGTGGGGAATGCAGATGGCATGATCTTAGGGAAAACAACCGGGGAATTGGATGAGCAGCCATATACAGCGTATATTGTTGACGAAGATAATAATCTGGCCAACCGGGAAGGGCAGGCTGTTTATCTGGTATATTCCGATACAGGGGAAAAACAAAAACTAACGGATAAGAGTATGAATGCTATCTATTCCGTTGAGGGACAAAATAAGATTTTGATGATTGACATGGAAGGTAATATTTATAGTAAGACTGGCAAAAATGGCGAAGTGAAGCAGGAAACAGACGATGGACTTGTAGTAGGAAGAGTTCAACAAATCTTAGAAGACGGGCGAGGAAATCTAACGATACTATTTACGCAAAACGGGGAAAACAACACAAATGCATATGCTGTACAGTATGATGTTGAATCAGGACAGTGGTCGGATGTACTGGAAATCACAAATAGCGAAGCTTATGTGGAAAACATTTCCGGCGGATATATTGATGGAAAGTTGATGCTTATTTATAATCAGCGGGAAGTAGATGTAGAAGAATCTGACTTAAATGGGAGAAACAGCCTTATGTGGAGTACCCTGGAAACAGGAAAGACGCAATTATCGGATGTCAAAGTGGATTTTTATAAAGAAGATATTATAAGTGGAGAAGAAGTGCCGTTAGAAATTACGGTTAGAAATACTGGACTTACAACGTGCAAGTCTGTAGATCTCGTAATTTCAGATGAGACAGGACAGATTATGGAGCAGACAGTTGAGGCCGAAATCCTGCCAGGAGAAGAAAAAAGTATAGAGATTCCCTTTGTAGTTCCACAGTTGAGTGATAAAAAAGAGTTCCAGGTGGAAATGAACCCGACCGGCAATACAGATAGTAAGGTAAGTACTACGTTTGTTCTTGGCGAGTCAGTTTATGAATTGGATAGATCTTTATACTGTGTAAATGGGGAATATACGTTGGTAGCAACCGTTGTCAACAAAGGTGCAGAAAAAGGCTCTGGAACTATTGAAATATTTGATTATAATAATCCAGAAACAGTATATGAAACTTTTTCGTTTACAGAACTGGCTGATGACGAGATACTTAATTATGACACTACGATTCACAATTTGAATTGGAACGAAGTGTCTTATATAAAACTGGGGATTCGAATTGTAAAAGAAGGAAAAACCGTTGGGGATATACGAACAGTTGATATTTACAGAGATTATAAGATTCCGGTTGAGGCCTTGAGATTAAGCGCTACAACTGTTGAGTTGAATGAAGCTGGGCAGACATATCGTCTGATTGCTAATGTAATGCCGGAAAGTGCTGCAAATATGGATGTTTTCTGGCAGAGCAGTAATGAAAATGTAGCAACAGTAGATGCGAATGGAGTCATTACGGCAGTGGCAGAAGGAGAGACTGTTATTTCTGTAACAGTTGGTGACAAAACAGCTATATGTAAAGTGTTTGTAAAAACCGGAGATGTGATGCAGGGAGATACTAACGGAGATGGGACTGTGAATCTGGTAGACCTGATGCAGTGCCTGAATCATGTAGGCAGAAAAGAATTACTGGAAGGTGAGTCATTGGAAGCGGCGGATATCAATGAAGACGGTGTTGTAAATCTGGTAGACTTGATGCGTTTGCTGAATTATGTTGGACGGAAAAGCGAAACACTTTAATGGCTTTGAAGGAGAGTGGAAATGAAAAGGATATTTAAAATATTAACAGCAGCTCTGTTTATTTGTTTTGTATGCGTTTGGGGAGGCGTTGTAGAAGTTCGGGCAGAAGAATACATTGTAAGAGACGAGACGGGATCTTTAGAGGAGTTAGTAGGGATAGAAATCCCAGAGGAACAGGCAGAACAATGGATTGAGGATGGAAAGACCTGGGATCAGCAGGCACCTCAGTCCGAAGTGCAGTGTCCGCTTTTAGATTATGGATCAGATTACGGATATCAAGATATGATGAATCGTAATCACGGAGAGCAGCGCCAGGCATTATACAGGGAATTGGAAGAAGCCTGCAGAACTTTCACCACAAATGGTGAAGATGCTGAAGACTATACCATGCAAGGCAGTGGGAATCAATATTCTATGGCATTTGTAATTAATACCAGGGAGATGGGGCTGACCGATCTGACGGGGGAAGAAAAAGTAGAGGTTTATTTTACGTTTCGTCATGATAACCCGCAATATTTTTGGCTTTCCAATAGTGTGTTGTATTCAGCAAGTACATTGAATGTGGTGGCATATGATGAATATGCGGATGGAGATATCAGAAAGGATGTGCTAGATGAGATTGTCAATACAGCAGAAACCGTATATCAATCTCAAATTTCTGGAGAGGACGATTTGTATAACAAAGTGCTGAAAATTCATGATACCCTGATTGGAGATATAGAATACTCAGAGGATGTAAATATTCCGATTGCCCATTCGATCGCAGGAGCCATGACTTCCGGAAGATCGGCAGTGTGTGAAGGCTATGCGAAAGTCATGCAGGTTATGATGAACTGCTATGATATCGAAAACATCTATGTTACGGGTCTGGGAAATGGAGGAGGACATGCCTGGAATATGGTAGGTATGGATGATGGAAAATATTATTGGCTTGATGCGACTTGGGATGACCAGCCGTATGAACAATTTCAACACGACTATTTTCTGGTGGGAAATCAAAAGTTTACAGACCACATTGCAGATTCTCCAGACGGAACAGGCGCAAATTTTTTATATGCTTTGCCAGGTGCGTCAGATACAGATTATGTGTATCACGCAAATGAAGGAAGTGAAGAGGTTTTCGAAAAGGGAGATATTAATGGCGATTCAAATATAAATCTGGTTGATTTGATGCTTTGTCTGAATCATGTAGGGAGAAAAGAACTTCTGGAAGGGAAGGCACTTACAGCAGCCGACATAAATAATGATGATACTGTAAATTTGGTTGATTTAATGAGATTACTTAATTATGTGGGCAGAAAAAGTGATTCTTTATAATGAACTACAGATGGGGAGGAGCATGTGAATATGTGCCGGGCGATGGGAGAATGGTATCAAAACGCATTAAAATAAGGTAGAGAAGAAGGAAGACAAGCTGGACGTCATAAGGGGATTGCTTTGGCGAAGACAATCTTCCGGCTGTCGGCTAAGGGAAGATCAGAGCAGGAGATTGCGGAAGAGACGGGAATTTCACCAGAGGAGGTCAAAGAAATCCTCAGGTAAAAGTAAAGAACTTTTACCCGGATTTGACATAGGCGTCATTCTTTTATCACAATTATGTGCTAAGCTCATCTCAACAAAACTTTTACAGATTGCGAGGTTGATGATGATGCAGAAAGAGCGCAGAAGCAGAAAAAGGATCAAAGCAGACATGGTGCGGTCCTACTATATCATGGAATCAAAGGTAGACGCAAAAGCAAAAGAAGTTTTTAAGAGAAAGCCCTATGCAGTCGTACAGTAAGCAGACATAGAAAAGGGCTAAGTAAAATAGTATATGGAAAAAGAATAAAATCCCGGACATTCAAAAAGAGATGACAGAATGACCAGGATTTTTTCTTTTATTGTCAAAAATCACAAATAGGTACAGGGCAAATTCCATTTAGGTACAGGGTGATTAACAATTTAGGACGTAGACCTTTTGAAAAAGTTTACGTCCTCATATTGACAATCTCGGTCAAGTGATATATACTTTGAAAGTCAAAATAATTGAAAACCAAATCAATATAGGGGAATACTTATGACAGGAATCATATGTGGGACGGGGTCTTATGTTCCGCCCTATTCAATGGACAACAATGATATTGCAAAACTGGTAGAGACCAGTGATGAGTGGATCCGGGAGCGGACTGGCGTGGTGAGACGCCATATTATTAAGGAGGAGACGACGGTGTCGATGGCAGCCGAGGCTGGACGTCGGGCGATTGCTGATGCAGGATTACAGCCTGAGGATATCGACCTGATTCTGGTGTCTACCATTTCTTCCAATGTGATCCTTCCCTGTGCAGCCTGCGAGGTGCAAAAAATTCTGGGGGCAGAAAATGCCACCTGCTTTGACCTCAATGCAGCCTGTACCGGGTTTTTACTGGGGTACAATACGGCCGTAGCCTACCTGGCAAGTGGCGTGTACCAGACAGCGCTGGTAATTGGAAGTGAAAGCCTTTCGAATCTGACCAACTGGAGCGACCGGGGGACCTGTATTTTGTTTGGAGACGGTGCAGGAGCTGCGGTGATCCGGGCAGGAGAAGGAAGACATTATCTGCCAGTGACACACTCGAAAGGAAAGAAGGGGGAAGCCCTGACTTGTAAAAACCGGCATGACCACAATGGACTGACGAAAAAAATGGATCCACAGGGCATGGCAAGCCCAGAATATTCCATGCAGATGGACGGCCAGGCGGTGTTTAAGTTTGCAGTTCGTAGTGTGCCGCAGGCGGTGGAAGAGGTGCTGGAGAAAAACCAGGTGGCCCAGGAAGAGATTTCCTGTTACGTCCTTCATCAGGCAAATAAACGAATTGTAGAAGCAGTGGCAAAACGGCTGAATGAGCCGATCGAAAAGTTCCCGATGAATCTGCAGGAATATGGAAATACTTCTTCTGCCAGCATTCCGATTCTGCTGGATGAATTGAATCGGAAAGGGAAACTTGAAGAGGGAAAGAAAATTATGCTGGCGGGGTTTGGCGCAGGCTTAAGCTGGGGCGCATCCATCCTGGACTGGAAATAAGCTGCAAGAAGCAGTTTATCAATAAAAATCAAAGAATATGAATGAAAGAGGAGACAGTGACATGTTAGAGAAAATCAAAGAATTAGTGGCAGAAAATTTAGGAGTAGACGCAGAAAATATCAAAGAGGAATCTTCTTTTAAAGAGGATCTGGGAGCAGATTCCCTGGATCTGTTTGAACTTGTGATGGCTCTGGAAGAAGAATATGGCATCGAGATTCCCACAGAGGATCTGGAGCAGATTGCAACGGTAGGCGACGTGATTTCCTATATTGAGTCTCACAAAGAATAATCAGAAACTGGAAAACTTACAAAGAATGAAAAGCGGGGTTTGAAAGATGAAGACAGAAGTAACAAAATTATTAGGAATCGAATATCCAATCATTCAGGGAGGTATGGCCTGGGTGGCAGAATACCATCTGGCAGCAGCCGTATCAGAGGCCGGAGGCCTGGGACTGATCGGTGCGGCAAGCGCACCTGCTGACTGGGTCAGAGATCAGATCCGCGAGGCAAAGAAGCTGACAGATAAGCCCTTTGGAGTCAACATCATGCTGATGAGTCCCTATGCGGATGAAGTGGCAAAGGTCGTAGCAGAAGAAGGCGTAAAAGTCGTAACGACTGGAGCAGGAAATCCGGAAAAATACATGGCGATGTGGAAGGAAGCTGGTGTAAAGGTGATTCCTGTGGTTGCTTCTGTCGCCCTGGCAAAACGTATGGAGCGCTGCGGAGCAGACGCGCTGGTAGCAGAGGGAAGTGAAGCAGGCGGACATATTGGCGAGAATACCACTATGGTGCTGGTTCCTCAGGTTGTGGACGCGGTTCACATTCCAGTTATTGCAGCAGGTGGTATCGCAGACGGCCGTGGAATTGCGGCAGCATTTATGCTGGGCGCCAAAGGCGTGCAGATGGGAACTCATTTCGTGGTCACTGACGAGTCCCAGGTACATGAAAACTACAAAGAAAGAATCATCAAAGCGAAGGACATTGATTCCCGTGTCACAGGAAGAACCACCGGACATCCGGTAAGAGCCCTTCGTAATGATATGACCAAAAAATACTTAGAGTTAGAAAATAACGGTGCAAGCTTTGAGGAGTTGGAAAAACTCACACTTGGCGGATTAAGAAGAGCTGTCGTTGACGGCGATGTGAAGAACGGCAGTGTGATGGCAGGACAGATCGCCGGCATGGTAAAAGAAAGAATGTCTTGTAAGGATCTGATCCAGAAGCTGGTAAAAGAAACAGATGCACTGATCAAAGGGGCAGGTTTTTATGAGTAAGATTGCATTTATCTATCCCGGACAGGGAGCGCAAAAAGCGGGGATGGGCGCAGATTTCTATGAGAACTGTGCTTCGGCAAAAGAACTTTTCGACCAGGCCAGTGAGACGCTGGGGCTGGATATGAAGGCGCTTTGTTTTGAAGAAAATGATCAACTTGACCTGACCGAATATACACAGGCAGCGTTGGTAACCACCACTCTTGCCATGACAAGAGTCGTAGAAGAACACGGGATCCATGCGGATATGACAGCAGGGCTAAGCCTGGGAGAATATTCCGCCATCGCTGCTGCAGGCGGGATGCAGGAGTTAGACGCCATCCGTCTGGTGAGAAAACGTGGGATCCTGATGCAAAATACCGTACCGGCAGGAAAAGGAGCCATGTGCGCAGTCATGGCCATGGATGCGGCAAAGATTGAGGAGGTCATTGAACCAATTGACGGAGTCACCATTGCCAACTATAACTGCCCGGGACAGATCGTTATTACGGGAAGGACAGAAGGCGTAGAACGGGCTGCCGAAGCTTTGAAAGAAGCGGGAGCAAAAAGAACGGTGATGCTCAATGTCAGTGGACCCTTTCATTCTCCGATGCTGGCTCCGGCAGGGGAAGAACTAATGAAGGAGCTGGAGGCGACCACACTAAGCCAACTGAAGATCCCCTATGTGACGAATGTGACAACAGAGATTATTTCTGATATCGGCCGCACGAAAGAGCTTTTAAAAGAACAAGTCAGCTCCCCAGTGCGTTGGATGCAGAGTATGGAAGTGATGATCGCAGATGGGGTGGATACCTTCATCGAGATCGGACCGGGCAGAACACTGGCCGGATTTATGAAGAAGATCAACAGAGAAGTTAAGGTGTATAATATAGCAGCCCTTTCCGACATCAAGAAGGTGGCTGCGGAAATGGAGGCCTCATGTTAGCAGGAAAAGTAGCGCTGGTGACCGGCGCATCCAGAGGAATTGGAAAGGCCATTGCATGTAAACTGGCAAAAGAAGGGGCAAAAGTGATCATCAACTATCATGGCTCCAAAGAGAAGGCAGAAGAAGTAAAAAGCCAGATCGAGGCAGAAGGCGGACAGGCAGAGGTTTACCAATGTGATGTGTCTGACTATGCAGCCTGTGAAGCATTCATGCAGACTGTGATTAAGGAACAGGGAAGGCTGGATATTCTGGTGAACAATGCCGGGATTACAAGGGATGGGTTACTAATGAAGATGTCGGAAGAGGACTTCGACCGTGTGCTGAATACCAATCTGAAAGGAACCTTCCATACGATTCGTTTTGCGTCCAGACAGATGCTGAAGCAAAAAAGCGGGAGGATCATCAATATGTCTTCTGTTGTAGGTGTCAGCGGAAATGCAGGGCAGGCCAATTATGCAGCCTCCAAGGCAGGAGTGATCGGTCTGACCAAGGCTACGGCAAGGGAGCTGGCTTCTCGTGGAATCACGGTCAATGCCATTGCGCCAGGATTCATTGAGACCGATATGACAGAGGTGCTTTCTGATAAAGTAAAAGAAGCTTCTGAGGCACAGATTCCCTTAGGGCATTTTGGGAAACCGGAAGATGTGGCGAACTCCGTAGCATTCCTGGCATCAGAAGAAGCCGCATACATCACCGGACAGGTGCTCCATGTAGACGGCGGAATGTGCATGTAGCAAAAAATGAAACTCTAGATTTAGGAAAGGATAGTTTCTATGAAAAGAAGAGTGGTAGTGACAGGGCTTGGAGCTGTGACCCCTATCGGAAATACGGTGGAAGAGTTCTGGAACAGTATCCGGGAAGGAAAGGTCGGAATCGGAGAAATCACCAAATTCGATACGACAGACTATAAAGTAAAGATTGCCGCGGAAGTCAAAGATTTTGTGGCAAAGGAACGAATGGATTTCAAAGCCTCCAGGCGTATGGAGACCTTTTCACAGTACGCAGTGGCAGCGGCAAAAGAGGCCTATGAAGATGCAGGACTTGATATTTCCAAGGAAGATCCGTACCGTGCAGGTGTCATCATCGGTTCAGGGATCGGAAGTCTCCAGGAAGTAGAAAAAGAGTATGAGAAGATAAAGACCAAAGGACCGTCCAAAGTAAATCCTTTGATGGTCCCTTTGATGATCTCCAATATGGCAGCAGGAAATGTATCGATTCAGCTTGGGTTTAAAGGGAAATGTACCAACGTAGTGACTGCCTGTGCCACAGGAACCAACTGTATCGGAGATGCCCTAAGAGCGATCCAGTATGGAGATGCAGATATCATTGCAGCCGGTGGAACAGAAAGTTGTATCTGCCCCACAGGAGTGGCAGGTTTTACCAGTCTGACAGCGTTGTCTACATCGACAGATCCTCTGCACGCTTCGATCCCGTTTGACAAAAACAGGAACGGTTTTGTCCTGGGCGAGGGAGCCGGCGTGGTGATCCTCGAGGAGCTGGAGCATGCAAAAGCAAGAGGAGCAAAGATCTATGCAGAGCTTGTAGGATACGGTTCTACGGGAGATGCCTATCACATTACTTCCCCGGCAGAAGACGGAAGCGGAGCGGCCAAAGCCATGGAGCTTGCCATGGAAGAAGGCGGCATCGAGCCTTCTCAGGTTGATTATATCAATGCACACGGAACCAGCACCCATCACAATGACCTGTTTGAGACCAGAGCCATTAAGCTGGCCCTTGGTGATGCAGCAAAGGATGTGGTCATCAATTCTACCAAGTCTATGATCGGTCATCTTCTTGGAGCAGCCGGCGGCGTGGAATTTATCACCTGCGTCAAGACCATTCAGGACGGATTTATTCATCAGACCGTGGGTACAAAAGAGACGGATGAGGAATGTGACCTTAACTATGCTATCGGCGCGCCGGTAGAAAAGGATGTAAACTATGTGCTGACCAACTCCCTGGGATTTGGAGGGCACAATGCAACACTGTTGTTAAAGAAATATGAAGGGTAGAAAGGATCTGGAAGCTATGGAATTTGAAAATCTGATTACCTTGATCAATACCGTTTCGGATTCAACTCTGACCGGATTTAAGTATGAGGAAAACGGTGTCAAGATACAGCTGACGAAAAAAGAAGGAAAAGTAAAGGTGATTGCAGCGCCTGAAGGGACACCGTCAGAACCATCACCAGCAACTGCGCCAAAAGAGATGTTTGTAGAAGCTAAGGCTGATCAGCCAGGAAACATGGTGAAATCGCCACTGGTAGGAACGTTTTATACGGCCCCTGCGGAGGATGCGGATCCCTTTGTGAAGGTGGGAGATACCGTAAAGAAAGGCCAGACATTGGCAATTGTGGAAGCGATGAAGCTGATGAATGAGATTGAAAGTGATTTTGAAGGAAAGATCGCAGAAGTTCTGGTGGAAAACGGACAGCCGGTAGAATACGGACAGCCGTTGTTCCGCATTGTCTAGGAGGAAGCTATGAAGCATTTAGATATCAATCAGATCAAAGAAATCATCCCGCACCGTCATCCGTTTTTGCTCATCGATTATATCGAAGATTATGAGCCGGGACAGTATGCAGTCGGATATAAATGTGTGTCTTACCGGGAAGAATTTTTTGCCGGACATTTTCCACAAGAGCCGGTGATGCCGGGAGTCCTGACGGTGGAGGCGCTGGCACAGGTTGGTGCAGTGGCCATCTTAAGCGTGGAAGAAAACCGGGGAAAAATTGCTTATTTCGGCGGCATTAATAAATGTAAGTTTAAAGGAAAGATCGTGCCAGGCGATAAGGTGCGCCTGGAGACAAAGATCATCAAGCAGAAAGGCCCTGTGGGCGTAGGCGAGGCAGTCGCAAGCGTAGACGGAAAGACGGTGGTCAGCGCAGAACTGACTTTTATGATTGGATAGGTGAACAGGAATGATTAAAAAAGTATTGATCGCGAACCGCGGGGAGATTGCAGTTAGGATCATCCGGGCATGCCGGGAAATGGGAATTGAGACCGTCGCTGTTTATTCGGAGGCGGATAAGGAAGCGCTTCATACCAAACTTGCAGACGAAGCCATCTGCATCGGTCCGGCGCCGTCTTCTGAGAGCTATCTGAGTATGGACCGCATCATCAGCGCCACCATTATCAGTGGGGCAGATGCCATCCACCCGGGATTTGGCTTTTTGTCAGAAAATAGTAAATTTGCGGAATTGTGCGAACAGTGCAATATTACCTTTATCGGTCCTGGCTCTAAGGTGATTTCAGCCCTGGGAAATAAGCAGGAGGCAAGAAATACCATGATCGCGGCCGGCGTTCCTGTCATTCCGGGAAGCAAGGATCCCATTTACGACGCGAAGACGGGAGCCAAGGTGGCGGATGCGATCGGATATCCAGTCATCATCAAGGCAGCCCTGGGGGGCGGCGGTAAAGGCATGCGGGTGGCAGAGAAGCCGGAAGAATTCGAAAAGAGCTTTCAGACGGCTCAGAAAGAAAGCCAAATGGCCTTTGGCGATCATACCATGTATATCGAGCACTTCGTACAGCGGCCCAGACATATCGAATTTCAGATCCTTGCTGACAAATTTGGGAATGTGATCCATTTGGGAGAACGGGATTGTTCTATCCAGAGAAATCATCAGAAGATGATCGAAGAATCTCCGTCTCCGGCTCTTGATGAGGAGTTGAGACAGAAAATGGGAGAGGCAGCCATCAAGGCGGCAAAAGCTTCCCATTATGAAAATGCAGGGACCATTGAATTTCTGCTGGAGAAAAACGGAAACTTTTATTTCATGGAGATGAATACCAGGATTCAGGTGGAGCATCCGGTGACAGAATGGGTGACCGGCATCGATCTGGTGAAGGAACAGATCCGGATTGCCTCCGGAGAGAAGCTCTCCTATACCCAGGAGGAGGTACAGTTGTCCGGCCACGCCATTGAGTGCAGGATCAATGCAGAAAATCCCAAGAAGGGATTTCGGCCGTCGCCTGGCACCATTACAGATATGTATCTGCCAGGGGGCAAGGGAATCCGTATTGATTCGGCTATCTACAGCGGCTATACGATTCCACCTTACTACGATTCCATGGTGGCGAAACTGATCGTATGGGCAAAGAACCGAAAGGAAGCCATCCGGAAAATGCAAAGCGCCTTGGGAGAGGTGATCATTGAAGGGATTGATACCAACGTCGACTACCAGTACGAGATTTTGAACCATCCGGATTATCGTTCTGGAAATATTGATATTGAGTTTATTGAAAGATTATAGATTGAAGGATAGAAGGTGAAGTCCTATGAAGCTAGACAATATGTTTAAAAAGACCAGATTATCATCTGCCAGAAAATCATATATCGCGCTGAACCATTCCCATCCGGAGGTGCCGGAGGGACTGCTGCGCAAATGCAACAAGTGCGGCGGAGCCATCATCGCCGAGGATGTGAAGAATGGATACTATATCTGCCCCAAGTGTGGCGGATATTTCCGTGTCCATGCCTACCGTCGGATCGAAATGGTAGGAGACGAAGGGACCTTTGAGGAATGGGACAAAGGGCTGACGACCAAAAATCCTTTGCATTACAAGGGGTATGAAGAAAAGATTTCCCATCTTCAGGAGAAAACAGGACTTAATGAGGCCGTAGTTACTGGAAAAGTCAAGATTCAGGGACAGGAGACGGTGATTGGTGTCTGTGACGGACGCTTTATGATGGCGAGCATGGGTGAGGTGGTCGGCGAAAAGATCACCCGCGCCGTTGAACGTGCCACAAAGGAGAAGCTGCCGGTCATCCTCTTTACCTGTTCTGGAGGAGCCAGGATGCAGGAAGGGATCGTCTCCTTGATGCAGATGGCAAAGACTTCGGCTGCGTTAAAACGCCATAGTGACGCAGGGCTTCTCTATGTAACGGTGCTGACCGATCCTACCACCGGAGGTGTGACTGCAAGCTTTGCCATGTTGGGAGATATTATTTTAGCTGAACCTGGAGCGCTGATTGGTTTTGCAGGGCCAAGAGTCATCGAGCAGACCATCGGTCAGAAGCTTCCAAAAGGCTTCCAGAGGGCAGAGTTTCTGGTGGAGCATGGCTTTGTAGACGCCATTGTAGAGCGGCCAAAGCTTCGGGAAACCTTAGGGGAAATCTTAAGAATGCACAATAGATCAGGAAAGGTCGCCAGGGAAGCAGAGGATATAGAGGAGACGGAAAATCATTCTGACCATCCAGAAAGTCTTCACCTTCATAATCAGGTGGCAGATGCCTGGGACCGGGTACAGATTTCCAGGATGAAGGATCGTCCGGTAGGCAGCGATTATATCCATACTCTGTTTACTGATTTTATGGAATTCCACGGAGACCGCTACTGTAAAGACGACCGGGCCATCATCGGTGGAATTGCATATTTCCATGGGTTGCCCGTAACAGTGATCGCTCAGGAAAAGGGAACCAATACCAAGGAAAATATTGAGCATAATTTTGGAATGCCTTCTCCAGACGGATACCGCAAGGCACTTCGTCTGATGAAACAGGCAGAAAAATTTGGACGCCCGGTCATCTGCTTTGTAGATACGCCGGGAGCATTCTGCGGACTGGAGGCAGAAGAACGAGGGCAAGGAGAGGCAATCGCCAGAAATCTTTATGAGATGTCCGCTCTTAAGGTCCCGGTACTTTCTGTGGTGATCGGAGAAGGAGGAAGTGGAGGCGCCCTTGCCATGGCGGTAGCCGACGAGGTCTGGATGCTGGAAAATTCCATTTATTCGATTCTGTCTCCGGAAGGTTTTGCCAGCATTCTGTGGAAAGACAGTAGTAAAGCCAAAGAAGCAGCCCAGGTGATGAAACTGACCGCCTCCGATCTGTATGAGCTTGGGATTGTGGAGCATGTGTTCCTGGAACCGGGCCATTATACGGTACAGAATCAAAAAGAGGTCACCAGAGAAATGGATGAGAA
>JAHYZZ010000008.1:45856-79162 GCA_019424135.1 Lachnospiraceae bacterium
CTTGCCTATTATGGGAAAATGCCGGCGGACGAACTGACGGAACACAGGTATGAGAGATTTCGCCGGATGTGATCAGCCGGGGAAAGATAGGAGAGAGATTCATGGATAGAAAACCATTGAAGATAGGAAATATAGAAGCAAAACTCCCAGTCATTCAGGGCGGCATGGGGGTTGGCATCAGCCTTGGCGGTCTTGCCGGGGCAGTTGCAAAGGAGGGCGGCATAGGGATTATCTCTGCCGCCCAGATTGGTTTTCGGGATCCCCAGTTTGACCGGGATCCCAAGGCGGCAAATCTAAGGGCTGTCAAAAAGGAGTATGAAAAAGCCAGGGCGATTGCGCCTGACGGGATCATCGGGTTTAATCTTATGGTGGCGATGCGTGGGTATGAAGATTATGTAAAGGCTGTCATTGACGCTGGCGCAGATTTGATTATTTCCGGTGCAGGACTTCCGACAGAGCTTCCTAAATTTGCAGAAGGATCCGATATTAAGCTGGCGCCTATCGTGTCTACTGCCAAGTCTGCGTCTGTGATCCTGAAGTACTGGGATCGGAAATATCGAAGAGTTCCGGACCTGCTGGTGATCGAAGGACCAAAGGCTGGCGGGCATCTGGGCTTTCACCTGGATGAGCTAAAGACCTATCAGGAACAGTCTGGGAATCCTTATGACGAGGAAGTGAAACAGATCCTCTGTCTGGTGAAAAAGTACGAGGAGCATTACGAAAGAAAGATTCCTACGGCCCTGGCTGGGGGAATCTTTGACAGAGAACAGGCAGATCATGCGTTTTCCCTGGGAGTGGATGCCATCCAGGTGGCCACCAGGTTTGTCACGACACAGGAATGTGACGCGGACATCCGCTATAAGGAAGCGTATCTTGATGCAGATGAGCAGGATATTATGATTGTGAAAAGTCCGGTGGGAATGCCAGGAAGGGCAATTCGCAATTCCTTGATCGAACAGGTTATGGCAGGGCAAAAAATCCCTCATTCTCCCTGTCATGGATGTCTTCAAAAATGCAATCCCGCAGAAATTCCCTACTGCATCACGGATGCTTTAGTTCATGCCGCAAAAGGGGAACTACAGGAGGCTCTTTTATTCTGCGGCGCCGATGCATACCGGGCGAAACGGATGGAGACCGTGAAAGAAGTTCTAGACTCACTGGTATAGGAAAATGTGCAGATGTGTGTGAAAAGTGGTCGTTGATTTGCGGCAGACGAGAAGTGTATAATGTAAGCAAAGATGAAAGAGGCAATAGAAGATGAAAGATGCGTACGAACTGATCAATCATACTCTGGTGAAGCTGATCAATGAGATCTGGGAACTGGAGGAGAAAGCGATCATTACAGAGGAGTTTAAGGACCTTTCCAACAACGATATGCATGTGATCGAGGCCATCGGTCTGGGGGAGGGCAATAATATGTCCTCCATTGCAAAAAAATTAAATATAACGGTGGGCTCTCTTACTACTGCCATGAATAGTCTGGTCAACAAAAAATACGTAGAGCGCAGAAGAAGCGAAGAAGACCGCAGAGTCGTATTTGTAAAGCTGACGAAAAAAGGGGTAAAAGCCTACCGCCATCATGAAGATTATCACCGTCAGATGACCCAGGCAATCCTAGATAAGCTGGATGAAAACGAACTGCCGGTCCTTCTAAAGACGCTGGATGCATTGGAAGAATTCTTCACAGGATACAGCCAGAAGGAGGGATAAGGATGTATGAGGAAGAAATCAGAAGGTTGAAAGAAATTGTTGATGACAGCAGAAACATCGTGTTTTTCGGCGGAGCAGGCGTTTCCACAGAAAGTGGCATTCCGGACTTTCGAAGTGAGGACGGTCTGTATCGGCAGAAGTACCGTTATCCACCGGAGCAGATTATCAGCCACACATTTTTCGTACAACACCCAGAGGAATTTTTTGAATTTTACCGTGACAAAATGATGATCCTGGATGCCAAGCCAAATGAAGCCCACAAGAAACTGGCAAAGTTAGAGCAGGAGGGAAAACTGACGGCTGTGATCACGCAGAATATCGATGGGCTTCACCAGGCGGCAGGAAGTAAAAGAGTACTGGAACTTCACGGCAGCATTCATCGCAATTATTGTCAGAAGTGCGGGAAATTTTACGATGCATCCTATGTAAAAAATACGAAAGGAGTCCCACGCTGCGAATGTGGCGGCATCATCAAACCGGATGTGGTTCTTTATGAGGAAGGACTGGATTCGGAGGTGATCCGCAAAAGTGTTCAGGCGATCGCGGCTGCCGACACCTTGATCATCGGTGGAACTTCCCTGGTAGTCTATCCGGCAGCCAGCTTTATTGATTATTTTCGCGGCCGACATCTGGTGGTAATCAACAAAGGAGCTACGGCAAGAGAAGTGGGGGCAGAGCTGACCATCGCAGGACCCATTGGAGAAGTGCTGGGAGCGATCTGATCAAAGCTTAGAAGAATCGGGAGAATCTTCCCGGTTCTTTTTTCTGTAGAAAAATGAAAATTTTCCCGGAGGTGACTTTGTCACAGAAAAAAATGGTCAGATGGATATAATAAGAAAAAAGCAAAAGAGTGACAGATAACAGGAGGTTAAGATAAAATATGAAAATTTTCTCAAAAGCACCAGAAAAATCGATTCAGGAATATATCGAAGAAGCCAAGAAAAGGGAAGGAAGTATTCTGTTGGATGTGAGGACTCCGGAGGAATATGCAGAGGGGCATGTGGAAGAGAGCATTAATCTTCCGCTGCACGAGATGAAGAAAATCGGGACCTTGATTCCAGATCAGTCAGTCCCGGTATATGTGTATTGTCTAAGCGGAGCAAGAAGCCGGCGCTCTGCAGCGCTTATGGGGCACATGGGCTATACAGATGTAACGGATATGGGCGGCCTTTTGGGACAGGAGGTATCTCTTGTCAAATAGGCCGCCCCGGCTGGCTGATGCTATGAATCTTCAAAGGGACGGATACGATAGGTTACGCCAAGATCCTGACAGATTTGGCGGCACTGTTCTTCCTCCTTGGAAGAAAGGGTGGTAGACACGGTGGTTAATACCACATTCGGCACGTGTTTTTTGCCGTTTCGTGCAAATTCCAGCATGGCGTCGTGGGAGCCGATTCCAAAGCTGGGCCGGACAATCTGAAGATATTTTTCAGGATCCGGTGTGTTTAAACTGATGGAAAGGGTGTCGATCAACCCTTCAAAGGATGGCGTAATATCTCTTCCGTGAATCAGGTTCCCAAGCCCATTGGTGTTGATCCGGATCGGTATCTGACTCTGCGCTTTCAAAAAGCGGGCCGTTTTCAGCAGGACGCCTAATGCTTCTGTAGGTTCTCCAAATCCACAGAAGACTACTTCCTGATACCGGTTCAGATCAAATTTTTGGAATGTGGCCGTAACTTCTTCGAAGGAGGGCTCATGATCAAGCCACAGAGAATCTGAGGTCCCCATGTCCTGCCGGTTCTGCCGCAGGCAGAAGGTGCAGGAACAAGGACAACGGTTCGTCAGATTCACATAAAGATTGTGATGTAGTTCATATAAGATCGTCATTGCTGTATGTTTCATCGGAAAAACTCCTTTCTTTCCTTATCATACAGCGTTTCTGGCTTTCTCAAAATATCCAGTTTCTGACTTATATATCATGCCAGAGAATCAGTGCTGAAAAATCTGGATGCTTCGTTCTAAGATTCCCTGCATATAGGCGATGGCTGTTCCGTAATTCGTAATGGGAACCTGCGCATCCTGGGCACAGCGGATCCGGTACTTCATTTCCCGTTCATTTAACATGCAGCCGCCACAGTGGACGATCATCCGGAAGCGGTCAAGCTGGGACGGGAATTCGGTTCCGCTGCTGAATTCAAAATTCAACTGTTTGCCAGTGTGTGACCTGATCCAGCGAGGAAGCTTGACGGTGCCAATATCATCGCATTGGCGGTGGTGGGTGCAGCCTTCCGAAATCAGCACCGTGTCGCCGTCTGTCAGCTGATCCAGCATGTGGGCACCATTTACCAAGGTCTCAAGATTTCCTTTATATCGCGCAAACAGGATGGAAAAAGAAGTCAGGGGAATATCCGCCGGCGTCTCCGCTGACACCTTCTCAAAGACCTGGCTGTCTGTGATGACAAGAGACGGTTTTTGGCCCAGTGTTTGCAGAACTTTTGGAAGTTCCGTTTCCTTGACGACCACAGAGACCGCATCAGAGTCCAGAATGTCACGGATCGTCTGCTGCTGCGGCAGGATCAGCCGGCCTTTTGGGGCTGCCTTATCGATGGGAACGACAAGAACCACAAAGTCTGAAGGGTGAATCAGATCACCGACGATGGGCTTTTTAGGTCCGTTGTCCGCAGACAGAGAGGCAATGCGCTCCTTGAGCTGGTAAATGTTTCCGTCCATGTCGGCAGGAGACGAGGTGCTGACCCAAAGAACAGATGCCGGGTCAACCTGATAGTCCGTTTCCATCTGTGAAAGAACAGAAGCCTTCTCCAGAACCAGATCAGATTTGTTTAATACAATCAGATAAGGAATCTCTTTTGCCCGGATTCGCTCCAGAATTCGGGCGTCTTCCTTTGTCATGCCAATGGTGCCGTCGATCACCAGGACAGCAATATCCGTTTTGTTCAACATCTGATAGGCTTTCTGGATCCGAAGCGTTCCCAACGCCCCCTCATCATCCAGGCCCGGCGTATCAATGACCACAACAGGACCAAGGGGAAGCAGTTCCATGGACTTCAAGACCGGATCCGTCGTCGTACCTTTGACATCAGATACAATTGCCAGACTCTGACCCGTCATGGCATTGATCAGACTCGATTTCCCTGCGTTGCGCTTTCCGAAAATACCGATGTGAGTACGTTCAGAAGAAGGCGTAGAATTTAAACTCATGTGAAGAACCTCCTTGTGGATAAAATGTGAATAGTGTGGATAAATTTGATTGGGGACGGGGGATTTCCAGAAATCCCCCGTCCCCAATTTTAAAAGCGAAAGTCTCTTCTGTTGTTTTCGCGGATAAGTCGTAAGTTTTCCACAACGACTGCCCGTGCTTTTTCGTTTGGTACGTTCAGTACTTCTTTATCGATCAGTTTGTCGCCGATGGCCTTGGTTTCGGGGGAAGCGTAGTCCATCAGATACTCTTCCAGGGTCATCAGTGCGTTGGGATGACAGCAGTTTTGGATCTGACCGCTTTTGCACAGGGACATAAAGCGGTCGCCGGTACGGCCTTCCCGGTAACATGCGGTGCAAAAGCTTGGGATGTAGTCCATTTCCATAAGCCAGCGGACAACTTCATCCAAGGTACGGGTGTCGATGACATCGAACTGTTCGGAACGTTCATCTTCTGGCTCGGGTTCGCAGTAGCCGCCCACACTGGTACGGGAGCCGCCGCTGATTTGTGAGATGCCAAGGTGCAGTGCGCGTTCGCGGACTTTCTGGTTCTCTCTGGTGGAAATGATCATACCGGTGTAAGGCACGGCGATCCGGATACAGGCGATAATCTTGGTGAAGGTATCATCATCAATTCCGTTTGTAAATTCGCTGGAGTCGATATCATCGGCATCTCGGAGTCTTGGCACACTGATCGTATGAGGACCTACACCAAAAGCCGCCTCCAGATGCTCTGCATGCATCAAAAGTCCGGCAAATTCATAGCGATATTTGTCCAGTCCGAACAGAACGCCTAATCCAACGTCGTCAATTCCGCCTTCCATTGCCCGGTCCATAGCCTCAGTGTGGTAATCATAATTGTGCTTCGGGCCGGTGGGATGGAGTTCCAGATAGCTTTCTTTATGGTAAGTTTCCTGGAACAAGATATAGGTTCCAATGCCGGCTTCCTTTAAAAGACGATAGTCGTCTACAGTAGTGGCCGCGATATTAATATTTACCCGCCGGATAGCACCGTTCTTATGTTTGATGCTGTAAATCGTATTGATACAGTCCAGATAATAGTCCATGGTGTTGTGCACCGGATCCTCGCCGGCCTCCAGAGCCAGCCGCTTATGCCCCATATCCTGCAGAGCGATGACTTCCCGGCGGATTTCTTCCTGGGTCAGTTTTTTTCGGGCGATATGTTTGTTTTTCATATGGTACGGACAGTAAGTACAGCCGTTGATACAGTAATTGGAAAGATACAACGGTGCAAATAAAACAATCCGGTTCCCGTAAAAATCCTTTTTAATTTGTTCCGCCAGTCGGAAAATTTTCTGATTCATTTCCTCGTCCTGACAGGCTAAAAGAACGGAAGCCTCCCGGTGGGAGAGACCCTTGCGCAACGCGGCCTTTTCAATCAGAGATTCGACCAAAGGCAGATTGTCTTTGTTTTCGTCTGCATAGGCCAGTGTTTCCAGAATTTCCTGGTGATTAATAAAATCATCAGCATGTTTTGAATTCACATCATACATGATACAAATCCTCCTTCATTTAAATTTATAAAAATGTATTTAAAACTTACATCCGTGAATCACCACGGTCTGTTACAATCTGGTAACCAATAGAGCTCATTCGTGTTTCCAATTCCTGTCTTGCTTCTGCGGCCTCGGCGCCGGTGCACAGTTTGTTGTCATAAAGAGAATAGTCTTTCCGGACATCTGCCGGAGACAAATTTGGCATGATCACATTTGCACCAGCCAGAATGCCAAGCTCCCGTCCATTTGGGGCGATGGTTCCAAGGGCAGTGGTGGCGGGCAGCAGAACTTTAGGAAGCAACAAGCGAATCAGTCCCAGCAGGAAAAGTGTCAGCTCCAGTGTACCTGCCGGTTCTTTGGCAAAAGGAGTGTCATGGTGGGGAATAAACGGACCAATCCCTACCATATGAGGTTGTAGTTTTTCCAGAAAAAGCAGATCCTCAGCCAGATATTCTGCCGTCTGTCCGGGCGAACCTACCATGAAACCAGCGCCTGTCTGATAACCGATTTCTTTTAATGTCCACAGAGCCGCCTGACGGTTTTTAGCAGTTAATGGAGATGGATGAAGCATAGAATAATGACGGCTGTTAAATGTCTCATGGCGAAGCAGATAGCGGTCAGCCCCTGCATCGAAAAGAGCCTGGTAGCTTTCCCGAGAGCGTTCCCCAAGAGACAGTGTTACAGCGCAGTCCGGGAACTCTTTTTTGATGGCGTGAACAATGTGAGTCATTCGCTTGTCGGTAAACCAGCCGTCTTCGCCGCCTTGCAGGACAAAAGTCCGAAAGCCCAGCAGATAGCCCGACTGGCAGCAGGAGAGAATCTGATCTTCCGTGAGCCGATAGCGTCTGGCATGGGGATTGCTCCTTCGGATTCCACAGTAATAGCAGTCATTTTTACAGTAGTTTGTAAACTCGATGAGTCCTCGTATATAGACATCATGTCCGTAATAAAGATGCCGTATGTTTCGTGCCTTTGAAAAAATGGATTGGGCAAGGCTTTCTGTCCGTTTCTGGATCAGAAAAATCCACTCCTCCTTTTCAAGGTGCTGCGTCGTCTGCAACTTATGTATCAGATATTCTAAGTCCATCATAGACCGCCTCCGAAAACACAAAAGACCCGATGCGTGAAAGCACCAGGTCCAAAACAAAGCCCTCCCCGTGTCATAGACGGGCAGCAGCTTGAAATCATTATGAATCCATGCGCCTTCTCACGCAGGTGTGACCCTTTGTGGTTAGTACGTTATGGAAAAAATTATATCATAAGAACGATTTTTCTACAATCTTAGATTATTCTTTCACAGTGTTCAGAACTATCCCCGAAGAGATGCGATCAGACGTTTTGGTTTTATGAGAAGATCCAGTCCGTCGGTGATGGTGGTAACACAGACATCCGCATCAGAGATCAGTCTGCCATGGGCGCCCTCGGGACCGATGACGGCAATAGACAGTGCGGCATCCCGGCACATTAGGACATCATTTCTGCCGTTCCCGATGGCTGCACAGGACGATTCGTCAAGGTTCCGTAAGATCCGATGCTTTTCCTGCATGGCAGATCCTTCTGGAAATGTGTGGAGCGTTACAGGAAGTTCGGCGCACATTTTGGCAGCATTTCCATGGGTATCAGCAGTCAGAACATAGATCGTCATATCACGGGCAAGAAGCCGGAGCTGCTCTTTGATATTGACAGGGATGGCCCCATCGACGGCGATGGTGCCGTTATAATCTAAAAGAAGATTTTGTAAATGAAATGTTCGATATCCGGGGATTTCAATTGTAATCATAGGTCTCTTTCATCCTTTCCTATCCTTTTTCCATCACCACTTTAGCATAATCTATGGATTCGGGCAAGCAAACTGTGCTATGATAGGACACAGAGCAAATCAAAGAAGAAGGTGAAAAGGCAGATGGAAATAGAACGAGTCACCCATACATTTGCACCTGTTTACGATAAATATTCTAGAGTATTGATGCTTGGAACCATGCCTTCTCCCAAATCACGGGAAGTGGGGTTTTATTATGGACATCCGCGCAACCGCTTCTGGCAGGTGATGTCTGATATCTGCGGGGAAGAATGTCCAAAATCAATAGAAGAAAAAATTGCATTTGCACATCGAAATCATATTGCAGTGTGGGATGTGCTGGCCGGGTGTGAGATTCGAGGGGCGGAGGATAATAGTATCCGAAATCCAGTACCAAACGATATGAGAAAAATATTTGACCATGCGGATATCCGTGGAGTTTTTGCCACCGGAACCAAGGCCTGGCAACTCTATCAGCGATACTGCTACCCCGCCACCGGAATCAAAATACATCGCCTGCCCTCGACCAGTCCTGCAAACTGCCGGATGTCGTATGAAGAGTTAAAGCAGGCCTATGCTGAGATTCTTCCATATATAAAGGAAGGAAAGAGATTATGACAAAGGAAGAAAAAATCGATTGGCTGATCCAGTACCTGATGAAAGAAAATCCAGGATATGCAGCGATTCAGGAGCCAGTCAATTCAGAAGAAAAGAGGAAGCTTTTGCGCAGTCTGATGAATGTGCGCTGGCCAGGCGAAGCCTCTCATGAATATTATGAAATTCAGGATTCATTACTCAAAGAAGAAGCAGAAGCCAAGGGGATCATTGACGTGAAGAATCTTTCCTCTGCAGAAGAGCAGTTCAAGGACACAGATCTGCGCAACGCAGACCGCATTTACCTTTGGAAGGGAGACATCACAAGACTACAGGCAGATGCTATCGTCAATGCAGCAAACAGCCAGCTTCTTGGCTGCTTCGTACCCTGCCACGGCTGTATTGACAATGCCATTCACTCCGCGTCAGGTATCCAGCTTCGAAATGAATGCGCCAAGTTAATGAAGGAACAAGGACATGACGAGCCCACAGGAATGGCAAAAATCACCAAAGGCTATAACTTGCCTGCAAAGTACGTGATCCACACGGTCGGTCCGGTGGTAGGAAGGACAGTTACCGATCGTCAGAAAAAAGAACTCCGGGAATGCTATCTGAACAGCCTTAGATTAGCCGAAAAACACCAGCTAAAATCCATTGCATTCTGCTGCATTTCTACCGGAGAATTTCACTTTCCCAATAAACTGGCTGCACAAATCGCTGTGGAAATTGTGGATAAGTACTTGGTAAAATCGGGGATAAAACAGGTCATTTTCAACGTCTTTAAAGACGAAGACTATCACTTGTACACGAAAAAGTTTCTGGGGACGGGGGATTTTTGAAAATCCCCCGTCCCCAATGGAAAATAATGAAAAGGATGTGGATGATTTGTGGATAATCTTATTTTTAGTTTAAATGCGACAATACCGGTGTTTCTTTTGATGGTGCTGGGGCTTGCTTTTCGCCGGATTGGATGGATAGATGATGTGTTTGCTTCGAAACTTAACAAGTTTGTGTTTCGGGTGCCGTTGCCCTTGCTGGTGTTCCAGGACCTTGCGACGGTGGATTTTTCTCAGATTTGGAATGTGAAGTTTGTGCTGTTTTGTTTTGTAGCTACACTTTTGTCTATTATGCTTTCTGCCGGCATTGCGATGGTGTGGAAGGATATTTCCATCCGGGGAGAATTTATCCAGGCGTCCTACCGCAGCAGTGCAGCTCTCCTTGGAATCGCATTTATCCAGAATATTTACGGTACGGCGGGAATGGGCCCGCTGATGATCATTGGCAGCGTCCCGCTTTATAACATGATGGCGGTAGTGGTATTATCGTTGTTTCGGCCGGGACAAAGAGGGATGGATAAAGAAGTTGTAAAACGAACAATGATCGGAATCGTAACGAATCCGATTATTCTTGGAATTGTGGCCGGGCTTTTGTGGTCAGCGTTAAAACTCCCCCTTTCGGGAATCCCCGGAAAGACCGTTGCAAATGTGGCGGAAATGGCGACGCCCTTGGGACTTATGGCCATGGGAGCGTCCTTTGATCTAAAAAAAGCGGTCCAGAAGGGAAGACCGGCAATCGTGGCGTCGGTGATGAAACTTGTAGGTTTTTGTGTTATCTTTCTTCCCATTGCCGTTGCCCTTGGCTTCCGGCAGGAAGAACTGGTGGCAATCTTGGTGATGCTAGGTTCAGCTACTACAGTCAGCTGCTATGTGATGGCAAGAAATATGGGACATGAGGGAGTGCTGACGTCCAGCACGGTCATGCTGACCACTTTGCTGAGCGCATTTACTCTCACCACATGGCTTTTTATCTTAAGAAGCGCCGGGCTGATATAAAATGAGAAGTGTATGCAAATCCGTCCATCTTTCCCAGAAGTAAGGACTCCTTAAGAAATCCTAAAATTCCTTAAAATCCTTGACAAATCAAATTCAGATGGCTATGATATTCAATAGTTTATACGTAAAGGCATGGAAGAAGAGGAGTATGCATGGACTTTTCCTCACAGAGAGAGCGCTAAAGAGGCTGAAAGGCGCTTAAGGATCAAAGATGCAGAAGGTAGCTTCGGAGCCGGACTGCCGAATCAGGAGTAAGCAGTCCCGGAGTCGTTCCCGTTATAGAATAAGAGGAGAGATATAGAAGAGTTTCTTCTATATAAATGAAGGTGGTACCGCGGTTATGTCGCCCTTTACGTAGAGTAAAGGGCTTTTTTAATGCCGAAAATGTGAAAAAAGTGTGAAAGAATGTGAGGAGGAAACCATGAGTCAGAATTTAGAAAAAACATATGATCCGAAGGCGATTGAGCCAAAGTTGTATGAGAAATGGTGTGAAAACCAGTATTTTCACGCAGAAGTTGATAGGAGCAGAAAACCGTTTACAACAGTGATGCCGCCGCCGAATATTACCGGGAAGCTTCATATGGGACATGCCCTTGACAATACGCTGCAGGACATCCTGATCCGTTACAAGAGAATGCAAGGATATAATGCGCTTTGGGTACCGGGAACGGACCATGCGGCCATCTCTACAGAAGTGAAAGTGACCAACCAGCTGAAAGAAGAAGGTATTGATAAAAAAGAACTGGGGAGAGAAAAATTCCTGGAAAGAACCTGGCAGTGGAAAGAGGAATATGCCGGAACCATTGAAAGCCAGTTAAAGAAACTGGGCGTATCCTGCGACTGGGAGAGAGAACGTTTTACTATGGATGAAGGATGCTCCAAGGCCGTTGAAGAAGTATTTATCCGTTTGTATGAGAAAGGATATATTTACAAAGGTTCACGGATCATCAATTGGTGCCCGGTATGTAAGACCTCCCTTTCTGATGCGGAAGTTGAGCATGAGGAGCAGGACGGACACTTCTGGCATATCAAATATCCGATCGTAGGAACGGATGATTTCCTGGAGATTGCTACCACCCGTCCGGAGACAATGCTGGGAGATACGGCCATTGCCGTACACCCGGATGACGAAAGATACAAGGACCTTGTAGGAAAGAAAGCCATCCTGCCTCTGGTAAATAAAGAAATCCCCATTGTGGCAGATGCGTATGTTGATAAAGAATTTGGAACCGGCGCCGTAAAGATTACACCTGCCCACGATCCCAATGACTTTGAGGTAGGAAGACGCCATAACCTTCCGGAGATCAACATTATGAATGATGACGCCACCATCAATGAAAATGGCGGGAAATATGCAGGAATGGATCGCTACGAGGCAAGAAAAGCCATCGTACATGACCTTGAGGAGCAGGGCTATCTGGTCAAGGTGGTTCCGCATTCTCATAATGTAGGAACTCATGACCGCTGTCATACCACGGTAGAGCCGCTGATCAAGCAGCAGTGGTTTGTCCGCATGGATGAGCTGGCAAAACCGGCTATCGAGGCGGTGAAAAACGGAGATTTGAAATTCGTGCCGGAACGTTTTGATAAAATATACCTGCACTGGTTGGAAAATATCCGTGACTGGTGTATTTCCAGACAGATCTGGTGGGGACATAGGATTCCGGCATATTACTGTGATGAGTGCGGCGAGATCGTTGTTTCCAGAGGTATGCCTAAGAAATGTCCGAAATGTGGATGTACCCATTTTACACAGGATGAGGATACTTTGGATACCTGGTTCAGCTCAGCATTGTGGCCTTTCTCAGTCCTGGGATGGCCGGATCAGACCGAAGATCTGGATTATTTCTATCCCACAGATGTGTTGGTGACCGGGTATGACATCATATTCTTCTGGGTGATCCGTATGGTATTCTCTGGATACGAACATACGGGAAAGGCACCGTTCCACACGGTATTTATCCACGGACTGGTACGAGATTCCCAGGGACGTAAGATGAGCAAATCCCTTGGGAACGGGATCGATCCTCTGGAGATCATTGACCAGTACGGAGCCGATGCCTTAAGAATGACGCTGGTGACAGGAAATGCACCGGGAAATGACATGCGTTTCTATAACGAGAAAGTAGAGGCCAGCCGGAATTTTGCCAATAAAGTATGGAATGCATCCAGATTTATTCTGATGAACCTAGGAGAGAAGGAGCTAAAGAAGCCAGAGGACTTTCAGACCCGTCCGGCAGACCGCTGGATCATGTCCAGGTGTAACAATCTGGTGAAAGATGTAACCGATAATATGGATAAATTTGAACTGGGCATCGCTTTATCCAAACTATATGATTTCCTGTGGGATGAGTTCTGTGACTGGTATATTGAGATTGCCAAATACAGGATCTATCACGCAGACGAAGATGCAAAGAGTGCAAACGATGCATTGTGGACGCTTCGCGAGGTGCTTAAGAAAGCCTTGAAGCTTCTTCATCCGTTTATGCCGTTTGTATCGGAAGAGATTTACAGCAAGCTGATCCCGGAGGAAGAATCACTGATGATGTCCAAGTGGCCTGAGTATGATGAGTCCTGGCATTTCCCGATTGCAGAGAACATCGCAGAACATTATAAAGAGATCATCCGGGGCATTCGAAATGTACGTGCAAAAATGAATGTGCCAAACAGCAGAAAGGCTACAGCATTCGTAGTCTGTGAGGATCAGCAGCTTTGCAGCGGCCTGGAGTTCTTAAGAAATTCGGCTAAAAACATGGTAGCAGTCAATGATCTGATCATCCAGCACGATAAGAAGGGAATTTCGGAGGACGCGGTGTCCATCGTTGTTCCAGATGCCACGGTCTATGTGCCGCTGGAAGAGCTGATTGATTTTGATCAGGAGATCGAGAGACTGGAAAAAGAAGAAACGCGCCTGACCAAGGAAATCGCCCGTGCAGAGGGCATGCTGAATAATGAAAAATTTGTCAGCAAGGCACCGGAGGCTAAAGTACAGGAAGAACGAGACAAATTAGAAACTTACAGGCAGATGATGGGACAGGTTCAAGAAAGATTGGAAGGGTTGAAAACAAAACGTGAAAATCAAGATTCCTAAGCCTGATCTGAAGGGCGGGCTGAAAAAGATAAAAAATTTGAAGAAAGAAGATATCAAGGCCTACTGGAAGGGCAGAAAAGAGCGGCGCGCCCGGATTCTGGAAGAGCGCAGGAACAGCGAGTTTGCCAAAAAGATGAAGCCGGTCTATGCGTTTATGAACCGCTTCTCTTTGCTGTTCCATGCCCTGCTTGCCTGCGTCATTAACTTTGCAATCGAAGCAATCTCCCGGCATTCTGTCATTGAAGCAGGAGAATATATGATCGGGACGCCGTTGGTATTTTTATACAATGCATTTATGATTTTTATCACATTTTCCATTGTATATTTCTTCAAACGGAGAATTTTTGTACGGATCATTATCAGTGTATTTTGGATGATTCTAGGCATAGCCAATGGCTATATGCTTCTGAAGAGAGTTACACCGTTCAATGCTCAGGACCTGAAGGTGGCATCGGACGGACTGACGCTGATCAATAATTATTTCAATGGGTTTGAGCTTGTGATCCTGGGCGTCGGGATCGTGGCTGTTGTGGTCTGGGTTATTTCCATGTGGAAACGGGGAGGCCAATATACTGGAAAGATGCATCGGGTAAGAGCTCTGATTGGCGTGATCATCTGTGCAGCTCTGTACGGTGTGATTTCAGGTCAGGCCGTGGATAAGCGCGTGGTATCTACTTATTTTGGAAATATTGCCTTCGCCTATGAGGATTACGGTCTTCCTTACTGCTTCATGGCCAGTGTCTTTAATACAGGCATCAATGAGCCGAACGACTATAATAAAGAGACCATGGAAGCCATCAGTAATAATGGAGAAATCACAAAATGTGAGACCGGACGTGCACAAGAGGCACTGCCGAATATTCTATTTGTGCAGCTGGAGTCCTACTTTGATGTATCCGAGGCTGAGTTCTTTACCACATCTAAGGATGCCTGCCCCAATCTGCGGTCCATGTTTGAAAATTATTCGTCCGGATACTTTAAGGTTCCTTCTGTGGGAGCCGGAACTGCCAATACGGAGTTTGAGGTGCTGACTGGCATGAACCTTCGGTATTTTGGCCCGGGTGAATATCCTTATAAAACTTATGTGAAAGAGAAACCATGTGAAAGTGCGGCTACGGCCCTTGGCGCGCTGGGATATGGAACCCATGCCCTGCACAATAACGGCGGAAACTTTTACAGCCGTGCCCGGGTGTTCAACAATATGGGATTTGACACTTTTACCAGCAAGGAGTTTATGAATATTTTGCAGACAACAGAAAATGGCTGGTCAAAAGACAATATTCTGGTCAGCCATATTCTGGATGCGATGGATACCACCGAGCAGCAGGACTTTGTTTTTACCGTCAGTGTCCAGGGACACGGGGACTATCCGGAGGAGAAGGTGATTGAAAATCCGGAGATCACGGTAGAAGGCATTGAGGATGAAGCCTTAAAAAACAAGTGGGAATATTATGTAAACCAGGTCTATGAGATGGATCAGTTTGCAGGAAATCTGATCCAGGCGATTGAAGACCGGGGGGAACCTACCGTTGTGGTATTTTACGGAGATCATCTTCCAACTATGGGTCTGGAGGCCAAGGATCTAAAGAGCCGGTATCTTTATAATACCAACTATGTAATCTGGGACAATATCGGTCTTGCCAAAGAAGACCGGAATATTCCGTCTTATCAGATCATGGCAGACGTGCTGGAACGGCTGGATATTCATTCTGGAACCGTATTCAACTATCATCAGGAAAGGCGGCAGACCAGAAATTATCTGTCAGATCTGGAACTTTTGCAGTATGATATTCTATATGGAGAGCAGTATGTGTATCATGGCAATCCTCCCATCACGGAAGGACATATGGTGATGGGTGTCCGAGATGTAACCCTGACAAACGTTGTACCTCACCTGGAGGATGGATACAGCCTGTATGGAGAGAACTTTACACAGAACAGCAGAGTGTTTGTCAATGGAGAGCGAGTGAAGAGTTCCTTCTTAAATAATACGAGAATCGATATTTCAGATGTGGAGCTTCAAAACGGTGACGAGATCGTGGTGCGTCAGATGGGATCCAGCAACACCACTTTCCGCAAGTCGGATATCTACATTTATCAGGATGGAACATTGGTCTGCCAGGAAGGCACGGCCACGGACAAGACCAGATCTTGGGTGGAGCAGGCAGATGAAGAAGAGTAATAAGATGGCTGCCATCCCGGAAATTAGATCTTACCGGGAGGCGGCAGATTACATTGAAGGAATCCCGAAATTTACGAAAAAGCATCCGCTGGAGCATACCCGGGAATTTTTAAAAAGACTCGGAAATCCAGCGGAACAAAAAAAGATTATTCACGTGGCAGGCACCAATGGAAAGGGTTCTGTCTGTGCATATATCAAGGCAATACTGACAGCTGAGGGGAAAAAGACAGGGTTCTTTACATCCCCTCATCTTGTATCTGTTAATGAGCGGATTGAAATCTGCGGAAGGCCGATAGAGAATGATTCATTTTTTCGGATTTTTCTGGAAGTTTATCAGATTGCATTAGAGATGGAGGCGGAGGGCCTGGGGCATCCGTCTTATTTTGAATTTTTGTTTGGCATGGGGATGAAGGCCTTTGAAGCATCGGATGTGGAGTATATTATTTTGGAGACGGGACTGGGCGGACGGCTGGATGCTACCAATGCTGTGAAACATCCTGTTCTTACGATTATCACATCGATCAGCCTGGATCACACCGACATTCTGGGCGATACCATTGAAAAAATTGCCTGGGAGAAGGCTGGGATTATCAAGCCTGGTGTTCCGGTATTTTTTGACGGTTCATCTCCAGAAGCTGCTTTGGTTATCCAAAAGACGGCGCAGGAGAAGAAAGCATACTGTAGAGAAATCTCGAAAAATGCGTTCGAAATCCGAGAAGTTGACTGGAAATATATTGCATTTTCCCGGACGAATGCGTATGATAAAGATGTTATCTACCGGATACCGATTTGCGGATGTTATCAGGCAATGAACGCAGAGATTGCGCTGGAGGCGGCGGAGTACCTTCTGGGAAAAGACATGATGGATCAGCCGGAGACGACCAGAACGCGAAAGGAGCGCTGGGCACAAGCCCTGGCAGGTGTACACTGGCCTGGGCGGATGGAAAAGGCAGCTCGCCATCTGCTCCTTGACGGTGCGCATAATCCCGGAGCAGTGGAGGCGTTTGTCACGAGTATTCAGATGCTTAAGAAGGGAAAAACCCAGAAAGATGTGGTGATTTTTTCTGCGGTTTCCGATAAAAAGTATGAGCAGATGATCGCATATCTGTGTGAACATCTGGATGTAAAAGCGTTTATTGTCACGGAAATTGCAGATTCAAGAGGCGTACCTGCAAAGGAATTGTTCCGGTTATTCCAAAAGTATAGCGAAAAAACGATTATTTGCCGTCCGCTGCCGGCGGATGCGCTAAAAGAGGCAGGCATACAGTTGGAACAAAAGGACCAGGAAGAGAAGAACGGTGATATCTATTGCCTTGGATCTTTGTATCTGGTGGGTGAGATGAAAAAGTTACTGTCAGGAGGCGGTTGGGATGTTAAATTTTGAAGAAGAGCTGAAAAAATTTCAGCCAAGTCTGGAAGTTGAAGAAATTGAAGATGCGGTTTATCAGGAAGACCTGACGGATATGACGGACATTCTGCGGGAAATGATCGAGCAGACCAAATAGAAAGAACCATTAAGAGGGTAGTATATGGATTATGCAACAAAACTGGTGTATCAGTCAAATTACTGGTATAACGATGGACTGAAAAAAGCGAATATCAGAGACCTGTCCGGTGCGATCGTATCGCTGAGGAGAAGTCTTCAGTATTGCCGGTCTAATATTGCCGCGCGTAATCTGCTGGGACTGGTGTATTACGGACGGGGAGATGTGGGCGAAGCTTTGGTGGAGTGGATCCTCAGCAAAAATTTTCAGTCCCATGACAACATTGCCAATTATTATATTCAAAAGACCCGGGAAAATACAGCGGAGCTGGAGACAGTCAACCAGGCCATAAAAAAATACAATCAGGCCCTGGGATATGCCAGACAAAACGGTGAGGATCTTGCCATCATTCAGTTGAAAAAGGCAGTAGATGCCCACCCCTCTTTTGTGAAGGCTTATCAGCTGCTGGCTCTTTTGTATCTGCATACAGAACAGTACTCGGCGGCACGGCAGGCAATCCGTGCGGCACATAAACTGGACAAGACAGATGATGTGACCCTTAGATATATGCACGAGCTGAACCAGATTCGCAAAAACAGAACGGTCAAAATTAAGGAAAAAGATAAAAAGGACCAGCAGACCGTCACATACAGTATCGGCAATGAGACGATTATTCAGCCAGTTTCCACTGGATACAAGGAAAGTGCCGGCATTCACACGATCGCAAATATTGCGGTTGGGCTGTTGGTGGGAGTGGCTGTCATGTGGTTTCTGATTATGCCGGCAGTCAACAAGTCCAGACAGGATGAGACGAATCAGGATATTGTGGCATTCAGCGACCAGATTGCTGAGCAGGATGCGCAGATCAGTGCTCTTCAGACGGAGCTTGAGTCTTACCGGTCTACCAGCAAGGAGACCGAAAATGCGCAGGCTACTGCCTCTGCGACCCAGGAAAGCTATGAAATTGTCATGAATATTTCCGATCATTATTATGCAGGAGATATGGGGACCCAGTCCATGGTAGAAGAACTTCTAAAAGTCAATCCCGATTCTCTGGGAACCGTAGGACGGGAAACTTTTGATGAAATGACGAAGGCCTTGTATCCTCAAGTGTGCAGCAGCCTGTATAGCTCAGCCCAGGAAAGTTATAATGTGGCAAATTACGAAACGGCTATCACGAACCTAGAGCAGGTTATAAAGATGGATGAAGGTTACAACGACGGAGCTGCCATGCTTCTGTTGGCTCAGGCATATCAGGGAAGCGGAGATCAGGATCAGGCCAATGTCTATTACCAGCGTATCATTGAAAACTATGCCGATACCGATGCGGCCAAGAGCGCCCAGAAAGCCTTGGACGAGCAGAATGGCACCAGTAAAAAGGACAGCGATGACACAGATTCAAAGGATACATCATCAAAAGACGACAATAAGGAAAACTAAGATATCTCGTGGAAAATGTGGATAAAAAGTACGAAAGAAAAGGATGTGTAAGAAAAATACACGTCCTTTTTTCTTTTGCCTCCAATGGGGACGGGGGATTTCTGGAAATCCCCCGTCCCCATTGGAGGCAAAGTGTAACGAAACTGTGGAAAAGGGGGATAACTATGAAGTACCAGGTGCAGGAGAATTACCTGACGATTTTTCTTCCTAGTGAGTTGGATCATCACAATGCGGAGGAGATACGAAAGGAGTCGGACCGGTTGATTGAGCACAACCATATAAGGTATGTGATTTTTGATTTTCAGAATACGAATTTTATGGATAGTTCTGGGATCGGGGTGATTATGGGGCGGTATAAAAGGGTGTATCTTCTTGGCGGTGAGGTTTTTGCCGTGCATACGAATGAGAGGATGAAAAGGATTTTATCAATGTCGGGTGTGACGAAAATTATGCAGATATATGAGGAGGATATGTAGATGGAAAATACGAATGAAATGCAGGTGACTTTTGACAGCCGTTCGTCCAACGAGGCTTTTGCCAGGGTAACGGTAGCAGCATTTATGACATCGCTAAATCCGACGGTGGAGGAGGTATCGGATGTAAAGACCGCTGTTTCGGAGGCGGTGACTAATGCCATTATCCATGGATATGAAAATGAAATACATAGTATTACTATTCGCTGCAAGACGGAGGGGAAGAATTTGTATCTTGAGGTGGAAGATCATGGAAAAGGCATTGAAGATGTGCAGCAGGCAATGGAACCGTTGTTTACGACGAAGCCGGATCTGGACCGGTCTGGTATGGGATTTTCTTTCATGGAAGCTTTCATGGATCGACTGGAGGTAGTCTCAGAACCGGGGAAAGGAACTGTGGTGAAAATGGAAAAAACAATTGGTAAAGGACGTAGATTATGGACCGGACAACCGCTTTAATTGAAAAATCTCACCAGGGGGATGAAGAGGCGAGGGCGCAGCTGGTTCAGGAAAATGAAGGACTGGTCTGGTGTGTCGTGAAACGTTTTTTTCACAGAGGTGTGGAGGCGGAAGATTTGTTTCAGATTGGAAGTATTGGACTTTTAAAGGCCATTGACAAGTTTGACCTGTCTTATGATGTGAAATTTTCTACTTATGCCGTTCCTATGATTTCAGGAGAAATCAAAAGATTCCTTCGGGATGACGGAATGATCAAAGTCAGTCGCTCACTAAAGGAATTGGCCTATAAATCCTGCATCTGCCGGGAGCGGCTGCAGGAAGCCTGGGGACGGGAGCCCACCATAGTAGAGATTGCAAAGGAGTTGGGCACTGAGCCTGAGGAACTGATGATGGCTATGGACGCCAACAGTGATATTGAATCGCTCCATAAACCAATCTATCAAAAGGAAGGACAGGAAATCCGATTGATGGACAAGCTTGCGCAGCAAGAGGGGCAGGAAGATAAGATACTGGATCACATGTTTTTGAAAGAACTTTTAGCCTACCTGGATAAAGACGAAAGAAGATTGATTTATTTAAGATATTTTGCAAACCAGACCCAGTCGCAGGTGGGAAAAGAACTGGGAATTTCCCAGGTGCAGGTATCTAGAATGGAGAAGAAAATTTTAAAAAATCTGCGAGAACACATTTGAAAATGTATATTTCCATGGATATGATCCATACTAGTTCACAAAAGAATCAGGGAAGCAGGAGGGATAAGATGGACGAGGCAAGGAAAAAAATCAGAGTGTGCCTGATCTGCGTAGTTAGCGTGGCTGTAATCATGGGATTTATCTATTTTTTCCTAAGCGCAGGGGATTCCAGTAAAATTAGTGAAGGGACCCTGGTTTACCAGAGCAAAGAGGTACGCTAAGATGCCGGATGTTTATATAAAAGCGGACAGGAATGTGGAAGTTTCAAATCCAGAAATATGTTTGGGCGATGTGCTTCAGATAGAGTGCACAGATCCAAAGCTTCTGGAAAAGATAAAAAAAATTAGACTGTTTAAATTTCATGAAACAAATCGGAAAAATGAGAACAGGGCTGCCATTTCCATGTTTCATATTGTCCAGTGCATCCACACAAAATTTCCAGATCTGGAAATCCAGAATATGGGCGAGATTGATTTTATCATTACCTATAAAAAAGAAAAAGATGCCGGAAAAATTTTTCATTTTATTAAGACAGTCTGCGTGGTGCTGATCAGCTTTTTCGGGGCTGCATTTTCTGCAATGGCCTTTAACAATGACGTGGATACCGTAAAAATGTTTGGTCAGATCTACGAATTAGTGACTGGACGCCCATCAGATGGCTTCACGATTTTAGAAATCACTTATTCACTGGGATTGATCATCGGAATCCTGGTGTTTTTCAATCATTTTGGAAAAAGCAAAGCATCCGTGGAGCCTACCCCATTGGAAGTTGAGATGAGGCTGTATGAAAATGATATTCAGACCACATTGATTGAAAATTATTCCAGAAATAACAACAATAGCGGACAAGGACAGTAGCAAAGGAGGAAAACCTTTATGTGGATGCAGCAGATTCTGTTGGCAGTCATTGGTCTTTCCGCCGGAGGAGTTGTGGCTGGAGGTGTTTTTTCCTTTATTATAGGGCTGGGCGTTGTGTCAGATTTTGCTGACAGAACCCATACCGGAGATCATATCCGACTGTATGAGGACGCAATCGCACTGGGAGGGATCCTTGGAACCATTTTCTTTATCTTTCACATTCAGATTCCCGGCGGCGCTTGGCTGGCACCTATGTTTGGCCTTTTCGGAGGCGTCTTTGTCGGGTGCTGGGCCATGGCACTGGCAGAAATCCTAAACCTCTTTCCCATATTTATCCGCAGGGCAAAACTTCAAATGTGTATAAAATATATCATATTGGGGATAGCTATGGGGAAAAGTGCCGGAGCCTTTCTATTCTTCGCACAACGATGGTAATTGGGGACGGGGGATTTCTGGAAATCCCCCGTCCCCAATTAAAAATATCAACAAAGGGGTGGATAACTTGTGGATAAGCAGAAACAGCAGGAGGCGTACAAAAATTATGTGAAGCAGAAGACGCCGGTGCACAGCCTGCCATTAAATATGGCAAAGGCTTTTGTAACGGGTGGAGTGATTTGTACGTTTGGCCAGGCCATCATGAATTTCTGCGAGAATATGGGGTTGGGGAAGGATGTATGTGGAAGTGTGACATCGGTCAGTCTGGTCTTTTTAAGTGTGGTGCTGACGGGATGGAATCTATATTCGAGGATCGCCAAGTGGGGCGGTGCGGGAGCATTGGTACCAATCACGGGTTTTGCAAATTCTGTGGCAGCCCCGGCGATCGAGTACAAAAAAGAAGGGCAGGTATTGGGGATTGGCTGCAAAATTTTTACAATCGCCGGCCCGGTGATTCTATATGGCATTTTTACCAGCTGGGTGCTGGGACTTGTTTATTGGATCTGGAAGGAATGGATCTTGGAGGTGCTTCGATGATTAAGGGAAAACAAAGTCTGGCTTTTGAACAGGCGCCGTATTTGACCTGTGCGGCATCAGTGGCTGGAAAGAAAGAAGGAGAAGGCCCATTAGGAGAACTGTTTGATTTTGTGGGAAAGGAAGATTTGTTTGGAGAAGACTCCTGGGAGGCTGCTGAGAGTGCAATGCAGAAAATGGCCTGTTCCATGGTCCTTAGTAAAGCAAATCTGGAGCCGGCAGACATCCGATATCTGTTCGGAGGGGATCTTCTTAGGCAGGGGACAGCTACGTCTCGGGGAGTGGAAGAACTGGGCATTCCCATGTTTGGCCTGTACGGCGCCTGCTCCACAGCGGGAGAAGCCCTGGCACTTGCATCAATGAGTGTGGCAGCCGGCTATGGAGAGACCATGATGGCAGTCACTTCCAGCCATTTTGGCAGTGCGGAAAAGGAGTTTCGGTTTCCGCTGGGATATGCCAATCAGCGGCCCTTGTCTGCTCATTGGACCGTGACAGGAAGCGGTGCATTTTTGGTGAGCCGGTGGAAGAGCCAGGTCCGGATCAGTGGGGTTACCGTTGGAAAAATTGTGGACTATGGGCTAAAAGATTCTCAGAACATGGGAGCGTGCATGGCTCCGGCTGCCTGTGATACGATTATTTCCAATTTTAAGGATTTTGGCAGGGTTCCCGAGGATTACAGCCGGATCATTACCGGCGATCTGGGATACATCGGACAAAGCATCCTTTTTGATCTGATGCGTGGGAAAGGGTATGACATCAAGAAAAATCACCTGGACTGCGGCATGCTCATCTTTGACCAGCAGCTGCAGGATACCCATTCTGGAGGGAGCGGATGCGGCTGTGCCGCAGTTACGCTGGCATCCTACATCCTGCCTAAGTTAGAGACAGGAGAGTGGAAACGAGTGCTGTTTGTCCCCACCGGAGCGCTTTTGTCCACGGTCATCTATAACGAGGGTGCAAGCGTTCCGGGGATTGCCCATGGAATCGTACTGGAGTATGTTTCACATGATACGTAGAAAGAAAGCAGTGATGCTGCAAAAGAACAGGGAGGAGTAAAATGGAGTATATACATGCATTTTGGGCGGGCGGTCTGATCTGTGCTCTGGTTCAGATCCTCTTAGACCGGACGAAACTGATGCCCGGCCGGGTGATGGTTCTTCTGGTCTGCAGCGGAGCCGTCCTGGGAGCACTTCAGATCTATCAGCCGTTTCAGGATTTCGTAGGAGCAGGAGCCAGCGTGCCCCTTTTGGGGTTTGGAAATCTGCTGTGGAGTGGGGTCAAAGAAGCAGTGGATCAAGAGGGGCTGATTGGGATCTTTTCCGGAGGCTTGACCGCCAGCGCGGCAGGAATAGCGGCGGCACTGGTATTTGGCTATCTTGCCTCCTTTATCTTCGAGCCGAAGATGAAAAAATAGTTCTAGCAGATAAAGTAAATAAATTGTAAAGAAATAGTTAAGAAAAAATAAAATATTTATTGTTTTCTCTGGAAGTAAATGTTATTGTAAAAAGGAAAGTACACACAAAAAAAGCAATAAGGTCAAAATACATTTAGGAGGAAACCAATGAATTATCTGGATATTATCATCCCTTTTGTGGGAGGCCTGGGAATGTTTATCTATGGAATGCAGATCATGGCCCAGGGGTTAGAGAATGCCGCAGGCAGCAAAATGAAGTCGCTGCTGGAGGTTCTGACAAAGAATAAATTAATGGGAGTGCTCTTGGGAGCGGGAATTACAGCGGTGATCCAGAGTTCTTCCGCCACAACGGTCATGGTTGTGGGCTTCGTCAATGCAGGGATTATGAATTTGACCCAGGCGATGGGCGTAATCATGGGAGCGAATATCGGTACCACAGTGACCGGCTGGCTGGTATCTTCTGTAGAGTGGGCAGAGTTTTTGAGCCCGGCAAGACTGGCGCCGATTGCTGTCATGGCCGGAGTGATTTTGATGCTGGTGGGCAAGCGCCGTTCTTCCAAGGAAATTGCCAGCATTATCGTGGGATTTGGTCTTTTGTTCATTGGAATCACGACCATGTCTTCTGCAGTAGAGCCCCTGCAGGAGTCCGAGGCATTTACCAGTCTGTTCGTTACACTGGGAAATACGCCGTTATTGGGAATCTTTGCAGGAGCCTTGGTGACAGCAATTATTCAGAGCTCATCGGCATCGGTGGGAATCTTGCAGAGTCTGGCTGCAGCCGGACTGGTCCCCTTCAGCGCGGCTATTTATATTATTATGGGACAGAATATCGGTACCTGTGTGACTGCCATTCTCTCCAGCCTTGGCGCAAAGAGGACAGCAAAGACGGCTGCTTTGATGCATCTACTATTTAATATCATTGGAACGGTTATTTTCAGTATCATTGCAATTTTGTATTTCCAGATTGTCAATCCGGTTTGGGGAAGAGGACTGATCAGTCAGACAGAGATCAGCATGGTGCATACGGCATTTAATATTGGAACCACTGTTCTTTTATTCCCGGTATCTGACTGGATTATAAAGCTGGCGAAAAAAATCGGCCGTGTGGAAGAAATTGGTCAGGACGAGAGCCTGATACAGCTGGACGAGCGTGTTTTGCAGACGCCGGGACTGGCACTTCAGGCAACCGTAAACGAAGTGGCGCGTATGGGCCAGATTGTGGAAGATTCTTTAAAGGTGGCAAAGAATGTCTTATTTACAGTGAAAGACAGTGATATTAATTTTTTAAAAGAAGAAGAGACAACAGTGGACCGTCTGAGTGCCGGGATTACTGACTATGCCATTAAACTGGGAGCTCTTCAGATCAGCGAGAAGGAACATCAGGAAGTGGCCCATCTTCTACAGATTATTTCTGATATGGAACGAATCAGTGATTACTGTGAAAATATTTCAGAATTTGCCGAGACACTCTATGAAAAAAGGACTTCCTTTTCAGAGATAGGAACCCGGCAGTTGAAAGAAATGATGGAGGTTTGTACCGACAGCTATTTCTATGCGCTGAAAGCCTTTGTAGATCAAGACCGGACCATGGCTCTTAAAGTGATTGAAAAAGAGACCCAGGCCGATAATCTGGAGATCACCCTTCGGAATCAGCACATCCAGAGGCTGGCGAATAACCAATGTAAGACAGAGGCCGGTATTGTTTATCTGGATACGTTGGTGTGTCTGGAACGTATTTCCGACCATGCACGCAATATCGCAGAGGAGATCCTGGAAAGAAACGCTTAGAGAAGCAGTTTCATCTTATCTTTTGCCTTCTGTTCCCAGTAGGGACGCTTTGCCTCATAGGACTGGTTGATCCAGTCTATGGCAGCATCCAGCCCTTCCTGGGTGAAAGGAAAATCCTTACGCTCCTTTTCTGCATCCGGAGTCCGATCAAAAGACCAGGGCTCCGGATAAAGAAAAGCAGACAGAGTATCATCTTTTGTATACAAATAATAACGCATTCCACGAAAAGAACCAGAAAATGGTTCTTTTTTTAATGCTTTGATATTCAGACCGATTGTAGAAACCATGGTGTTGCCTCCTTTCTTACGCCCGTAGGGAATCAAGAAACAGTTTCATCATAGGGTGTGATGCTTCGAGAAGCGAATAATGGCAGTTCTCAAGCAGCCAGCTATAAGTCATTCCTCTTTGTAGACTTGCATAATTACGGGCGAGTATGAGGCTAGAGTGATGAGCAGAAATTTCTCCGTTTTTAATCCCCTCATTCATCAATGCCCGGATCAATTTAAAGTACTCCCGATCTTCGTTCAATATATAGCGAGTGCCGCTGGTCATTACCTCATAACCATATAACTGCTGCAAAAATGGCTTGAATTCGGATTCTTCCAAAAGCTGACAGCAGTATTCATCGAACAGATATAATTTTTCAAGCGTGCCAAGACCTGGATCCAGAGAATTCAGCCATCCGTCATATTCTTGATCAAAATACCAGGCCATCCGGAACAAAAGGTCTTCTTTTGCCCGAAAGTGATGATAAAAAGCTCCCCTGGAAGTTCCAGATTTATTTATAATATCCTGAAGCGTTGTTTCTTCATAGCCCTTCTTGCGAAAAAGCTCCCATGCAGCTTCAATAATTTTTTCTTTTGCACCGATCTTCGTGTTGCCCATAACGATTAGCTCCTTTTTTGATAATTCTCATAATACTAATTTATCATGAATAAACAAAGTTTAAAAGAGAAAAATATTGTGAGAAAATTCTTGATTATATCGAAGAAGAGAAAGTAAATATTGACAAATAATTAGCAATTATGTAAAATCATAATAAAAATAGGAATGCAGTACGGAATAGAGTACGGAATACAATTCTGGAAATAGAGTATTGCAAAAGAGAAAGGGGATGATTATGATCATTAGCCAGTTTAGAGAAAAAATATACTATCCTAGTGGAATGACAAGGAAACAAAAGAAAATAGCAGTCGAACTGGCGAGAGCTTTGGGATTCCAATGTGAGGCAGCTGAATTCCCTGTAACTGATCACAATAGTGGGATCAAGGTGCCACAATCTCTGGAAGAATTGGGAAAATATCGGCCGGAAGTTCCAAAGATCCAGATTCCAGAGGATTATGTATCGTCTTCAGATACGGCCAGACCAATGCCAGATTTTGATTGGCGTGGGAAAAGAGGACTGGAGACTTTATTTTCCAGAGGGAATCTTTTGAAAGATCAGAACCTGGATCAGTTGCCAGATACCATGGATCTGCATTTTGTGATTCCAGAAGACGCTGATGACTTCGTGTATGAAGCTGCCTGTAATCTGGCATTCCGCTTTGGAATGGAGACTACCGCGTATGAAGGACTTTTGATTGACAAAGAGGCGGAGTACGGGAATCAGATCATATTTGAAAAAAGCAAAGAGTGCAAAGTTGGATGGGAAGAAAAAGATGGCAGCATCCTGGTAAAGATATCAGGGCAAGGACAGGCACTTTTGGATTTTGTCTCAGAGTTATGCAGATACTTTCCAATGCAGGGGGCGTTTGATACATGGACAGACCGGTTAAAAGAGATCGGAGCCGGATTTCGGATGAGATCACTGGATGGACAGCTTGCTTATGTAAAAGCCTATGCAGATCGGGATGCCAAAGCGTATGTAGATCCAGCCGTTCAAGGATGTATGGAGAGACTGAAAAAAGAATTCCCAGATATTCATTTTATTAATTATAAAGATGAAAAAAAAGAGTATGAAGTTGAATATGATATCCGTTGGGAAGTAGATGATTTAAAAGAGGTTCTGGAACAAAAGGTATATAGAAAGCTACAAGCAGAAAATAGAGTATGCATTCAGATTGCCGTCAGTGAAGATCAGAAGGTCAGAAAGCGGCTGGAAGAAGAAATCAAAGAACACTTGAAACAGATAGGAATCCAAGATCCTGAAGTAACGGTTCTGTGTTCCTATAAACAAGGATTTTCCTGGATTCGTGAGAAAGAGATCCCAGAATTAAAAAAAATTACAGATTTACAAACCATTGAAATCTATTTCAAGCCATTTCTTCCGCAAGGCGTTACAGAGTGGAAAGATGAGGATGGCGCGGTTCCTTCCTACAGCAATATTGATAAGGATCCCGAACGCTGGTATGACATGCCGATTCGATATCTTCAGGAACTTTATCCGATAGAAGATGTGATTGCAAAAGAAACCGGTGTCGATCCAGATCAGATTGTGTTTAAGGTATATGAAGGAGGGGAAGATATTACATATGAGCTGAAAGGACTGGGAACAGAAGGACAGGAGTTGTACCAGTCTTCCTATAAAGCGGCATGGACAGAACATTGCTATATCGATGCTTATCCAGATCTTGGAAAAGTACATCCTTCCACGGGATATGTAAGACTTTCCGTGGATGGAGAAAATATTTTGGATGAAAGGATCGAATCCGATGTAGAAAAAATCTGGAAGATCTATCAGCTGGAGGTGTTGCCAGACGTTAGAGAATATGTGGACGAGAAGACCAAGGGAAAAGATCTTGTTGCTTCGCAGCCCTTCTTTGAGAAGCTTGAGATAGAGATTCTAGCCAGTGAACCGAATGAACGTTTAGATTCCAGAGAAGACCTGCTGTCTTCGCTTGATGCCCTTCATGAGGATATTTATTTTGTAGGAACCGATTACTTCAAAAACTATGGAATGGAAAAAGTAGGGCAGGTGACAGATGCACCAGGGTTGATTCTCCCGAAGATTAAAAAGCGAGAAGGAAAACCCAAAATGAAGGTGACGGTATATGCACAGAATTCTCAGGAGCCCCTGATCTGCCAAAAAGACGGCACCCTGATCCACCCGGTTCTTTCCAAATCCGAGATGAATGTGTGGATGAAAGATTTTATGGCAGATGAAGAAGAAAAGACGGCGGTTTTACGAGTGGAAGGAGTCCCAGAAGAAGTTGTAAAGGCTTATGCAGAACTTCTGGATGAAGATCAGCTCATGCTGGGCAGTAAGCTGGAAGGAATAGAAAAGCTGGTATTTGAGACAGAAAAGGGCTCTTATACAGCCAGGATCAAGGAAAAACGGGAGAATAAAGATCGACTGGATATACGCCAGATCGATCTTTCGGAAGACCGGCTGATCGGATACAAAGATTATATCCGCATTATCGAGCAACTGAAAAAAGTACCAGAATTGAACGTTTATCCTGTGGCAGTCTCCTATAAAGGAAGAATTGTATATGCAGTAGAATTCCGTCCCAAGCTTTCCGGATATATATCCAGGACAAAACGGATTACAGCCCATCCCTCCCAGATTATTGATTCCAGACATCATGCCAATGAGGTATCCAGTACCAATTCTGCATTTATGCTGATTAGAAAGATTCTTACGGATGAGTCATTTGCGTCACTGCCAGAGAAGATGAATCTGGTCATCCTCCCAATGGAAAATGTAGATGGCGCTGCAATCCACTATGAGCTTCAGAAAGACAATCCAAACTGGAAGCTGCATGTTGCACGCTTTAATGCGGTGGGAAAAGAATTCTATTATGATTTGTTCGAGACAGAAACGATTCATACAGAGGCGGAAGCTATGCGTAGACTGTTTATGACATTTCTCCCGGATGCGCTCATTGACAATCATGGTGTGCCAAGCCATGAATGGGAGCAGCAGTTCTCTGGATACACATCGCCGGCATACAAAGGATTTTGGCTTCCCAGGTCTTTGTTGTATGGGTATTTTTATTATATTTCTGGAGATGAGTATCACAGTAATTATATACTGAATAAAAAGATGGAGGATGTAATCGCAGATGCATTTATGGAGGATGAGGAGATCACTATGGAAAATAAAATGTGGGCAAGACAGTTTGAAAAATATGCCCACGCATGGCTCCCCAAGATGTTCCCGGCAGATTATTACAAAAATATGATCAACTACTGGATTCCACATGAATATGATCCGGGACACAGATATCCTTCCATTCGATACCCCTGGATTCTGAGCCTGGACTATGTCAGCGAGGTGGCAGATGAGACAGCACAGGGAGAGTACCTGCATTCCTGTGCAAGAGCACATACGGTTCACGATGTGGCAATCTTGAAGACCATGATGCAGGCTGACTGTGTTTACAGCCAGGAGTGGGAGATGCAAGAACAACAGATAAAAGCGGTGTTGACAAGAAAACGCCCGATTGTTATTTGAGATAAGGAGGTAACACTATGGAAATCATGGAATTACTTAAATTGTTGGGAATACTGATCGTGATAGTCGGTTTTGCCCTGAAGCTGGATTCAATTTTAATCATCGTGGTGGCGGCCATCGTAACGGCACTGGTAAGTGGTCTTGGCGTGGAAGGACTGCTTCAGACTCTGGGAGAAAGTTTTGTCTCTAATCGAAGCATGGCAATTTTCATCTTGATCATGTTGGTAACTGGTACATTGGAGAGAAATGGGCTAAAGAATGCGGCAGCCGCCCTGATCGGAAAGTTCAAACGTGCGTCCGCAGGTATGGTGGTAGGAGCTTATGGAATCATGAGAGGCATTTTTGCCGCATTTAACGTAAGCTTCGGAGGAGTTGCAGGCTTTGTACGTCCGATCATTATGCCGATGATCGATGGTGCAATTAAGGCACAAGGGCATGAGCCGAATGAAGAGCATGTGGAAGAATTAAAGGGTATGGCGTCTGGTATGGAGAACATTGCATGGTTTTTCTGCCAGGTACTTTTCGTCGGAGGTGCAGGCGGCCTTTTGGTACAGTCGACTTTGGAACCACTGGGATATCATGTAGAGCTGATTGATCTTGCCATTGTAGAAATTCCGATCGGCATCTTTGCCATTGTGCTGGGAATTATATACTACTATCTGCGAGATAAGAAACTGAGTAAGAAATACTACGGAACAGAGAAATAAAGGGGGCTAAAACATGTCATTTTTTACAAGTGCAGATGTTACACTGGGAACAAAGCTTTTGGAAATCGTATATATTGTTATGGGATTAATCACAATTTATACGGGTGTGAAGAATGCAAGAGATAAGGAAAATCCATCCAGGACAGGAACAGCGATATTCTGGTGTGCCCTGGGGATCGTCCTGGCATTTGGACGCTGGATTCCGGCTGTTGTAGACGGGATACTGGTCATTGTGATGACGCTGCCGGCTATTTTTGGAAAGGTAAAGATCGGAAATTCAGAGACGCCTACAGAAGAGTCCGTAAATAAGAAATATCAGTCTATTGGCATGAAGATTTTTGCACCTGCTTTGTCTATAGGTGTGTTTGCTATCCTGTTTGCCATCTTTCTTCCGGACCTGGGAGCCATTGTTGGAATCGGAGCAGGCATCATTGTATCGATCATCCTGCTTATGGTATTCTCAAAAGACAATACTCCAAAAGTTTTCCTTCAGGATTCAGAAAGACTTTTGTCGACCGTAGGTCCCTTAAGTATGCTGCCGATGCTACTGGCAAGCCTTGGGGCAGTGTTTACAGCAGCAGGTGTCGGAGAAGTAATCTCTCAGATCGTTGGAAATGTCATTCCGAAGGGAAATGTTAATGTGGGAATCGTTGTGTTTGCAGTAGGGATGGCACTGTTTACCATGATTATGGGAAACGCATTTGCGGCGATTACGGTAATGACGGTAGGTATTGGCGCTCCATTTGTTCTACAGTATGGCGCGGATCCAGTGGTAATCGGAATGTTAGCGCTGACCTGTGGATATTGCGGAACTCTTTGTACTCCGATGGCGGCAAACTTCAATATCGTTCCGGTTGCCATGCTGGACATGAAGAATCGGTTTGGAGTAATTAAAAATCAGGTAGTTCCGGCGGTGATTCTGTTGGTGGTTCAGATTATTTATATGATTGTATTGAAATAGAAGATATGGAATTTAGCGAAATTGAACGGTCTAAAATGATGAGTGGAGCTTCAGTCATTGCACGCAGGTGGATTCATTTGCGTGCAAGGGACCGGGTTTTGATTGTCACAACGGAGAACCATCTAAAAGAGGTTCAATTGATGAAACAATGTTTTCAAGAAAAATGCAGGCATGTGGATCTTCTGGTTGTGGAAGATAAAGGAAAGAAAGTCGGAGTTTTGTTTGATGAGAACGAAGATGTTTTTGATGGCTATCATACGATCATAGGAGCCACAGAGTATTCCATTGTGACAACAAAAGCCGCGAAACATGCAATAGAACGGGGGAGCAGATTTCTTTCGTTCCCACTGTCCACGAATAATGGTAAGTCTATGCTGGCATATTCATTTTTGAAAATGGATACAAAGAAAAGCAAGTTGATGGCTCAGGTAATCAAAAAATATCTGGACGGAGCATCTGTTCTGGATGTGACGACTGCGGCCGGAACCAGTCTTAGGATGTATAAAAATGGAAGAAATGCCGGATTTTTCAACGGAGATGTGAAAGACGGGGGCGGATTTTCTTCGGCAAGTATTGAGCTTTATATTCCTATAGAAGAGACCAAGACAGAAGGTGTCATGGTGGTGGACGGATCTATGGGATATATCGGCAAAGTCAGGGAACCTTTTTCGATTAGATTCTCGGCAGGCCGAATCAGTGAGATTGAAAATAGTATAGATGGCAGGCGGCTGAAAGATTATCTGGTTAGTTTTGAAGATTTTGAAATGTATGTTGCCGGAGAATTTGGAATCGGATTGAATTCCTTTTCGAAATGCCGTGGAAAATGTTATATTGAAGACGAATCATCCTATGGAACGTTTCATATAGGCTTTGGCCGGAATCTTGCCCTTGGTGGAGTGCATGAAGCCTCCAGTCATTTTGATCTGGTAGCTTTTGAGCCGGATATCTATGCGGACAACCGGAAAATAATGGAGAAGGGAAAAATTATCATCCCCGAACCGCAAGTATATTAGAAATGAGGAAAAGTATGAAAGTATTGGTAACAGGATTTGATCCATTCGGAGGAGCCTTCATCAATCCCGCTTATGAGGCGGTCAAGCTTCTTCCAGATGAAATTCATGGAAACAGGATTTTGAAAAAGGAGATTCCTACTGTATTTGGAAAGGACGAGGAGGTATTAAGAGAGGTAATCAAGGAAGAGTCTCCGGACGTGGTGATCTGTGTTGGACAAGCCGGTGGAAGGTCGGGGATGACAGTGGAGAAGGTTGCGGTCAATCTGATGGAGGCAAGGATTCCAGATAATGAAGGGAATCAGCCCTTGGATACCCCAGTGAAAGAAGATGGGGAAACAGCTTATTTTGCGAAGCTTCCTGTGAAAAAGATGGTGCAAGCTATGAAGGATCATCAGATTCCGGCGCGAGTATCATATACGGCTGGAACTTTTGTGTGTAATGATATCATGTATCGCCTGCTATATATGATTGACCGGGAATATCCGGATATGCTCGGCGGGTTTATCCATGTCCCTTATTGTCCCGAACAGGTTCTGGATCTTCCAGACGGTACGCCAAGCATGTCTGTGGAGATGATATCTTCCGCTCTTTGCTGTGCGATTGAAGCGGTATGTACAGACCATGTTGAAGATTTAGATATTCCGATGGGGGAGACAGAGTAATCTTTCCCATGTAGTATTTGCATTTTTGGTTGAAATGTATTATAATACTCTTCAGGCAGATGTAGTTCATCGGTAGAACACCAGCTTCCCAAGCTGGGGAGGCGGGTTCG
>JAHYZZ010000009.1:0-64120 GCA_019424135.1 Lachnospiraceae bacterium
TTATGTTAAGAAAAATGAATTCCCCCACAACAAATCTGATTCTGATCTTGCAGGTACATTCGGGTATTATGTGGGGCTCTGGGGGTGTCTTTGTCCGCACCTTCGACTCTTTAGGCATGGATAATTTTACCATGCTCTTTACCCGGATCATTGTATCTGTCGCCTTACTTGGCGCAGGTCTTTTCGTCTACGACCGTTCTCTGTTAAGGATAAAAATCCAGGACCTTTGGGTTTTTCTGGGCGGTGGAATCCTGGGAATGTTTGGGATCAATCTGACCTACAACGAGGCAATCAAACACGGAACTCTGGCTCTGGCCTCCGTGCTTCTTAGTATGTCACCACTGTTTGTTGTAACTTTTTCTATTTTGTTCTTTCACGAAAAGATGACTCTGCAGAAGGGGATCTGTATGACCGCCGCTTTACTTGGCTGCGTGCTGGTCAGCGGTGTCCTGGAAAATGTCTCTGGGACAGCTCTTTCTCCTGTTGCAGTAGTCTGTGGAATTGGTTCTGCTTTTTTTTACGCACTCTACAGTATTTTCAGTAAAGCTGCCATGAAGAAGGGTTATCATGCCCTGACCATCACCTTCTACTGTCTGGTCTCCTCTTTGATCCTTTTGATCCCCGGAACAGACTGGGCCTGTATCAGTGATACGATGAAAAAGGGATGGCCCTGGATGCCCTGGTTCATGCTGCTTCATTCTCTGGTTACTTCCACCTTGTCCTACGTATTTTACACTACGTCCTTAAGCTTTATTGATGCGGGAACCGCCTCCATTCTGGCGGCCAGCGAACCTGCCGCCGCCATGCTGTTTGGCTTTTTATTTTTCTTTGAACAGCCGACCCCATTGTCCATCTCGGGTCTAATCCTTACCACAGCCGCTATCATTGTTCTTAGCCGTTCTCACTCCAAGGCTTCTTGACAAATCTTTGAATGAAACGCTTTTCACAAAGTCAAGAAGTGTTGAAGACAACGTCACTGTAAGAAGAGAAAAGATAATCTTCCGAAGAGGAATATAACTTAGGGACAACAAAAGTACGGTCAGATCCGTGAAAAGATATGCTGCTGCGATTCTGCACCCTGCTGCCTTCTGGATGGCCATGGCCAATGCATCGTCTCCACCGGAAGAAGCCCCTCTTCTTACCACCAGTCCCACGCCCAATCCAATAAATATGGCCCCTGCAATGGATGCCGCTACCGGATGCCCGGAAAGGTTAGGGAAAAGATAAGGAAGACGTTCCCACAAAAAAAACCACCCAGCCAGGCAGACGCTTGCAAACGCCGATGTTTTCAAAAAATCCTTTCCAAGAAGATGAAAAGCCACAAAATAGCAAATCAAATCCAGCACTGGCGAAGCAATGGCGGCCGGTATCCCAAACCAATGATTCAAAAGCAATATCATCCCAAGCACACCGCCCTCTGTGATTCCCGTTCTCTGGTGAACATTATGGAGTCCAAAAGAGGCGATGGCTGTGCCGATCAAAATACAGAATACTGTCTGGGGGGAAAATACTCTTTTTATATCTGCCGCAGCAGCTGATGCAATACGCTGTAACATAACGATGTCTCCTCCTGTTGTTTTCTTTTATAACAAGAATAAACCCTGGTATGATACCAGGGTCAACTCTTTTTGATCATCTATCCGATTCTTCCTTCTTTGATATATCCTGCCAGTTCCTTTGCGAAATAGGTCAAATAGCTCTGGGCTCCTGCTCGAAAAGCCGCCACTGCTGTCTCACACACAATCTGTTCTTCCTGAATCCATCCTTTTTCCGCTGCAGCCTTGATCATGGCATATTCTCCGCTGACACTGTATGCTGCAACCGGAAGATTCGTCACTTCTTTTGCCTTTGCAATCATGTCAAGATAAGCTAACGCAGGCTTAACCATGATAATATCCGCTCCTTCTTCTTCATCTAGCTGGATTTCCCGGATGCCTTCCCGGATATTGTGATAATCCATCTGGTAACTTTTCCGGTCACCAAACGCGGGAGCGCTTTCCGCCGCATCCCGAAACGGGGCATAAAATCCAGAAGCATATTTAACCGCATAAGACATAATTGGAATCTCCTCATAGCCTGCCCCATCCAATGTCATGCGGATCCTGCCCACCCGGCCGTCCATCATGTCTGAAGGAGCCACCATATCTGCCCCTGCCTGTGCATGGGAAAGGGCTGTCTTTGCCAGAAGCTCCAGGGTAGAATCATTGTCTACCTCCTGTCCTTTGAGCATTCCACAATGTCCATGGGAGGTATACTCACACAGACACACGTCTGTAATATAATATAGTTGGGGATTTCATCCTTATGATCCGGGATTCCAAACAGCATGACAGCACCGACTCCTGCATCGCAAACCTTCTCCAATTCATAATACATTTGATCCACACTATATCGATACTGTCCTTCCATAGAGGGGATCTCTTCCCGGATTCCTTCCCCATCCCGGATAAACATCGGATATATCAACGATGCCTGGTCAATCCGGGTTTCCCGGACCATTTTTCGTAAAAATTCTTTTTTTCTCAATCTCCTGGGCCTTTTTATCATCTTTGTGTCCCAATCCTTTCTATTAATTCTATCAAACTGTCTATCGTAGCGCTTTCGGCCATCCGGCAGCACATACCATAACTTTCTGCCGTCTCCATGGTCTGCCGACCGATACAGGCCGCCGTAAATTTGCTATAATCTGCACCTTTCGTAACTGCGGCAAATCCATGCACGGTAGAGCTGCTGGTAAAGGCGGCACAATGGATCCTCCCCTGATCGATCTCTTTTCGAAGATCAAGAGCCGGACAGGATTCATAAAAGGTATCATAGATCGGTACATCGTCCACTCTGCCGCCAGAAGCTGTCAATATTTTTGTCAGTTGCGGATTTCCGGATGAGGAACGAGGAATCAGAATCCGTTTCCCCGCCACGCCCTCTTTTGCCAGACAAACAGCCAGTTCCTTCCCTTCATAAATCTCAGGGATGAGATCTGCTTCAATTCCATAGCCTCTAAGAGCCTTTCTGGTACCTTCTCCAATCACGGCAAAACTCGCCCGGTACAGGCTGCGGATATCAAGCCCATGGCGTTCCAGAAATTCAAAAAACGTCCGGACTCCGATCTGGCTGGTAAACACGACCCAATCATATCCTCCTGCCTCTTTCAGGCAGGCTAACAGTGCCTTTGTATCTGTAGTACAAGTACGGATAGCCGGTATCTCCAGAACCTCTGCGCCTTTCTCCTTAAGCTTTTCTGCCATAGAAGACATCAGCTCCCTGGGTCTGGTCAGCAGAATCCTCATCCCGGCAAGAGGAAGACTATCATACCAGGATATTTCTTCCGCCAGGCGGCACACTTCTCCTGTCATAATGATGGCTGGCGGGTGTACTCCTTCCTTTTCTGCCGACTTTTCCAACTCTGCAAGAGGGGATGTCACCACCTTTTGAGAAGACAGCGTACCTTCCTGTAGAATCGCAGACGGCATCTTCGGATCCATCCCTGCATCCAGAAGTCCTTTTACAATCTCCGGCAGTGCACTCACCCCCATCAAAAATACCAGGGTACCCCCGGTCTGTACCAGTGCCTGATAGTCACATTCCAGTTCCCCGTTTTTCTTTTTATGTCCCGTGATAATATGCACAGAGGAGACATAGTCCCTGTGAGTCACCGGAATCCCTGCATAAGCAGGAACTGCCAGTGCAGAAGTTACCCCCGGAATGACTTCAAAGGCAATCCCTTCTTTTTTTAGTTCCCAAAGTTCTTCCCCTCCTCTGCCAAACAAAAAGGGGTCGCCGCCCTTTAATCGGACCACTCGTTTTTTCTTCCTGGCTTCTTCTATCAGTATCTGATTGATTTCCTTTTGGGGAATGGGGTGGTGTCCGGAAAGTTTTCCTACATCAATGGCTTTTTGATCCGATCGGATCATTGCCAGGATATCCTTCCCCACCAGATGGTCATAAACCACAACGTCGGCTTGTTCCAACACTTGCTTTGCTTTGATTGTTAAAAGCCCGGAATCGCCCGGACCTGCACCGGCCAGCCATACCTTTCCCTGTTTTTCTCCATCTCTCACTATCTGGCTCCTCCTTTCCTCCCATAGCGGCTTTGCATTTCTTTGGCCAGACCAATGCCGATCTCTTCAGCATTCTCTGCAGCTCCTTTTTTACTTTCTATCACATAAGTTCCTTCTTCTTGAATATAATAAAGACCTTTTAAAGTCAGCTCTCCCTTGCAGACATCGGCATAAGATGCCACCGGAGAAGTACAGCCTCCATCCAGATAGCGTACAAATGCCCGTTCTGACAGTGCTGTCTGCCTGGTCTTTTCTTCTGTAAAATTCCTTAGAAGATCCTTATTTTCACCTGACCGTCCCTGAACGGCAAGAGTGCCCTGTCCGGCTGCCGGCAAAATCTCCCCGGGAGAAAAATACCGAAAAATTCTGTCTTCCAGCCCCAACCGTCTAAGTCCGGCAGCTGCCAGGATTAAGGCATCATATTCTCCCCGGTCCAGTTTTTCCAAACGGGTCAGCACATTCCCGCGGATGTTCTCAAACTGGGCTTCGGGGAACAGACGCTCCCCTTGAATCCTTCTTCGGAAAGAGGAACAGCCGATGACCCCTGATCCAGACCATTCTGTCATTCCTTTTGGCAACACCAGCACATCCCTCATATCTTCCCTTGGAAAATATCCGACGATGGGAATCTCTTCGGATTCTTCCATAGGCATGTCTTTTAAACTATGAACCGCCAGGTCAATCCTTCCGGAAAGCAGGGCTTTATCCAGTTCTTTGACGAACAGACCCTTTCCTCCAATCTGATCAAGGGTCACATCCAGACGTCGGTCTCCTGTGGTCTCCATCGTCACCAGCTCCAGTTCCACCCCTGGATTTAGTTTCCTGATCCTTTCCATGACAAGCTCTGTCTGAATCACTGCCAGACGGCTCTTTCTGCTCCCAATTCTTATTTTTCCATCCATCATCCTTGGTGTTCTTCCTCTAGTTTTTCTAATAATATCGTGATTTCTTCTCTTGCCTTTCGTGCCTGTTTGTGATCACAGCCTCCAGAAGTCACTGCCGCTGTCAGATTTCCACAGACTGCGATTCCCGGAAAATAAAAATCACATAGTTCTTTCTTATGAGAGACATTGACCGGGATCCCCAGGCGTTTGCACTCGGCTGCCACCTGTTCATTACAAACCGGATCATTGGTTGCAGCCAGCACAAGATCTGCATTCTGGATCAGTTCCTGTTTATACCTGGTGCGTTCCAGACGGATTCTTCCTTCCTTCGCATACGCTTTGATCTTCCCAGTGGCCTCTGGCGCCGCCACCTTTATATGTTCCGAAAACAGAAGCAATGTCTCAATCCTGCGTTCTGCCACCTTGCCAGCTCCGATCACCACGATCCGGTATGTTGATATATCAACAAACATCGGAAAAAAAGGCTTATTTTTCATGTTTTTCCTCCTGTCTTACTTCCTTTCCCATGATATCATACCCTCTCCAAATTGCAAGCGAGAGGGATACATGCTATAATGTTTGCAATATGCGCCAGTAACTCTGGCCTTCTATCCCAGAAAGGAGACTGATTTATGACACCCGATAAAAAGGCCGTTCTGGCTGTCAGCTTTGGAACCAGCCATGACGATACCCGCGCTGCTACCATCTCTGCCATCGAACAAAGGATCCGAACTGCTCATCCAACGCTTCCTCTTTATAGTGCCTGGACCAGCCAGATGATCATCCGAAAGCTTTCACGCACCACCAAAGAACACATCTGTAACGTATCTGAAGCACTGGAGAAGATGAAGAGGGACGGCATCACCGATGTACGGATCCAGCCGACGCATATCCTAAACGGCATCGAAAATGACCGGATGATCGCAGACGCCCTCGCCTACCAAAAGGATTTTTCTTCCATCGCTTTTGGAGCCCCCCTCCTGTCATCCACAGAGGACCTCCATAAAGTGATCCAGATCATTGCCAGCGAATTTTCTTTTCTGACAGATCATGAGGCACTGATCCTGATGGGGCACGGCAGCGATCATTTTTCAAATACCGCCTATGCCGCCCTGGACTATATGCTGAAAGATCTGGGGTACCCTCAGATCCACGTAGGAACCGTGGAAGCTTACCCTTCTCTCCAGGAAGTCCTGATGCATCTGAAGGGAAGCGGCGTGCGTTCGATCCATCTTCTGCCCCTCATGATCGTGGCCGGAGATCATGCAAAAAACGATATGGCCGGAGATGGTAAGGACTCCTGGAAAGTACAGTGTCAAGATGCCGGGTACCAGGTTACCTGTCACTTAAAAGGCCTGGGAGAATTTCCAAAGATCCAAGATCTTTTTCTTTCACACTTGGAAGAAATCTTATAATGTTACGCCCCTTTCACAGGAAGCTCTGCCAGCGTTCTTGGAAGGGGTGTAATTTTGTATCGCATCCCCACCTCATATAGCAGTGGCCGGCGAAGCCCCCATTGCTTCAACAGCTTCTCGTTTTCAAAAACAGACACCGCATCTGTATCTGCTGCAAGTTTTCCCTGATGAAAGATTAAAATTCTCTCCGCCCATCTCCAGGCAAAGTCCACATCATGGGTAGCCACCGCCAGAGCAATCCCCTTTTGATGAAGCTTTTCCAGATTCTCCTCCAGGAGACTTTGGTTAACCGGATCTAAGCTGGCTGCCGGCTCGTCCAGAAGCATCAGGTCCGGCTCCATCGCCAGAATGTCGGCAATACTGACTCGCTTTTTCTCTCCACCGGAAAGTTCGTGGGGTGCCCTTTTCCGATACTCCTTTAGATCCATAGCCCCAAGAGCCGCATCTACCCGGCTTTGCACTTCCTCCTCTGGAAGCTTCAGATTCATGGGACCAAAACTCACCTCTTCTGCCACTGTCCCTGCAATCAGCTGGTGATCCGCCTCCTGGAAGATCAGACCCACCGCCTGGCGCAGACCCAAAATTTCCTTTTTCTTCCAGGAAATTTTGTTCCCCTTCAGATGTAAGCAACCCTCTACCGGTCTTAGGATCCCGTTGCAACACCGAAAAAATGTACTCTTTCCTGCTCCGTTATTTCCAAGAACCGCTATTTTTTCGCCGGAAGAAATAGCAAGACTGATCTTTCGAATCGCCCATGCTTTTTCTTCCTCATACCGGAAAGACAAGTCTTCCAGTCTTAAAATTTCCTCCATCCTCCTGCTCCTTTTTATCCTTCCGCTGATTTCTTCTGTCTCTACCCGACTCTAAAGCCGCGCCAGCAGATACAGATCCCTATTTCGAGAAGAACCAGCATCACAAGAATCACCATTTTCTTCCAATCTTTCTGATATCTGTCCGAAATGAACCCGATGCTTCCGTCAAAGCATCGGCTTTCCATGGCGTCAAAATTTGCCCCTGCCTGACGGTAACTATAAGCCAGCAGATTACCATAGATCCTGGCTGTGGTCCGAAGGGAGGTCCGGTAATCGATATATCCCATCCGCCCTTTTGCCGCCTGCTTCATATTCCCATGTACCTGATACATGAAAAAAATATAACGGTACATCAAATACATCAGGCTACAGATGAGATCCGGACAATGCATCCGCTTCAAAACGCCGGTCAGTTCCGTCACCGGCGTGGTCATCCCTAATGCAAACAGAGCAGACACTGCCCCCAGTGCACGGCAGGTGACAAGAAGGGTTCGAAGAATGGTATCTCTGGTCATACAAAGATATCCCGATCCCAGAGACAGACTAAAAACTCCTCCTTTTACACCGGAATATTCCCACAAAAGCGCCAGACCGGAAAGAACCAGGAACCCAAGGGGGATCCGAAACATTCGAACATATTTCCCCAACGGCACCTTCCCACATACTCTGGTCCATAAAAGCATAATTCCCGACAGTTGGATTCCAAAAAGGGGATGGGCTGAACAGACCGCTGCCACCATCATACTGAAGCAGAACAAACATTTCTGCATAGGAGAAAAGCCATCACCTTCTCTTCCCATTATTCCTCCTGCCCCCTGGAATATTTTTTCCGTGCCACTAGATAGCCAAAACAATAGGCCAGAATCCCCACACCGATCCCTGTCTGTATGCAAAAAATCAGACTTTCAATCTCACCGGGAATCTCTCCACCGATCACGTTTTCCAGCACAGGAGTAAACCAGGGCTCATATTCTTTTCCTGTCACTTCGTTTACCATCTGGCTTCCTGCATCATCGCTCCCGCCAAACTCGGCTCCTCTTAAAATGAGGAAGGGAACCACCACCATCAGGATGCAGGCCAGGATCAATATACACACCAACCTTTTATTTGATTTCTTATGCCCTTCCATCTGTCTTCTCCTTTCTACCGAAAAATCCGATTGCTCTAAGCTCCGGAGCTGCAAAGCTCTCCATCCCGATCACAATCAACACCGTCAGGATTCCTTCCAGCACGGCCAACGGCAGCTGGGTCGGGGCAAACACCCCCAGAAACTTCACTGCACTGGCCGCCGCGCCTCCGGTTGCACTCGGGTAGGCAAGGGCCAGTTGAATGCTGGTGACGCAGTAGGTCAAAAGATCTCCCAGAAAAGCGGCAGTAAAAATCACCAGCTTCCGGTTCCACCCTAACCGAATGCCTAGTTTATAGACACCAAAGCTAACAATCGGTCCTGCAATCGCCATGCTGAAAGTATTGGCCCCCAGTGTGGTAATTCCTCCATGGGCCAAAAGCACCGCCTGGAAGATCAACACGATGATGCCAAGAATGCTGACCGCTGAAGGGCCAAACAAGATCGCTCCCAGACCGGTTCCTGTCATATGGCTGCAGCTTCCGGTAACCGACGGAATCTTCAGTGATGAGATCACAAAGATAAATGCTCCAGACATAGCCAGCAGAATCAATGCCCTCTTTTGCTCCTTCACCAACTTCCGGATCCGAAGAAATCCAGATGCCAGGAACGGAAGACAAACTGCTCCCCAGGCAATGCAATAGCCTGCCGGAAGATAGCCTTCCATAATATGCATGGCTTTCGCGTCAAAACCACAGACATACACAGCTGCTGCAAGCGTAACAAAAAGCAGCAGCCTTTTTTCTGATTTGCTCCACTTGTACATGTTCATTTGTTTCCATTCCTCCTATGGTAAGATTTAGGGAGACAAAAGAAACGACCGTGACACCTTCTGCCACAGCCGTTTATCTATGCCAATAAAACCAACTGCCCTTTTGTGCTGCAGATGGTTCTCCCGCTTTTTGTAGGTCTTCTGACTCGCGCTTTTGGAAGTACTCCTTCCTTCGCCTGCCTCCTGCCTTCTCAGTTTCCCAATGACCGGTTTTCACCGACGGATCGCAGACTCCGCACATACAGCGGCGGTACCGTCCAGGATGCTCAACTGATTCCCTTGTCCATCCATATTGCTGTCACCACCATATGACCACAAAAAGTTATATTTTATGCTCTTTCGTAGTATACCATCCGACTCAAGATACATCAAGCCCTTTTGCACTGATACAGCAGAGCATTACAGATGCAGGCTGCGATGTTACTGCCTCCCTTTCTTCCTCTGGCCACAATATAAGGAGTCTTTTCAAGTGTCAGGATCTGCTCCTTGGACTGCACCACGTTAACAAATCCTACCGGGACGCCGATGATCAGCCTGGGCGAAAGTTTTCCTTCCTGAATCAGCTCATACAGACGAATCAGTGCCGTCGGCGCATTACCGATGGCAAAAATAAGATCTTCCTCTAACCTACAGGCCTTCTCCATACTGGCAACGGCCCGGGTGATGCCAGCCTTCTTTGCCGCCTCTGCCACGTCCTCGTCGGACATAAAACAATAGACCTGTCCGCCGTAATGCTCTAACACCTTCCTATTGATGCCAGACCTGGCCATCTGAGTATCCGTAACAATGGACGCACCATTACGAATCGCTTCCTTTGCTTTTTTCACCGCGTCTTCGGAATACACCAGATTTCTGGCATAATCAAAATCTGCGCTGGTATGGATGCAACGCTTGGTCACCGCTTCTTGATCTTTCGGCAACGTGATCCCCTGCGCCTTTAATTCATCAGAAATGATTGCAAAACTTTTTTTTTCAATCTCTTCCGGACGTACGATCTCTATCTTCATCGATTATTCTTCCCCCTCCAAAATCTGGTAAATGGCCTCCATGTCAAGATGCTCTCTTAAAGCATCTGCCAACAGGTCGTATTGTTCTTCTTTCCAGTCCTTTAAGCTTTTACTTTTGTTCTCTTTTAAGCTTACGCCCTTTTTTTGGGCCAGGCTTTTTATTATCTCTTCCACGATGCCTTCCTGATCAAAGATCCCATGGACATAGGTGCCGTACACATTTCCCAGGCTACATCCGTCCGTCGAATACCCTCCGCTGATCTGATCTTTTACCTGGTTCATGGGAGCCTGTTCTTCCTGACCTTTCCTTCTTTTGGTCACGCCCATGTGGATTTCATACCCTTCCAGTTCTCTTCCTTCCAGGGACCTTAATACCCCTTCCACATGGCAGAATCGTCCATTGACTCTGGTCCTTGTCTTTTCCTTCGTAAATACCGTCTCCAGAGGAAGGAGTCCCATGCCCCTGACGTTCCCTCCTTCTTCCACCTTATCAGGGTCTTGTAGTTCTTCTCCCAACATCTGGTAACCGCCGCAGATTCCAAAGATCGCCGTTCCTTTCTTGGCTTCTTTTAAAATCATCGCCTCCAAACCATTCTGGCGCATCCACTTCAAATCTCCTATTGTATTTTTTGTGCCCGGGAGAAGGATCAGATCTGGATTTCTTAATTCACTGGCCCGATCCACATAAGAAAGCGACACCTCTTCCATCTGTTCAAAAGCCAGAAAATCCGTGAAATTGGAAATTCTCGGCGTACGGATGACAGCAATCTCGATCTTCCCCTTCCTTTTTTTTCTGGAAAACCGTTCTGTCAGGCTGTCTTCATCTTCGATTTCTACAGAAAGGTAAGGTGTGACGCCAAGCACAGGAATCTGACCTTTTTCCTCCAGCAGGCGGATTCCTGGATCCAGGATGGTCTTGTCTCCCCGAAATTTATTGATGATCAGCCCCTTTACCCTCTCTTTTTCCTCCGGCTCCAGCAAAAGCAACGTCCCAAGAAGCTGGGCAAATACACCGCCTCTGTCAATATCTCCCACCAGAAGGACCGGGGCATCCAGCATCTTTGCAAGCCCCATGTTGACGATATCGTTTTCTTTCAGATTGATCTCTGCCGGACTCCCTGCGCCTTCGATCACGATCAGATCATATTCCTCTTCCAGTCGCCGGTAGGCTTCTTTGATCTTTGGAATCAGTCGGCGCTTACAGGCAAAATAATCTCTGGCACTCATGTTCTTCCATACTTTTCCATTTACAATGACCTGGGATCCCGTATCATTGGTGGGTTTTAGCAAAATGGGATTCATATCTGCCCTTGGCATGATCTGGGCTGCTTCTGCTTGGACCACCTGGGCCCGTCCCATCTCCAGCCCCTCTTTGGTGATATAGGAATTCAGAGCCATATTCTGGGATTTGAAAGGAGCTACCCTGTATCCATCCTGGCGGAAAATCCGGCACAAGCCTGCACAGATCAGGCTTTTTCCTGCATTTGACATGGTACCTTGTATCATAATTCTTTTCGCCATGCAATCCACCTCTCATTTTCTTCTTTTGTCCGAATGGCCACTCGGTAATAACCTTCCTGAAGCCCCCGGTAATTTCCACAGTCCCGGATCAGGAATCCGGCCTTCAAAGCCTTTTCATACAGCCCCAGGCAGCTGGTAAAAAACAGATAATTTGCCAAGGATCCGATCACATGGTCCCCTGCCTTTTCCATCTCGGCGCGCATTCTTTCCCGTTCCGCCTTTACAAACTCCCGGGTCTTGGATAAATATGGCTCGCTGTGCCTCATGGCCGCAACTCCGGCAATTTGTGCCGGCACAGACACGTTCCAAGGCTGCAGACAGTCCTTCATCTTCTCAAGCAGCTTAAAATCGCTGCTAAGGGCATATCCAAGCCTGAGTCCTGGCATGCAGAAAGTTTTGGTAAAAGCCTTCACAATCAGAAGTTTCGGATACTCCGTCAGATATTTCGTCATCGTCACCTCATCTGGCCGATCCAGAAAGTCTACAAAGCATTCATCCAGCAGTAATGTGGTCTGCTGCTCTTTGCACCGGTTTAAAATCTCAAAGAGCAGTGGACGCGGGATCACCTGTCCGGTGGGATTGTTTGGATTGCAAAGAATCACAAGATCAATTTCCGGCGTAATGGCAGATAGAATTTCTTCCGTCACCTGAAACTCCTGTTCTGGCTTAAGCATATATTCCCGGATCTTTCCGCCCACTGAATGAAGCGCACGCTCATACTCTGCAAAGGAAGGTACTGCAAGAAGTACCGCCTTGGGCCTTCTTGCCAAAGCAGCGGCAAAAAATAACTCCGCCGCCCCGTTTCCGCACAGCACCTGCTCTGCCTCTACCTGCTCGAACCGGCAAATCTCTTCAATTAGCTTCTCACACTGGATATCTGGATAATGAGCAATCTGATCCAGATTTCCCTTCAGTGCCTCCAGCACCTCTTTTTGTACTCCCAGCGGATTACTGTTGACCGAAAAATCTATGACACCCGGATTCCGGTAAATATCTCCTCCATGTATCTGTTCTTTTTTCATCTCATCCTCCTACCATAAAAGCCAGATCAGCACACATTTGAGCCCCATCAAGAGCACCAGCGCCAAGATGCTGGTTCCGTACAAAAGCCGATGAGCCCTTTTGATATCCCAAATCTCAATCTTCCTGGTCGGATCTCCGATGGATGGCTTTTTATGCAGGATTCCAAAATACCAGGCATCCCCCGCAAGCTCCACTCCTAAAGCTCCGGCCATGACCGATTCTGTCTGGGCAGCATTGGGACTTTTATGTTTCTTCCGATCTCTCCGGTAAATGGAAATTGCCCCCCTTCCATCCATCCCAAGAAAAAAGGCTGCTGCAATCATCAGCACCGCTGCAACTCTTGCAGGGATCAGATTCACAATATCGTCTAGTCTGGCTGCCGCCGTCCCAAAATACTGGTATCTTTCATTTTTATATCCTACCATGGAATCCATGGTATTGACAGATTTATAGGCAAATCCCAGTACCGCGCCGCCAACCATCATGTAAAAAAGGGGGGCAATCACTCCGTCAGAAGTATTCTCTGCCACGGTCTCCACTGCTGCCTTGGTCACACCTTCTTCAGTCAGGCTTTCCGTATCCCGCCCTACGATCATGGAAACTGCCTTTCTTCCCTTTTCCAGTCCTTCTTCTTTTAACGCACAAAACACCTTGTCACTTTCTGTCCTTAAGGACTTCACTGCCAGAAGCTGATAACAAAAAAAAGTCTCCAAAAGAAGTCCCATGGGCCAGAAGCTTTGGTATAAGATCCAAAGAAGCGCCGCCGGAACAGCCGTACTGACAGTTACGACCAGAAGGACCAACAAGACGCCCCCCAGTCGTTCACCGCTTTTCGTCTTCGGAAAACAGCTTCTGATAATTTTTTCTCCAAAGGTAATCAAACGGCCGATCAGCCGTACCGGATGATATAGCCATCTTGGATCTCCCAAAAAAAGATCCAGAACAAAGCCTGCCGTCACCGGCACTGTCATCTGTAATAACCAGTTCATATCCTTCTCCGTTTCCTGCCTGAAAATCATAATAAGATCCCCGGGGTCTTGCATAGGTCTCCATGATACTCATGATCGTGCCGCCGTGGACAATAAGCGCTGCTGCCTTTACACCATCTTTTAGGCAGTCCTCCATAGCTCGTTTCATCCCCTTTACACACCGTTTCCGAAAATCTACGGGGCTTTCTCCCCCTGGAAATTCCAGATTTCCTCCACTGTCGATCCATGCCTGGTATTTAGAGTCTCCTCTCAGATCCCGGTAATTTTTTCCTTCAAACGTTCCAAAATCACATTCTCGAAAGTCTTCCACTCTAAAGAGTTCCCTTCCCGGGTACAAAATTTGTGCAGTTTGAACACACCGGCGCATAGGGCTGACATAGATCCTCTCAACGTCCGGCGCCTTCAGACGTATCAACTCTTCTTTTCCTGCCTCACACAGATCCTCGTCCGTCCTTCCAATATAACGGTGTTCCAGATTGCCCTTTGTCTTCCCGTGGCGGATCAAAAAGATATGGAGATTCATCTTTTAATCACCATCCCCACACCGCAGATCACCCGATGTACCCGTAGTGATCTTTCTGCCAATTCTGTACAAACTCTTCCGGCCTGTTCCCGAAATGCTCTCTGAAAAGGATCCAGAGGGACAATGCCGCAGCCAATCTCATCTGTCACGATTATCATATCCGGATTTTTTTCATACAACAGTTTTCCCAGACCTTCCACTGGCTTTCCTTGTTCCATTTTGCGTTCCAGATACCGCTGAAAATTCCAGATCCCCTGGCAGTGGAGAATTTCCTCCTCACTGCAGCTATCCCCATCAATCCATGAAATGTCCGGAAATAAATTCCTGGCATATTCTTCTTTGCCCTGATAAGCGCCTCCTACGATCAATTCCATCCTACCATCCTGCTCCTTTCCCTAAAAGATCTGTGATTACGGCGGCCGCAGCAATCCAGATCTCGCAAAGCTGCAGGAAATACCCTGCCAGGTCTCCGGTCATGCCGCCAAAAATCCGATTCGTCATCCACCGATAATAGACAAATACTCCAGCTGCAGAAACAGCGGCTGCGATTCCTGGAACGCCTCCCAAAAAAACCATAACCCCCATGGAAAGAATGACATAGATAACCAGTACCCGGCGGCATCCCTTTTTGCTGGCGCCTTCAGAAAAGTCCGCTGCCATCCCCTTCTTTCTCGCCTGGGGAAAACAAATCACCGAAAGGCCGCTGAAGGAACGAGACAGCACAAACCCAGCTCCAATCACTCTCACACTATTTGCCGTCAGTCCACTGTAGATACCAAGCTCCAGAACGAAGTAACAGATTCCGGCAATCACGGCAAAAGCTCCGGTATGGGGATCCTTCAGGATCTCCAGTTTTCGCTCTCTGGTCTGGTAAGAGTGAAGGGCATCCTGCGTATCCAGATAGCCATCCAGATGGATGCCTCCTGTGACCCATACCGGAAGCAGCACAAAAAGTACGGTAAAAAAGAAGTCTGGAACTCCACAACCAGCTTCTCCTAACAGAACTTTCAACTGATAAAGTCCAAGCATCAGTGCTCCAATCACAGCTCCCACCCAGGGAAAAAAGCACATAACATAGGCTTTATTTTCCTTCGTCCAATCTGCCTGAGGCATGGGAATCTTACTGTACATCGAACATGCAATTTTCCAACTGTTCCATAAACTTTCTTTCATCGCTTTACTGGTACGGGAATCCCGTACACCACCTCCGTCACCTGATCAGACATATGTCCGATCTTCTGATTGATATTCCCCAGAATCCTCTGATAGCATCTGGTCTCTTCAGAATAAGTAAAGAGATCTTCATCCACCCGTCCGGTCACCACTGCCAGAAACTCTGTCTTATCTGAAAGATTTCGGATCCCTCCTAGTACTTTTCTTTCCGCCTGCTCTTCTGTCTGGATGCTTCCCCTTCTGTCATCCCGGTAACATTCATTAGCCACAAGATTCATCACACACTCCAGTAAGATCCCTGCATTCTCCGGAATGTCCAAAGTATCCAGATCCTGATAACACTCCAGTGTAACAAATCCCTTACCGGCTCTTTGCTCCTGATGACGTTGGATCTTTTTTTGACTCTCCCGTCCAAAAGGACGCATGGTGGCAATATAAAGGAAGGGCTTTTTATTTCCATACCTTCCCTGGTCTTCCTTTTGCATCAACCATGCCTCTGCATAGGCTGATTTTCCACTTCCGCTTCCTCCCGTGATCAGATGGATCATGACTCATCCCCCAGTTCCTGATATTCCTCTACATGAATCTCTTCAAAGGTGCTCATCTTCTGGTAAACCTCTGCCGCCATATCAAGGACAGGAAAAAATGCCACCGCACCAGTTCCCTCTCCCAGACACATATCACAGTCAAGTGCTGCCGAAAGTCCCAGCGCATCCAGAAGGATCTGCATCCCCGGCTCTTTGGATTTGTGGGAAGCAATCATGTATTCTCTGGCCTTCGGACACAGCCGACAGGCAAGAAGCGCCGCGGTTCCGGAGATGAACCCATCGATCAACACCGGAATTCTCTCCTTAGCCGCCCCCAGAAATACGCCTGTAAGGCCTCCGATATCAAAACCTCCTACTTTTGTCAGTACATCCACCGGGTCTGTCTGTTCTGGCCGATGGCGATTCAATGCGCCTCGGATCACCTGCACCTTAGTTTCCAGGCCTTTCCTGGAAAGTCCGGCGCCTTTTCCTGTCACCTTCACAGGATCCAGGCTCAAAAGAGCTGCCAAAACTGCGCTGCTGGTGGTGGTATTTCCGATCCCCATCTCCCCGGTAGCCAGAAGCTGCACCCCTTCTTCTTTTTTCTTCTCTACGATCCGAACACCGGTAAGAATACTGGAAAGTGCCTGTTCCCTGGTCATGGCAGGCTCTTTCGCCAGATTTTTTGTCCCATAAGCGATTTTATAGTCCGGTACCCTGGTGTCTGCCGCCATGCCGATATCAATGGGACAGATCTTCGCGCCTGCACGTCGGCACATGATGGCAGCACTGGTATCCCCTGTCAGGAAATTTTCCGCCACGATGGCGGTCACCTCCTGGCCGGTCTGGGTCACTCCTTCTTCCACCACGCCATTATCCGCACACATCACGATCAGTTCCTTCCGGTCAATCTGCACGTTGCTCGTTCCCGTAATCCCGGCGATCCGGATGATGTGTTCCTCCAACTTGCCCAAACTATGGAGAGGCTTTGCAATCGAATTCCACTTCTTTTTTGCCTGCTCCATAGCCTCTTCATCCAGATCCTCGATCCTTTCGATCACTTCCTGTAACTTCTCTTCCTGATTCATCGCTCTTTCCTCCTGTTCCTGCACGCCTCCAAAAAATTCCATGCAAACACCTGGCTGCCCCCATAATGAATATGTGGATATCCTGCCCACAGCCCATCCGTGCTGATGATGCACCTCCAGCTTCTCTCTGACAAGGGCTTCCTTGCCAGGAAACTACTCCCTGCATCTGTGGAATCATAATAATGAAACTCATGGGCCGGAATCTCTCCTACCGGACGCCCAAACGCAGTTCCTCCAGATAAGGTCACATATCCAAACCGTCCAAGCCGTCCGGTATATCTGCTTCCTCCGGGAAGCGCTCCAACCATAGGGAAACGCTTTCCTTCTTTGTTTTCCAGATATTCCTGCAGATAGAGGAAACCACCACATTCGGCAATACAAGGCATTCCTTTCCTCACCGCAAGACGTATGCTTTCCCGCATTGTTTGATTGGCACTTAATTTCTCTGCATAAAGCTCCGGATAGCCTCCATAAAAGATCAGTCCGTCCACATCCTCCGGAAGGTTTTCCTCCTCCAGCGGAGAAAAAAAAGAAATCTCTGCCCCCAGCGCTTCCAAAATCTCCAGGTTGTCCCGGTAAAAGAAGCAAAATGCCGCATCTTTTGCCACGCCAATACGTATGGGAGTTCCGTTTCTGAGACGGCATAGGTTGGACCCTTCTTCCAGCCCATCCGCTGTCTTGGCAAGGGTGAAGAGACCATCCAGGTCAATGGTCTCTTCCGCCTGGTGCCCCAGCGCTTCCAGCGTTTTTTGAAGTTCCGCTAATTCTCCGGGAAGAGTAAGTCCCAGATAGCGGCTTTCCACCTTTAAATCCGCTCGTTCCGGCAAATACCCGTATACCGGAAGCTTTGTCTCTTCCTCGATCATTTTTTTCAACCGGGGATACATCCCTGGAGAGATCCGTCCAAGAATCACCCCCCGAATATGACTTTTCTTCCGAAAATTGAAAAACCCCTGGATCTCCGGCAAGATGGAAAGACTCTTTCCCCGACCGTCCACCAGAAGAACCGCCGGCGTCCCCGTGGCGTCAGCCACGTCATAGGAACTGGCCTCATCTGAAATTCCTGCAATTCCATCATAGTAGCCCATCACGCCTTCTAACACTGCAAGATCCGTCTCATTGGCATCCTTTCGAAGACGCTGCCTTAAGGATTCCCTGCCACAAAGAAAGGAATCCAGATTGGCACTGTCGATTCCCAAAGCTTCCCGATGAAACATAGGATCAATATAATCCGGACCGCACTTATATGCCCGAAGCTTAAGTCCCCGCTCCTTCCATGCCTTGAGAAGGGCACAGACCAGCATCGTCTTTCCTGTGCCGCTTCCAGGCGCTGTAATCATGATCCTTGGCAGTTTTTTCTTCATCCTTTACTCCTTACTGCAGGTAAAACTAACGATAAACACTGGATTTTGTCCCATCATCAAGTGATAATTTCCTGCCTCTTTCGCCCTGCTTACCGATATCTGCAGGATTTCTTCTTCTGTATGATGGAAAACTTTTAAACACTTGACTGCTTCTGTCAACGTTTCCAGAGAAATGGCGGTTAACACCACCCGGGCCCCTGGATTTTTAAAGACCACTGCTTGTAAGATTTCTTCTAGATGTCCTGCGCTTCCACCAATAAATACACAGTCCGGAGCCGGAAGATCCCTAAGTGCTTCCGGAGCTTCTCCCTCCACCAGAATTAGATTTTCCGCTTTCAGTTTCCGACCATTCTCCTGAATCAGTTGGAGACCATCCAGGTTTCTCTCAACTGCATAAACATGACCCATATCTGCCATTCTGGCCGCTTCCACCGCCACAGAACCGGTCCCGGCTCCCACATCATAGACCACTGAAGTTCTGGTAAGGCGCAGTTTGGACAGACAGATGCAACGTACCTCTTCTTTGGTCATGGGAACCTTTCCCCGCACAAACGCCTCGTCCGGGATGCCTGGTACGGATCGTCTCTTTCCACCCGTTGGATTTTCAATGAGAAGAAGCAACGGCCCTTCCCCCTCATAGAATATCAGCTCTTCTGCTGTGCCGCGCCGGATGTCCTCATCCGGATAAGACAGCCTTGCGCCGATGATTACCGTAAGTGCTCCATACCCATAGTCTTTTAGCTTCTGACAGATCTTTCGAACACTTTCAGCGCCGCTTCCTAGCACGATGGTTTTGACATGTCCTTCCACCGCCGAAATCAGATTCCCCTCTCTTCCATGAAGACTTAAAATTTCTGCATCCTCCCAGCTGATGTGCAGCCTGGCACACAGATAAGATACGGATGAAATTCCCGGAAATACACGAGCCTGGATATTCGTCTCTTCCTTCAAAACTGCCATCAGCTTTTTTGCCCCGCTGTAAAAGCCAGGATCCCCTGACAGAACCACTGCTGCCTTTCGTATGGAAGGATGCTTTCGAAGTGCCGCCAGGATTTCCCCCGGCTGATAGGCTTCTTCCACAAGCTGACCTTCCATGGCTGCTGCTTTTATCATCCGCCTGGCGCCAATCAGAAGTCCAGCTTCCTGGCAGACCTTTCTTACTTCCTCTGTCATTCCGGACAGGGAACCCATTCCCATGCCCACAATCGCCAGATCCCAGGTACTCTTAAGCCCCAGTTCTTCTTTCAGATATGTATAGAGTTCCTCTTCTCCCAATCCCTTCTTATCCTTTGGCCTTCCGATCACCACAAGCTTGGCATCGGCTTTTTCTGCTGCCAGACATTTCTCTGGAAAGCCCCCGGCTGCCCCGGCTTCCTTGGTCACCAGGAATCGAATCTTAAAATCCTTCAACATAGCCAGGTTCATCTCTACGGAAAAAGGACCCTGCATGCAGATCAGGTGCCGTCCTTCAAAGCCCAGACCCTGGCACTTGTCTACCACCGAAGGAAGGGAGAGCACCCGGGCAAACACCCGCTCCTGATAATTGGGAAGCTCTGTAAAAGCCTGAAGTTCCTTACTTCCTGTAGTCACCAGGATATTTCCCTCCGTGTCAGAAAGATATCTGATCGCTTCCTCCAAATTTTCTACCCAGATTGCACCACTGGCTAATGTCCCTTTCTTTGTCTCCCTGATCAGTCTAAGATAGGGCTTTTGACATTTCCTGCAGGCTTCTTCTACATGATCCGAAACCAGCCTGGCATAAGGATGAGTAGCGTCCACCACGAAAGCAGGATCATATTCTTTGATCCACCGGCTCATCTGCTCTGCATCCATCCGACGGCTTTCAGATGTCACATATGCACTTTCCGGGAGCAGGCTCTCTCCGTAATCCGTCGCCACACAGACATGCGTCCTGATCTTCTGTGATGCCAGATATTCGGTAAGCCTTCTTCCTTCCGTTGTCCCTCCAAAGATTAACACTTTTTTTTCTGTCATAACTGATATCCTCTTGGTGTCACCATCCGTCCCCGGATGACTTTGGTCTCCTGGTTTCCGATATAAACCGTAGAAAACATATCGACTGGAGTATCCGTCAATTCCTTCAGAGAAAGGATTTGGAACTTTTCTCCTTCTCTTGCAATATTTTTTACAATGCCGCATACGGTTTCCGACGATTTATAGGTCTTAAGGATCTCACAGGCTTTTTTCAGATAATCCTTCCGTTTTCGGCTGGCCGGATTATAAAGGCAAATCACGAAATCCCCCTTTGCCGCCGCCAAAAGTCTCTTTTCAATGGTTTCCCAAGATGTCAGAAGATCGCTTAGGCTGATGATGCAAAGATCATGACCAAGAGGCGCTCCCAAAACGGCCGCTCCTCCAAGGGCTGCTGTCACCCCTGGAATCACTTCCAACTCTACCTCCGGATATGCTTCCCCCACTTCATACATCAGTCCTGCCATGCCATAGATCCCGGCGTCTCCGCTGCACACCATAGCAGTCGTCTTCCCCTCCCTGGCGGCTTCAAAGGCCAGGCGGCATCGTTGTGCCTCTTGACGCATAGGCGTTGTGATATATTTTGCTTTGGGAAAAGATGTTTTTAAAAGATCCACATACACGGTATAGCCTGCAATCACGTCACAGGATGCGAAGACCTCCCTGGCTTTTCCCGTCATCTGTTCCGGACTCCCCGGACCCATTCCTACCACATATACTTTCTTCAAACTCCACACTCCAATCTGTTACGGCCAAAGCCACAGTCACTCCGTCCTTTTTCTGCTTCGGAATCAGCAGTCTTCCTCCTTCTGTTGCTGTTACCGCACTTCTCTCACAGACATTTTCCACTCCGGTTACCTGACGGACAAATTCCGAAGATGTAAATTCCCCTTCTGCCCGCAAAAGTTCTTCTGCGGAAAAAATAAAAAGCGGGAGCTCCCTCTCCTTACAGAACCGCAGCAGCCCCGGCTCTTTTCCCTTTCGGTCAATCGTCGCAACAGCCCGGATACATTCGGGACAAACACCATAATCTTTCAAAATTTCCTCAGCCAACAACCGGATTTGCTCCGCCGAAGCTCCTTTTTTGCAGCCGATGCCAAGCACAGCCACAGGGGGAATCAGGTACAGCGTATCCTTCCACTTCGGATGCTCATACAAACCGACGTAAACATCCGGAATCTCTTTTATAGGCTTCTCTGAATGATCCACCAAAACACAGACTTCTTTCCCCTCCAGAATATCTGCCGAGATCCTTTTTGCAAGTTCCATATCCCGGATTTTCAGCCCGTTCTTTCTGGCAAACTCATCCACTGCCCACTTCTTGTTCCGATCCGTAGCTGTGGTCACCACCGGCTCCATATGGAACGCCTCTGCCAGACGGATTGCCAGGTCATTGGCTCCTCCCAGATGACCGGACAAAAGCGGGATACAATAGGTACCCTGCTCATCAATCACCAACACCGCAGGATCTGAAGTCTTAGACTGTACGTATGATGCAACAGCCCTCACCGCAATCCCGGCTGCACCTATATAAATCAGTGCATCGGCCTTCGAAAACTGCTCTTTAGTCCATTGGTCCAAAGATTGGGCGATGGATTCCGGCAGAGCCTGACAGCGGACTGCTGCTTCTGCCATATATCCCTGTCCTTCCAGCCAGCTTTTGATTTGGTCTCCCAGTTTCTTTCCGTCTCTTGTAAAACTAAGAATTGCCGCTTTCATCTGTTTCCTTCCCTGTATTCTGTAGTAAACGACGGATCATACAATCTGGAACGGCTGTAATTCTGGTGCAAAACCACATCCCCCACGATAATCAGCGCCGTTTTCGTAATCCCATGCTCCTTGGCCGTAGCTGACAATGTTCCCACCGTACAGAGATAGCATGCTTCTTCCGGCCAGGTGGCCTTATACACAATGGCCGCAGGTGTTTCCAAAGCATATCCCCCTTCCTGGAGCGCCATCTCCAGCTTTTCCAGAAGCCCGGTACTTAAAAACAACACCATAGTAGCCTGGTGGGCGGCAAATGCCCGGACACTTTCCCGTTCCGGTACCGGAGTACGGCCCTCCATCCGGGTAATCACCACGCTTTGGGACACATCCGGCAAAGTGTATTCCAGATTCAGTGCTGCTGCCGCGCCACTAAAAGAGCTGACACCCGGGCAGGAATCATAGGGAATCTTCCAGTCGTCCAGCCAATCCATCTGCTCTCTGACTGCCCCGTACAAAGACGGGTCTCCTGTGTGGAGCCGAACCGTCGTCCATCCCTTTTCCTCTCCTTCCTTCATCCGCTCCAGCACTTCTTCCAGAGTCATCACTGCACTGTTATAAATCCGGCAGCCTTCCTTTGCATACTTCAAAAGCTCCGGGTTGACCAGTGATCCTGCATAGATGACCTGGTCAGCCTTCTTTAAAAGTTTTTGTCCCCTCACGGTGATCAAATCCACCGCCCCGGGACCTGCCCCTACAAAATGTATCATTCTTTTTTCCCTCTCTCTTTTACAAAGATCAATGTATAATAGCCAGCCTCTTTTGGCATTTCATTCACATTCTGATAGACGCGCTCCTCTTCCATACCGCAATTTTCTACCATCTTTACTTCCATGTCTGACACGGCCAACATTGCTTTTACCTTCTGATACTGCCGGCCTGACTTCATCAGCACCTTGGTTCCCGGAAGCTTCAGCGCATCCTGGATCTGATAGGAAGCTGGAACGATATGGATCTGCTGTTCTTTTTCCGCTATCCCTATCTGAAGTCTGGCTGCTGCTGCACAAAAGGATGGGATCCCACTGATGATTTCCGTCGAATATTCAGCCCTATGCAAAGTCTCATGAATGTAAAGATAGGTGGAATAGATTGTCGGATCCCCCAGCGTTAGAAAGGCGATGTCTTTTCCTTTGTCCAGCTCTTTTTGAATCCTCAGGACAGCCTCTTTATGGCTTTCTTCCAGTTCTTTTTGATCCTTGGTCATAGGCATATGGATTCCCAAAAGCTCTTTTGCCTCTACAGAAGGAACCACTTTTGCTGCGATCCGATATGCCACCGTTTCCTTGGGAATCTTTCCTGGCACTGCGATTACTGAACATTCATCGATTACCCTGCATGCTTTGATCGTCATAAGCTCCGGATCTCCCGGTCCCACTCCAACTCCAAATAACTTTCCTGCCATGCTCTTCCTCCTTATTTTTCCGGAATCTATGGTTGCACATCTCTTACTTTTTTTAAAATTTCTTCTGCTTGTCTGGTTTTTCCCAGCATTCCATATACATTGGAGAAAACGATGGCTCCGACTTCCATCTGCTCCGCCCGGAAACTTAGATATTTTTCTATCTGTAACATAACCTCTTCCATCAGGCGGCTTCTTTCCTTTTCCTGGCACTGCTTCAGGGCATCGTCAGTAGTTATGCAGTCAAGAAATGCCCGGGCTATCTTTGGGGAAAGTCCACTTCTAAGGGCTGCTGCTGCCAAAAGCTCCATCCGACAGTCTGCCTCCTTGGAATGGGTATTCATGATCCCGCCAGACACTTTAATCAGCTTTCCGATATGTCCTGTCAGCACAATCCCCCGATATCCCATCTCCTCAGCCATGTCAATGGACGTGCCGATAAAATTACTGCACTTCACCACGTCTCTTTCATCAATATGATATTCCCGCTTTAAAAAATCTAAACCATAGTTTCCAGGCGACAGTAATAAAAAGCGATGTCCTTGTGCATATTTTACCTGCATCTCAAGTCGGATCGTATCAAGAAGTGCCTGTTCGCTCATCGGTTCCACCCGGCCGCTGGTCCCTAAAATGGAAAGTCCTCCCTGAATCCCCAGCCTGGGATTGAACGTTTTCTTCGCCAGCTGCTGACCATCGGGAATTGAAATCACAGCCTTTAGCCCCCCGTCATAACCGGCCTTCTCCGCCGCTAAGCTTAATTCCTTTCGAATCATCTTTCTTGGTACCCGGTTGATGGCCGCTGCACCTACAGGCTGATCAAGCCCCGGCTTAGTCACCTTGCCGATTCCTTCTCCTCCTTCTACCAGACAAACTCCCTGAGAAATCTGTTCCACCCGGCTTTTTACCAGTACGCCGTCTGTAATATCCGGATCGTCTCCACTGTCTTTTTTAACCCCGCAGCTGACGCTTTTTAAAATTCCGTTTTTTCTTTCAAACTGAATCTCTGCTATAGGAAAGCGGACCGTCTCCCCGTTTGGAATCGTCACCGCTATCTCCTCTATATACACTTGCGAAAACAGCATTTCTGCCGCCGCCTTTGTGGCCGCCTGGGCGCAGCTACCTGTCGTATATCCCCATGCCAGTTTTTTCCCTGCCATCTCTTTCTCTCTCCTATAAAAAAGAAAGCCCGCTTTCTTCTTTTAGAAAACGAGCAAGGAGCACCAAAGCCTTTCAGCTGAGGTGCCAGAAAACGTACAACCAGTTACTCGTGGTTCGGAACATTCCTGTACCATAACAGGCAGGTCTCCTGGCTGATAGATCATTGCACAGTATATTCCTTCCCGGTCTCCCAGTGGCCTTCTCTATACTGATGCTCCCTAATGACAGTGACGAGTTCGCACAGGACTTACACCTGTTTCCCTTTTCACCAGGCACGGATTCTCCGGCCTGACACCTGTTACTTTCTATATTCACTGTTATCATTTATATCACACTTCCATCTAATAGGCAAGAAGCAAAAGCGGTTCGCTTATCCAGGAGGGATGATAATAAACATATTCCGCCAAGCATTCCTTTCTCTCCACTGCAAAGCGCCGCCAAAAGAACTGCTTATCATCACGAAGTGACACGTAAAGATCAATCATATTCATAAAATACCACACACATATACTGTACTCTATCAACGAGTGCAGCATATGCGTGTGGTATGTTCAAAATCATTCTATATCTCAATCAACTCATATTCCCTGGAACCAACTCCCAGTTCCTCAGAAGCTTCGATCGTGTGGATTCCGTTTCGGCTGTTAACACGCTCCATAAAATGGTCCCGTCCTGGATCATCAGAATGAATAACCAGATCCATACATGCCTGATCAATGGCAACTGGATCTATAGATGCTAAAATGCCAATATCCTTCATACATGGATCTTCTGCGACCTGACAGCAATCGCAGTCTACAGAAAGATTCTTCATGACATTAATAAACGCAATCTTACCTTTAAAATGCTCTGTCACACTAAAAGCTGCATCTGCCATGGCCTCTGGGAAAGTCACACTGTCAGCATGCTGCTGCCAGGTTTCAAAACGGTCTTCCGTCTTACCGGCTGAATGGATCAATGCCTTACCTGCCCTGGACGCGCATCCAATCGCAAGTTGCTTTAACGCTCCACCGTACCCTCCCATCGGATGCCCTTTAAAATGAGCCAGCACTAACATGGAGTCATAGTTTTCAATATGTTTTCCCAATTTATTTTCTTTTAAAATCTTTCCATTCAAGATAGGCCAAACCACATCCGGGCCCTCGGCGTCCATCAAGTCTACGTCAAAATATTTTGTCCATCCATGCTCTTTTAGAAGCTTCAAATGGGATGGAGTATTATCACGCACCCCGCCGGCAGCATCCCCATAAGCAGTGTTACACTCTACGATGGTTCCATGAACCTTTTCTACCATGGGTTTCCAAAAATCTGGTCTCAGGAAATTTTGATTACCCTTTTCTCCAGAATGCACTTTCACAGCCACTTTTCCCGGAAGATTCACTTCTAAAGCCTGATACACCTCCACCACCTTTTCCGGTGTTAATTCTTTTGAGAAATAAACTTTGGACTTCATATTTCTACCTCACTTTCTTTCACCAAATGTACTTTGTCTATAGAAAGTGTAATCCCTAAAGTCCACTTAAGGTCAATACCCGAATTTCTCACTATTTGATGAACATGGCATCACCAAATGAAAAAAAGCGATATCGCTCTCTTACTGCCTCCTCATAAGCAGCCAGTACATGCTCCCTTCCCGCCAATGCGGATACGAGCATAATCAAAGTAGACTCCGGCAAATGGAAATTCGTAATCAGACAATCCAGAATTTTAAAAGAATATCCCGGATAAATGAATATATCTGTCCAGTCACTTTGAGCCTTTAATCGCCCTGTTTCATCTGCCGCCGATTCAATGGTGCGGCAGCTGGTAGTCCCCACACAGATAACCCGGTGACCCGTTTCTTTCGCATGATTAATCTTCCCGGCGGCTTCTTCATCTATTTGGTAAAACTCCGAATGCATGTGATGGTCTGTGATCTCCTCTGCCTTAACCGGGCGGAAAGTACCAAGTCCCACGTGAAGAGTAACTTTTGCGATATCTACACCCTTTTTCTGAATTTCCTCCAAAAGCTCCGGGGTAAAATGAAGTCCCGCCGTCGGAGCAGCGGCAGATCCCGAATGTTTGGCATAAACCGTATTATAACGATCCTTATCTTCCAGCTGGTGGGTAATGTAAGGAGGCAATGGCATCTGCCCCAGCTGATCTAAGATTTCCTCAAAAATCCCCTCAAAAGAAAACTGGATCAGACGATTCCCCTCTTCCACCACATCGATGACCTCTCCAATCAGCAGACCTTCTCCAAAGCTGATCTTGGTTCCGACTTTCGCTTTTTTTCCAGGTTTTACTAAAGTCTCCCAGATATTATTTTCTTTTCTTTTTAACAATAATATTTCTATCTTTGCGTTCGTCCCAATCTTGGAACCAATCAGTCTTGCCGGTATCACTTTTGTATCATTGATAACCAGGCAGTCTCCCTCTTCCAGATAGTCCGTAATCTCCCGAAACACATGATGGGAAACAGCCCCGGACTCCTTGTCTAAGACAAGAAGCCTGGAGCTGGAACGATCTTTCAAAGGATCCTGCGCAATCAGTTCTTCCGGCAGATCATAATAAAAATCCTGTCGTTTCATTCTTAAGAATCCTTTCCATTATTATCCTCTGGCTCTTTTCGCTGTCCCGCCCCTTCCGGAGCCTGAGGTGGTACGGGCGGTGTCTGCATATATTGCAGCGGCATTGGAGACACAGGCGGTACCTGATAGCTGGGATAAATCGGGATGATCTTGACTTTCTTTGCATAAATCACCCTGGTATCACAAAGAATGTCATGAAGTCCTCTCTTTTCCCTGTCCACACCTGCAATTATATATCCGATTCCCACAGAAAGGCTGCAAAGGAATCGTCCGATGGTCTCCCGATATACCACATCCAGAAGACTAAGCCTCTGGCCATGTTCTGCATTTACCACTCTAAGATTCATAGCACGTTTTCCCAAGGTCGTCCCCGTCAGATAGGTACATAGAATAAAGTACAGCACTTGGAACAAATACAGCACGATATCCTTCAGAGTATAATGAAACAGGAGATTTCCGCCAAGCCAGGTTCCCGAAAGCAAAGACATGATCCCGGACAGAAACAGCCGTACAATTAAGAGTCCGAAAAAGACGATCAGACTGTCGATCACATAGGCGGCCAACCGAACAAAGAATCCTGCATATACCACTTCCTGATTACTGTAACTGTTCTGCATAGTACATCGGCACCCCGCTTTCCATTTCTTCTGCGGTTTCTGTCAGTATCTGAGAGTCGGACTTAGGTACCAACTCTTCTGCTTTTGCAAATAAGGCGGACCACACGCTGGACGGTGTTTCCAGTTCATAGAACTCATCTGTACCAAGTTCCTTGCTCATGGCCTCCTTCATATCTTCATACAGGCTGATTTCATCAATCAATCCGTTGTCATATGCCTGTTGTGCCGTATAAGTACGTCCGTCAGCCAGCGCTTTGACATCTTCCTTTGACATTCCCCGGCCTTCTGCTACGATATTTACAAATTTGTTGTAATACTCATCCACCTGGGTCTGATAAATCGCGATCTGCTCATCGGTCAGCCGGCTGCTGTCCTTATTTTCTCCACTTGTGATGCTGACGTATCGGATCCCAAGCTTCTCATATAAGCCGGTCAGATCATAACCGGACATAATCACACCAATGGATCCGGTCACTGTATTTGGATTGGCATAGATCCGGTCGGAAGCCATTGAAACCATATATCCGCCCGAAGCCGCATAATGAGCCATATAGTCCCACACAGGACGATCTGTTGTCTCTTTGTATTCTTGAAGTTTCAGATACAGTTCCTCCGACTCATAAACCGTGCCTCCCGGCGAATCCACATACAGCAGGATACCCTTATTATTGGAATCCTGCATCAGATGGTCGATATACTCCATCGTCGTCGTGTGCTGATAGCCAGAAGACGAATCCAGCGCACTGGTGCTTGTCTGTTCCTGGATCGTGCCTTCAACACGCACCACAGCAATATACTCTCTCGACGGTGCATCAAACGTATAATCCCCCGTTAATATTGTTTTCACACTACTTTCCAGCATCCGCTGAGATACGGTGTTTGTCAGCACGCTGGAGATTCCTACTGCGATAAATAATACTGCGGCAATGATCAATCCGCCGATCTGCTTTTTCTTCATATTATACTCCTCATTTTATTTGCGAAGTTCTATTCCCATTCCTTCCAGAGTTTTTAAGATCCGGTTCATGGCATTTGTCACTTCTGCATCCTCCAGTGTCTTATCCTTTGCCCTGAATACGATGGAATAGGCCAGTGACTTGTGTCCTTCCTGAATCTGTGCTCCCTCATAAATGTCAAACAATGCATAGCTTTCCAGATACTCTCCGCCCTGAGCCTCGATGACTTCCTCTACCTGTCCGGCCAGAATTTCTTTCGGCATCACCATGCTAATATCTCTGGTCACTGCAGGATATTTTGCAATTCCCGTGTATTTTCGGTCAAAAGTTGCATATTTTGTCACTTCCGGCATGTCTAATACTGCAAGATAGGTTCTCTCGCCGATGCCATAGGCATCTGCCACATCCGGATGTACTTCTCCCAAAGATCCGATCGGTGTTCCATGATAAAAAATATCTGCCTGGCGTCCTGGATGAAGATACGGTTTTTTGCTGTTCGGATCATAGGTCTCCTTATCATGAAGCCCTGCTTTCTCCAGGAACTCTTCTACAACACCTTTCATGCTGTAGAAATCTCCATCTCCATACATTCCAAGAGTAAACTGCATCCGCTCATCTGGAAGTTCCTTCAACGGGAGTTCTTTTGGCAAATATACATTTGCCAGCTCATACAGTCTTACGTTTTTGTTTCTTCTATTATAATTTGTTGCAAGAGAGGTGAGCATTCCATTAAGAGGAAGTGTACGCATAATGCTGTAATCCTCACCCAACGGATTCATAATCTCTACGACTCTCCGAAGCGGCGAATCCTCTGGAATCATCAGTTTATCAAATACTTTCGGACTTTCGAAGGAATATGTCATTCCCTGGCTGAAGCCGCAAAATTCTGCAATCTCCTTCGCAATCTCTTCCACGCGAAGCTTGAACGGCAACTTGCCCATGGTGGACTCACCCTTTGGAAGGGTCGTCGGAATATTGTCATATCCGTAAAATCTTGCCACCTCTTCAGCCAGATCTGCTGTACGAAGAAGATCCTGGCGGAATGTGGGAACAATCACCTCATTCGTCTGTGCATCATAGCCAAGATCAATCTTCTTAAAGTATCCAAGCATCTCTTCTGCCGGAATCTCTGTCCCCAACAATACATTGATCTCATCCGGCTTAAAGGTAATCCGGACAGGCTCTCTCTTCTTTGCATAAACATCTACCATACCGCCGACAACTTCTCCGGCTCCCATTTCCTCAACCAGCTGACAGGCACGATCGATAGCCGCCTTGGCATTCTCTGGATCAAGACCCTTTTCAAATTTACCGGAGGCATCTGTCCGAAGCCCCACTTTTTTGCTTGACTTACGGATATTCGTCCCGTCAAAGCAGGCCGCCTCAAACAACATGGTATGCACGTCATCAGTGATCATGGAATTTTCCCCTCCCATGATTCCAGCAATACCAATTGATTTTTTGCCATCACAAATCATCAGGACTGATTCATCCATCTGGCGCTCCTGGCCATCCAGAGTCGTAAATTTTTCCCCCTTTGCAGCCGTGCGCACAATGATTTCACGATCCTCTATGGTATCCAGATCATATGCGTGCATCGGCTGTCCATACTCTTCCATCACATAGTTGGTAATATCTACCAGATTGTTGATCGGACGGATTCCAACAGAGGCAAGCCTTCTTTGCATCCATTCCGGCGAAGGTCCAATCTTAATGTTTTTCACGATTCTCGCACAGTATCTTGGGCATAAATCTGTATCCTTCACTGTAACTTTGATATAATCTGCTGCGTTTTCGCTATTTCCTGTGGGAGTCACCACCGGCGGATGAAACTCTTTTCCGAAGGTAGCAGCCGCCTCTCTGGCAATTCCTACGACACTAAAGCAGTCTACACGGTTGGAGGTCACTTCATACTCAAACACAACATCATGAAGTCCCAGCACTTCCACTGCATCTGCCCCTACTTCCGTGTCCTCCGGAAAAATATAGATACCTTCTTCCGGCGCATCTGGATACATATCCCGGTTCGAGCCAAGCTCCTCAATGGAGCACATCATTCCGCAGCTCTCCACGCCGCGCAGTTTCCCCTTCTTGATCTTAATACCGCCCTTCACACGGCTTCCCGGCTCATGACCTCCTGCCACACGGCCACCGTCCAGAACTACCGGCACTTTATCGCCCTCATGTACATTCGGCGCACCTGTCACGATCTGGATCATCTCCGATCCCACATTTACCTGACAAATAACCAGCTTATCCGCATCTGGATGCTTCTCGATCTTTTCAATCTGTCCCACAACAATCTTTTCGAGATCTGCATCTAGCTCCTCATATCCCTCCACCTTCGTTCCAGAAAGCGTCATCGCATCCGTATACTCCTGCGCAGTCACGTCAAGATCCGGAACATAGGCTTTTATCCATGATAATGATGTATTCATATTCTTCTCCTTTCATATCAGGACGTAGTAAAATGCAAAAGGTCAACGTCCTAAATTAACTTTTACCCTGTACCTTTTTGAACTTTAGGGTGTACCCAATTAGAACTGCCGCAAAAATCTAATATCGTTTTCGTACAGCAGCCGCATATCATCAATCTCATATTTCAGCAATGCAATACGTTCCAATCCAACGCCAAACGCAAATCCAGAGTATTCTTTGGAATCAATTCCACACATTTCCAATACATGAGGATGTACCATGCCGCAGCCCAGGATCTCAATCCAGCCCGATCCTTTGCAAAACCGGCATCCCTTGCCGCCGCATTTGAAACAGGACACGTCTACTTCCGCACTCGGCTCGGTAAATGGGAAATGATGGGGGCGGAATTTGGTTTTTGTCTCCGGCCCAAACAATTCTTTCGCAAATACTTCCAAAGTCCCTTTCAGATCGGCAAAGGAGATATTCTTGTCAATCACAAGTCCTTCTACCTGATGGAAGGAGGGAGAATGGGTTGCGTCCACTTCATCGGAACGGAACACACGTCCAGGAGAAATCACACGAATCGGAAGTTTTCCCTGCTCCATGACACGAGCCTGTACTGGTGAAGTCTGAGTTCTAAGAACAATATCCTTATTGATATAGAAGGTATCCTGCTCATCTTTTGCCGGATGATCTGCCGGTATATTCAGCTTTTCGAAATTATAAAGGTCATATTCGATCTCTGGTCCTTCTACGACTTCATAGCCCATCCCGATGAAAATCCTCTCAATCTCATCCAGCGCAATTGTATTGGGATGACGGTGTCCTACCATATTCTTTTTCGACGGAAGTGTAACATCAATCACTTCCTGTTTCAGCCGTTCTTCCCGGATGGCTCGCTCCATTTTCTGTCTGCTTTCCTCCAGGACTGACTCGATGGCTGCTCTGGTCTCATTCACCAGCTGTCCTACCTTTGGGCGCTCCTCTGGAGCCACATCCTTCATTCCCTTTAAAACTGCGGTAAGCTCTCCCTTTTTCCCCAGGAACTTTACACGCACATCATTTAGTTTTTCTGGCACATCAGCCGCTTCAATGGCCTTCAATGCTTCTTCTTTGATGTTTCTCAGTTTTTCCTGCATCTCTTTTTTTCCTTCCTTTCAAGATATCATGCCAAAAGTCCCGGCGGACTTTTCTGATAGAATAAAAAAACGCCCCTCCAAAGAGGGACGAGTCTTACCCGTGTTACCACCCTGCTTCCCACCTGCAACAGGCGGACGCTCATTACTGCGTAACGTGCATCTACGGCATCTTCTACTTTTTTCTTAACTAAGAAATTCTTCAAAAATGCAGCTCACGTGGGAAATTCGATTGCCATCTGAACCCGGGGAAACTTTCAGCCCATCGATCTCCCCTCTCTGACGGAAAATGGTTCTCTACTGACACGGTCATCGCTTTTTCTATACGAAATCATTTTATCATACGTATTGCGGATGTCAAGAAAAATTTATAGTTCCGGGAAGAGCCGTACATTTAGTTCTCCGCCCAGCAAGATACAGTACATACAAAAATACATCCACAGCATGATCAGTACAATTGTCGTCAAGCTTCCATACATACTGGAAAATCCTGTAAACACATCAACATACACAGAAAACACCCAGGAAATTGCCATCCATCCAATCGCTGTAAACACGGCGCCTGGAAGTTGTTTTAAAAATTTATCTTTCCTGTTAGGGAGAAACTTGTATATCAACAGTGAAAATGCCACCAAAACCACTGGTGTCAGGATCACGCGCAGTTCAATCAAGCGGTCTGCAAACTCACGAAAGATCGGAATATGCTCCGCAATAAAAATATTCAGAGAGTTACCAAAGACAGACAGCAGCAAAAGAAACAAGATAACCAGCAGGAACATGACCGTATATAGAGTTGAACGAAGCCTCAAGATTATATAATTACGCGTCTCCGTACAGTGATAGACACAGTTTAGCCCCGTTGTCATGGCCAGCACTCCTTTTCCTGCAGACCAAAGCGCTACAATAATAGTAATAGGAATGATGCCCATAGACTGATTATAAACCTGATTGACAATAGTCGCCATCATGGAATCCACAGATGTCGGGAACACCTGCATCACCGCTGTCATCACGTCCGCTTTCGTCACCGGAGTATATCTTACCAAAGTCAGCAACAGCAAGATAATCGGAATCATACACAGCATAAAAAAGTATGCAGACTGGGCCGCATACGCACCTACGTGATTACTTCCGATTTCTCCTGTAACAGTTATGAGCTTATGATAAATTTTTTTGACTCTCTTCATGGTACTCTCTCCAAAATATCTGGTCTATATTTTACTCGATTTTTCCCGGTTTGTCTATTGAAAAACCGATCTTAATCCGTTACTATATTATTTATAAAAATCATTTTCTCACTAAGGAAGGAAAGACAAATGAAGCTTTTAAAGGAACGGATCTTAGCAGACGGCGTGGTAAAGCCGGGCAATGTACTGAAAGTAGACAGCTTTTTAAACCATCAGATGGACATTGATCTGATCAATGAGATTGGAAAGGAGTTCCGCCGCCGGTTTCCCAGCGACAAGATCACAAAGATCCTGACCATCGAAGCCTCCGGAATCGGCATCGCCTGCATTGCAGCCCAGTATTTTCATGTACCTGTAGTATTTGCCAAAAAGGCGCAGAGTATCAATATTGACGGCGAGGTTTACCACACAAGAGTAGAGTCCTTTACCCATAAAAAAGTATACGATGTAATCGTATCCAAAAAGTTTCTTGGTCCCGAAGATCATGTACTGGTCATCGACGATTTTCTCGCTAATGGCTGCGCGCTGATGGGACTTATGAATCTTATCCGTGACGCCGGCGCTTCCATCGAAGGTGCAGGCATCGTCATCGAAAAAGGCTTTCAGCAGGGAGGAAAAATGATCCGTGAAAACGGGATCCATCTGGAATCTCTGGCAATTATCGATTCTATGACAGACACCAGTCTGACATTTCGATAAAACCATCGGGGCTTTCATGCCCCGATTTCTATTCCTTGAAAAAAAAGCTGAAGGATTTCTTGATAATTCTTTCCTTTTTTTGCCATCTCATTTGCCCCGTTCTGACTCATTCCGATTCCATGACCATATCCACCTCCGCAGATCACAAAAAAATCACCGTTTTTTTCAATTGTAAAAAAGGCGCTTGGCAAAAGTGAGGAACTTTGAACAACCGTCCCGTCCTGCTTTATAATATCATACCCACTGCCACCAAACGCTTTTCGAATCTTATTCTCTGTCTCCACAGTTGCGCTTCCTTTATCTCCCGTAAACGTTACCTGAAGAGCTACGCCTCCTGGTCCGGTCTTCGTCACCTCCACACTTTGAAGTGTTCCCAGATCCTGCTTCAGATTCAATCCTGCCAGATTGGAAAGTGTCTGCACCGGAATCTTTGCTTCCCAGCGATACCAGGGCAGATTCTTCTCATAATCCCCCTCTTCATCTCCGACTTCAACCGACTGAAGATATTGATTGTGCTCATCTGGCGCCGTTCCCCAGGCCTCCAGGCTGGTAGTCTTCCCACAGGATGTGGAATAATAATAGGTGGTTACCACTTGCCCCTGATATCTGGCCACCTCCCCGGCCGTTTTGGTTACTGCTTCTGTAGCAGACTCCTGGGCGGCAGAATTTCCATAAACCTGATAATCCGTGCTGTCATTGACATGGGCCTCATATTCCGGATATCCATATTCAGCCATCTGTCGGTAAGCATAACTTCTGGCGCAGACGGCCTGGGCTTTTAACGCTTCCAGCTCATAGGAAGCTGGCATCTCGCTTGGCACCACCCGGCACAGATAAGTTTCCACCGGCAGCTCGTTGATCACCACAATCCCTTCTGCCGTTGTCCGAAGCTCCAGCACCCCGGCATAGGCAGGCTGTCCACATCCCCGTTCAATGCTGTTGATCGTCATATCCCCCCCGTCCTTTGCCCGCAGTCGAAGGATTCCTTCTGCAAGCCTTGCATCATCCGGTTTCAATGTCAGCTGCTGCCCGGCCCCGTACTCCTCCTGTCCCTGGGCAGACTCAATCAGAAGCCCGGACTTTGCTGTCACCGACACTTCTGGATGCGCAATATTCTGATACCCAGTACTCATGATCAGAACTCGGATATCTGGATTGTTGACTTGGATCGGCTCCTCTTTTTTTTCTTCCTTCTCTTTACTTTGTCCATTCCCTCCACTTTCATTTTGCCTTGCCTCTCCCGTATCGTCCTGCTCTATGAGCATTGCCTGCAGTCCACAGATGATCAAAAGGCAAACCATAATTGCTGCCAGATAACCTCCTATATTATGTATAACTCTATACAACCTACTTGCTCCTTGTCCTTTTCCTTCTTTTATATGTATGAAAAAAGACAGCCGCGTATGCGGCTGTCCTTATCTTTTGTATGCCCCCGAAATGCCGTTTCCCGTATTTTGACTCCTAGCCGCAGCCAGGTGGGTGTCCGCATCTGCTTTTCTGCCTTCCACTGACACAATCGGAGGCCTGACATATTACAGAGATATAAGAGTCCCGTTTAAAGTTTTGTAGGTTCAAAATTACGGGAGGTGTCGAACATTCCAGGTTACCACTGGGAATATTATAACCTATTTACGAAGATTTTACAACTGTCTGCAATAAGATTCTTATGGTAAACCATTCCTCCTCTTTTTCTGCCCAGATCTTCCCTTTATTACGAAGTATGATTCATCTTTAAGATCCGCTGGATTCCTTGTGCTGCTCCGTCTTTATTATTTCCCGGCAGGATATAGTCCGCTTTCCGGCGAAGCTTTGGCACCGCATTTCCCATGGCAAACCGATGTCCTGCCGCATCAAACATAGACAGGTCGTTTTCTCCATCCCCAATGCAGGCAACTTCTTCTTTTGAAATCTTTAAATGCTCTGCCAAAAAAGAAAGTGCCTTCCCTTTGGAGGTCTCCTTTGCAAATACTTCTACATAGATCGGTGTAAATGCCGCAGCCACCTCGGGAAATTGAAGAAGCGTTTGTTTGATATTTACCTTTTCCCCCGGGGATAAAAAATAAAACTGCAATTCTTCCACATCATAAGGACTTCTCCAAATCAGCTCTTCCATATTTCTGACACTTTTTAACTGTTTTGCATCCTTTCCAAATACCATCCGTCCTAAAAAGGACAAAAGACGCCCTTCCACATAATACTCATGCCAAATATGGGCTGTGCTGCCAATCCTTCCTTTGCCACAGGCCTTAAGAAGCCGGACTGCCTCTTCCTTGGGAATCAATGTCTGCCGCAGCTCCTTCCTGGCATGGCAGTCTGAAACGGATGCCCCGTTTGAACTGATCACATAACGGTAAATATCCCTTCTTCCTGCAAGGGGATAAGGAAGACAAGAAAGGCTGCGTCCTGTCGTCGGCACCACAATGATTCCTGCCTCCGCTGCCATCTGAAGGCTTCGCAGCGTCTCCTTCGTCATCTGGCTTCTCTGGTTCAGACAGGTACCATCCATATCCACTGCCAGCAAACGAATTCCTGTTTCTTTGGTCATACGCTTCCTCCTTCGAAACAATTCTTCTGTCTTCTTACTATTCCGCAATGTCTCCCAGCTGATAACGAATTACTTTTCCCAGATCCTTTAGACTTACTTCCACTTGATATCCGATCTTTCCTGCACTGAACATGATCTTATCAAAATCTTGGGCGCTCTGGTCAATGGTGGTAACAAACTGCTTTTTCATTCCAATCGGTGAACATCCCCCATGTACGTAACCTGTCAGAGGGAGCAGTTCCTTGGACTTAATCATCTCTATACTCTTTTCTCCTACACACTGTGCTGCCTTTTTCAAATTTAGTTCCCTGCTGACTGGAACCACAAACACATAATGCTCCTTTGATTTTCCCACTGTTACCAGTGTCTTAAAGGCCCGATTTGGATCCTCTCCCAGGGCGGCAGCTACTTCCAGTCCGCTGACCGCACCAGTTTCCAGATAATTATGACTAAGATAAGGAATCTTCTTCTGATCCAGAATTCTCATCACATTTGTTTTTTCTTCCTTTTTTCCCATGCTGCTCTCCTCTTTCTTCTTAATATTATGCTATAGCGTTGATTATACTCCAGCTTTCTCAAATGTTCCAGCCACGATTTTGCCACTTTATGGTACACCACATACACAATATGATATAGGGAATTAACCATCATCGACAGCACCATTGGCAGCAACATGGACAAAAGCAACGGTAACACGGGTCTTTCTTTCATAAAATTCTCGTTCATACTTCCTCCTGTTTAGCCTTCTCCAAATGAAAAAAACACACAGCTATCATAGATTTTTGATAGCTGTGTGGCGAAAAAACGATCAAATCCGAAAAAACAGACAGTGTCTCTACACCTTTAGAATAGTTTTGACGGTTTCTTTCATTTTCTCTGGATCACATTCGGTGGTATGAAGAATCTTGGCATCTAAAATGTCCAAAACTGCCTTGGGAATCTCTCTGTTGGAGAGCTTTGATAGTTCCTCCATCAAATCCAGTTCTTCTTTTTTTTCATAAACAGGATCTATTGCCGTCAACACACTTTTTGCAAATTTATACGGACTGGCGGTAGAGGCAATGATACACTTTTTACAGTCGCCGGTTCTCTTCTGATATTCTCCACAAACTTGTGCAGCAACTGCCGTATGCGTATCCATCACATACCCAGTCCTCTCATACACTCTGCGGATTGTCTCTGCCGTCTCATCCTCATCTGCAAAACCGGCACCAAAATCCATAAGCCTTTTCTTCATTTCTTCCGTAATCGTATAGGTGCCGACAGAAGAAAGCTCCTTCATCAACTGATGAGTTTTTACGGAATCCTCCCCTGCGATCAGATAAATCAACCGTTCCAGGTTGCTGGAAACCAGAATATCCATAGATGGGGAAGATGTCAGGATAAATTTACGGTTTTTATCATAGGTGCCGGTGCAAAAGAAATCATAAAGAACCTTATTTTCATTAGACGCACAGATCAGCTTATCAAAAGGCACTCCCATCTGTTTTGCATAATATGCCGCCAGAATGTTTCCAAAGTTCCCCGTAGGAACTACCACATTGACCTTTTCTCCATCCTTTATCTCCTCATTTTCCAGAAGTTTTGCATATGCATATACATAATAAACAACCTGAGGAACCAGCCTTCCAATATTGATCGAATTTGCCGATGAGAACTGATAGCCTTTCTCTGCAAGTTCCGCCGCCAGCTTTGAATCTCCAAACATCTCTTTTACGCCGCTTTGAGCCTGGTCAAAATTTCCATGGATCGCAACTACATCCACATTTGTCCCTTTCTGCGTCACCATCTGCAGTTCCTGAACCTTGCTGACTCCATTCTTGGGATAAAAAACGATGATCCTTGTTCCTTCCACATCCGCAAAGCCCGCCATAGCCGCCTTACCGGTATCCCCTGAAGTCGCCGCCAGAATCACAATCTCCTTTTCCACATGATTTTTCCTGGCTGATGTTGTCATAAGATGCGGCAAAATAGATAATGCCATATCTTTAAAGGCAATCGTCGCACCATGGAACAGCTCCAGATAATATGTGCCATCCACTTTTGCAAGAGGCGCAATCTCTTCCGTATCAAACTTGGAATCATAGGCGCTGGCAATACACTGTCGCAGCTCTTCTTCCGTAAAATCAGTAAGGAACTGCTTCATCACGGTATATGCCGTCTCCTGATAGCTCATTCCTTTCAATTCATCTAACGGGACTTCAAGCTTCGGAATGCGGGAGGGAACAAACAGCCCCCCGTCCGGTGCCAGACCTGTCAGGATGGCTTCAGAAGCAGTTACATTAAGATCAGAATTTCTCGTACTTTTATAATATAGATTCATCTTCTTTTACCCTTCTATTTTGGTTTTTCGAAAAATAATAAACAAGACCGCACTGACCACCATCAAAACCGGATAATAGAGATACGGCAAAATTTCAAAAGGTGTCAGCCCCGTCAGGCTTGCTGCCGAAAGCAGCTGTGCTCCATAAGGGATCAGCCCCTGCCCTACAGATGTGAAGATATCCAAAAGTGATGCAGACCGTCTGGGTGACACACCAAATTCATCACTAATCTCCTTTGCAATTGGTCCGGCCATGACAATCGCCACCGTGTTATTGGCAGTACAAAGATCCACCAGAAGAGCCAGGCCTGCAATTCCTGCCTCAGCTCCTCTCTTGCCACGGATACTTTTACGAATCAGTTCCAAGATAAACTGGATTCCTCCATATTCCCTTACCAGGGAAACGATACAGGCTACAACAATTGAAATAACCGTGATATCATACATGCCTGTCACGCCTTCCCCGACGGCAGAAAACATTGCTCCCGGGGCAAGACTTCCTGTTGCCACACCGATCACCAGTGAAGCAACTGTCCCCGTAACCAGTACGACAAACACATTGATTCCAATCAACGCGCCCACCAACACCAGCAGATATGGAAGGACCTGAAGAACCTCATAGTCCAGCTCCTCTGTGATCGTATAGCTTCCATTTCTGGTAACCATCCAGAATATGATAATTGTAATCAGGGCCGCCGGCAGTACAATTTTGAAATTCTCCCGGAATTTATCCTTCATCTCGCATCCTTGTGTCTTTACTGCAGCAATTGTAGTATCTGAGATCATGGAAAGGTTATCTCCAAACATGGCACCGCAGACCACCGCTCCGATACAAACAGCCATGGCAAATCCTGTCTTTTGACTAATTCCGGCCGCAATAGGCGCCAAAGCCGCAATCGTTCCCATCGAAGTCCCCATCGAAATGGAAATAAAGCATCCAATAACAAAAAGACCTACCACCGCAATATGTGCCGGAAGCACTGACAGCCCCAGATTCACTGTACTTTCCACGCCTCCTGCCGCTGTGACAGCGCCGGAAAACGCTCCGGCGCTCAAAAAGATCAGACACATCGTAATAATGTTCTCATCTCCCACACCCCGGGAAATCATCCGGATCTTCTCCTGAAATTCCAGCTCCTGATGTTGTAGAAAAGCTGCCAAAAGAGCAATCAGAAACGCGACGATCGCCGGCATCGCATAAAAATCTCCGGTAACAATACCTGATCCCAGAAAAATCACCAGAAAAATCCCAATCGGCAGCAGCGCCGCCGCATTTCCTTTTCCATCCCTCATAAAGTATATCCTCTCTTATTTTTTCTTTTTGTTGTTTGTATAGTTTACCAATCCGCCGGCTGCAATCAGTTTTTGCATAAACTCTGGAAATGCCTGGCCCTGAAATTCCGTTCCTTTCGTGCGGTCATAGATCTTTCCACTGTCAAAATCCACTTCCACTTCATCGCCTGCTTCAATTCCCTTGGCTGCCTCCGGACATTCAATGATCGGAAGCCCAATATTAATTGCATTCCGATAAAAAATCCGTGCGAAAGTCTCAGCAATAATACAGCTAATACCTGCTGTCTTCAGACAGAGGGGCGCATGCTCCCTGGAGGAACCGCAACCAAAATTCTTATTTGCCACAATAATATCTCCTGGCTGCACTTTCTTTACAAACTCCGGATCGATATCCACCATCGCATGGCTTGCCAGCTCCTGTGGGTCAAAAGAATTTAGATATCTTGCCGGAATGATCACGTCTGTGTCTACATTATCTCCATATTTAAATACATGTCCTGCTGCCTTCATTAATTTTCACCTACTTTCTCCGGATTTGCAATACAGCCTGCGATCGCGCTTGCAGCCGCCACTTCCGGGGATGCAAGGTAAATCAGGGAATCCACATGTCCCATACGTCCTACAAAGTTACGATTTGTCGTGGAAACACACTTTTCTCCTGCCGCCATAACGCCCATGTGCCCGCCCATACAAGGTCCGCAGCTTGGCGTATTGACTGCACAGCCTGCATCGACAAAAATATCCACCAACCCTTCATCTACACATTGCTTGTAGATTTTCTGAGTAGCGGGAACGACCATGACGCGGACATCAGGATGCACTGTATGGCCTTTCAGGATCGCGGCTGCCTTCCTCATGTCTTCCATTCGTCCATTGGTACAAGATCCAATCACCACCTGATCAATCTTTATCGGATCCATGGCCTCCACTTCATCAATCGTCTTTGCATTGCCCGGCAGATGTGGAAATGCTACCGTCGGACGGACTTTGGAAAGATCCACTGTTATCACATCCTCATACTTTGCATCCTCATCCGCTTCATAGACTGTATACGGTTTCTTCGAATGTTCTTTAATATATTCAAGTACTTTTTCATCCACAGGAAAGATTCCATTCTTTGCTCCTGCTTCGATTGCCATATTTGCCATAGTAAAACGATCGTCCATAGAAAGATTTGCAATACCATCGCCGGTAAATTCCATAGACTTATATAGAGCTCCGTCAACACCGATCAGACCGATAATATGGATGATAATATCCTTTCCACTGACATATTTTCCAGGCTTTCCAGTCAGGACGAATTTGATCGCGCTTGGCACTTTAAACCAGATCTCGCCCGTCGCCATGCCGGTAGCCACGTCTGTAGTTCCCATCCCGGTAGAAAACGCTCCCAAAGCTCCATATGTACAGGTATGAGAATCTGCGCCAATGATACACTCTCCTGCAGTAACTACACCGGCCTCAGGAAGGATTGCATGCTCGACGCCGGACTTTCCCTGTTCAAAATACCAGGACAATCCCTGTTCTCTTGCGTATTCACGAATAGCTTTTGAATTTTCCGCAGACTTAATGTCCTTATTTGGAGTAAAATGGTCCGGAACAAATACAACTTTATCTTTATCAAATACATGATCTGACATCTGTTTAATAATCGGCAGAGCCATTGGCCCGGTAATATCATTTGCCATTACGATGTCTAACTTCGCCTCAATCAGCTGACCGGCTTCCACATGGTCAAGACCTGCATGTGCAGCCAGAATCTTCTGCGTCATTGTCATTCCCATTACGACAACCTCCTCTTTTACTTCTTAGTCTTATTGGGTATTTTAACACAGATAAATATCACGGCGCAAGAAAGAATAAGGAAGAAGGCAAGAAGGGTCAAGTTCTGTGTATCCGCTGTCTTAACAGACGGAGCCTTGACTGACATTTCCTGCACTTGGGGCTCTTTTTCTGGTTCTGGCTCTGGTTGCGGTTCTGGCTCTGTTTCCAGCTCCGGCTTCGGTTCCGGATTTGGCTCAGGTATTTCCACGATTTCCCGGTCTTTTTCCTCCTCTGCATTATCGGCTCTTACCACGACTTCATTTTCAATTTCTTTTCCAACCAATCCTTCATCGATAATCATAACTTGGTACTCGATTGTATATTTTTCTCCCAAATCCGCACTTTGCAGAAACTCTCCAGCATGGATGGAAAAAGAATTTCCTGTCACCTGAATCACGGCATTTTCAATTTTATTCTGACCCGCATCCAGAAGCACCACCGAGTTCTTCTGAAGCTTTACCCCTTCCGTCAGGATTGTGTCCGTAATCACCACATTCTTTGCCACTGCATTCTGAATTCTTTGTGTCACATCTGTGGTATATGTGATCAGATCTCCTACCTGATAGCTTTTGTCTTCCTTATCTGCCTGCTTTTCAATGGTAAGTTCAGGCTTCTCCAGCCACTTTACTTTCAAAGACACTTCCGATGGCTCGACCGTGATCAGCTGACCGCTTCCCACATCCTGACTATCCCCTCCGGTCTGCACGATCAATGTTCTCCAGGCCTGGGATAAGGATGCCTGAACCGGTCCGCTCTCCCAGCTTGCCCCATTTTGGTAGGTCACATCCGCAGCCAGATAAAACTGGTCGCCTCCCCAAACCGTAACGTTTCCCTTCTGCTCAGTCTGCTTTGTCACATTCACCAGTGTCATACCATCGTCCAGCGGGAAAGTCACAGAATTGGCCGGATCTCCCTGACATACTGCCACCTGGGTCCGCTGTCTTTTCTCCTCCGGGCTGAAATACGCCTGGAGTTCACTTTGAGACAAAGAAAGCTCCTGCTCCGGAACCGAAGGCAAATTCTTAATGTGCTCGGTAAATGTAATCACAGCTCCCCGGATATCCTCATTCAGGCCCATAAATCCAGAGCTGTTGGGATCACAGCCATCATAAATATAGGATAAAATGCAATGGGACAGACAATAGGAGCGATCCGGGGCATCCCACCCGCCTGTCAGAAGCGGTTTGATATTTGCCTCAAATCCCGGCCCCCCATAGACATAATACATAGCTTTTGCCAAAAGCTGATCCGGGCTCATCTCTCCGGACGGGTAGGTTCCGTTTCCGGGCGAAGCCATATCTGGTTCCAGGCAATAAGCCAGATTACCATTAACATAATAGTAATGGGTAGAATATCCGATATATTCCACACGCTCCCCTCGTACCAGAGACACGTCCGCAGCCTTAACCGTAAAGGTCCCTTTTATCCCTGCTGCCAGAATAATCAAAAGCACAGTTAGAAGTCCCAGCATCCAGGCATGATTCACTTTTTTCTTTGACATCATCTTTCATCTCCTTATCAGAAAAATTAACATTAACTGCCGTGCATTACAAAGACACATGCACAAAAAACCTGCTGTCCCCCTTTCCTGTCTGAATTTTGATCTCGTTTTGGAAAATCGGAATGAAACTTCCTTTTGGGTGAACCCCATTGAATAATTGATCTGTTAGAATTTTCTTAGACGAGTGCCTTTATCATAAAAGGATTTCTGTATTTTGTCAATACAGAAATCCCTTTTTTATTCTGATTTCTTCTCGTCCCAGAGCCTGTACCGAATCTGATCCAAAAGCTCTTTGTGCCGCCTGGATTGAAGCTTAGGAAATGCCTTCATAAGACGCCTTCCGTTTCTTGCGGAACGCTCTGCCAGTTCTGAATATTTCGCTCCCAACTGCGCAATGCGCGTCTTTCGCTCTTCCACTGCCATATCCAATTTATCCCGTAACTCAATCGTGTCCATAACATTTTCGTAAATATTTTCTCCCACCTTTCCAGACAGCTCCCTAAGTTCTGCAGCAATCCTTTCCATAGCATCCAGCTGGCGGTTCCAGCTCATAATACCATTAACCGTGACGATCACATCCGCCACAAGCGCCATACTGCACACGGAAAGGAGCAGGATCCCAGCCGTCACCGGGAGCATTCTACACAATTCCCGTACCAAAGGGTGCACCCCTTTTACAATCAGTACACAGGCCGCCCCCCAGATCAGAGAAAAAAGAAGGCAGACATATCCCCCGATATTAAGGGGTAACCCAGAGTAATCCCACCATTTATGATGAAACAGACGTTCCAGCACATATCCCGTCGTCCCCTCGATCAAAGTGACTAGAAGGGTCGATGCAAAATATAGCAAAAGCCATTGATTCTCTAGTGGCTCCAGGAAGCTTACAACCACTACAACGCCTACTCCATAGATCGGACAGATCGGGCCGTTCAAAAAGCCTCGATTGACAAACTTCCTCTCCTTTACAGCAGCAAAGGCAACCTCTGTACACCAGCCAAAAATCCCATAAAAAAAGAAATACAAAACTGCATCATAGATCCTCATACTGATTCCATCCTGTCCTTATTTGTAAAATAGAGTATACTTCACATTGATATCCTCGTCAAATAGTGATATAATTTCTTTGTTAATGATAAATATTATCAATATTACAAATACAGGAGATAATGACTATGACACTAAAACAAGGCAAAAGTAATCAGACCTACCGGGTCGAGTCTATTCACACTTCTCTGGATGTAGAACGGCGACTGGAGGCCCTGGGGCTAACAGAAGGATCTTTCATCACGATATTAAATAACCAAAAGAAAGGCGCTCTGACAGCAAGATTTCGCGGTGCAAGATTTGCGCTTGGTCGGCAGATTGCTGAAAACATTATAATTTCGGAGGTGGACTGCCATGAATAATGTGATCAACGTAGGATTCATCGGCAATCCCAACTGTGGAAAAACTACATTGTTCAATGCATTTACCGGCGCCAATCTGAAAGTGGCCAACTGGCCGGGCGTTACTGTAGAAAAAAAGGAGGGAACTGCCTATTATCAGGGACAGGAATTCCGTCTGATCGATCTTCCCGGTATCTACAGTCTGACCTCCTATTCTATGGAAGAAACAGTATCCAGAGAATGTATTATGAGCGACGAAGTGGATGTGATCGTAGACGTCATCGATGCTTCCAGTCTGGAAAGAAATCTTTATTTAACTCTTCAGCTTCTGGAACTTGGAAAACCTGTCGTTCTGGCACTTAATATGATGGACATCGTGGAGGAAAGAGGAATGGAAATTGACCTTCACCGGCTCCCGGAAATGCTGGGTGTTCCTGCAATCCCGGTCTCAGCAAGAAAGAGGACAGGCCTCTCCATTCTGATGCATGCAGTTGCACACCACTCAGAGCTCCAGACACAAGGGCCTTTGATCCACCATCATCCAGGCATGCACTCTGTACACCGCCACAACCATCATGCTGAATACGCCATGGTTTACAACGATGGCATGGAGGATAAGATTGATGCTGTCATAACACGTCTTTCTGAAAAATATCCCAATCTCGAAAACAAGAGATGGCATGCGATCAAGCTTCTGGAATATGATCAGACTGTTTCCAAGCAGTATCCGGTGGATTTAAGCCAGATTGCAGACCATAGCTATGAAAAAGAAATTATTAATCAGAAATATGACTTTATCGAAGAGGTCATCTCCGAAGTACTGGTCAACAAGTCACAAAAAACTGCTGCTACAGATAAGATTGATCATTTCCTGACTCACCGCCAGCTTGGACTCCCCATCTTTCTTGGCATCATGGCATTTGTCTTTTTCCTGACCTTTGTCATCGGCGACTGGCTCAAAGGTTATTTTGAACTGCTGTTGGAACTGTTTTCCGGTGCTGTCGGAAGTTTTCTTGCCAGTATACATGTCGATGCCATGCTTCAATCCCTGATTCTGGATGGCATAATTTCAGGCGTCGGTGGAATTCTTACCTTCCTGCCAAACATATTTATTCTGTTTCTGGCTCTTGCCATTCTGGAAGACAGTGGCTACATGTCCAGAGTCGCCTTTGTCATGGATGATATCATGAGCAGACTGGGATTATCTGGCCGGGCCTTTCTTCCACTGCTTCTGGGATTTGGATGCTCCGTCCCGGCCGTCATGGCTTCCCGCACATTGGAAGATCCCAAAGACCGATTTAAGACAGTGATGATCACTCCATTTATGTCCTGCAGTGCAAGACTTCCTATCTATGTACTGTTTTCTTCTATGTTTTTTGGAAAAAAAGCGATGCTGGTCTGCTATTCCATGTATCTTCTCGGAATTATCGTAGCCATCGCAACAGCATTCGTTTTATCAAAAATTGATGGAAGCCGGTCCAGCCATTCTCTGTTGATCGAACTTCCAGAGTATAAATCACCAAACGCCCGTACCATCGGCATCTATGTATGGCAGAAGATTAAAGATTATCTTACAAAGGCAGGAACCGTCATCTTTATCGCCTCTGTCATCATGTGGGTCATCCTGAATTTCGGCCCAACGGGTTATGTAAGTGATATCTCCCAGAGTTTTGGTTCCATCGTAGGCAAACTGGCTGTACCGCTGTTTAAACCGACAGGTCTTGGCTATTGGCAGATCATTGTTGCCTTGATCTCCGGTATCGCAGCAAAGGAAGTGGTAGTTTCCAGCTGCAGCGTTTTGTTCGGTATCCAGAATATCACCACCTCTCACGGCATGAGTGTTATGGCCTCCACCTTGGCATCTATAGGATTTGGCGCTGCGAATGCGTACGCATTAATGGTATTTTGCCTGTTGTACATTCCCTGTACTGCTACCATCGCTACCATGCACCGGGAGCTTCACAGCTGGAAGACGACTTTTGGTATTATTCTCTTCCAGCTTCTGACCGCCTGGATCATGAGCGCCCTTGTTTATCATTTGATTCTCTTGTTTTAGCCAGACAAACAATCTGTACAGCAAAAGGACAGCCATAAAGGCTGCCCTTTTGCTTATGTTTTATTGTTTACTTTCCAAATGATTCGGGCTGATGCTTCTGAAGATAAGGAATCTCAATCGGGTCAATGGGCGATGGCGGATTTTCCACCTCGCCTTTTACCTTTCTTTTTCTCCTCCTTAGCAACTCTCCTCCTTTGTTATAAAACCAAAAAGAATAGGTCAGAATTTTCCCGGCTTTTCCCATTTTTTCTCTTGTCGTCTTACCGTAGAGAGCCCCCCCTGTCTGAATTGGCACCTTCCGGCGAATCAGCGAGATCAGTTCCGTCTCACAGGTAACGCGTTCCGGAAGCTCTGTATACCCCATCGATACACATTCGATCTTATGGGCATCACTTCCTCCAATACCTGGTTTTTTATACTTTCTGGCCAGCTTCATAGCACATTCATTAGATTCTTCTGATTCACATGCATTAAATGCCTCAATAAAATCAAACCGCTTCATAATTTCCGGAGACTTATAGTATTTTTTGGTATTCGTAAAACTTAAATATTTTTCGCCGCAGGGATGTGCCGGTCCCAGAATCCCACCATGACGATGGACGAAATCAATGAGCACTGTAACCGGAAGCCCTCTTAGCTCTAACAGGCGCATCTTGACCCCTTCGGGCATAATGCAGATAATATGTCCTCCATCACAGGTATCATATTCAATACCTTTGAGTACCACAAAGTCTTCGTGTACTTTCCCTTTCATATCATACTTCCAGTGCCTGTATCCCTTATATGTGTCGTGATCTGTAATCAGCATTCCGTCAAACCCATGTTCTTTCAGTTTTGCAATATACTCATCCAACGGCACTTTACTGTCGGGGGATCCTTCTTTTACATGACAATGCATATCCAGCTTCATCGATATGCCTCCTTTACAATCATGGTTTGTACATCTTGCCTGCGGGCAAAAATCCCCGGCCCTAAAGCCGGGGAAACCTTTTACTCCTGTGGGCCGGCAGCGACAAGTGCTTTACCAAGCTCATTACTCTCGTATTTCTTAAAGTTCTTAATAAATCTTGCAGCCAGATCTTTTGCTTTTTCTTCCCACTCGGAAGCATTCGCATAGGTATCGCGAGGATCCAGGATTGCAGGATCTACGCCTGGCAGTTCTGTCGGAACTTCAAAATTAAAGTATGGAATCTTTTTGGTCGGAGCATTTAAAATGGATCCATCCAAAATCGCATCGATGATGCCACGGGTATCTTTAATAGAGATACGTTTTCCAGTTCCATTCCATCCAGTATTTACAAGATATGCTTTTGCTCCGCTTGCTTTCATTCTCTTTACAAGCTCCTCTGCATATTTTGTCGGATGCAGTTCCAGGAACGCCTGTCCGAAACATGCTGAAAATGTAGGTGTCGGCTCTGTAATTCCTCGCTCTGTTCCTGCAAGCTTTGCAGTGAAACCAGACAGGAAATAGTACTCTGTCTGCTCCGGAGTCAGAACAGATACTGGAGGAAGCACACCAAACGCATCAGCGGACAGGAAGATTACATTCTTTGCTGCCGGAGCTGCGGAAACCGGACGAACGATTTTCTCAATATGGTCAATCGGATAAGATACACGTGTATTTTCTGTCACACTCTTATCGGTAAAATCAATCTTTCCTTCTGCATCAAGAGTAACATTTTCAAGAAGAGCATTTTTCTTAATCGCATTGTAGATATCCGGTTCAGAATCTTTGTCCAGATCAATAACCTTCGCGTAGCATCCTCCTTCAAAGTTGAATACTCCATTGTCATCCCAGCCATGTTCATCATCGCCGATAAGAAGTCTCTTCGGATCTGTGGAAAGCGTCGTTTTTCCTGTACCGGAAAGCCCAAAGAAAATTGCTGTATTTTCCCCGTTCATATCTGTGTTTGCAGAACAATGCATGGAGGCAATTCCTTTCAGCGGCAGGTAATAGTTCATCATGGAGAACATACCCTTCTTCATCTCACCGCCGTACCAGGTATTAACGATTACCTGCTCGCGGCTCGTGATATTAAACATAACGGCTGTCTCAGATCCAAGTCCAAGCTCTTTATAATTTTCAACCTTTGCTTTTGAAGCATTGTAAACAACAAAATCAGGCTCAAAGTTTTCCAGTTCCTCTGCCGTCGGACGGATAAACATATTGGTAACAAAGTGAGCCTGCCATGCCACTTCCATGATAAAACGAATCGCCATACGTGTATCCTTATTCGCACCGCAAAAAGCGTCTACCACAAACAGCCTTTTACCGGACAGCTGATTCTTTGCAATCTCTTTTACTGCTTCCCAAGCTTCCTGTGTTGCCGGATGATTGTCATTTTTATACTCATCGGAAGTCCACCATACAGTGTCTTTGGAATTCTCATCCATGACAATATATTTATCTTTTGGAGAACGGCCTGTGTAAATGCCAGTCATAACATTGACTGCGCCAAGTTCACTGACCTGACCTTTGTCAAACCCTTCCAGGTTCGGATTCGTCTCCTCCTCAAACAACATTTCATAAGAAGGATTGTGGACAATTTCTGTTGTTCCGGTGATACCGTACTTTGTTAAATCAATCTTTGACATGTTACGCTCAACCTCTTTCTTTCTATAGTATTGTTCAGTTCTTTCACATTATACAAGATACTTGTCAAAAAATCAACAATAAAACTTTTAACTTGCAAGTTCAAGCTCTTAATCTTGCAAATCATCATCGTCATCATCATCCAGGAGGTGTCTTGCCTTTTCCACCTCAGACTCCATAGAATCCTGCTCTTTGATCTTTTCTGAATAATTCTTTTCCTTTTTTCCGACCTTTCTGGATTGCATCATAAATTGAACAATTATTCCTATCACCGCAATAACAGCACCAGCCGCCAGTCCAATCCAGGACGTATCATTCAGGCCTGCCAACAAGGCTATATTGCTGCCGGCTGCAATACCTCCGGCCAAACCTGTCACCACAATCACGAAAGGCTCCACATAGATCACAGCCAAAATCGCCAGCACAAGCGCAACTGCGAGCCCTACTGCTGCCAGGATCCAGGACTCCGGCTTAAGAATCGCTACGGCAACTCCAAAAATTTCCACGAGAACCAAGAGAAAGACACCGATCCGATATAAAAACCAGGACAATAACCCGAATATAATTCCTCCGGCAACGACCACTCCAGCAAAGGCAAGGCCGTCCAGTCCTATGAGGAAACCTGCCGCTCCTCCAATCGCCGCCCCCAGGAAAAAGCCCACAAGCGCGCCAAGAACTTTTACCAGTTTCAACCCCAGAAAACAGATCAACAGCCCGATTACAATGGCCGCCGCTGCTGCCCCAAAGGCAATCTGCGATCCGCTTCCAACCAGTATATCCGTCTGGTGCCCCTGTATGATCTGGTTTAGCTGATCTTGTAAACTCGTCATTTGTTCCATCTTGAATGTCTCCTTTATCCCTTATTCTTGTTGTGTATACTCCTATTTCTATTATCTTCCTCATTATAGCAATAAATGCGTCAACAGTAAAGATGCGTCAAAGAAAAAAGCGCCCTTCCAGGGCGCCCCTTTTCGTATCCATCGCTTAGTACAGTGCAACTGCTCCTGTGTCAATGCCATTGATCACATAATATACTGCACTCTCTTCAGGCTTTATGTACAGATCTATCGTCTTGATATCTCCGACTTTTCTTCCGGACTTTGTCCATGCCTTCTTTACATTTGCGATGATTGTTTTTTCATCCATCTGCTGTCCATAATATTCTACAACCGTATTAACCTTGATTTCTTTTTTGGCTGTAGTCTTCTTCGCTGTCGTCTTCTTTGTTGCCGTTTTTGCAGCTACTGTTTTTGCTGCAGTCGTTTTCACTGCTGTCTCTTTGGCTACCTCTTTTACCGGCGCCTTTTCTTCTGTTGTCATTTTCGCTGCAGGAGTCTTAGCTGGCTCTGCCTTTGCTGCAGCAGGCTTTGTTACAGTTTCAGTTTTCTTGGTTTCTGTAGTTACTTTTTTTGTAGCCATGATAATTCCTCCTCATTCGCCAAGCCTATCGCTTAGTACTGGATTATTATACCACATTCTTATAAAAATGCAATTGTGAATCAATTGACAAACTGCAACAACAATCCCGCGACAACTGCCATTATATACAGCATAATCATGATTTTTACGTTTTCTTTCCTATTTTTATTAATTTTAAACAGAACGATCAGTCCTGCTCCAGCGCCTGTGCTAAGTCCGGCCACAACGGATGCAAAAGAGATTGCACCCCCAAGATAAAGCTGCGTCAGTATCACAGAAGCTGCACAGTTAGGAATCAAGCCGATCAAAGCCGCGATCACCGGCTGAAACACAGTGTCTCCCAGAAGAATTTCTGAAAGTTTTTCAATCCCAAAAACCTCAATTCCAAAGTTTAAAGCCCAGGTAAAAAGCAACAAATATAGAAACAACCGAAAAGTATGTCTCCAGGCTGGCAGAATGATCCCGGCATGATCTTTATGGCAGCCACAATGGTCGCACAGGCTTCCACTGGACTTTTCGGATGATAAAAGTCCTTTCAAGAAAAAATCTGTTACATATCCGGCCACAATGGCAATCACCACTTTCACTGCCAGAAGCTTACCCACTTCTACCGCACGTCCCGGATTACCAAGGAGAATCAGCACCGCCTCGTCAGAAGTCGCCAGAAACACTGCAAGTAGTGTTCCCACAGAAACCACTCCTCCTGCATAGAGATTGGCTGCCATAACGGAAAATCCGCATTGAGGCACGCAGCCCACAAGCGCGCCTACCAAGGGTCCTGCCTTTCCCACTTTTTCCATAACCCTGGCACTCAGGTTGCCGGAATAATGTTCCAGTGCCTCAATCAGCAAAAAAGCCGCAAACAAAAACGGCAGCATCCTCAAGCAGTCGCTCAAGGCGTGTTCTATTGTATGAATTATAAGCTCCATCCTCTTCCTTTCTGTTCTTTTATTTCCGCGAAAATATGTGCTTCAGGAAAACATACATCACAATCGCAAAAGCAATCATATATCCCAAGGCTCCCAAGGCAGGAATCCCCATGACCTTCGGCTTCATATCTGTAGTACAGATAATACTGGAGCTAATTAAAAGAGCCATGACCCACAGCCCCATAACAATATTTCGTACCAGCCTGCGCATCAGGCGCTCCAGTTCAATAGAGGCATGCAGGTCCAGGTTGATCTTCGTCTGTCCCTTCATATATCCATGAAGAATATCCGAAACAAGTCCGGGAATATTCACCGCCTTATGTATAGAGCGAACCAATGTCTTCCCGCTGTTTTTTAATTCTTTTTTCCAATCTCTACCCAGAAGATATCTTCCTGCCATACGACGTGATGCAATCTCGATCATGTTAATTTCTGGTGCAATATCTGCCAAAACACCTTCCATATGTGTCAGTCCCCTGGCAAGCATTGTCAGTCCATGAGGCATAATGATCCTATTTTCTTTCATTACTTCCATCAGATCCATCATCACTTCTGCAATATCGATCTGCCCAAGTTCCAATGAGCCATACTTGTTCATCAGACCACTGATTCCCTCATACAATACACTGGGATCCGGCCTCTCCTTAAATTCTCCAAGTTCCATCACCACATTCTGGATCATACTGATATCATTAAGCGCTATTCCCTGAACCGCCTGTCCGATCAGTTCTCTGTCACGGTCACTTAAGCGCCCCATCATTCCCATATCCATCCAGACGATTTTCCCATCTCGGATCTTAACATTTCCGGGATGGGGATCTGCATGAAAGAAACCATCTTCCATCACCTGTTTGATATAATTATCCACCAACTTGCTGCCGATTTCTTCCAGATCATATCCGTTTTCTTCCAGATACTTTTTGTCATTGATGCCGCAACCTTCGATATACTCCATAACCAGTACCTGCATGGTCGTATACTGCTGATAAATCTTTGGTGTATCTACATACGCTACATCCTGATTATTTCTGGAAAACTCTTCCATATTGGCAGCTTCTGTAAGGAAATTCATCTCCTCACGGGTCACACTCCACAGTTCATCCAGAACCATGTTCAAATCTATCATTCCCTTGATACTCACAGGAGGCACCAGTTTTACCGCCTTGTGAAGAAGGGCGATATCTCTTGCCATGGTCTCATAGATCCCTTTTCTCTGAACCTTGACCACAACCCTGGATCCGTCCAGTAAAATGGCCCTGTGGACCTGCGCGATAGACGCCGACCCCAAGGGGGTTTCGTCCACTTCCGAAAAGACCTCATAGAAGGGACACCCATAGGCCGCCTCAATGACTTGGGCAACTTCTGAAAACGGCATGGGTGCCACATCATAACACAAGCGCATCAATTCATCGCAATACCTTTTCGGAAGAATATCGGAATGCATGGACATAATCTGACCAATCTTAATAAATGTAGGGCCCAGATCCTCCAGGATCATCCGCAGTTTCTGAGGCGTCACGCCTTTTGTAATTCCATGACGCCTCAGCACTGCTGTAATTTCCCTCAATCTTCCCTTGCGCTCTATCGATGCATCTTTATTCATCTGCATGTTCTTCCTTGTTTTCTTCTTTTTCCAGAATCCGTTCCTTCAATATCTGGATCTGTTCCGGTGACATCTCATCCAGCAGCATATCCAGATCTTCGAAAGAAGAAGCCTTGACAGAGACATTCACCTTGTCTTTCATCGTCTTCTTAATATTATGCTTCAGTTCCTCGTTCAGAACCTTTCCCTGTTCTACTGTAAGTTCTCCCTTTTTGACCATTTCATCCAGCAGCTCTTTGGACTTCTCTCCTGTCACTGCCACAGCCCCGATTCCGGCCAATATTACCTTTTTAATGTTATCTCCTAAGTTTTCCATAAAAATTCTCCTTTCAACTTTTTTGACATCAGACAATCAGCGCCGCTATCTTAGGTAAAAAAATGATACACCCGATCACCGCTGCCATAATGGCTGCTACAAGAACTGCACCGGCCGCTGTATCTTTTGCAATCTTTGCCAAGGGTGTTCTCTCCTTCGTTACTAGATCCACCACAGCTTCCACCGCCGTATTGACCAGTTCCAGGGCTATCACAAGGCCAAACAGGATCAGACAGATACACCATTCTGTTGCTGACAGTCCAAGCACAGTTCCTGCAAACACCACCAGGATCATGGCAGCTGTATGAATCCGCATATTACGTTCCTTCCGGATACCGGTTAGGATACCTTCCCAGGCATAGCCAAAGGTCTTGGAAAGAGGCGGTTTTTTCTCTTGTTTCAACTTCTCACCCACTTTCTGGCTTTATACAAATAACTCGGTAGAAAAATACCGTTCCGCCGTGTCCGGAAGAATGGTGACCACCGTCTTGCCTTTTCCCAGTTCCTTCGCCATCCTAAGCGCTGCCGCTACATTTGTACCTCCGGTAATCCCGCACATCAGGCCTTCTTTTGCCGCCAGCTCCCTAGCCGTCTTCAAAGCCTCCTCATCTGTTACAATAACAATTTTATTGTACACATCTTGATGCAGGATTTCAGGGATTACGCCGTCACCTATTCCCATCTGTATATGGGAGCCCACCTTTCCTCCCGACAGGATTGCCGCATTTTCCGGCTCAATAGCCCAGATCGTCATATCCGGATTTTTTTCCCTTAAGGCTTCCCCTACACCAGTGATCGTTCCTCCCGTTCCGATTCCGGAACAAAAACCATGAATCGGCCTATCTGCCTGTTCCAGGATCTCTCGCCCGGTCTGTTCCCGGTGTGCCTGGCTGTTAGCTTCATTAGAAAACTGCTGAGGTACGAAAACCTTCGGATTCTCTTTTTCCATCTGAAGCGCAGTCTCCATGCATGTTTCAATACATGCTCCGATATTTCCTTCATCATGGATCAAAACCACTTCTGCTCCGTAATGCTGTACCAGCTTTCTTCTCTCTTCACTGACAGAATCCGGCATGATGATCCTGGTACGATATCCCTTTACCGCCCCGATCAGTGCAAGGCCAATTCCTTGGTTTCCACTGGTCGGCTCAACAATGATCGTATCCGGGCCTATCTTGCCTTCCTTTTCCGCTGTCTTTATCATATTCAAAGCAGTCCGGGTCTTAATAGATCCTCCTACATTGACGGCTTCAAACTTTACCAGCACCTCTGCATCCTCCGGGCCGGTCATCCGATTCAAGCGGATCAAGGGCGTATTTCCCATAGCCTCTAAAACATCATGGTATATCATATTCTTACCTTCCTTACCTTAAAAATACCTTCTCAAAACTCTTTCTTTAATAAAATATAGACCAAAATATTGACAAAGGCAATTCCATTTGTTAAATTATATTCGAAAAGTTGAGATTTGTTTATTTACCGCCGGGTAAACCAAAGCGCCTTATCCTGTATCAATAGGCCTTAGAAGATACAGGACAGACGCTTTTTTTGATGAACCCCCTTAACACCTAAACGAAAGGAGGAATTTCCTTATGGAATGGATTTTCTTAGTCATTGCAGGAGGCCTGGAAGTATTCTGGTCCACCTGCCTGAAATTTTCAGAAGGTTTCCACATACTGAAGTTCTCTATTCTTACCATACTCGGTATGATTTTCAGCTTTTTATTCTTGTCCCAGGCAACCAAAACGCTGCCCCTTGGCACCTCTTATGCCATCTGGACCGGAATCGGAGCACTGGGCGCCGTGATTGTGGGAATCGTACTTTTTAAGGAGTCAGTATCTCCTCTTCGGCTGTTCTTTGTAGCTCTACTTCTGACCGGTATCATTGGACTAAAAGCCACCTCTGGTCATTAAGCCTTAGAATGTCCATAGGTCTTCCTTGAAACCCGGTAAATTGACAGCACCCCGATCATCCCCGTCACAATCTGGGCGATGCCAGATGAAAAATCCCAAATTGCAAAAAAATATACCGTCCAGAGCGAAATGTTAACCAACAAAAAAATCTTGACATGAATAAAATCCTGATAGTAGTAATTGGAAACAGTCCATACCAGAGTCGCAATTACCGGCAGAAGCCCTGCCGCTCCCTTGGTATTCATCAAGACTCCTCCAGCCGTAATCATGATGCTCAGAACAATCATCCATGTCCTCGTATATTTATTCTTCATCAAAAGCATATTCCGGAAAATAGCCAGAGACAATGTAATCATTCCCGAATAAGACCCAAACACAAAAGAAGAAAGACACAGGATCAGATTTTCCGCAATCTGATAACGATAGACTTTCATCGTATCTGTTGTATAACATCCCAAAAACAGCATAACTGCCGCTGCAAATGATATCATATTTCCTAATACAATCTGCTCCATAGCTTCCTCCAAACTGGATACATAGTCTCCGAACTAATTATACGCTTTCGCCCTGAACTGTCAACCAAACTACGAATGTTTCTAATATAATACTTGGTTTTATCGTTTTTATCGCATATAATGTTATACAGAAACAATCATCTAATTTAATTATAAATGAAAGGAGATCTTGCAGCATGATTTCAGTTACAGATACCATCCGTTATGTGGGGGTTAATGATCACCAGATTGATCTTTTTGAAGGACAGTACCCGGTTCCCAACGGAATGGCTTACAACTCCTATGTGATCCTGGATCAGAAAATTGCTGTTATGGACACTGTTGATATTCATTTCGGACAGGAATGGCTGGACAACCTGGCCGAAAATCTGGACGGCCAAAAGCCGGATTATCTGATCATCCAGCACATGGAACCTGATCATTCCGCCAGCATCAAACGATTCCTGGAGGTCTATCCAGATACTACTTTAGTTGCCACAGCCAAGGCTTTCTCCATGATCGGCCAGTTTTTCGGCCCAGATCTTACGGAGCATAAACTGACGGCAGAAAATGGGGCCTCCCTCTCTCTTGGAACACATGAACTTCACTTTGTATTTGCACCAATGGTACATTGGCCAGAAGTCATGATGACCTACGACAGTACAGATAAGGTTCTCTTCTCCGCAGATGCATTTGGGAAATTCGGTGCGCTGGATATTGAAGAAGATTGGGACTGCGAGGCACGCCGTTACTACATCGGCATTGTCGGCAAATATGGCGCCCAGGTACAGAACGTACTGAAAAAGGCCGCCGGTCTGGACATCCAGATCATCTGCCCTCTCCATGGACCTGTTCTGAAGGAAAATCTTGCACACTATCTGGAAAAATATAATATCTGGTCTTCCTACGCCGTGGAATCAGAAGGCGTCATGATTGCCTATACCTCTGTTTATGGACACACAAAGAAGGCTGCAGAAGTTTTAGCTGAAAAGCTCAAAGCGAAAAATTGCCCGAAGGTAATTCTCTGTGACCTGGCCAGAGATGATATGAGCGAAGCCGTAGAGAATGCTTTCCGCTATGAAAAACTGGTTCTTGCAACCACTACTTACAATGCTGATATTTTCCCCTTCATGAAACAGTTCATCGATCATCTGACCGAAAGAAATTATCAGAACCGTACCATTGGCCTGATTGAAAACGGTTCCTGGGCTCCTCTTGCCGGGAAAATCATGAAAGAAAAGTTTTCCAAGAGCAAAAATATCACCTGGCTTGACACTACCGTGACCATAAAATCTGCGCTTAACAACGAAAGCAGCGCACAGCTGGACGCTATGGCAGAAGAACTTTGCCGGGAATAATTTTTCTCTTTTCTTAATGGCTATATGATAAAAAGGACGACTCCTTTTCGGATGTCGTCCTTTTTCTATGATCATATTTTAAATCTTATTTGTGCGCGATAGCTGCCTGAGCTGCTGCCAGTCTTGCGATCGGTACACGGAATGGTGAGCAGGATACATAGTCCAGTCCAAGGCTGTCACAGAATTCAACAGAGGACGGATCTCCACCATGCTCTCCACAGATACCAAGGTGCATATTCGGATTAGAAGACTTACCAAGCTCAACAGCCATCTTCATCAGCTTGCCGACACCCACCTGATCCAGTTTTGCAAATGGATCATTCTCATAGATCTTCGCGTCATAATATGCGTTCAAGAATTTTCCTGCATCGTCACGAGAGAATCCGAAAGTCATCTGTGTAAGGTCATTGGTACCGAAGCAGAAGAAATCAGCTTCTTTTGCAATCTCATCAGCTGTCAGAGCAGCTCTAGGAATCTCAATCATGGTACCAACTTCATATTTCAGGTCAATGCCTGCTGCTGCAATTTCAGCATCTGCAGTTTCAACTACAAACTTCTTTACATATTTCAGCTCTTTTACTTCACCAACCAACGGAATCATAATCTCCGGTTTGATCGTCCAGTCTGGATGAGCCTTCTGTACTTTGATTGCTGCACGGATAACTGCTTTGGTCTGCATCTTAGCAATTTCCGGATAAGTAACTGCAAGACGGCATCCACGGTGACCCATCATCGGGTTAAACTCGTGCAGGCTGTCGATAACTGCATTGATCTGCTCAACAGTTTTACCCTGAGCTTCAGCCAGTTTCTTAATATCCTCTTCCTCAGTAGGAACAAACTCATGAAGCGGCGGATCAAGGAAACGAATCGTTACCGGATTTCCTTCCAGAGCTTCATAAAGCTCTTCGAAGTCTCCCTGCTGATAAGGTAAAACTTTTTCCAATGCCTTTTCTCTTTCCTCTTCAGTCTCGGAACAGATCATTTCACGGAAGGCATCAATTCTTCCTTCACCGAAGAACATATGCTCTGTACGGCAAAGACCGATACCTTCTGCGCCAAGCTCAACTGCTTTCTTGGCATCATGAGGTGTATCTGCATTTGTACGAACTTTCAGTCTTCTATACTTGTCAGCCCATCCCATGATTCTTCCAAACTCACCAGCGATGGTCGCGTCAACGGTCGGAATGATTCCATCGTAGATATTTCCTGTGGATCCATCCAGAGAAATCGGATCTCCTTCATGGAATTCTTTTCCACCAAGTGTAAATTTCTTATTTGCTTCGTCCATGACAATATCGCCGCATCCTGATACACAGCATGTACCCATACCACGTGCAACAACGGCTGCATGAGAAGTCATACCACCACGAACAGTCAGGATACCCTGAGCGCTCTTCATACCGGTAATATCTTCCGGAGAAGTCTCCAGACGAACCAGAACAACCTTCTCTCCTCTTTCTGCCCACTCTACAGCATCGTCTGCTGTAAATACGATCTTACCGCAGGCAGCACCAGGAGAAGCGCCAAGAGCCTTGCCCATTGGAGTAGCTTTCTTAAGTGCATCTGCATCAAACTGCGGATGAAGCAAAGAGTCTAAGTTTCTTGGATCGATCATTGCAACTGCTTCTTCCTCTGTTCTCATGCCCTCGTCAACCAGGTCACAAGCAATCTTCAGAGCCGCTGCTGCTGTTCTCTTACCATTACGTGTCTGCAGCATGTACAGTTTTCCGTGTTCAACGGTAAACTCCATATCCTGCATATCTCTATAATGTGTTTCCAAGGTGTTGCATACTTCTTTAAACTGCTTGAATGCTTCCGGGAACTTCTCTTCCATCTCGGAAATGTGCATCGGAGTACGAACTCCGGCAACAACGTCTTCACCTTGTGCATTTGTCAGGAATTCTCCGAACAGTCCGTTCTCTCCTGTAGCAGGGTCACGGGTAAATGCAACACCTGTACCACAGTCGTCTCCCATGTTACCAAATGCCATCATCTGTACATTGACAGCAGTTCCCCAAGAATATGGGATATCATTGTCACGACGGTAAACATTTGCTCTTGGGTTGTCCCAGGAACGGAATACTGCTTTTACAGCTCCTACCAGCTGCTCTTTTGCATCTGCTGGGAAGTCTGAACCGATTTTTTCTTTATATTCAGCTTTGAACTGTCCTGCCAGAGTCTTCAGATCCTCTGCTGTCAGTTCAACGTCCTGTTTTACGCCTTTTTCTTCTTTCATCTTATCGATGAGCTCTTCAAAGTATTTCTTTCCAACTTCCATAACAACGTCGGAATACATCTGAATGAATCTTCTGTAGCAATCCCATGCCCAGCGCGGATTTCCAGATGCCTCTGCCAGAGTCTCAACAACTTCTTCATTCAAACCAAGGTTCAGGATTGTGTCCATCATACCCGGCATTGAAGCTCTTGCACCAGAACGAACGGAAACAAGAAGCGGATTTTCTTTATCCCCAAATTTCTTACCAGTGATCTCTTCCAGTTTCGTCATAGCTTTCATGATCTGATCCATGATCTCATCATTGATCTGTCTGCCATCCTCATAGTACTGAGTACAAGCTTCTGTTGTAACCGTAAATCCCTGTGGAACCGGGAGCCCAAGGCTTGTCATCTCAGCAAGGTTAGCACCTTTTCCACCAAGAAGGTTTCTCATGTTCGCATTACCTTCGGTGAACATATACACCCATTTTGCCATTTGTCATGACCTCCTAAACTAATTTTTTCTAAGTCGCACATCTATTTTACTGGTTTTGCCAGTATTCGTCAAGACTTTTAGCAACAATCAGCCCTTGTTTTACCTGGTCTGATCTACATATTTTTCAGAAATGCACAGTACCCTTTATATGCCTCATAGACATCTGCTTTACTGGTCACTTCCCAGGGCGCATGCATACTTAAAACTGCAACTCCACTGTCGATAACTTCCATTCCATAATTCGCCATAATATACGCGATGGTTCCGCCGCCGCCGGCATCCACCCTACCAAGTTCTGCGAACTGGTATGCCACCTGATCCTGATCCATTGCCTTTCGAATTTGGGCTAAATATTCCGCATTTGCATCATTAGAGCCGCTTTTTCCGCGGCTGCCAGTAAATTTATTAAACACCAGACCTTTCGCAAAGAATGCGGAACTTCTCTTTTCAAAAACCTCCGCATACATTGGATCATAGGCTGCACTTACGTCTGAAGAGAGCATATTGGAATTCTGAAGAGCTCTGCGGACCTTTAGTTCTGACTCTGCGCCTTCCAACGCCACCAGTTCTGCGAGAACATTTTCGAAAAAACGAGAATGCATACCAGTTGCGCCCACACTTCCAATTTCCTCTTTGTCCACCAGAATGCAGCAAGCTGTGCGCTTTGGCAGTTTCGTATCCAACATAGCAAACAGGGAAGTAAATGCACATACACGGTCATCTTGCCCATAAGCAAGAATCATACTCCGGTCAATTCCGCAGTCCCGAGCCTTTCCAGCTGGTACAATCTCCAGCTCAGCAGACACAAAGTCCTCTTCTTCCATCCCATAATATTCTTCAAGAATGCGAAGTACATTTTTCTTGACTGCTTCTTTTTCTTCTTTTTCCATATCTTCCACCTGTTCCAGTGGACGGCTGCCAAACAAAAGATCCAGCTTTTCCCCTTCGATCACCGCGTTTGCCTTCCTCTCCATTTGCTTTGAGGCCAGGTGTACCAGAAGATCTGTGATCACAAAAACAGGATCATCCTCTTTCTCACCAATACTGACTTTTACGACCGTTCCGTCCTTTTTAGCTACCACTCCATGAATCGCCAAGGGAAGTGTAACCCACTGGTATTTCTTGATTCCTCCGTAATAATGTGTATCCAGGTAGGCCAATTCCTCACTCTCATACAACGGATTTTGTTTCACATCGATCCGCGGAGAGTCAATATGCGCTCCCAGAATATTCATTCCTTTCTCCAAGGGCTGCTCACCAATTTGAAACAACACAATACTTTTGTCCATGCATACCGCATAAATCTTGTCTCCTGGCTTCAAAGGTGCCTTCGCCTCATCTAATTGCACATAGCCCGCCTTTCTTGCTTCCGCAACCGCGATGCCGACACATTCCCTTTCCGTCTTTCCTTCATCCAGACAAACCTTATATTTCTCATTCACCCGATTCAACTCATTCGTCTGCTCTTCCATATATCCCTTCCAAACATTTTCTTTGCCCATTTTTCACAGCTCCTTTCTGCCAACAGTATAACAGGGGACGTAGACTTTTGCAAAAGGTCTACGTCCTAATTTGCATTTTACCCTGTACCTATTTGAAAACTAGGGTGTACCCAAATGAATTTTCCCTCTAGTATATTCCCTGCTCGTTCTTATTCATTCTGTAACGTGTTCATCACAGCATTACATAATTGTTGTGCCATCTTCTTAGATATTTTTAATATTTTCACAAGGCGGCTGATATATACCTTTTGAATCTCTTTTTCTTCAAACACCTGCAACAATATAGAAAGATTATATTCTTTATAAATCTCCTCAGCGATCAAAATAGCGGCCTCTTTCCTTTTTTCCGCCATCTCTTCTCTGATATCCGCAAACACATAAGTGTCGAAACCTGTATGGAATTTTTCAAACTCTTCATAATCTATGAAATCACACCCATATTTTTTTAGAGCATTCGGATGTATGATATTGGATGTCTCCAACATATATTCTGCCATACTGCCGTATTTATATCGGACAGGAACCTTCACCATTCCAGCTTTTACCGGATTCATATGTATATACCGGACACAATTCCAATAATAAGGCTCTGTTTCAATACATTCACTAACAAATCTGTTCTGAAACACATGACCGTTTCGGTGATGTTTGAAATTATAGTAGTTCGCATATTCAGCCAAAACGACTGCCATAAACATTGATAAAATCGGGAGTTCTGCTTTGATAATCAGATGTGCATGATTAGACATGATACAATAAGCATAAATTTCAATCTCAAACTTTTTCAGATGCTTTATAAGAACTTTTTTAAAATATATTTTTTCTCTTTGCTGATTATAAATCTTTTCTCTATTAATGCCCTTGACAATAACATGATAAAATCCTGTGTCGCTTTTTTGCCGTCTTTTAACTGGCATTTTGCCCCTCCTTTCCGGAGCAGGCATTTCATTGGGGTACAAAATATTCTTCATTTGGGTACACCCCAATTTTCAATTTAGGACGTAGACCTTTGCAAAAGGTCTACGTCCTAAATTACGCTAAATTACATTTATAACCCCATCTCATCTCGAACTTCTTTGAAGCACTTCACGATGAAATCGATATCTTCTTTTGTATGGCTTGCGCATACCTGCGTACGGATTCTGGCTTTTCCCTTCGGCACAACCGGATAGGAAAACGCCACAACATATACACCTTTATCCATCATCCGGCTAGCAAATTCTGCTGCTGTTTTTTCATCATACAGCATAACAGGTACACATGGATGGGTTCCTGGAATAATGTCAAATCCGTTGTCTACCAGCTCTTTCCGATAGTATGCAGTCACCTCTTCCAAGTGATCACGAAGTTCCGTGCTTTCATCCAGCATATCAAACAGTTCAATGCTTGCGCCTGCAATCGCAGGAGCCAGAGAGTTAGAGAACAGGTACGGACGACTTCTCTGACGCAGAAGATCGATGATCTCTTTGCGTCCAGATGTATATCCGCCAGAGGCTCCTCCCAATGCTTTTCCAAGTGTTCCGGTAATGATGTCCACACGTCCCTGAACGCCACAGTACTCCGGTGTTCCCCTTCCAGTTTTTCCAACAAACCCAACAGCATGACTGTCATCTACCATAACGAGTGCATGGTACTTGTCCGCCAGATCACATACACCTTGCAGATTACAAATGATTCCATCCATGGAAAATACACCATCCGTTGCAATCAGCTTAATTCTTGCTCCTGCCTCGTCAGCTTCTTTTAATTTTGCTTCCAGATCTTCCATATCATTATTTTTATACCGGAAACGTTTTGCCTTACACAGGCGAACCCCATCGATGATGGATGCATGATTGAGTTCATCACTGATAACCGCATCTTCCGCTGTCAGAATTGTCTCGAACAGCCCTCCATTTGCATCGAAACAGGAGGAATAGAGAATCGTATCGTCTGTTCCAAGGAAATCAGAGATTTTCTTTTCCAACTTTTTGTGAATATCCTGGGTACCACAGATAAAACGAACAGAAGCAACCCCAAATCCCTTCTCATCATATGTTCTTTTTGCCGCTTCAATTAATCTCGGGCTGTCCCCCAGTCCCAGATAGTTATTCGCACACATACAAAGGAGCTCTCTTCCATCTTCCATTTTTACTTTTGCTCCCTGCGGTGATACAAACGGAGCCTCTCCCTTAA
>JAHYZZ010000009.1:64130-78428 GCA_019424135.1 Lachnospiraceae bacterium
AAACAATCCGGCAGCCTTAATATCGTCCACTTCTTTTGCATAAATTCCTAAAATATCGTCTTTACGAGCCATTTTATCTATCCTTCTTTCTTGAAACTTTTTTGTCAGAGCAACAGATTAATCATTGATATGTGCCCAGTCCAGAATTACCTTCCCAGATTCACCAGAAATCATTGCCTCAAATCCCTTTGCAAAATCCTTAATATCAAAGTGATGGGTAATGATACCAGAAATATCAAGCCCAGCCTGAAGCATGGTAGACATTTTATACCAGGTATCCCACACTTTTCTTCCATAAATGCCACGAAGATTCAATCCGTTGAAAATAATCGTCTCTAAATCTACTGTCGCATCCGTTCTCTGCAGACCCAGAAGAGCAATCTTTCCGCCATGTTTCATGTTGTGAATCATATCATGAAGCGCAACCTGGGACCCGGACATTTCCAGTCCCACATCAAACCCTTCTGTCATACCGATCTGCGTCATCACATCCGAAAGCTTTTCTTTGCCAAGGTTCACAACTCTTGTTGCCCCGAGCTTTTTTGCAAGCTCCAGACGATATTCATTAAAATCGGTCACTACTACATGTCTTGCTCCTGCAAACTTCACAATTGCCGCAGCCATGATTCCAATCGGGCCTGCACCTGCTATCAGCACATCTTCCCCTAATACATCATAGGAAAGAGCCGTATGGGTCGCATTTCCAAACGGATCAAATATTGCATACATTTCTTCTGGAATATTCGGATTGCACGGCCATACATTAGAAGAAGGGATAACCAGATACTCTGCGAATGCGCCATTCCGGTTTACTCCGACCCCTTTGGCATCCTTACAATTCTCCTTGTGCCCTTCCAGACAGTTCCTACACTTTCCACAGGTAATATGGCCCTCTCCAGACACCAGATCGCCAATTTTGAATCCCTGGACACCACTTCCTACTTCAACCACTTCTCCGACATATTCATGCCCCGCGGTCAATCCAATCGGGATGGTATGCTGCGCCCAATCATTCCACTGCCAGATATGTACATCGGTTCCACAGATTGCCGTCTTATGGATCTTGATCTTTACATCATTGGGTCCGACTTCTGGAATTGGCACACGCTTCATCCATAAGCCTTCTTCTGGCTTTTCTTTAACGAGTGCCCACATCATTCCATCATTTTTTTCACTCATGTTAATACCTCCCATTTCTCGTCTCCCCAGACGATTCTTGTATTTTCATCAAAGATTATTATATCATTCATTTTTACTACATACAATGGATTTATCTTAGATTTATGTGTACAATTTGTTCATTTTTTTGCACGTTTTAGCAGTTTTATAAGTTATTATTTACAAATCCTCTCGTTTCTCTTATAATAATTTTAGCATTATATATATTGGGGGACCACAATCCAAAATCTAAAAGAAAGAGAGGATGCAGATATTGTGATGCGGAATATCTGCGAAAAAAAATGCAGTCAATTAAAAACATCATTCAGAAATGGAACAGCATCAGCCTCGTAAAACGGATCATCTGCGGTCTGATCGTCGGCATTATTCTTGGCCTAACTGTTCCACAGGCGAGCGCAATCTCCATTCTTGGGGACCTGTTTGTCGGAGCTCTGCGCGGAGTGGCGCCAATCCTTGTATTCTTCCTGATCATGAGTTCTTTGTGTCAAATGGGGAAAGGACAAAAAACAAACATGAAGATCATCGTGGTTCTATACCTTGTAGGAAATGTGGTGGCTGCGGCCTCTGCCGTTGTTGCCAGCCGTCTTTTCCCGATTGTTCTGACATTTTCAGAGAATACTGACACCAGTGATGTTACACCTCCAAGCGGCGTGACCGAAGTCATCACCAACCTGCTGATGAATCTGGTTGATAATCCAGTCAATGCACTGATTAACGCCAACTTCATCGGTATCCTTGCCTGGGCAATTATTTTCGGCATCGCCTTAAAAAGCGCAAACGACGGAACGAAACGCGCTCTGGAAAACATCTCTGATGCCGTGTCAACAGCAGTCAGATGGGTCATTAGCTGTGCACCCTTTGGTATTATGGGATTAATCTTCACTACCATCTCCGAGCAAGGACTTTCTGTTCTTCTGGGATATGGACGTCTGATCCTGGTTTTAGTTGGAACCATGGCTGCCGTAGCGCTGATCATTAATCCGATCATTGTATTCTTGTTTATTCGGAAAAATCCATATAAACTGGTTTTCACCTGCCTAAAGGAAAGTTTTATTACCGCCTTTTTTACCAGAAGTTCCGCCGCAAACATCCCGGTCAATATGGAACTGTGTGAAAAACTTGGTCTGGATGAAGATACATACTCCATTTCCATCCCGCTGGGTGCTACCGTCAACATGGCAGGTGCAGCAATTACGATTTCCACAATGGCTCTGGCAACAGCCAATACCCTGAACATTGACGTTTCTATCGGAAGCGCTCTGATTATGTGTGTGTTAGCAGCAGCTAGTGCAGCCGGAGCTTCTGGCGTCGCCGGCGGATCTCTTCTTCTGATCCCGCTTGCCTGCAGCCTGTTTGGTATTCCTAACGACATTTCCATGCAGGTAGTCGGTGTTGGATTTATTATCGGGGTTATCCAGGATTCCTGCGAAACCGGAATCAATTCCTCTACAGATGTCCTCTACACCGCTATCGCAGAATTCCGCGACCGTCGGATCCACCCGGAAAACTATGCAGACAGACCTTTGGATCCGCAAATCAAAATCATGTAAATCTTTCTATACAAAAAAGAGATCCGCCTTTTTGGCAGATCTCTTTTTTTCTTTGATTACATGAAATTCAATCTATGCTATTACCACTCGAATTTTTTCTCAAAATAACGTTCCAGATCTTCGATCTTGATTCTTTCTTGCTCCATGGTGTCTCTGTCACGCACTGTTACAGCGCCGTCCTCCTCAGATTCAAAATCATAGGTAATACAGAACGGAGTTCCGATCTCATCCTGGCGGCGGTACCGTTTTCCGATATTTCCTCTTTCATCAAATTCACAGTTATATTTTTTGCTCAGACGAGCATAAATCTTTTCTGCACCTTCACTCAGCTTTTTCGAGAGTGGCAGAACTCCGATCTTTACAGGAGCAATTGCCGGATGGAAATGCATCACAGTCCTTACATCACCACCCTCCAGTTCTTCTTCATCATATGCACTGCATAAGAAGGCAAGCACCATACGGTCAGCTCCCAGGGATGGTTCGATCACGTACGGAATATATTTGATCTTCTTTTCATCATCAAAATATGACATATCCTGTTTGGATACATTCTGATGCTGAGTAAGATCGAAATCAGTACGATCTGCAATGCCCCAAAGTTCACCCCATCCAAAGGGGAATAAAAATTCCACATCTGTAGTCGCTTTACTATAGTGGCTTAGCTCTTCCGGAGAATGATCACGGTACCGTACCTCTTCATCTTTCAGGCCCAGCTTCTTCAGCCAATCCAGGCAGAACTGTTTCCAGTATGCATGCCATTCAAGATCGGTATCTGGCTCACAGAAAAATTCCATTTCCATCTGCTCAAACTCTCTGGTACGGAAAATAAAGTTTCCAGGAGTGATCTCATTTCGAAAAGATTTACCAATCTGGCAGATTCCAAATGGAATCTTTTTTCTGGATGTTCTCTGGACATTTTTAAAGTTGACAAAAATCCCCTGTGCCGTCTCAGGACGGAGATATACCACGCTCTTTGCATCCTCCGTTACTCCCTGGAAAGTCTTGAACATCAGGTTAAATTCACGAATCTCTGTAAAATTATGCTTTCCACAGGTAGGGCAGGGGATCTGATGCTCTTCGATGTATGCCTCCATCTTTTCATGGCTCCATCCATCTATACTGTCCCCGATATCCAGGCCATGCTCTTTCGCATAATCTTCAATCATTTTATCCGCGCGAAAACGCTCATGACACTCCTTACAGTCCATAAGAGGATCGCTAAATCCTCCCAGATGTCCGCTGGCCACCCAGGTTTGCGGATTCATTAAAATCGCACAGTCGACGCCGACATTGTAAGGAGACTCCTGCACGAATTTCTGCCACCAGGCTTTTTTTACGTTATTTTTCAATTCCACACCCAGATTTCCATAGTCCCATGTATTTGCAAGACCGCCGTAGATCTCTGATCCCGGATACACAAACCCTCTTGATTTAGCCAATGCAACGATCTTATCCATCGTCTTTTCTACCATTCCCTCTACCTCACCTTCTATATGTTTTATGTGTTTTTTCTATAAACACAATAATTGTTAATAATTATACAGGGTGCCCTGCCTGTTTTCAAGTATTATCGCACAATTGTTTCCAGTATTTCCAATGATTTAAAGCGTTTCTCAACATATTTTCCAAGATAATCTCTTGTGACGCGCTCGAGCTGATCCATGACTTCGTCTGTTACTACAAATGTATACAGTTTTTCAATGGACGATGCCACTATGTACTGCAGCGTATATGCTGTAGAAGAAAGCAGGAGAATTCCGTCCTTTTCATACTTTCCACATTCTTCACAAAGTACCCCTCCGCGGCGTACGCTGAAGTACCAGGAACCATCTGTTTTTCCACAGGACATGCAGGCAAACACCTGTGGCCCTTCTCCATTCACTGTCACTACCTTTATTTCGTAAACATAGCGAATCAAACGATTGGGAATATGTGGGTTTAAAAGAGCTCTAAATGTCTGATATAAAAGCTTTAAAAGCTGTGTCTCATCATTTCCCTCTCTTGCATAATAGCCAGCCAGATCCATGAAATAAAATCCATAATACGCGCCTTCCATATCCATCCGAAGTTCAGAAAAATAATTAGAAATAGAGGCCGACATCAATGTATAGGATGTCCGCCCCTCATAGATTGCAAAGGTTCCGAAGGCAAAGGGCTCCGTCACTCCCATCAGCATATTTCCCGCTCTTCTTGCTCCTCTTGCAAAGGCAGATATCTTTCCTCTCTCCTTTGTCAGGATAACGACTCGTTTATCATATTCTCCGATCGGTGCCGCTGTCAGCACCATCCCAGTTACTGTAATCTGATTCAACGCAAGCTTCTCCTTCATAGCGTTCCATGATCTCTTTGCAGGTCACTAATCCCCGATAATACAGATAATCCATAATCTTCCCTGTTTTTAGAAACCTCTTCCAGTATCCTGTCTCCACAAAAATCACCTCATCCTATGTTATTTTCTTTAGGATAGGTTCTCCCATGGAGCCGCCATTTTATTCTTCCTCTCGATATCCAAAATTTTTCATTAGGAATTCGCTGTCTCGCCAGTCCTTTTTCACTTTAACCCAAAGTTTTAGATTTACCTGGCAATTCAGCATTTTTTCAATTTCATACCGGGCCGTACTCCCGATTTTTTTCAACATATTTCCTTGTTTACCAATAATTATCCCCTTGTGAGAATCCCTTTCACAGATAATCGTTGCATCAATGTGCATGATTTTATTTTTTTTCTGCATCCGTTCAATAGCAACGGCAATGCCATGGGGAATTTCTTCCTGCAGACAATGCAGCGCTTTTTCCCGGATCAATTCCGCCACAATCTGACGCTCCGGCTGATCCGTCACCGTATCTTCATCATAAAACTGAGGTCCATAGGGCAGATACTTCATGATCTCCTGCACCAAAATATCTGTATTATCCCCGCTGCGCGCCGACACTGGAACAATCTCTGCAAAATTACAGACATCCTTATAAGCCGCAATTACCGGAAGAATCTCCTCTTTCTTCACACTGTCAATCTTATTGATCACAAGGATCACCGGTGTCTTCACCTTTTTAAGCTGTGCGGCGATATGTTGCTCTCCGGCACCGATAAACGTAGTCGGTTCTACCAACCACAGCACCACATCTACTTCCTTTAGCGTACGCTCCGCTACATTTACCATGTACTCGCCCAGCTTGTTCTTTGCCTTATGTATACCAGGTGTATCCACAAAGACAATCTGTCCTTCTTCAGTAGTCAAAATTGTCTGGATCCGGTTTCTGGTAGTCTGGGGCTTGTTGGATGTAATAGCGATTTTCTGTCCGATCAGATAATTCATCAGTGTAGATTTTCCCACATTTGGCCGCCCGATCAACGTAACAAAACCAGATTTGTAATCCTTTTTCATACCTTCTCCTCCAATCAGGACGTAGACCTTTTGCAAAATACCCCGGGGTATTTTGCAAAAGGTCTACGTCCCCTGTTAAAACCTTGTCAAAGCATTAAACATTTCTTTCTCTGCGTCTATCTTTTCTTCGCTACCGATCACACACAGCTGATCCGCCGCCAGAATGGCTTCAACTACGTCTGCCAGGGCCCTGATATCTTCCTGTTGGGCTTCCAAAATCTCCAGGCGTTCTTTACGGATCATCTCAGGGCTTACATGGTTCATGTACAGGTTCATGGACCGTTCTCCTTTGGCCGCAGGCGTCATGGGGTGATCAATATTGCTGATAGTCCCAATGATGTATTTGGTCATATCCCTCTTGCTTACAGTAAACTTCTTAAGATAGTCTGTAATACCTTCATAAACCTCCATGGTACGTTTCAAATTTGGATCACGGTAGGAAACAAAATACCCCTCACCGATCCGGTTAAAGTTACTCATGCATCCATATGCGCCGCCTTTCACCCTGATGTTCTGCCACAAATAATCATAACTTAAGATCACTTTCAATATCTGGAGTGCCCCAGTATAAGATGCACCATGGTCAATAAAATTGCCGGTCCTTGCCACATACTGTACCTTGGATGCAGTCTTAAAAGCTTCATTTTTTTTCTCACAATGAAGGACACAGACGGCGTCTTCCACCGGATCCGTAAACAACTTCTGTTTCAAGCCGTCCACAAGTAAATCCAGGCCACTTAGCCCCTTCTGTGTTGCGGTATAACTGATCATCATATTATCCGCCCGGAACAGACGGACTACAAGATCCTCTAACTTCCGGATCAAATCTTCCTTTTCTTCCTCAAAATTCTCCGTAATTCGATTGATCACTCTGTAAAATTCAATGCCTCCGGTCAGATCCTTAAGCCGTGCCGACGGGGAGGCATACGCCAAGGCACGCAGCACTGCCGTTGTATGTCCGGCAGACTGGAAGCGCATTAAAAGCCTGGATTTTGTCATCTCCAAAATCTCCAAAAGACGCTGGTCATCGGAAAGCTTCGACTCTGTCAGGATCTCTCCTATCATCTTAAAAGCCACCGGCAGCTTATCATACAAGGCCTTTGCTTTGATTTCAAACGTAGCTTTAAATTCTTTTTCCTTAACTTTTGTCACATCTGGATACAGCTCCAGTGAAGTTCCGATACCTCCTGTATGCACATTAATCTCGTTAAATAATTCCCCATATTCAAAATGTGTGGTGTCGATCACACCCAGCACCGCCTGCAAAATTCCCACATAGGGCAACAGTTCTTCTGACACGCCCGATATGTCAAACAGAAGATCCAGATAAGCAATCCCGTTCGTCTCAATTTCATGGAACACCATCGGGACACCATCCACGGTTCTTTCTTCATTATAGATTGGCGCGATCTCACGGGAAATATCTTCCCTCTCCAGCACCGGAATTTTTTCCAGATCCTCCGAACTGTCCTCCTCACTCTGATAAAACTCCAGCGCTTTCGTCCGGGAAACCAACTCTTCTTGTGCTTCTTTGCTTAAACTTTCTTTATAATCTTCCAGTCTCCTGGAAAGTTCCCGGTCCATGCGAGCCGTCCGTCCTTTTTCCGGGCACACTGCTACAATGGCTCCGTGTGGATTTTCCAGAATATAACGGCGAATTAAATCCTCATAATATCCGGTCCCCACCTGCTTCTTCAAATATTCAAAAGTGTCCAGCGCCTCGATATGAATAAACGGCTTCTTGTCATCATACAGCCAACTGTCCAAGATTTGAAGGCCATACATCAGCCCCTTCGGGTAACTGCCAAAATCAGCTTCCCGGTAACGGAACTCATGATAATTAATTCCGGCTTCCAGCGCCTTTTTATCCATTCCGTTTTCTACAATATCTTTTAGCACCTCTTCAATCTTTTCCACAAAAGCCTCTTTCTGATCCAGGTTCGCATTTTTGGCAATCACAGAAAACACAGGCTGCAAGATTCCATTATCATAGGATCCCATAATATCCTTTCCAATCCCCGCCTCTGTCAGCGCTTTTTTCAGCGGTGCTCCCGGCGCCGACAAAAGTGCATAGTCCAAGATCTGGAATGCCAGGTAAAGCTCCCGGTCCAGACTTGTCCCGATTACTTTATTATAAGAAAGATAGGTATTATCCTCCTCAGATTCATCGCTTGCTATGGAATATGGAAGCTCTTTTTCTATCATTTTCTGGAATGGTTTCTGGATGCGGATTGCGGAATCCACTTCCGTTTCTTCAAAATGACTTAAGTACTCACGATCTAACCAGTCCAGCTTTTCTTCCATATCCATATCTCCATACAGGTAGATGTAACTGTTCGACGGATGATAATATTTCCGATGGAAATCCAAAAACTGTTCATAGGTCAAATCAGGGATGCATTCCGGATCTCCTCCCGACTCATTGGCATAAGAAGTATCCGGAAATAACGTGTTAAGAACCACTCGGTCAAGCACGCTCTCCGGTGAGGAAAATGCTCCTTTCATCTCATTATAAACAACCCCATTATACTGGAGCTTCCCCTCTTTAGAATCCAGTTTATAGTTCCATCCCTCCTGGCGGAAAATTTCCTCATGCTCATAAATATTTGGATATAGCACCGCATCCATATATACGTGCATCAAATTCTGAAAATCTTTATCATTACAACTGGCCACCGGATATACCGTCTTATCCGGATAAGTCATTGCGTTTAGAAATGTGTTTAAAGATCCTTTTACCAATTCTACAAAAGGATCCTTCGCTGGAAAATTTTTCGATCCGCACAAGACGGAATGCTCCATAATGTGCGGAACTCCTGTGCTGTCTGCCGGCGGTGTCCGAAACCCGATGCAAAACACCTTGTTGTCATCGTTGTTTTCTATTAAAAGAACCCGGGCTCCGCTCTTCTTATGTTTAAGCAGATATCCCCGGGACTGAATCCCTCTCAACTCTTCCTGCTGAATGATTTCATAAGACTTGATATTCTTTACATTCATAGCCTTTCCGTATGACTCCTTTCTTCTATGTGACTCACCCATTTCCACATATTATAACGCTTTTCAATCCTGCCTGCAATAAAAAGAACGGCACGGCCTTATCCATGTCGTTCTTTGTGTTTCTTCCATTATTTTTCACAGATTCTTTCGTTGTTATGCATTCATTTTTTTAATCACTACAAGTGTTCCAATCATCAGCACAATACCAATCGGCAGACAAACAAAGGGATTTTGCACAAACCCGGCAATCACATAAGTGACAAAGGATACTACCGCACATGTGACTGCATAGGGAAGCTGGGTCGTCACGTGATTGACGTGATTACACTGTGCACCGGCAGACGACATGATCGTCGTATCTGAAATTGGAGAACAATGGTCGCCGCAGACAGCACCTGCCATACATGCGGAAATGGACATAATCATCATCGTTTCGTTGGTCCCCTGGAACACTGCAACTACAATCGGAATCAAAATTCCAAAGGTTCCCCAGGATGTTCCCGTCGCAAAGGATAAAAAGCATCCTACCACAAAGATAATCGCCGGCAGAAGATGCAAAAACCCACCTGCCGCAGACTCCACAATTCCCGCCACATATTCTGCAGCTCCCAGGCTGTCTGTCATTGCTTTCAGCGTCCAGGCAAATGTCAGGATCAGAATTGCAGGCACCATGGCCTTAAATCCTTCTGGAACACAGGCCATCGTCTCATTAAAGTTCAAAACCTTGCGAACTGCATAAAATACAGCCGTAAACACGAAAGCAAAAAAGCTTCCAAACATCAGTCCTACCGAGGCATCACTGTTGGAAAAGGCCTCAATAATTCCTACTCCCGAAAAAAAGCCGCCTGTATAAATCATTCCGATAATACAGCAAACAATCAATACCAGGATTGGGAATACCAGATCGATCACAGCTCCCTTAGAATCATTCATCTCCTCTTCCATCTCTGCATATGGACGATCAGGCGTTGTATAAAGATCGCCCTTCTTTGCATTGTCTTCGTGAAGTTTCATCGGACCATATTCTACCTTCAACAACACCAACGTCAGCATCATCGTAATCGTCAACAATGCATAATAGTTATAAGGAATCGCACGGATAAAAATAGAGAAACCGTCCTCTCCTTCCACAAATCCGGTCACGGCTGCCGCCCAGGAAGAGATAGGAGCAATGATGCATACAGGCGCCGCCGTAGCATCGATCAGATAAGCAAGCTTCGCACGAGATATGTTATGCTTATCAGTTACCGGACGCATAACACTTCCTACTGTAAGGCAGTTAAAATAATCGTCAATAAAAATCAGTACACCTAGCAGGATGGTCGCAAGCTGAGCACCAACACGGCTTTTAATATGTACGCTCGCCCATCTTCCAAATGCTGCAGATCCTCCAGCCTTGTTCATCATACAGACCATAATACCCAAGATGACCAGAAACACCAGAATTCCTACGTTATAACTGTCAGAAAGTACACCAACAACCCCATCCTGGAATACATGAGTAATGGTTTTTTCAAAATGAAATCCTGAATAAAATACCCCGCCAATCAGAATCCCGATAAACAAAGAGCTGTATACTTCCTTTGTGATTAATGCCAAGATGATTGCAACCAACGGCGGAATCAACGACCAGAAGGTGGCGTACATATCCGGCACATACTCTACTGCTTCGTCCGCTGCAAATACATTCATTCCAGCAAATACCAGAACAAATAGAAGGGAAGATATTCCCCATACAACTTTCTTTTTCCCTCTCATAACTAGTTCTTCCTCTCTTTACTTGATAAAATAACAATGCCATGAACAACACTCTTTTCGGCGCGTTCACGGCATAATCATCTTTTCTGGTCTTCTTCACTCGTCTTCTTTATGATTCTTATCCCTGATAGCGCTCCACATATGTGACAGTCCGCAGCATTTTCTGACTGCGTCCCAGAAAAACAGGAACCGGAAATTCCTTTTCTTCTTCGGCGGTCTCCCCTTTCCATCAAAGCTGTCTCTCCGGGACATAAGCTTTTTTGTACTGATGAAGCCCGCACCTCTATCTGGTTCTTCATGATGTATTTAATCCATTTTGACATTTTTAAGAAGAAATGTCAATAAGGAATATAAATCTTACAAAAAAGGACAGGCCAAATGCCTGTCCTTTTTGTAAACTTGTTCTTTTATTCTTCTCCGTACAGAGTTACCAGCTTCTTCAGATATGCATATCTGTCCATAGCCTCTCTTTCGTTCTTTGCGAAGAGTTTTGCTGCTCTTTCCGGATCTGCTCTCTTCAGAGCATTGTAACGAACCTCTCCATCCAGGAATCCCTGATATTCTTCCTGTTTTGGCTCCTTGCTGTCCAGTGTGAATTTTGCACCTTCTGCTGCAGGATTGAAACGGAAGTTGTTCCAGTATCCACATTCTACTGCCAGCTGCTCCTCAGTCTGAGCTTTGCTCATACCCTTCTTGATACCATGGTTAATACACGGAGCGTATGCGATGATCAGTGACGGACCTGGATATGCCTCTGCCTCTGCAATTGCTTTTACGGTCTGGTTAAAGTCTGCACCCATAGCGATCTGTGCTACGTATACATAGCCATAGCTCATAGCGATGCCTGCCAGATCTTTCTTCTTGGTCTCTTTACCGTTTGCAGCAAACTGGGCGGTAGCACCTGTCTTCGTTGACTTAGAGGACTGTCCGCCAGTGTTAGAGTAAACCTCAGTATCAAATACCATGATATTGATATCCTCTCCGCTTGCAAGTACATGATCTACACCGCCGAAGCCGATATCATAAGCCCATCCGTCTCCACCGAAGATCCACTGAGATTTCTTAGCCAGGAAGTCTTTGTTCTTTACAACATCCTTGCACAGGTCGCAGTCGCATCCTTCCAGAGCGGCAACTAATTTATCGGAAGCATCTCCGTTACTTGCGCCACAATTGAAGGTATCCAGATACTCCTGACATGCCTCTTTTACTTCTGCTGAAGCTTTATCAGATGCCGCAATATTTTCTACTTCCTCTTTCAGTCTCTTTCTGATTGCTTTCTGAGCAAGCAACATACCATAACCAAACTCTGCATTGTCCTCAAACAGAGAGTTAGACCATGCCGGACCCTGTCCCTTCGGATTTACAGTATATGGTGTAGATGGTGAAGAGTTACCCCAGATAGAGGAACATCCTGTTGCGTTTGCAATATACATTCTGTCTCCGAACAACTGAGTCACCAGTTTCGCATATGGAGTCTCTCCACATCCGGCACATGCCCCGGAGAACTCAAGAAGCGGCTGTTTGAACTGGCTTCCCTTTACAGTCTCTGGTTTGAATTTTGCAACAACTTCCGGTTTAACTTCAATCTCTCTTCCATAATCGAAGAAATCCTGTTTTCCTGCATTTTCTTCCATGTTGCCCATAACAAGAGCTTTTTCACCCTTCTTGCCCGGACATACATTTGCACAGGAACCACATCCGGTACAATCATACGCGGATACTGTCATGGAGAACTTCATTCCCGGCATACCGATCATGTCGATAGCTTCCATTCCTTCCGGTGCATTTGCATACTCTTCTTCTGTCAACGCTACCGGGCGGATGACAGCATGCGGACAAACGTATGCACAACGATTACACTGAATACAGTTTTCCGGTTTCCATACTGGAATATCTACCGCAATACCTCGTTTCTCATATGCGGAAGAACCAGACGGCGTAGAACCGTCTACATAATCCTTAAATGCAGATACCGGCAGGCTGTTTCCTTCCTGAGAATTTACCTTCGTCTGAATATTTTTAACAAAATCTACAACATCTTCTCTGCCGCCTTTTACTTCCGGTGTAAACAGGCCTTCATCCTGACAAGACTTCCAGGATTCCGGAACTTCTACTTCATGTACCTGTTTTGCTCCGGCATCAATGGCGTCATAATTCATCTGTACGATCTTGTCGCCCTTTCTTCCATAAGTAGCCTTTGCAGCCTTTTTCATCAGATCAATGGCTTCCTCTTCCGGAATGATGGCTGCCAGCTTGAAGAATGCAGACTGAAGCACAGTATTGATACGTCCTCCAAGTCCGATCTCCTTACCAATCTTGATACCGTCAATGGTATAGAACTTGATATTATGATCTGCAATATAAGCCTTTACCTGTCCCGGAAGATGTTTCTCAAGACCTTCCATATCCCATGGACAGTTCAAAAGGAAGGTTCCTCCATCTACCAGTTCCTGAACCATATTATACTTATTTACATAAGACGGATTATGGCAGGCTACAAAGTTTGCCTGATGGATCAGGTATGTGGACTTGATCGGTGATTTACCAAAACGAAGGTGGGACATCGTAACACCGCCGGACTTCTTAGAATCATAGTCGAAGTATGCCTGTGCGTACATGTCAGTGTTGTCACCGATGATCTTAATGGAGTTCTTGTTTGCTCCGACTGTACCGTCAGCGCCAAGACCCCAGAATTTACAGTTGATGGTTCCTTCTGGTGTGGTAACCAAAGCCGGACCTGTCTTCAGAGACAGGTTCGTCACATCATCTTCGATACCGATAGTAAATCTGTCTTTTTCTGTATTGTTAAATACTGCAACGATCTGTGCAGGTGTGGTATCCTTAGATCCCAGTCCGTAACGTCCACTGTTTACCGGAACACCATCGAACTTAGAGCCCTTCAGAGCGGATACAACATCCAGATACAGAGGCTCTCCCTGAGCTCCTGGCTCTTTTGTTCTGTCAAGAACATTGATATATTTTACCGTATCCGGAATTGCATCAATCAATGCCTGTGCACAGAACGGTCTGTACAGACGTACTTTTACAACGCCCACTTTCTCGCCTGCTGCCATCAGATAATCAATAGTCTCCTCGATCGTATCACAGACAGATCCCATAGCAACAATGACTTTCTCTGCATCTTCTGCACCATAGTAGTTAAACAACTTGTAATTTGTGCCGATCTTTTCGTTAATCTTGTCCATGTATTCCTGAACGATTCCCGGCATTGCATCATAATATGGATTGCATGCCTCTCTTGCCTGGAAGAAGATATCCGGGTTCTGTGCGGATCCTCTCTGGCATGGGTGATTCGGGTTCAGTGCGTGATTTCTGAATTCATCAATCGCATCCATATCTACCAAGTCTTTCAGATCTTCGTAATCCCATGTCTCGATCTTCTGAATCTCGTGAGATGTACGGAATCC